>NZ_JAEKCN010000009.1:0-281585 GCF_016405455.1 Pseudomonas sp. MF7453 | reverse complement strand
ACCCACACGAATTGCTTGATTCAGTTGTTAAAGAGCGGTTGGTTAAGATCTTTCGTCTCAACCGAGGCGCGCATTCTACAGCAGCCTCATTTGCTGTCAAGTGATTATTTTCAGAAGCTTTCGAAGAATTCTTCAACAACTTCAACCACTTGCGCTTAGGATCTCTCCGAAGCGGGAGGCGAATTCTACAGCGTTACACGCTGCTGTCAACACCTCTTTTTCAACTTCCTTTTGGCTTCGATGAACTGAAGCAACTTGCTGTCGAGAACTGCGTAACTCATTGTTTACCAAGGAGTTTTCCGTTTCGACTGCGCCGGAAGTGGGGCGAATTATAGGCTCCCAGAATCTGCCGTCAAGGGTTAATTACACTTTTGTTGCAGAAGGCGTTTTTTTAGCAATAAGGCGAGGGATTCGGCGCATCACCGGCGGCACCCGCAACAGCAGCAGCAGCGCACCAATGGAAGCATAGACAGCCCACTCTTTCAGATCTGCCCGAACTATCCAGAGCATGTGCAGCAAGCCCAACCCCAGAATCACATAGACCAAGCGATGCAACTTCTTCCAACGACTACCCAGCCGTCGCTGGCTGTAGCGATTGGATGTGACGGCCAGCACCAATAAAGCAAGAAACCCCAACGCCCCCACAATTATGTAAGGCCGCTTGCGCAGCTCTACGCCGAGCTGGGACCAATCGAGCCCAAGGACGAACACGCAATATGCCGCCAAATGCAACACCACATAGGCAAAGCACCACAACCCCAGTTGCCGCCGTACCGCTATCCACCCCGCCCAACCGCTCAACTTCTGCAGCGGCGTCATCCCAAGCGTGATCAGCAGCAGGATCAAAGTACCCAGCCCCAGGCGATCGACCAGCACTTTGCCCGGATCAGGCCCCAGGGCAAAACTCCAAGCCTCATATAGCCAGAGCAAAGGCCAAACCGCCGCAGCGATAAAGACCCCAATGCGCCAGATTGGAAAACGCATCAGTAGTTCTTCCGCAGGTCGAGGCCTGTATATAGAGAGGCGACCTCTTCCGAGTAGCCATTGAACATCTGCGTATCGCGCACGTTCGGACTGAACAGGCCGCTGGGTAGACGTCGCTCCCGCGCCTGAGTCCATCGTGGATGATCGACCGTGGGGTTCACGTTTGCATAGAACCCATACTCATCTGCCGCAATGCTTTGCCAGGTGGTTTTCGGCTGCTCGCTGACAAGACTAATCCGCACGATGGATTTGACACTTTTGAAGCCGTACTTCCACGGCACCACCAAGCGCAACGGCGCACCATTCTGGTTAGGCAGCTCGCGTCCATACATGCCCACGGCGAGGATCGCCAGCGGGTTCATCGCCTCATCCAGCCGCAGTCCTTCTACATAAGGCCAGTCGATCAAACCGAAACTGGAGCGCTGCCCTGGCATGCTCTTCGGATCCTGGAGGGTTTCGAAACGGATGTACTTCGCTTTAGAGGTAGGTTCAACCTGCTTGAGCAAGGCCGAGATCGGGAAACCGATCCACGGAATCACCATCGACCAGGCTTCAACACAGCGCAGTCGATAGATCCGCTCTTCCAGCTCATAAGGCTTCATGAAGTCTTCCAAGGCATAACGCCCAGGCTTGGCTACCTCACCATCAATCACAACACTCCACGGCTCGGTCTTGAGCGAACCTGCATTCGCCGCCGGGTCGCCCTTGTCGGTACCGAACTCATAGAAATTGTTGTAGTGGGTTGCGTCCTTGAACGGCGTGATCGCCTCGTCTTTGACCGTCACCGCCTGCCACTTCGTACCAGCAAGCTTCTCGGCAAACCAGTTGGGCGCCCTGCCCGCTTCGACATCGGCATAACGCGCTGCATCTTGCGCACTGGCCCAACGCGGCAAGCTACTGGCGGCAATGCCGGCCAGCGCACCGCCGAGCAAGCTGCGACGAGACAAATAGAGGGATTCAGGCGTGACATCCGATTCGTGACAATCGGACGCTTTGGGTAGTTTGATTAACATGGCAACTCCGCAGCATTGGAGAACTGATGCACCAATAGACTGCGGAGTATGGGGGAAATTACATTAAGGCAATGTTTTGTCCCGGCGCAGACGCAGCAAATACTGAATCGGACCAGAAGCGGCGTAAACCAGGAACGCCAGCAGCAGAATCCGCGGCGGATCGCTGAACACCACTGCGAACACCAGCACTACCACAAGGATCGCCACGAAAGGCACGCGGCCTTTGAGATCCAGTTCCTTGAAGCTGTTGTACTTGATATTGCTGACCATCAGCATCCCGGCCGCTGCAACCATCAACGCTACCAGGAACGACATCTTCGACCCCTGGATGCCGTAATCACTGAACGCCCAGACGATACCTGCAACGACGCCAGCTGCTGCCGGGCTGGCAAGCCCGATGAAGTAACGCTTGTCGGCAGTGCCCACCTGCGTATTGAAACGTGCCAGTCGCAACGCGGCACCTGCGACATAGATAAAGGCAACCATCCAGCCAACCTTGCCCATGTCACCCAATGCCCAGGCAAATGCCAGCAATGCGGGGGCAACACCGAAGGCGACCATGTCCGACAGCGAGTCGTACTCGGCGCCGAAAGCGCTTTGAGTATTGGTCATACGCGCCACGCGCCCATCCAGGCCGTCGAGCACCATGGCCACGAAAATGGCGATAGCAGCAAAACCGAAGTATTTGCTGGCACTCGCCGCATCACCTGCCGCCAGCGCACTCTGGGCACTCATGGAGTTGATGATGGAATAGAAGCCGGCAAACAGGTTTGCCGTGGTAAACAGGTTGGGCAGCAGATAGATGCCACGATGCCGGACCTTGCGGCCTTCGGCGTCATGCCCTTCTTCGACATGTTCATCGATCGGCAGCATGCTTTCGGCGTCGGAAGCCTGATTTGGCTCTTCGGGACGTTCGCTCATGGACTTTACCTTGCAACGGTGTGAAAAAAATTCGACAGATACTTGCGGCGAGTGTTCGCCCGCAAACGATGCAGCTTTATACCAGAACCAACCCCTCAAACGAAAAAACGCGGCCTAAGCCGCGTTTTCCCTTGATGCGTACGACTTAGTTCTTGGCTTTGTCGACGATCTTGTTGGCACCGATCCACGGCATCATGGAGCGCAGTTGCTCGCCGATGACTTCGATACCGTGAGCGGCGTTGTTACGACGCTTGGCGGTCATCGAAGGGTAGCCGGTAGCGCCTTCGCTGATGAACATTTTGGCGTATTCGCCGTCCTGAATACGTTTCAGGGCGTTGCGCATGGCCTGACGGGACTCGGCGTTGATCACTTCAGGGCCGGTCACGTACTCGCCGTACTCGGCGTTGTTGGAGATCGAGTAGTTCATGTTGGCGATACCGCCTTCATACATGAGGTCAACGATCAGCTTGAGTTCATGCAGGCATTCGAAGTAGGCCATTTCCGGCGCGTAGCCAGCTTCAACCAGGGTTTCGAAACCAGCTTTTACCAGCTCAACGGTACCGCCGCACAGAACGGCTTGCTCGCCGAACAGGTCGGTTTCGGTCTCGTCCTTGAACGTGGTTTCGATGATGCCGGTACGACCGCCACCCACGCCAGCAGCGTAGGACAGGGCTACGTTCTTGGCGTTGCCCGACGCGTCCTGGTAGATCGCGATCAGGTCAGGGATACCGCCGCCTTTGACGAACTCGGAACGCACTGTGTGGCCCGGTGCTTTCGGCGCGATCATGATCACGTCGAGGTCAGCGCGCGGCACAACCTGGTTGTAGTGAATCGCGAAGCCGTGGGAGAAGGCCAGGGTAGCGCCCTTCTTGATGTTCGGCTCGATTTCGTTCTTGTACAGCGAGGACTGGAACTCGTCCGGGGTCAGGATCATGACCAGGTCGGCAGCCGCGACAGCAGAAGCAACGTCAGTCACTTTCAGGCCATGGGCTTCAGCCTTGGCGACAGTGGGCGAGCCTTTACGCAGGCCAACGGTCACGTCAACGCCGGAGTCTTTCAGGTTGCACGCTTGAGCGTGGCCCTGGGAACCGTAGCCGATGATGGCGACTTTCTTGCCCTGGATGATCGACAGGTCACAATCTTTATCGTAATAAACTTTCATGAGGTTCCTCTATATATCCAGGCCGTAAGGCCATTCGCTAATTTGGGTTAGATGCTGAGTACTTTGTCGCCACGGGCAATCCCGGTGACACCACTGCGTACGGTTTCCAGAATCGAGGCCGTCCCGATCGACTGGATGAAGCTGTCCAGCTTGTCGCTTGTACCGGTCAGTTGAACGGTATAAACGCTGGCGCTCACATCGACGATCTGCCCGCGATAAATATCGGTAGTGCGCTTGATCTCGGCACGCTGGGCGCCTGTGGCCTTGACCTTGACCAGCATCAGTTCGCGCTCGATGTGGGCGCTTTCCGACAGGTCGACCAGCTTGACCACTTCGATCAGCTTGTTGAGGTTCTTGGTGATCTGCTCGATCACCTCATCGTGGCCTACGGTGGTCAACGTCAGGCGCGACAGGGTCGGGTCTTCGGTCGGGGCCACGGTCAGGCTTTCAATGTTGTAGTTGCGTTGCGAAAACAGGCCGACAACACGGGACAAGGCGCCGGGTTCGTTCTCCAGAAGCAGGGAGATAATATGCCGCATGATTAAGTACGCTCCGTCTTGTTCAGCCACATGTCGCGCATAGAGCCGTCTTTGATTTGCATCGGATAGACGTGCTCGCTGGTATCGACCTGAATATCGATGAACACCAGACGGTCCTTCATGGCAAACGCTTCTTCCATCTTCGGCTTCAGATCTTTCAAATCAGTGATGCGAATGCCGACGTGGCCATAGGCTTCAACCAACTTGATGAAATCCGGCAACGATTCCATGTAGGAATGGGAGTGACGGCTACCGTAGCTCATGTCCTGCCATTGACGAACCATGCCGAGCACGCCGTTGTTCAAGCAGACGATCTTCACTGGAAGGCCGTATTGCAGGCACGTCGACAGTTCCTGGATGTTCATCTGGATGCTGCCTTCACCGGTGACGCAGGCAACGTCGGCATCCGGGAAGCTCAGTTTCACACCCATGGCCGCAGGGAAACCAAAGCCCATCGTGCCCAGGCCACCGGAGTTGATCCAGCGGTTAGGCTTGTCGAACTTGTAGTACTGCGCCGCGAACATCTGGTGCTGGCCCACGTCGGAGGTCACAAAGGCGTCGCCCTTGGTCACTTCGCACAGGGTTTCGATCACGGTTTGTGGCTTGATGATGCTGCCGTCACCCTTGTCATAAGGGAACAGGCCGCGATCACCGCGCCATTCGTCAATCTGCTTCCACCAGCTGGCAACGGATTCCTTGTTCGGCGCCTCGCCAATGTCCTTGAGCGCGGCAACCATCTCGGTCAGCACGCTTTCCACCGGCCCAACAATCGGCACATCGGCCTTGATGGTCTTGGAGATGGACGCCGGGTCGATGTCGATATGGATGATCTTGGCATTCGGGCAGAATTTGCTCGCACCGTTGATCACACGGTCATCGAACCGCGCGCCCACGGCCAGGATCACGTCAGCGTGGTGCATGGTCAGGTTGGCGGTGTAGCTGCCGTGCATGCCGAGCATACCGACGAACTGGCGGTCCGTACCCGGGAATGCGCCGAGGCCCATCAGGGTGTTGGTCACCGGCAGGTTGAGCAGCTTGGCCAGCTCGGTCAGTGGCGCGGAACCGCCGCCCAGAATCACGCCACCGCCGGAGTACAACACGGGGCGCTTGGCCGCCAGGAGCATTTCTGCTGCCTTGCGGATCTGCCCCGAGTGCCCACGGACGGCCGGACTGTAGGAACGCAGCTTGGCTTTCTTGGGAAAAACGTATTCGAATTTTTCGGCCGGGTTGGTCATGTCTTTCGGGATATCGACCACCACAGGGCCGGGGCGACCGGACTGTGCGAGGTAGAACGCCTTTTTCATGACTTCCGGGATTTCCGACGCGTGCTTGATCATGAAGCTGTGTTTCACGATCGGCCGGGAAATACCGATCATGTCGGTTTCCTGGAAAGCGTCGGTGCCGACCATGGTGCTAGGCACCTGGCCAGAGATGATCACCATCGGGATGGAATCCATATACGCAGTCGCGATGCCGGTAATGGCATTGGTTGCGCCTGGGCCGGACGTTACCAGCACCACGCCGGCTTTACCGGTGGCACGGGCGTAACCGTCAGCCATATGGGTCGCGGCCTGTTCGTGGCGAACCAGGATGTGGGTAACAGCCGGTTCCTTGAACAGTGCGTCGTAGACATGCAGCAGAGCACCACCTGGGTACCCGTAGATATAGTCGACGCCTTCGTCACGCAAAAAGCGGACGAGCATCTCACCGCCAGATAAAAGCTCCACGTTGTTCACCTCTAAAACGCCAGAATACCGTCCGTTAAAAACCGACGGGTCTTAATAGGTTTACTTCTCAACAGAGCATGAGCGACGGTGGTCGCCGACTACGTCAGCACTGACTGAGCAAGTATTGGGATCGTCCCAAGTGTTGCGGGCTTTTCCCACCCAGCGCGAGGTAACGCGTTGCGGGTGTTACAGGTCGGCGCGGATGTGCGCCTCATGATCTGCTGAGCGGGCCTGCTTCTGGCAGTCCCGATACAGCGGACTTTGGATTCTTCTGTTTCAGGCCCTTCAAGTCAAGCAATAATTGCGCTTTTTTCCAACTAAGCGCATGTGAACGTAGAAGAAAGGGCTGTGAGGAGGGATAAAACTCGCCTGAATGTCGTCAAGCGGTAGAAATGTGCGCAAGACTGCCGGAAAACCCGGCAGTCAGGCAATTAACGAGCGTCGACGATCAATTGGTCGAACTTTTTCAGCGCATTACGCAAGCCGAGGCTCTCCCGCGGCCGGTCGGCGTAGACCATCTCGGCCATTTCCAGGATCCCCGACGCATTCGGCAAGGGCAGGTCCTGTTCCAGGATCTGCTTCATACGCGCGAGGAAGATCCACTGCAGCCACTGGTGGAAGTCCAGAGTATCGACGGAAAAGGGTTCGACACTGCTGAGCGCTTCAGCACCCGGCGACTCTTCGTCCCACCAGCCCTGCACGCGCAGCTCTCGCTCGATCAGCAATAACTGTTCGGCAATCGCGGGAAAACGCGCATCCATCAGAGGCTGACCTTGGCTTTTTGTCGCGCCTGGGCGGCACCTGCAGCATCACCCTGAGCGGCACGCGCATCACCGATCAAGGCCCACAGGCTGGCTTGCAGGTCTGGTCGGCCATTGGCCAGGCTCAAGCCGCGCCGAGCGAATTGTTCCGCCTGTGGCGCATCGCCCTGAGCCATGCGCACCTGGGCCAGGCGATACAGCACTTGTGGCTCGCGAGGCGCCACGCGCTGGGCACGTTCAAGGCTCGACGAGGCGCCGTTCAGATCGCCACCCGCTTGCTGCTGTTGTGCGGTGGTCAGCAGCGCCAGCACCGGGCCATCGAGCTGTTCGTCAGCCGACAACCCGCCGGAATTGGACGATGACGGAATACCGCTCGGCGTCGAAGGCATGTTGTAGGTGCCCTGATTGACCGGTGCAGTTTGAATCGGTGTGGAGTTCACCGGCCCGGACGTACTTGGGCCTGGGGTCCATGGCTCGGCACTGATAGGCGCCGAGGTCGCAGCACCACTGCCGGGCACCATCACCACCACGCCGGAATCCTGGGGAATTGCCTGGGTTGCAGCTTGGGCAGGCCGTTTGACCACGGTCTGGCGGAAGCCACCATTGGCCGAAATGCGGTCGTTATTGGAAACGGACGTGCTTGAGTCCACCACCGGGATGGAGCCGCGCTGCACGCTGGAGCAACCGCCGAGCAAAGCCAGAGCCGTAATGGCTGGAATCCACAACTTGTTCACTTGAAACCCTCTTTGCTTAATTCATCCAGCCCTTGACCCAATCCATCACCGAATCCGCATCAGCAGGGGCACTGCCACCGCACGCGGCGCCGGGTGGTGGTTCGCTGCCGCGAATATACGGCATCTGCACCGCGCCCGGACAGTTGGCATCCGAGCCTTGGCCCGTGTGCGGATCAATCCAGGCCTGCACGATGTTGTCCGGCTGCGGCATGTTGAGCGGCAACGGGTCAGCTTTACGCATAAAACTGGTCCACACCTGCAGCGCGCCGGTCGCGCCGGTAAACGGTGTCTTGCCGTTATCGTCACGCCCCAGCCACACCACCGCCAATACATCCTGGCCGAACCCTGCAAACCAACTGTCACGCGAGTCGTTACTGGTACCGGTCTTGCCTGCCAGCGTCAGGTTCGACGGCAGCACGCTGTAGACCGAGCGCCCCGTACCCTCACGCATCACGCGCTGCATGGCGTTCTGGATCAGGTAGATAGAACCCGCATCGAAACGCTGCTGGATCTGGAACGGGTAGCGCTTGAGCGGTTCGCCTTCGGCGGTCAGCACACTGCGGATCCCGCGCATCGGCGTATTGAAACCACCGTTGGCGAGGGTCTGGTACATGGTCGCCACTTCCATCGGGGTCATGGCCGCAGCGCCCAGAAGCATGGATGGGAATGCCGGGAACTCACGTTCCACCCCCAGTCGCGCTATGGTTTTCAGCACATTCGGCACGCCGACTTCAAGCCCCAGGCGTGAGGTCGAAATATTGTAGGAATGCGCCAGCCCCTGATACAGAAACACCGTACCGTGGGAGCGGCGATCGAAGTTCTTGGGCGTCCATACCTGGCCATTCGCGCCCTTGACCGACAACGGGTCATCCGACAGCCAACTGGTCAGCGTGTACTTGCTGGGCTTTTCCAACGCACTCAGATAGACCGCCGGCTTGACCAGCGAGCCAATCGGCCGCACGGCGTCCAGTGCCCGGTTGAAGCCGGCGAAACTGGCCTGGCGGCTGCCGATCATGGCCTGGACTTCACCGGTTTCCGGGTTGGTCACCACCATGGCGGCTTCGACTTCATCCGAGCCTTTACGGCCGGTCAGACGCTTGAAGGTGTCGTTGACCGACGCCTCGGCCTTCATCTGCAGGATCGGGTCGAAGCTGGTGAAAATCCGCAAGCCCTCTTCGGTCAAGTCTTCGTCACGGTAGTCTTCACGCAACTGGCGCTTGACCAGATCGATAAAGCCGGGGAATGAGCTATCCGCCAACTTGCCGCGAGTGGTCACACCCAGCGGCATTTTTTTCGCAGCGGCCACCTGCTCAGCCGTGGCGACGCCCTGCTGTTCCAGTACATCGAGGACCAGGTTGCGACGCTCAAGCGCCCGCTCCGGGTTGCGACGCGGGTTGTAATAGGACGGCCCCTTGACCATCCCCACCAGCAACGCGACCTGATGCAACTTCAACTCGGACAACGGTTGCCCAAAGAAGAACTGGCTGGCCAATCCGAAACCGTGCACCGCGCGCTGGCCATCCTGACCGACGAACACCTCGTTAAGGTACGCCTCAAGGATTTCCTGCTTGCTGTAATGCAGCTCCAGCAACATCGCCATCATGGCTTCGGTAAGTTTGCGGGTGAGGCTGCGCTCGTTGGTCAGGTAGAAGTTCTTGACCAACTGCTGCGTGAGCGTACTGCCGCCCTGGGTCATCTTGCCGCCAGAGGTGTTGACCCAGACAGCGCGGGCAATCGACTTCGGCGAGACGCCCCAGTGGCTGTAGAAATCGCGGTCTTCGACCGCCACCAGGGTTTCCAGCAAATAAGGCGGTACCTGATCAAGCTTGATCAGGATGCGATCTTCAAGGTTTTTCGGATAAATACCGCCGATCATCAACGGTTCCAGGCGCACTACCGGCAGCTTGGAGCCATTGAGCGAGGACAGTTCAGCCACATAGTCGCCGGAGAAACGCACGCGTACCGGCTGAGCTTTTTCCAGGCCTTCGTAGAACTGGAACCCACGGGTATTGAGGTCGACGGTGTTGCCGCTGACGGCTGCGGCGCCGGGGCCATTGCTCACAGGTTCGCGGCGATAGCCCAGTGCGTCGAGCTCGGTAAGGAAGTCTTCTTTGCTCAGCTTCTGGCCGGAGAACAGTTCCAGCGGGCGTGCATACACCTTGGCCGGAATCGTCCAGCGCTTGCCGGAGAATTTTTCCTGCACCACGGCATCGAGGTACACCGCAAAGCCGGCGACCACTACAAGGCCAACCAGGCCCAGCTTGAGCGCCCAGCCCAACCAGGGGCGCAAGCTGCGGGAAGGAGGTTTTTTACGGGAACGGGGAGATCGGGTTCGAGTCATGGCGGCGGATTATACGCACTTTATTGATGATCAACATGAGCCGGACAGCGGTTTGCACGACTGGCATCAGCAGCCATAATGGCCGCCATGATTTCTCCCAGACTTTGAAGGATCGCCCGTGAGCCAGTCCCTGATCGCTGCCCTGCAAAACCCGGCTTTGTACCCTCATCCGGTTGAAGCGTTTCAAGTTATCGAGACCCATATTTCCTGGGTGGTACTGACAGGTCCTTATGCTTATAAATTGAAGAAACCGATGAACTTCGGATTTCTGGATTTCACCGACCTGGAAAAACGCGGCCACTTCTGCAATGAGGAGCTGCGTCTGAACCAGCGCTTGACCAAAGACTTGTATCTTGAAGTGTTGCCGATTACCGGCACTGCCGACGTGCCGCAGTTGGGCGGCGACGGCCCGGTGATCGAGTACGCGCTGAAAATGCGCCAGTTCCCGCAAAGCCAGATGCTGAGCACCCTGCAAGCCAACGGCGAACTGACCAATGGCCACATCGACGAGATGGCCAGGCAGATTGCGCACTTTCACCTCACCGCGCCCAAAGTCCCGCAAGAGCACCCGGCCGGCACGCCGGATGAAGTCATGGCGCCGGTACGCCAGAACTTCGACCAGATTCGTCCATTCCTCAGCGACAAAGCCGACCTGACGCAACTTGAGGCCTTGCAAGCCTGGGCCGAAAGCAGCTTCGAGCGCCTCAAACCGCTGCTGGAGCAACGCAAGCTCAATGGTTTCACTCGCGAATGCCACGGTGATATCCACTTGGGCAATGCCACCCTGATTGACGGCCACGTCGTGATCTTCGACTGCATCGAGTTCAACGAGCCTTTCCGCTTTACCGATGTGTACGCCGATACCGCCTTCCTCGCCATGGACCTTGAAGACCGTGGGCTCAAGTCCCTGGCGCGCCGCTTCATCAGCCAGTACCTGGAACTGACCGGTGACTATCAAGGCCTGGAGGTGCTGAATTTCTATAAAGCCTACCGTGCGCTGGTACGTGCAAAAGTTGCGCTGTTCAGCATGCCGAGCGAGGCAAGCCCGGTGCAGCGCGCCACTACCCTGCGCCAGTACCGCAACTACGCCAACCTCGCGGAAAGCTACAGCACCATCCCGTCGCGCTTTTTGGCAATCACCCATGGTGTTTCGGCGGTGGGCAAGAGCCATGTTGCCATGCGCCTGGTCGAAGCCCTGGGCGCCGTACGCCTGCGTTCGGATGTGGAGCGCAAGCGCCTGTTTGGCGAGCAACAAGTCGAAAACACGCCACAGGCCGGCATCTACAATCAGGACGCGAGCACTGCGACTTACGCACGTCTGAATGAAATTGCCGAGACCGTACTGCGCGCCGGTTACCCGGTGGTGCTGGATGCAACCTTCTTGAAACAGGCACAACGTGACGCGGCAGCCCAGATCGCCGAAGCCACCGGTGCGCCATTCCTGATCCTCGATTGCAACGCACCTCAAGCGGTTATTACCAGTTGGCTGGCACAACGTCAGGCGGATCTAAACGATCCGTCCGACGCAACGCTGAGCGTTATCCAAGAGCAGCAAGCCAGTCGTGAGCCGCTGACGGCGCAAGAGCTGCTGTTGAGCAAGCGTGTGGAGACCAATGAAAGCGGGACTCTCGATGCGTTGGTCGCGCAGATTCGCCAGCGCCTGCCGGGCCTGTAAGAAATATTTCTTGGTCGTGTCGCCTACATTGGCGCACGACCGAGCAATAGAGCCACTATAATGACATCATCCCCAACAGGAGTCGCTATCGTGAGTCAGCCCAAGCTTCTTGATACCCCGCTCTATGCGCTCCTGCACAAGGACGACATCCGAGGCTTCAACCAGCAGCGCCCTCAAGACGGCCCCATCGACATGCGCGGTGGCGACTTCCGAGGGCTGGACCTGCGAGACCTGAACGCCGCAGGTGTTGACTTCACCGACGCCTATTTTCGCTCTGCCGACTTGCGCGGCCTGGACTTACGCGACTGTTCGCTGGAAGGCGCCAGCCTGGCTCACGCGCAGATTTCCGGCACTTACTTCCCACCCGAGCTCACGGCTGACGAGATCCTGATGTCAGTCAACTTCGGCACTCGCCTGCGCTACCGCATCAAGTAACCCCCCTTCTGAGCCCCGGCTTCGCCTAAAGCGAGCCGGGCGTTTCCCGCCTGCCCTTCAGCTAAAGCATCGCCACATTCTTATAAGCTTTTCAGCCGCTCCTGCCCAAAGAACTGCGTTTTTCCTACTGAGCGCTACACTCATTTTCAGGCTGCCTGGTCACGATACCCACCGCACCATTCGGCCGTCGCAAGGAGGCTTGATGAACGATGAGCTGCAACACCTGAAAAACCTCGGCAAGACGTCAGCGCAGTGGCTGCATGCGGTGGGTATCCACAGCGCGTCTGACTTGCGCCGCCTGGGCGCGGTCGATGCTTACCGAGCCGTACGGACTCGCGGCTTCCGAGCTTCGAAAGTCCTGTTGTACGCAATTGAAGGCGCGTTGATGGATGTGCACTGGAACGACCTTCCCTCTGAACGCAAGGAGGCGCTGAACCGCCAGTTGGACGCTCTGTCAGCGCGCCAGAAAAACTAGATCTTCCCTCAAGCCCAATGTTTACCCGTATTACAAACGAGCGTTTGAGAAAATTCGATGAGCTGATAAAACAATAGTTGACTCTCAAATGAGAATCGTTATGATTATCACAACTGGTCGCGAGATCAGCCGATAACTGAAAGACCATTGGTTCGGACTCTCAGATTATCTCCTCATCAGGCTAATCACGGTTATTTGACCCGGCTCTTGCCGGGTCTTTTTTTGCCTGCGAATTACTGACTCAGCGCGCAATGATCAACGGATGCCCACGCTCCGGATGCGGCTGTACCAGCACATCCAGGCCAAACACGGCCTTGAGCGGCTCAGGTTGCAGGACTTTTGCGGGCGTATCCAGGGCATGGGGGCGTCCGCTCTCCAACAGCAGAATCCGGTCGCAGTAACGCGCCGCCAGGTTCAAGTCATGCAGGATCACCAGCACCGCAGCGCCTCTGTCGGCAAAGCGGCGAATCGCCTGCAAGGTGGTGTGCTGGTGCAGGGGATCGAGCATCGACGTTGGCTCGTCCAGCAACAGCGTTTGCCCCGCCTCACCCGGCCATAACTGCGCTAACACCCGCGCCAGGTGCACCCGCTGTCGCTCGCCGCCCGACAGGGCCAGGTAACTGCGACCACTCAGGTGGCCCACATCCGCCGCGTGCAGCGCCGCGCAGATGATTTCATCATCGCGCACTCGCCCGGACTGATGAGGCAAGCGCCCCATGCCCACTACCTCTTCGACACGAAAGGCAAAGTCCAGGGTGGAGGTCTGTGGCAATACCGCCAGGCGCTGGGCACGTTGCGCCCCTCCCAGGTTCTTCAGCTCTTGCTGGTCCAGCCAGATCTTGCCCTGATCAGGCAACAACTCTCCGCACAGCGCTCCGAGCAAGGTACTTTTGCCCGCGCCATTGGGGCCCAACACGCCCAGCACTTCACCCGGTACCAGGTCCAGGGTGACATCGGACAACACGGTTTCAGCACCGCGCCGAATCTGCAACGCTTCTACCCGCAGCATCAGGCGCGCCCTCGTAACAATAAATAGAGGAAAAATGGCGCACCGATAAACGCAGTGACAATACCGATCGGCAGTTCCGCCGGCGCCAACGCCAAGCGCGCCACCAGATCAGCAAACAACAGCAGGCTCGCACCTGCCAGCACTGACGCCGGTAACAACACCCGATGATCCGGCCCCGCCAGCAGCCGCACCAGATGTGGCACCACCAAACCGACAAAACCAATCATGCCCGCCGCCGCCACGGCTGCGCCAACACCCAGGGCCGTGCAGAGCACCAACTCACGCTTGAGCCCTTCAACATCAACCCCCAGATGATTGGCCTCCGACTCACCCAGCAACAATGCGTTCAGCGCCTTCGCGCGGCGCGGCAACCACAGCGCCACACCCGCGCTCACCAGCAGCAAGGGCCACAACCGCGAATAGCTCGCGCCATTGAGGCTACCCAGGTTCCAGAACGTCAGGGTGCGCAAGGTGGCATCGTCGGCCAGATAGGTAAACAGCCCCACCGTTGAACTGGCCAGGGCCGTCAGCGCGATACCGGCAAGCAGCATTGTTGCGACATTGGTTTGGCCATTGCGACGTCCCAACCGGTACACCAGTGCGGTAACGCCCAGGCCACCCAGAAATGCGCACAGCGACAACAAATAGGGGCCGAACGCATCCGGCAGCCCACCCAACAACGACCCGCCGACAATCGCCACCGCCGCCCCCAACGCGGCACCGCTGGACACCCCCACCAACCCGGGATCGGCCAGCGGGTTGCGAAACAACCCCTGCATCGCCACACCCGACAACGCAAGCACACCACCGACCGCCAGCCCCAATAGGGTGCGCGGCAGGCGAATCTGCCCCAGGATCAATTCCGCCTGCTCCAGCCCCGCGGCCTCAATCGGCACGCCCACAAGCCTTAATGCGGCCCTGAGCGTATCGATCAATGGCAAGCTGACCGGGCCGAGAGCCAATGAAAGCCAGATCGCCAAGACACACAGCAGCGACAGACCAATAAAAAGCGTCTTGGGCTTAAGCAGAGTAGTCATGGAGCCGATTTAGCCTGGGACGGATAAAACCCGGCGGAAAGTTTCACCAGGCTTTCCGGTAACCGCGGCCCCAGGCCACCTACCAGCAAGGTCGGGTCCAACTCAAACACGCGCCCACCCTTGGCTGCCGGTGTCGACGCGAGAATCGGGTTTTCCTTGAACAAGGCTGCACGCGCCGCATCACCGGTCAGCGCACGATCGGCAAACACCAATACATCAGGGCTCAACCCCGCCAAAGACTCGACTGAAAAAGGCTTATAGCCCGAGTGCGTGGCCAGGTTTCGTCCGCCTGCCTGCCGCAATATCCAATCGGCGGCCGTGTCCTTGCCGGCAATCAGCGGCTTGCCACCAGCATGGCCCAGCAGCAACAGTACGCCCGGAGCCTTTTGCGTCGCCTGGGCCTTGGTCACCCAGGTTTTTTGCTGCTCCAGCGCCTGACCGTATTGGGCAAAGAGCGCATCTGCCTGGTCCTCACTGCCCAGCAGTTTTCCCAAATGTTCAAGGTTGCCTTTCAATGTCGGCAAATCCGGCTGGGCCGAAAACAGCTCAACCTGCACGCCGGCATTGCGAATCTGCGCCAGTACCGGCGGCGGCCCCATTTCCTCAGTGCCCACAAGAATTTGCGGGCGCAGGCTGAGAATGCCTTCAGCCGACAGCTGCCGCTGGTAGCCAATGCTCGGCAACGCCTTGAGCGACTGCGGATGCTGGCTGGTGGTGTCGACCCCGACCAATTTAGATTCGCCACCCAAAGCCGTCACCCATTCCGATAGCGCCCCTCCTGCACTGACCCAGCGTTGTGGCAGTTCAGAGGCTTGTGCCCCGTGGTTGACCAGCAATGAGGCAACAAGCGCAATAGCGCTGGTACTCAGGCGCATAACAGGGTTTCCTTCCTAGGGCAGGGCCACTCAGGTACTCATCAATGTGACAGAGAACCGCTGCCGAACATCGTAATGAGCACCCAGTCAGCTGACGGGCGAAGCGGGCATTTGATAATTGTTTGCATTTGCACGTCAAGGCACTTAAGGATTGAAATGAAGTTTCTCTGCCCCTCAAGCGACCTCGCACCCAACAGCAGCCGTGGTTTTGATATCGACGGCCACAAACTGCTGGCAGTGCGCCGGGACGGCATTGCCTACTTCTATCGTAACCGCTGCCCCCATCGCGGCATCCCGCTGGAATGGCAGCCCGACAGTTTCCTCGACGCCAGCGCCAGTCTGATCCAATGCGCGACCCATGGCGCTCTGTTCCTGATCGAGAGCGGCGAGTGTATTGCCGGCCCTTGCGCAGGCCAAAGTCTCACCGCCCTGCCCGGCCATGAGGATGAACAAGGCTTGTGGGTAGAACTCTAGTCGCCCAGCAAAACCTTCAGGCGGTGCTCGACGTACATCTCTTGCGGCGTGACCCGCACGCCGTATGCCAACACCTCGACACCCGCGGCCTTGGCCTCGCGTAATGCCGCAGCGTAACCGGCGTCAATTTCCACCGCTGGGCGCACCGCATCAACACCCGATAGACACACGCAATACAACTGCACCGCCCGCACACCTTCACGCGCCAGATGAGCCAGTTCACGCAAGTGCTTGGCACCGCGCTGCGTCACCGCATCAGGAAAAGCCGCCACCGACGTTCCATCGAAGCCCAGGGTGACGCTCTTGACCTCAACGAAAGCGGCACCCTGCGGGTAATCCAGGCGAAAGTCGATGCGACTCTTCTCCTGACCGTACGGCACTTCACGCTTGAGCGCCGTAAAGCCCTTGAGTTCAGTGATCACGCCAGCCTGCAGCGCCTCTTCCACCAACTGATTGGCCCGTGCGGTGTTGACGCACGCCAGCCGCCCCTGCGGCGTCTCGGCGATTTCCCAGGTGCCCGGCAACTTGCGCTTGGGGTCCGAGGAGCGACTGAACCAGACCTGGCCACCTTCGACCATGCAATTGAGCATCGAGCCGGTGTTCGGGCAATGAATGGTGAGCAACTCGCCGGTAACGGTTTCGATATCGGTAAGAAAGCGCTTGTAGCGGCGGATCAGCCGCCCTTCTTCGAGGTGAGGATGAAAGCGCATCAGCCTTGCCAGCTCCGCAGGCCACGAGCGATGCGCTCCACCGCTTGTTGCAGCCGGTCAATATTTTGCGTGTAGGCAAAACGCACATGATGGCCCGCTTGATAACGGCCGAAATCCAGCCCGGGTGTAAACGCCACGTGCTCGGTTTCCAGAAAGTGACGGCAGAACGCGAAGGCATCGCCGCCGAACGCGCTGATATCGGCGTACAAGTAGAACGCGCCTTCTGGCTCCACGGCGATGCCGAATCCAAGCTCACGCAAGGCTGGCAGCAAAAAGTCACGACGCCGACCGAATTCGGCTCGACGCTCTTCAAGAATGCTCAGGGTCTGCGGGGTAAAACAGGCCAAGGCAGCGTACTGAGCCATGCTCGGCGCACTGATGTAGAGGTTCTGCGCCAGTTTCTCCAATTCGCTGATCGCAGCGGTAGGCGCTATCAGCCAACCGAGGCGCCAGCCGGTCATGCCGAAATACTTCGAAAAACTATTCAAGACGAAGGCGTCATCGTCGACCTCCAGCACGCTGGCCGCATCAGTGCCGTAGGTGAGACCGTGGTAGATCTCGTCCACCACCAAGTGGCCGTTACGCGCTTTGACTGCACTCGACAAGCCTGCCAGCTCATCCCGTGTGAGGACTGTGCCGGTAGGATTGGCCGGGGATGCAACCAGCGCGCCCACGCTGTCCTGGTCCCAGTGCCTGGCGACCAGATCGGCGGTCAACTGATAGCGGACCTCGGGGCCCACCGGCACCAGTTGCGCCGCGCCCTCGACCAGTCGCAGAAAGTGTCGATTGCAGGGGTAGCCTGGGTCAGCCAGCAGCCAGTGCTTGCCAGGGTCGACCAGCAAGCTGCTGGCCAATAACAACGCACCGGAGCCACCGGGCGTAATCAAGATACGCTCGGGATCGACGCTCAAACCGTAGCGCTGCTGGTAAAACCCGCTGATGGCTTCGCGCAACTCGGGCACCCCACGGGCAGCGGTGTAGCGGGTTTTGCCGTTGGCCAGCGCAGCCTGGCCGGCCTGGATGATCGGCTCGGCGGTAGTGAAGTCCGGTTCGCCGATTTCCAGATGAATCACGTCATGGCCGGCAGCCTGCAGCTCATTGGCGCGGGCCAGCAACGCCATGACATGAAAAGGTTCGATGGCGCGACTGCGCGAACTGTAGGGCTGAGCCATTAGCCTTCCTTAACGGTTAGGACAAAATCAGGATTCTACCGAACCCTCGCGGTAAAACATGCTCTATTGCCTGATTGGGGCTGCAAGTGCACCCTGCGCACGCTCGTAAAACAGCTAAAATCAACATTCGAGGCGATACATACCCAGTCATGGCGGGCTGCTGCAGTTTGCAACCCCTTTGCCCTGGAGCTCGACAACCGGGAGTAGCGCACCCTGAATCTATCTGGTAAGTTCGCCCGCTTGCAGCCGCAGGGCCGGCAGGTGTCGGTGACGTTGCAATCCTGCGCAATGGATTAGAAGAGTGAGAGGCGGTCTATTCATGTCCACCCAAGCAAAGCAACAACAATCCTCAGCCCTCAGCGGCTTCACACCCTACGTCGAGACAAAGGGTGAGGAGTATATGAGCGAGTCCATGCGTAAGCATTTCTCCAATATTCTGAAGAAGTGGAAGCAGGACTTGATGCAGGAAGTCGACCGCACGGTTGACCATATGAAGGACGAAGCAGCCAACTTCCCGGACCCGGCAGACCGTGCCAGCCAGGAAGAGGAATTCGCTCTGGAACTGCGTGCCCGTGATCGCGAGCGCAAGTTGATCAAAAAGATCGACAAGACCCTGCAATTGATCGAAGACGAAGAGTATGGCTGGTGCGAATCCTGCGGCGTCGAGATCGGTATTCGCCGCCTTGAAGCCCGCCCGACCGCGGACCTGTGCGTAGACTGCAAGACCTTGGCTGAAATCAAGGAAAAACAGGTCGGCAAGTAACCTTGCCGGTCTGAACAAATGGGGCGTGCAAACGCCCCATTTTTGTTTCTGGCGTTTACCGGTTTTGCAGTAGTATCCGCCCATGACAGCCTCTACCTATATCGGGCGTTTCGCCCCCACGCCCAGCGGCCATTTGCACTTCGGCTCCCTGGTTGCCGCCCTCGCCTCCTACCTCGACGCACGCGCCCACCATGGCCGCTGGTTGATGCGTATGGAAGACCTCGACCCTCCCCGTGAAGAACCCGGCGCCCAGGCAGCGATCCTGCATGCCCTGCAAAGCTACGGCTTTGAATGGGATGGCGAACTGGTCCGGCAGAGCGATCGGCATGACGCCTACGCCAAAGTGCTGAATGACCTGTTCAACCACGGCCTGGCCTACGCCTGTACCTGCTCGCGCAAGCAATTGGAGCCCTACCACGGGATTTACCCAGGCTTGTGCCGCAATGCCGGCCACGAACAGCAGGATGCCGCGATCCGCCTGCGTGTTCCCGAACTGGAATATCACTTTACCGACCGCGTGCAGGGCGAGTTCCGACAGCATCTGGGCCGCGACGCCGGCGACTTCATCATCCGGCGCCGCGACGGTCTCTACGCTTATCAGTTGGCCGTGGTCCTCGACGATGCCTGGCAAGGTATCACCGATATTGTGCGCGGCGCCGACCTGCTGGACTCCACGCCGCGCCAGCTTTACTTGCAAGAGCTGCTCGGCCTGCGCCAGCCTCGTTACCTGCACGTACCGCTGATTGTGCAGCCGGACGGCAACAAACTGGGCAAGTCCTACCGCTCCCCACCATTGACCGCCGACCAGGCCACGCCTTTGCTGCTCAGAGCCCTGCGCGCCCTCGGCCAGCCAGCCGGTGACGAACTGCTTTACGCAAGCCCACGCGAACTGCTGGATTGGGGCATTGCGCACTGGGACGCTACGCAGATCCCGCGCACACTCACGCTGGCCGAAGCGCAATTGAGTTGAAGGCGCTTGCAGGTTGCCAGCCATCCGTTACCATCGCCGCAGATTTTTAATCAGAGGCCAATATGTACATCTATCGATTGGTCCTGCTGCTGGTCGTCGGGATCTACCTGTTTTCCCCCGCCATCATGGACTGGTGGATCGACGCCACGGGCGCCTGGTACCGCCCTTATCTGCTGTGGCTGATCCTGATCGTTGTGACCTTCATCCTGCAGAGCCAAAAAGATGCCGATGAGCTTTAGCCTCACCCAGATGCTGCTGATCAGCGCCGCCTACCTGGCTGCGTTGTTCGGCGTGGCCTGGATCAGTGAGCGCGGAATGATTCCGCGGGCGATCATTCGCCATCCGCTGACTTACACCTTGTCCCTGGGCGTGTACGCCAGCGCCTGGGCGTTCTACGGAACGGTGGGCCTGGCCTATCAATACGGCTACGGGTTTCTGTCCAGTTACCTGGGGGTGTCCGGCGCGTTCCTGCTGGCGCCGGTGTTGCTGTACCCGATTCTGAAAATTACTCGCACCTACCAGTTATCGTCCCTGGCAGACCTGTTCGCCTTTCGCTTTCGCAGTACCTGGGCCGGTGCGCTGACCACGATTTTCATGCTGATCGGCGTATTGCCATTGCTGGCCCTGCAGATTCAAGCGGTAGCCGACTCCATCAGCATCCTCACCCGCGAACCGGTGCAGCACCGCGTCGCGCTGGCGTTTTGCGCACTGATCAGCCTGTTCACGATTTTCTTCGGCTCGCGCCATATTGCTACCCGCGAGAAGCACGAAGGGCTGGTGTTCGCGATTGCCTTTGAGTCGGTTATCAAGCTGATCGCCATTGGCGGCGTTGGACTGTATGCGCTCTATGGGGTGTTCGACGGCCCGCAACAACTGGAGCTGTGGCTGCTGCAAAACCAGACCGCCCTCGCCGCGCTGCACACGCCCTTGCAGGAAGGCCCCTGGCGCACGCTGCTGTTGGTGTTTTTCGCCTCAGCGATCGTGATGCCGCACATGTACCACATGACCTTCACCGAAAATCTCAACCCACGCTCGCTGGTGAGCGCGAGCTGGGGTTTGCCGCTGTTCCTGTTGCTGATGAGCCTGGCGGTGCCGTTAATCCTGTGGGCCGGCCTGAAACTGGGGGCCACCACCAACCCTGAGTACTTCACCCTGGGTATCGGCATTGCCGCCAACAGCCCGGCGTTGGCACTGCTGGCGTATGTCGGCGGTTTGTCGGCGGCCAGCGGCTTGATCATTGTCACCACGCTGGCGCTATCGGGCATGGCACTCAACCACTTGGTGCTGCCGCTGTACCAGCCGCCGGCTGAGGGCAATATCTACCGCTGGCTGAAATGGACCCGCCGTGCGCTGATCGTCGCGATCATTACCGCAGGCTACGGGTTCTATCTGCTGCTCGGCGCCGGGCAAGACCTGGCCAACCTCGGCATTGTCGCGTTTGTGGCCACCTTGCAGTTCTTGCCGGGGGTGTTGTCGGTGCTGTACTGGCCGACCGCCAACCGCCGTGGGTTTATCGCCGGGCTGCTGGCGGGGATCCTGGTGTGGGTCGTCACCATGCTGCTACCGCTGGTCGGCAACTTGCAGGGCTTCTACATTCCGTTGCTGAACATGATTTACGTGCTCGACGACACCAGCTGGCACATGGCGGCCATTGCCTCGCTGGCCGCCAACGTACTGATGTTTACCCTGATCTCACTGTTCACCAATGCCAGTGCCGAAGAAACCAGCGCCGCCGAAGCCTGCGCAGTGGACAACGTGCGCCGCCCGCAACGCCGCGAACTGCACGCCGCCTCGCCCCAGGAGTTTGCCACGCAGCTGGCCAAGCCACTGGGCGCCAAGGCGGCGCAAAAGGAAGTCGAACAAGCGCTGCGTGACCTCTACCTGCCGTTCGACGAGCGCCGTCCTTATGCCCTGCGCCGCCTGCGTGACCGGATCGAGGCCAACCTCTCCGGCCTGATGGGCCCCAGCGTGTCCCAGGACATGGTCGAAACCTTCCTGCCCTATAAGGCGGGCGGCGAAAACTACGTGACCGAAGACATCCATTTCATCGAAAGCCGGCTGGAGGATTACCACTCACGCCTGACCGGCCTGGCTGCCGAACTCGACGCCTTGCGCCGTTACCACCGCCAGACCTTGCAGGAACTGCCGATGGGCGTCTGCTCCCTGGCCAAGGACCAGGAAATCCTGATGTGGAACAAGGCCATGGAAGAACTCACCGGCATCGCCGCGCAACGGGTGGTGGGCTCGCGGCTCAACACCCTCGCCGATCCGTGGAAAGAACTGCTGCAGGGTTTCATCAACCTGCCCGACGAGCACTTGCACAAGCAGCACCTGGCCCTCGATGGCCAGACTCGCTGGCTCAACCTGCACAAAGCCGCCATCGATGAGCCCCTGGCCCCCGGTAACAGCGGCCTGGTTTTGCTGGTAGAAGACCTCACCGACACGCAGATGCTCGAAGACAAGCTGGTGCATTCCGAGCGCCTGGCCAGTATTGGCCGCCTGGCGGCTGGCGTGGCCCATGAAATTGGCAACCCGATCACCGGTATCGCCTGCCTGGCGCAGAACCTGCGCGAAGAGCGCGAGGAAGACGGTGAAATCACCGAAATCAGCGGGCAAATCCTCGAACAGACCAAGCGGGTGTCCCGCATCGTGCAGTCACTGATGAGCTTCGCCCACTCCGGCGCGCATCAAAATCAGGACGAAGCGGTGTGCCTGGCCGAAGTCGCGCAGGACGCGATTGGGCTTTTGGCCTTGAACCGGCGCAATTTCGAAGTACAGTTCTTTAATTTGTGTGATCCGGACCATTGGGTCGACGGCGACTCACAACGCCTGGCACAGGTATTGATAAACCTGTTGTCCAACGCCCGCGATGCCTCTCCGCCCCACAGTGCGGTACGCGTCAAGAGCGAGGCTTTCGAGCACACGGTCGACCTGATCGTGGAGGACGAAGGCAGCGGCATCCCGCAGAACATCATGGACCGATTATTCGAACCCTTCTTCACCACCAAGGACCCCGGTGAAGGTACCGGTCTGGGCCTTGCACTGGTCTATTCCATCGTTGAAGAGCATTATGGACAAATCACCATCGACAGCCCGGCTGACACACAAAGCCAACGCGGCACCCGTATACGGGTGACCTTGCCGCGTCATGTCGAAGCGACGTCCGCTGTGAACTGAGACCGTCGAGAGAATTGAATCAATGCCGCACATTTTGATCGTCGAAGACGAAACCATTATCCGCTCTGCCTTGCGTCGCCTGCTTGAACGAAATCAGTACCAGGTCAGCGAAGCCGGCTCGGTGCAGGAAGCCCAGGAGCGGTTCAGCATTCCCACGTTCGACCTGATTGTCAGCGACCTGCGCCTGCCCGGAGCGCCGGGCACCGAGCTGATCAAGCTGGGCCAAGGCACCCCGGTGCTGATCATGACCAGCTACGCCAGCCTGCGCTCGGCCGTCGACTCGATGAAGATGGGCGCGGTGGACTACATCGCCAAGCCTTTTGATCACGATGAGATGCTCCAGGCCGTCGCCCGCATTCTGCGTGACCGTTCGTCCGCCAGCAGCGCGCCTGCCGAACAGCGCCCGGTCGGCAAAGCGGCCAGCAGCGCCGACAAGCCCGGCGTGGACAACAGCAACGGCGAGATCGGCATCATCGGCTCCTGCCCACCCATGCAGGACCTGTACAGCAAGATCCGCAAAGTGGCGCCGACCGACTCCAATGTATTGATCCAGGGCGAGTCGGGCACCGGCAAGGAGCTGGTCGCTCGCGCCCTGCACAACCTGTCCAAGCGCGCCAAGGCACCGATGATCTCGGTGAACTGCGCAGCTATCCCTGAATCGCTGATCGAGTCCGAACTGTTCGGCCACGAGAAAGGCGCGTTCACCGGCGCCAGCGCCGGGCGTGCCGGCCTGGTCGAAGCGGCGGACGGCGGCACCTTGTTCCTCGATGAAATCGGCGAGCTGCCGCTGGAAGCCCAGGCGCGCCTGCTGCGCGTGTTGCAGGAAGGCGAGATTCGCCGGGTCGGTTCGGTGCAATCGCAAAAGGTTGATGTGCGGCTTATTGCAGCAACGCACCGTGACCTCAAGAGCCTGGCCAAGATCGGCCAGTTCCGGGAAGACTTGTATTACCGCCTGCACGTGATCGCCTTGAAATTGCCAGCGCTGCGCGAGCGCGGCGCCGACGTAAACGAGATCGCCAATGCCTTCCTGTTACGACAGAGCGCGCGTATCAACCGTACCGACCTGAAGTTTGCCGCGGACGCCGAGCAGGCCATCCGGCATTACTCGTGGCCGGGTAACGTGCGGGAACTGGAGAACGCCGTGGAGCGTGCGGTGATTCTGTCGGAGAGCCCGGAGATTTCCGCCGAGCTTTTGGGCATTGATATCGAGCTCAGCGACCTGGAAGACGACGACTTCATCGGCCTGGCCCCACAACAGGGCGGCGGTAGCAATACCAGCCATGAGCCGACGGAGGATTTGTCACTGGAAGATTACTTCCAGCATTTCGTCCTGGAGCATCAGGACCATATGACCGAGACCGAACTGGCCCGCAAGCTGGGTGTAAGTCGCAAGTGCCTGTGGGAACGGCGCCAGCGCCTGGGTATTCCGCGGCGCAAGACCGGAGTCGCCAGCGAAAGCTGAGGCGGCGCGCCCACAGGTAACACCTGTGGATGTGAAAAAACTGTTACCGCTGACTTTTCACGTAACAAAAGCCGGGGCTTAAGGTAACGAAGCCCCGGCTTTTTTTTGGCCCCGAAAACTGCAAAACCACCTCAACCCCCTGATTTTGCTGGCCGGCGCAAAAGTTGGCACGCACCCTGCTATATGCTTAGTACAAAAACAATAACAAGCTTTGTACACGACAATAAAAATAAGACGAATCGACTCACGCATAACAAAAACAACACGGCGGAGGCGCAGCTAACTGATTCTTTTGGAGAGGCGTTGCATTTGGGGCTTGCCCCGCAACCAGGCCGAGAACAACAAAAACTGCCCTAAGGCAGAGCCTGAACTGGTTGGATCGTAGATCAGCAACACAGCGACCAAAGCAATCCGTTTGCTCTTGACTCTCGATTGGGAGTGTCATGAAGGTGAAGCTTCATGGCGAGGGCGATCAACAAAAACAAGAAGCCCGACATCAATAATAAAAATAGAGCACGCAACTACTTCTGGGGGAGCTTCGGCTCCCCTTGTAGTTTCCGGAATTTGACCTCCAAACGCTTATGGCGCAATGCCTGTAGCTTGTTCCTACACCATCCCCTGACTAAATGCTAGAATCCCCGCCCATCATGCGGTCATTCTTCGTTATGGCCGAACATTCCTTCAAACAGTGCATCCCATGCTGAAGAAGTTGTTCCAGTCATTCCGTTCTCCCTTGCGTCGTACGCAACACAAACGCAGCACGCCTGAAGTGCTCAACAGCAGCCAGCATTCGTTGCAGCGCGCTCAATTCAGCCGTTATGCAGTGAACATCGTCGAACGTTTGCAGAACGCCGGCTACCAGGCTTATCTGGTGGGTGGTTGCGTACGCGACATGCTGCTCAATATCACGCCCAAGGATTTCGACGTCGCCACCAGCGCCACGCCTGAACAAGTGCGCGCCGAGTTTCGTAACGCACGAATCATCGGCCGGCGCTTCAAGCTGGTGCATATCCACTTTGGTCGCGAAATCATTGAGGTCGCGACCTTTCGCGCCGGTCACCCGCAAAACGACGAAGAGGAAGACACCAACCAGTCTTCCCGCAACGAGAGCGGGCGCATCCTGCGCGATAACGTCTACGGCACTCTGGAGGAGGACGCGCAACGTCGCGACTTCACCATCAATGCTCTTTACTATGACCCTGTCAGCGAGCGCATCCTCGATTACGCCAATGGCGTACACGACATTCGCAACAACCTGATCCGTCTGATCGGCGACCCGACGCAACGCTACCAGGAAGACCCGGTACGTATGCTGCGTGCCGTGCGGTTTGCCGCCAAGCTCAACTTCGGCATCGAGAAGCACACCGCCGCGCCGATTCGCGAGCTGGCACCCATGCTGCGCGAAATCCCCTCGGCACGCCTGTTCGAAGAAGTGCTCAAGCTGTTCCTCTCGGGCTACGCCGCCGACACCTTCGAAATGCTCGTCGACCTGCAGTTGTTCGACCCGCTGTTCCCGGCCAGCGCCGAGGCGCTCGAATACAACCCGACGTACACGCACACACTGATCAGCGAAGCGTTGATCAACACCGACCTGCGCATCAAGCAGAACAAACCGGTAACCCCGGCGTTCCTGTTTGCCGCACTGCTGTGGCCGGCCCTGCCCAAGCGCGTACTGCGCCTGCAGGACCGTGGCATGCCGCCGATCCCGGCCATGCAGGAAGCGGCTCACGAGCTGATCGCCGAGCAGTGCCAGCGCATCGCCATCCCGAAACGCTTCACCATGCCGATCCGCGAGATCTGGGACATGCAGGAGCGCCTGCCGCGTCGCAGCGGTAAGCGCGCCGACCTGTTGCTGGACAACCCGCGCTTCCGTGCCGGCTACGACTTCCTGCTGCTGCGCGAAAGCGCCGGTGAGCAGACCGATGGCCTGGGCGAATGGTGGACCGACTATCAGGACGCCAACGACAGCCAGCGTCGCGAAATGATTCGTGAGCTTGGCAGCAAAGGCGATGGCGCCAGTGAAGGGCCGAAAAAGCGTCGCCGCAGCGGCAGCAAGCGCAAACGCAGCGCTGCCGATGCCTCGGGCAACGCGGGCGAATAAACGTGGAGCGCATCTACGTAGGCCTGGGCAGTAACCTGGCAGCGCCGGAACAGCAATTGCGCAACGCGATCAAAGCGTTGGCGCAATTGCCTGGCACCCACCTCGCCGGAGTGTCCGCCTTCTATCAAAGCGATTCACTGCTGCCAGGCCAGCCGCGCTACACCAACGCAGTTGCGGCACTGGACAGTCACCTGGTGCCCCTGGACTTGCTCGATGCACTACAAGCTATAGAAAACGATCAGGGCCGCGAACGCCTCGAACGGTGGGGCCCGCGCACCCTGGATCTGGATATCCTGCTGTTCGGCGATCGCCTGATCGATGAGCCGCGCCTCAAGGTGCCGCACTACCAGATGCATCTGCGCGCGTTTGTGCTGTATCCGTTGGCTGAGTTGGCGCCAGCCGACCTGCAGTTGCCTGACGGCCAGCGTTTAAGCGACCTGCTCACCGCCTGCCCGTTCGTCGGCCTGGAACGCCTCCCTCAAGAATGACCCGGTCAATGTGGGAGCTGGCTTGCCTGCGATGCAAGCGACACGGTGTATCAGCCACACCGAGGTGATGCCATCGCAGGCAAGCCAGCTCCCACATTAGATATTCAGTGCCCCCCAAACCTGTGCCCATCTTGCTGAATCGCGTCAGTAACAGCGGTAACACCGCCATCGTAACAATGCGGTAACACATCCAATTGACTTCCCGTGTCCTCCTCACGACTATAGGCGTCCCGCTGCCGCCAACCCGGCGCTACAGGGCGCAATCCAGGCCTTATAAGCACTGCTTTCAAGACAGTGCGCCTGTATAAACGAAGACTCACGCGCGTTACTCGCTGTTTCCAAGCGCCTGAACGAGGACCCTTTTCATGCCAGACATTACCCTGACCACCTTGCAGAGCCTCAAGCTCAAAGGTGAAAAAATCACCATGCTGACCTGCTACGACGCCACTTTCGCCCACGCCAGCTGCCAGGCAGGGGTCGAGGTGTTGCTGGTGGGCGACTCCCTGGGCATGGTTCTTCAAGGGAATGACAGTACGCTGCCCGTGACCACGGATGAACTGGCCTACCACACCGCCAGCGTCAAGCGTGGCAACGACGGTGCGCTGATCATCGCCGACCTGCCGTTCATGGGTTACGCCACTCTGGAGCAAACCTTCCAGAACGCAGGCAAACTGATGCAGGCTGGCGCGCACATGGTCAAAGTCGAAGGTGCCGTGTGGCTTGCCGAGTCGATCCGCCTTTTGGCTGAGCGCGGCGTGCCAGTGTGCGCACACATGGGCCTGACGCCACAGTCGGTGAACATCCTCGGCGGCTACAAGGTACAGGGCCGCAATGAAGCCCAGGCCCGCCAGATGCGCGCCGATGCCATTGCCCTGGAACAAGCCGGTGCGGCGATGATTCTGCTCGAATGCGTGCCGAGCGAACTGGCCGCAGAAATTACCCAGGCCGTCAAAGTGCCAGTGATCGGCATTGGTGCCGGCTCTGCCACTGACGGCCAGGTGCTGGTACTGCACGACATGCTCGGCCTGTCGATCAGCGGTCACGTGCCGAAGTTCGTGAAGAACTTCATGGCCGGCCAGGGCAGCATCCATGCAGCACTGAGCGCTTACGTCAGCGAAGTCAAAGCCGTTACTTTCCCCGGCATCGAACACGGATTCTCTGCATGAACACGGTTAAAACCCTGCGCGAACTGCGCGCTGCCGTTACTCACGCCCGCAGCGCCGGCAAACGCATTGGCTTTGTGCCCACCATGGGCAATCTGCACAGCGGCCACGCCACGCTGGTGACCAAGGCCGCGCAGCAGGCGGATTTCGTAGTGGCGAGCATTTTCGTGAACCCGCTGCAATTCGGCGCCGGCGAAGATCTGGACAAGTACCCGCGCACACTGGCGGCCGATCAGGAAAAACTCCTGCAAGCCGGCTGCAACCTGCTGTTCGCCCCTACCGTCGAGGAGATGTACCCCGGCGGCATGACCGGCCAAACCCGCGTTATTGTTCCCGAGTTGTCCGAAGGGTTGTGCGGTGCCAGCCGCCCGGGCCATTTCGAAGGCGTGGCGACAGTAGTCAGCAAGCTGTTCAACATGGTCCAGCCGGACATGGCCGTGTTCGGCCAGAAGGATTACCAACAGCTGGCGGTGATCCGCGCCATGGTCCATGACCTGAACATGCCGATCCAGATCATCGGCGAGCCTACCGTGCGCGCCGAGGACGGCCTGGCGCTGTCATCGCGCAACGGCTACCTCACCGAGGAGCAACGCGCCGTTGCGCCGATCCTGTACCGGGCCCTCAGCCAGATCGCCACGGCCATCAAGGGCGGCGAGCGCGATTTCGCCCAGCTGCGCGCCGAGCAGGTCCGGCACATCGAGGCCGCCGGCCTGCGCATGGACTATCTGGAAGTGCGCCACGGCGTGAATTTGCGCCCGGCCACCGCGCAAGATCAGGATCTGGTGATCCTGATCGCCGCTTATCTGGGCACCACACGCCTGATCGATAACCTGCACCTGAACCTCGCCTGATCCATCTTTAATCCCCAACCTGTTGCCCCGAGGGCTGTGCCGGTATAAAAAAGTACCGGCCACAGCGCAGACAAAGCCAAGACATATCCACACGCTAGGTTTAATGTAATCGCCCTGCGCTATGGTTAGCGCTGTCTGGAACCCAGTCGTTGAGACAAGAATGGATGTTCCGGGCTTTTAAGTGTCCTAAAGGCAGTCCCTGTAATAAAAGGAAACCCGCAGCGATGGCGTACTACCGCACCCCTCATGACGTTACCGCTCTGCCCGCCTGGCAAGCGCTTGTTCAACATCGCCAAGCCATGCAGGATTTCAGCATGCGCGAGGCGTTCAATGCCGATCCTCAGCGTTTTTCCCAATTCACCTTGAGCAGCTGCGGACTTTTCCTCGATTACTCGAAAAACCTGATCACCAGCGAAACCCGCGACTTGCTGGTGGGCCTGGCCAAGGAAGTGAACCTTAAAGGCGCCATTGATGCGCTGTACGCCGGCGAGCCTGTCAACTCTTCCGAAGGCCGCCCGGCGCTGCATACCGCGCTGCGCCGTCCGGTGGGTGACAAGCTGTCGGTCAACGGCGTGAACATCATGCCGGACGTGCACAAGGTACTGAACCAGATCACTGACCTGGTCGGCCGCATTCACGACGGCCTGTGGCGCGGCTACACCGAAAAGCCGATCACCGACGTGGTGAACATCGGCATCGGTGGCTCGTTCCTCGGCCCGGAACTGGTCTCCGAAGCGCTGTTGTCCTACGCCCACAAAGGCGTGCGCTGCCACTACCTGGCCAATATCGACGGCAGCGAGTTCCACGAGCTGACCATGAAGCTGCGCGCCGAGACCACGCTGTTCATTGTCTCGTCCAAATCCTTCAACACCCTCGAAACCCTGAAGAACGCCCAGGCCGCCCGCGCCTGGTACCTGGCCCAGGGTGGTTCGGAAGCTGAGTTGTATCGCCACTTCATCGCCGTATCGAGCAACAACGCTGCGGCCGTGGCCTTCGGTATTCGTGAAGAGAACATTTTCCCGATGTGGGACTGGGTAGGCGGGCGTTACTCGCTGTGGTCGGCCATTGGCTTGCCAATCGCCCTGGCCATCGGCATGTCCAACTTCAAGGAATTGCTGTCGGGTGCCTACACCATGGACCAGCACTTCCTGAACGCGCCGTTCGAAGCCAACATGCCTGTGCTGCTGGGTTTGCTGGGTGTGTGGTACGGCAACTTCTGGGGTGCGCAGAGCCATGCGATCCTGCCGTACGACCATTACCTGCGCAACATCACCAAGCACTTGCAACAGCTGGACATGGAATCCAACGGCAAAAGCGTGCGCCAGGACGGCACGCCGGTATCCACCGATACCGGCCCGGTGATCTGGGGCGGCGTAGGCTGCAACGGGCAGCACGCTTACCACCAGCTGCTGCACCAAGGGACCCAACTGATCCCGGCTGACTTCATCGTGCCGATCGTCAGCTTCAACCCGGTCTCTGATCATCACCAGTGGCTGTACGCCAACTGCCTGTCCCAGAGCCAGGCCCTGATGCTCGGCAAAACCCGTAGCGAGGCCGAAGCCGAGCTGCGCGAGAAGGGCCTGCCGGAAGCCGAAGTGCAGAAGCTGGCCCCGCACAAGGTGATCCCGGGCAACCGCCCGAGCAACACTATCGTGGTGGAGCGCATCAGCCCGCGTCGCCTGGGCGCACTGGTAGCGATGTATGAACACAAGGTGTTCGTACAGAGCGTGGTCTGGGGTATCAACGCCTTCGACCAATGGGGCGTTGAACTGGGCAAGGAACTGGGCAAAGGCGTGTATAACCGCCTGACGGGCGCCGAAGAAACCTCAGCCGAGGACGCTTCGACCCAGGGCCTGATCAACTATTTCCGCGGTCGTCACCGCGGCTGATGCTGATCACTCAAGGCCAACGTCCGTTTGGACGTTGGCCTTGAACCCTCCCATCACAGGGTGCATCTTTATGACTTGTCGCAAAAACAAGAATAAGGATCGCTCATGTTCGATATCAGCACGTTTCCCACCGCCGATGCCGTCCGCCGGGCTGCGCAACTCAGTCAAGAGGACTATCAGCGCCTCTATCGCCAATCCATTGAACAGCCAGATGCCTTCTGGGCCGAACAGGCCAAGGGCTTTCTCGACTGGATAACTCCCTGGCACACCGTTCAGCAGTCAGACATCTACACCGGAGCCGCTCAGTGGTTTGCCGGCGGTCAACTGAACGTCAGTTACAACTGCATTGACCGTCACCTGGCGCAACGCGCCGATCAGACGGCCTTCATTTGGGAAGGCGATGATCCATCAAAATCCTCCAGGATCACTTACCGCCAACTGCATCAAAACGTCAGCCGCCTGGCCAACGTGTTGAAAAGCCGTGGCGTGAAGAAAGGCGACCGCGTGTGTATCTACATGCCGATGATCCCGGAAGCAGCGTACGCCATGCTGGCCTGCACGCGAATTGGCGCGGTGCACTCGGTGGTGTTCGGCGGCTTTTCGCCTGATGCCCTGCGTGACCGTATTCTCGATGCCGATTGCCGCACCGTGATCACTGCCGATGAAGGCGTGCGCGGCGGCAAGCCCGTGGCATTGAAACAGAATGTCGATAAAGCCCTGACCAGTTGCCCCAATGTCAGCACGGTGTTGGTGGTCGAGCGCACCGGAGCGAGCGTGAACTGGACCGAGGGGCGCGACCTCAAGTATCAAGCGGCCCTGGACGCCGCCAGTGACAACTGCCCGCCTGAACCAATGGACGCCGAAGATCCCTTGTTCATCCTCTACACCTCCGGCAGCACCGGCAAACCCAAAGGCGTGCTACACACCACCGGTGGCTACCTGCTGCAAGCGGCGATGACCTTCAAATACGTGCTTGATTACCAAGAGGGTGAAGTGTTCTGGTGCACCGCCGATGTGGGCTGGGTCACCGGGCACAGTTACATCGTCTACGGCCCGCTGGCCAATGGCGCCACTTCACTGATGTTCGAGGGCGTGCCGAGCTATCCGGACAGTTCGCGCTTCTGGCGGGTGATAGATAAACATCAGGTGAATATTTTCTACACCGCGCCCACTGCCTTGCGCGCCCTGATGCGTGAAGGCCAAGGCCCATTGGCGAGCACCTCCCGCGCCAGCCTGCGCCTGCTGGGCAGCGTCGGTGAGCCGATCAACCCGGAGGCCTGGGACTGGTACTTCAATGCGGTGGGCGAACAGCGCTGTCCCATCGTCGATACCTGGTGGCAGACCGAAACCGGCGGCATCATGCTCAGCCCGCTGGTCAGCGCCCAGCGCATCAAGCCGGGCTGCGCGACACAGCCGATGTTCGGCATACAGCCGGTACTGCTCGATGAGCAAGGCAAGGAAATCAACGGCCCCGGCAGTGGCGTGCTCGCTATCAAATCAAGCTGGCCGGGGCAGATTCGCAGCGTCTACGGCGACCCGCAGCGCATGATCGACACCTATTTCAAACCCTACCCCGGCTATTATTTCACCGGCGACGGCGCGCGCCGCGATGAAGATGGCGACTACTGGATCACCGGGCGCATTGATGATGTGATCAACGTATCCGGCCATCGCATCGGCACCGCCGAGGTGGAAAGCGCCCTGGTGCTGCATGACCAGGTCGCTGAAGCCGCTGTGGTCGGCTACCCCCATGACGTCAAGGGCCAGGGTATCTATGCCTTTGTAACGCCAATGAACGGCGTCGAGCCCAGCGATACGCTGAAAAAGCACTTGCTGGACCTGGTCAGCAAGGAAATCGGCAGCTTTGCCAAGCCGGAGCTGATCCAATGGGCGCCTGCCCTGCCGAAAACCCGCTCCGGCAAGATCATGCGCCGCATCTTGCGCAAGATCGCCTGCAACGAACTGGACAGCCTGGGCGATACCTCGACTCTGGCTGACCCAAGCGTCGTAGACGGCTTGATCGACAAACGCCTGAACCGATAGCACTCAGGATAATCCCCGGCCTGTGCAGGCCGGGGTTAACTGTTAAACTGCGCGCCCCCGATTTTCTTATTTATCTGCAAGCAAGGCGCGCTCCATGACTCCCCTGAATCAGGCGCTGCGCGCCGCACTCGATCATCGTCAAGACCTGATCAACGAACTGCACGCCCAGGGCACGGACTGCTATCGGCTGTTTCACGGCAGCCAGGAAGGTGCCGGGGGCCTGACCATCGACCGCTACGGCCCGCAATTGCTGGTGCAGAGCTTCCACCATTCGCTGGATAGCGCAGACCTGCTGGACCTGCATCAACTGATCAACCAATACATGGGTCTGGAGTTGCTGCTGGTGTACAACGACCGCGCCCGAGGCAACTCGCGTATCGATCGTGAAGACACGGTGTACCGCGCAGAGCCTGCGGCGCTGGAAGACCTGGTCGGCCATGAATGGGGCCTGAGCTACCGTGTACGCGGGCGCCATGCCGGGCAAGACCCGTTATTGTTTCTCGACCTGCGTAACACCCGTGGCTGGGTGAAGGAGCACAGCGCCGGCAAAAGCGTGCTGAACCTGTTCGCCTACACCTGCGGCGTGGGCTTGAGCGCGGCCGCCGGCGGCGCACGTGAAGTCTGTAACCTGGATTTTGCCGAGGGGAACCTGGCGGTTGGGCGTGAAAACGGCCAGCTCAACCCGCAATTGCCGAGCATGGAGTTTGTACAGTCCGATTACTTCCCGGCCATTCGCCAACTGGCCGGCCTGCCGATCACCCAGCGTCGCGGCCAGAAGCTGCCGAGCTATCCGCGCCTGGAGCAGCGCCAGTATGACCTGGTGCTGCTTGATCCGCCCGCCTGGGCCAAAAGCGCGTTCGGTACCGTCGACCTGCTGCGCGACTATCAGAGTTTGCTCAAACCTGCGCTGCTGGCCACCGCTGACAACGGCGTGCTGATCTGCTGCAACAACCTGGCAAAAGTCAGCATGGATGACTGGCGTGAACAGGTGCTGCGCTGTGCGGAAAAAGCCGGTCGCCCTGTGCGCGACTGGCAGGTCATGACACCCGGGGCGGACTTTCCATCCACCGATCAGCAGCCTCCGTTAAAGACCTTGATCCTGCATTTGTAGGAAGTTTCCCAACAGCCACTGTTCTTCGGAACCGAATTACCGTGCCATACTCCAAGGCACTCTCGTTCGACACAGATGGCGTCACCCATGCCCAAAGGATTGATCCGCGCCGTAGGCGCCTTGTTGACCGCCCTTGCTTTGTACAGCTTGCTGGGCTTTCTGATTTTACCCGGCATCGCTCTTCGGATTGCCAACCAACAGTTGGCCAATTACGCCACGGTGCCGGCGCGAATCGAGCGCATCGAGCTCAACCCGTTCAGCCTGGAACTCACGCTGTGGGGCCTGAAGATCGGTGAGCCGGGCAAAGAACAAGTGGGCTTCGAGCGCTTCTACGCCAACCTGCAGGCCGACAGTCTCTGGACCCGCGCCCTGCACTTGGCCGATGTGCAACTGGATCAGCCCAAGACCGAACTGCTGTTCGATAAATCCGGCCAGTTGAACCTGGCGCAGTTGTTCAAACTGCCGCCGAGCGAGCCAACTCCCACAGATCCCGATGCCAAACCGTTCCCGCTGCGTATCGACAGCATCAAGCTGGCGGGCGGCAACCTGCATTTCCAGGACTTGCGCCCCAGCGAACCGATCGAATTCCTCTACGACGAACTCGACTTTGAGCTGAAAAACCTCAGCACATTGCCCGAGGACAACGCCGACATGACCCTGGTGGCCGCCGGCCCTGACGGCGGGCAGATCGACTGGAAAGGCAATTTCAGCCTGGTGCCGATCACCTCCGAAGGTACCTTGAAGGTCACCGACGGCAAGATGAAAGCCTGGTGGCCGTATGTACGTGACGCCCTGCCATTGGTGCTCGAAGACGGTGTGCTCAACTTCAGCACCCACTACAAGTTCAGCCTGGCCAAAGAGACCGAACTGAACCTGACCAACACTGCTGCGAGCATTGCGCCCTTCGCGATCAAGGCGCCGGATGGCCGGCCATTGGTGCGCCTGGAACGCCTGGACGTCAGCGAAACCACGGTAGACCTGGCCAAGCAGCAGGTGGTTGTCGGCAAGATCCGCAGCAACAAGCTGGAAACCTGGGCAGCCCTTGAAGCCGATGGCCAACTCGACTGGCAGAAACTGTTCGCCAGCCAACCGAACAAGCCCGCCAAAGCGCCGGAAGCGGCGACTGCCAACGCGCCCGAAGCGCAACCGGCAGCCCCGGGCAAACCCTGGCAAGTGCTGCTCAAGGATGTACAACTGCGTAACTATCAGGTGCACCTGGCCGACCGTCAGGCCAAACCCGCAGTCGCACTGGAGCTGGGCCCGCTGAACGTCGATGTACAAAACTTCGACAGCCTCAACCAAAGCCCCTTCACCTTGAAAGTCGATAGCGGCGTGGGCAAACAAGGCAAGCTTCAGGCAACCGGTGAAGTTAACCTCAACCCGATCAGCGCCAAGCTGAAGGTCAATACCCAGGACATCGACCTGCGCGTTGCCCAGTCGTATATCAGCCCCTTTATTCGCCTGGAACTGCGCAGCGGCATGTTGGGCAGTAACCTGGATGTGAACCTCAAAAGCACCGAGCCGTTGGCCCTGCAAGTCACCGGCCGCGCTCAGGTCGATCAGTTGCACACACTGGACACCCTCAAGACCCGCGACTTCCTCAAGTGGCAGCGCCTGGTACTGGAAGGTGTGAACTATCAGCACGGCCAAAGCCTGTCGATCGACAAGGTCAACCTGCTGCAGCCCTATGCGCGCTTCATGATCAACGACGACCGCACCACCAATATCGATGACTTGCTGATTCCCCAGCCTGCCGACAGTGGCGCCAAGTCAGCCGCCAAGCCGGCGGCCAGCAAGGACAAGCCCTTGGGCATCCACATTGGGCAGATCGCGATCAATGATGGTTCGGCCAACTTTGCCGATTTCAGCCTGACCCCGAACTTCGCCACCGCGATTCAACAGCTCAACGGCCAGATTGGCACCATCGACAGTCGCCAGGCCAAACCGGCCAGCGTTGATATCAAGGGTAAGGTGGACCGTTACGCACCGGTGACCATCAAGGGCAGCGTGAACCCGTTTGACCCGATGGCAGCTCTGGATATCGCGACCAGCTTCAAACGTGTCGAATTGACCAACCTGACGCCTTACTCGGGCAAGTTTGCAGGCTTCCGTATCCGCAAGGGCCGGCTGAATCTCGACTTGCACTATGTGATCACCAAAGGCCAGTTGAAGGCCGACAACAAAGTCGTGGTCGAGCAGCTGCAACTGGGTGAAAAAGTCGACAGCTCCGACGCGGTGGACTTGCCGATTCGCCTGGCCATCGCCCTGCTCAAGGACAGCGACGGCAAAATCTCCATCGAACTGCCGGTCAGCGGCGATCTGAATAACCCGCAATTCAGCGTGATGCCGATTGTGTGGCAAACCCTGCGCAACCTTGTCGTGCGCGCTGCGACGGCGCCCTTCAAGTTTATTGGCGGCCTGGTCACCGGCGGTGGCTCGGAAGATTTGGGTAATGTGTCCTTCGCCGCAGGCTCCAGTGAACTGAACAAAGATGCAGAAGGCGCGCTGAACACTCTGGCCAAGGCGCTGAAAGAACGCCCTACCCTGCGCCTGGAAATTGAAGGCACGGCGGCTGCCAGCAGCGACGGGCCGTTCCTGGCGGCACAGCGACTGGAACGTGAATACCAATACAACTATTACAAGATCCTCCAGCGCCGTGGCGACAAAGTCCCCGCCCAAGCCTCGCTGCTTGAAGTGCCCGAGAAGGAAAAGGCACCGTTGCTGGAAGGTATCTACCGCACTCGCCTCAAACAGCAACCGCCCGCCGAATGGAAAGACCTGGGCAGCGATGAACGCTCGGCGAAGCTCAAGGACGGGGTGATCAAGTTCTGGAGTGGCAGTGATGTACTGCTGCGCCAACTGGGCCAGGACCGCGCCAGTACCATCAAGGATTACCTGGTGGACAAGGGCCAACTGGAAGATGAGCGGGTGTACTTCATTGATGCGCAGCTGGGCCAGGCCGAGAAAGATGGCCGGGTCATCACCCCGATGCACCTGGATGCCGAATAACCCAAAGCTGGCGCATTACTAAATATGGTAGGGGCCTTGCCCCCGATGGCGGTGTGGCAGTCAATATGTAAGTGACTGAGCTACCGTCATCGAGGCATGGTTATCTACACAACGGTAGTTCGCATTACCGACCCCACGGTAACCACGATGCGAAGCGAGCCGCTCTTGCTCTGCTTTTGATCTTGATCTTAGGCGCCCCGTCAAACCACGCTGGCCGTAATCCGCCATGGATTTGGGGGGTAAACCGGCAGGGATGCCGGTTTAGCCGCCCCGCGCCATGGATGGCGCGTGGCGGCGGCCCCACAAATCCATGGCGGATTACGGGCACACCGAGCCTAAGCGAGGTGCCGAGTGGTGGGGCAAGAGCCCTTTGGTTACTTTGGGGCTCTTTTCCAAAGTGACCCGCTGTAAAAGCGGAACCAATAGCAGCCGTGACCCAAATAACGGATATGCACTCGATCAAAGTCCAGCATCCTGGTCAGCCCTGAGGCCGCCATCGGGGGCAAGCCCCCTCCCACATTTCATTCCGTTCATTGCACCCTCGGAAATAGAACAGGCCCCGACACAAGTGCCGGGGCCTGTAATGACCACATCCATGTGGTCGGTCGCATGAACTCCAGAGGTGCATCGGGTGGATAACTGGCTCACCCTAAGCCGCCGCTATTTCGTTCAGACGAAACCTTTAACGTTACTCTGCTTTCAGGCCATCGGCCGATACAGCTTTAACGCCTTTAATCTTCTTGGTGATAGCGACCGCAGTTTCTTTCTGCGATGCAGTCACGGCAGTCGGGGACGACAGGGACACTACGCCCTTGTTGGTTTCGACTTTGATATCGGTACCAGGAATACCTTTCTCGGTCACCAGGTCAGCTTTTACTTTGGTGGTGATCCAGGTATCGCTAGTCGCCTCGCCAGCATCGTGTGCAGCACCTTTGGTCTTGTCGATGCCGTCAGCTTTGGTAGCACCGCCAGCCAACAGGCCGTCAGCCGAAACAGCAGTCACACCTTTGATTTTCTTGGTGATGGCTACAGCAGTCGCTTTCTGCGAGTCCGAGATAGCTACTTCCGAAGACAGGGAAACCACGCCTTTGTTGGTTTCTACCTTGATGTCGGAGCCTGGGATGCCTTTTTCAGTCAGCAGGTCTGCTTTGACTTTGGTGGTGATCCAGGTATCCGAGGTGGATTCTTTAGCCTTGGTCATTTCGCCAGCTGCCAGAGTCATTGGCGCCTGGGTTGGCTGAGCGAAGGCGGCGTTAGCCATGGCCAGGGTCAGAGCGGTAGCAGTTGCGGTAGCGAGAGCGAACTTCTTCATACGAGTAACTCCTGTTTTATTAAAAGACTGCAGCGTGTGAACCTTGATGCGGCAGCGCTAACAGGGATATTGCAGGCGGCGTGCCAAGTCACCAAACAGGATAAAAACGTTATAAAACAACGAGTTAAAAAACATGGTGATTTTTGAAATCATGCAAATTGCATGAAGCCGGTCGTGTCTGCGTGCAAGTTGCGGTTTTTTGCCGGCGACTAAACGACTGATTTTAGGGGATTTTCCTTCTCCCATAAAAAAGGGACTCCGAAGAGTCCCTTTTTTCAGCTAGAGCGCGGGGTGATTAAACGCCCGAAGCCTTTGCTGCTGCTACGTCCTTGATGGACAGCTTGATACGGCCGCGGTTGTCCACGTCCAGTACCAGTACTTCCACTTCCTGACCTTCTTTAAGAATGTCGGTCACTTTCTCAACACGAGCATCGCTCAGCATGGAGATGTGAACCAAACCGTCTTTGCCTGGCAGGATGTTGACGAATGCGCCGAAGTCGACGATGCGCTCAACCTTACCAACGTAGATCTTGCCGATCTCGGCTTCAGCGGTGATGCCCAGGACGCGCTGACGTGCAGCTTCAGCCGCTTCCTTGGTTTCGCCGAAGATCTTGATCGAGCCGTCGTCTTCGATGTCGATCGAAGCCTTGGTCTCTTCACAGATCGCACGGATAGTCGCGCCGCCTTTACCGATAACATCACGGATTTTGTCGGTGTCGATTTTCATCGCGATCATGGTCGGAGCGTTTTCCGACAGTTCGGTACGCGACTGGCCAATGATCTGGTTCATCTGGCCGAGGATGTTCAGGCGCGCTTCCAGGGCTTGGCCCAGAGCGATTTCCATGATCTCTTCGGTGATGCCCTTGATCTTGATGTCCATCTGCAGCGCGGTCACACCTTTAGCGGTACCGGCTACTTTGAAGTCCATGTCGCCCAGGTGATCTTCGTCACCCAGGATGTCGGTCAGGATGGCGAACTTCTCGCCTTCTTTAACCAGACCCATGGCGATACCGGCAACCGGCGCCTTCATCGGCACACCAGCGTCCATCAGCGCCAGGGAAGCACCGCAAACGGAAGCCATCGAGCTGGAACCGTTGGATTCGGTGATTTCCGACACGACACGGATGGTGTACGGGAACACGTCGGCAGCCGGCAGCATCGCTGCAATCGAACGACGGGCCAGACGGCCGTGACCGATTTCACGACGACCAGCACCACCCATGCGGCCACACTCGCCCACCGAGAACGGAGGGAAGTTGTAGTGCAGCATGAACGGGTCTTTTTTCTCGCCTTCCAGGGTGTCCAGCAGCTGGGCGTCACGGGCAGTACCCAGAGTCGCGACTACCAGGGCCTGAGTTTCGCCACGGGTGAACAGCGCCGAACCGTGAGTCTTGGGCAGCACGCCAACTTCGATGTTCAGCGGGCGCACGGTGCGAGTGTCGCGACCGTCGATACGTGGCTTGCCGTTAACGATGTTTTCGCGAACGGTGCGGTATTCGATTTCACCGAATGCAGCTTTAACGTCGCTGGCCGAAGGCTGGCCTTCTTCACCGGACAGCTTGGCGACAACCTGATCCTTCAACTCGCCCAGGCGAGCGTAACGGTCGGCCTTGACGGTGATGGTGTAAGCGTCGGAGATGGCTGCGCCGAACTCGGAGCGGATAGCGCCCAGCAGGTCGGTGGCTTCCGGGGCAGCAGCCCAGGTCCAGGTTGGCTTGGCAGCTTCGGCAGCCAATTCCTTGACCGCGTTGATTACCACCTGGAACTCGTCGTGAGCAAACAGCACGGCGCCCAGCATCTGGTCTTCGGTCAGCTCTTTGGCTTCCGATTCAACCATCAGTACGGCTTCGGACGTACCGGCAACGACCATGTCCAGGCTCGAAGCTTTCTGTTGCTCGTAGGACGGGTTCAGCAGGTAACCGGTGCTTTCATGGAAAGCAACGCGAGCGGCACCGATAGGGCCGTCGAACGGAATGCCCGAAATAGCCAGCGCAGCCGAAGTACCGATCATCGCAGCGATGTCCGGATCGGTCTTTTTGCTGGTGGAAACGACGGTGCAGACAACCTGCACTTCGTTCATGAAGCCTTCTGGGAACAGCGGACGGATCGGACGGTCGATCAGTCGGGAAGTCAGGGTTTCTTTCTCGGAAGGACGGCCTTCGCGCTTGAAGAAACCGCCAGGGATCTTACCGGCAGCGTAAGTTTTTTCCTGGTAGTGAACGGACAGAGGGAAGAAGCCCTTGCTCGGGTCAGCGGTCTTGGCGCCAACCACGGTCACCAGTACGGTCACGTCGTCGTCAACGGTAACCAGCACTGCGCCGGAGGCTTGACGGGCGATACGGCCTGTCTCGAGGGTAACGGTCGACTGACCGAACTGGAATTTTTTGATAACCGGGTTCACGGTGTCCTACCTTCTTTGTGGCTCTTGGGGGAACTTGTCTTCTTGCGAAATTCTTGGGCAATGACGGGAATCGGCCCGACGCTCGTCCAGGGTAAAACGTGTATCCAGATAAAACTTGAGGCTGGGAGCCTACCATGGGCCAGCGGGAATCCCACTGACACACGGCAGACAACCAACCTCTAGCGCAATCGCTGATTAGCGACGCAGACCCAGGCGACCGATCAGAGTCTGATAACGACCCAGATCCTTGCCTTTCAGGTAGTCCAGCAGCTTACGGCGCTGGTTTACCATGCGGATCAGACCACGACGGGAGTGGTGATCTTTACCGTTGGCCTTGAAGTGACCTTGCAGTTTGTTGATGTTGTGGGTCAGCAGTGCAACTTGCACTTCTGGCGAACCAGTGTCACCAACAGCTTGCTGATAGTCAGCTACGATTTGTGCTTTTTCTTGAACGTCGAGAGCCATGAGGCAATCCTTTTTTCAGGAAACCACCCAAGGGGTGATCTCAATAGGCCGAGGGCATACCCCCGTATCTATAAATGAGAAGTGACCATGCCTATTAACAGCCACCCTCGTTCGGTCATTCTGACCGAATCAGTCGACGCGGCGCGATGCGCCCGTCTTCGCTCACTTCACCGATACCGATAAAGCGACCGTTATGATCCTGTACTCGCACCATGCCGAACTTCGGGGCATCCGGGGCGCGTACCGGCTGGCCGTTGAGCCAGTAGAACGCGCTGTGCTCCGAGAAGTGCAGCAGCGGCCAATCGAGCAAACCGCTGTCCGATGGCATCAGGAAGCGATCAACCGCTTCATTGCCGCCCTCGGCGTGTACCGCTTCCAACTCTTCCAGCGTGACCGTCTGGGCCAGGCTGAAAGGCCCGGCCTGGGTGCGTCGCAGTTCTGCAACGTACGCGCCGCAACCGAGCTTTTCACCAATATCTTCCACCAGGGTACGGATATAGGTGCCTTTGCTGCAGTCCACCGCCAATCGAGCAGTGTCACCTTCACAGGCGAGCAGCTCCAGCCGGGCAATAGTAACAGAACGCGGTTCGCGCTCCACCACTTCGCCCGCACGTGCCAGCTTATAAAGAGGTTGCCCATCGCGCTTGAGCGCCGAGTACATCGGCGGTATCTGACTGATTTGCCCACGAAAAGCGGGTAAGGCAGCTTCGATATCCGCACGACCAACGGTCACGTCGCGAACCTGCAAAACATCACCTTCGGCGTCGGCCGTGGTGGTTGTCTTGCCCAGTTGCATGAGGGTTTCATAACCCTTGTCCGAATCAAGCAGGTATTGCGAGAACTTGGTGGCCTCACCAAAGCACAACGGCAGTACGCCGGTGGCCAGTGGATCCAGACTGCCGGTGTGCCCCGCCTTCTCGGCGTTAAGCAGCCAGCGGACCTTCTGCAGTGCCGCATTGGAGGTAAAACCAATGGGCTTGTCGAGCAGAATGATGCCACTGACGTTGCGACGGATACGTTTGACCTGAGCCACCGCTTACTCCTTGGCGTCTTCAGGTGTAGACGGATGCTGGCTGTCTTCAGCCACGGCGCGTTCGATCAGTGCTGACAGGTGCGCGCCACGCACGACGCTTTCGTCGTAATGGAAGTGCAACTGCGGAACGCTGCGCAGCTTCATTTCACGGGCCAGCTGCATCCGCAGGAAACCTGCGGCGGAGTTGAGCACCTTGATGCTTTGCGCGATTTCTTCGCTGTTGTCCTGCCCCATCACGGTGATGAAGATTTTGGCATGACCCACGTCACGGCTCACTTCAACGGCGGTGATGGTGACCAGGCCAACGCGCGGGTCTTTGACTTCGCGACGGATCAGTTGGGCCAGCTCGCGCTGCATCTGATCGCCGATACGCTGGGTACGGCTGTATTCTTTTGCCATGTCTTGTTACCTGTTACTGCCACACGGTGAAACCCGTGGGGTCTGAAAGCGGCAAACGCCCGGCCTGACAAAAGCCAGACCGGGCGTTGCGTTTAGAGTCCGGACACGGCGCGAGGCATGTACATGCCCACGCGCTGTGTGGCTCCTGAAGTGCGCGAGTTAGAGGCTGCGAGCAACCTGAACCTTCTCGAAGACTTCGATCTTGTCGCCAACCTTGACGTCGTTGTAGCTCTTGACGCCGATACCGCATTCCATGCCGGCACGTACTTCGGCAGCGTCATCCTTGAAGCGGCGCAGGGATTCCAGCTCGCCTTCGAAGATAACGATGTCTTCACGCAGTACACGGATTGGACGGTTACGGTACACGGTGCCTTCAACAACCATGCAACCGGCAATCGCGCCGAATTTCGGCGAGCGGAACACGTCACGCACCTCGGCGATACCCAGGATGTTCTCCCGGACGTCGCTGCCAAGCATACCGGTAAGGGCTTTCTTGACGTCTTCGATGATGTCGTAGATGACGTTGTAGTAACGCATGTCCAGGCCTTCCTGCTCGACGATCTTGCGAGCGCCGGCATCGGCACGCACGTTGAAGCCGAACAGTACAGCGTTGGAAGCCAGTGCCAGGTTGGCGTCGGACTCGGTGATACCACCGACACCGCCACCGACAACGCGCACTTGCACTTCGTCGTTACCCAGGCCATTCAAGGCGCCGTTCAACGCTTCGAGGGAACCACGAACGTCAGACTTGAGGACGATGTTAAGCGTCTTCTTCTCTTCCTGGCCCATGTTCTCGAAGATGTTTTCCAGCTTACCGGCGTGAGCACGGGCCAGCTTGACTTCGCGGAACTTGCCTTGACGGAACAGAGCCACTTCACGGGCTTTCTTCTCGTCGGCAACTACGCTCATCTCGTCGCCAGCGTCCGGCGTACCGTCCAGGCCGAGGATCTCGACCGGGATAGCAGGACCTGCTTCCTTGATTGGCTTGCCGTTCTCGTCGAGCATGGCACGTACACGGCCGTAGTTCGAACCGACCAGTACCATGTCGCCTTGGCGCAGGGTACCGTCTTGAACCAGCACGGTCGCGACTGGGCCACGGCCCTTGTCGAGGCGGGACTCAACCACAACACCACGGCCTGGGGCCGAAGGCGTAGCGGTCAGTTCCAGGACTTCAGCTTGCAACAGGACGGCTTCGAGCAGTTCGTCAACGCCGGTACCCATTTTCGCCGAGACCGATACGAATGGCGTCTCGCCACCCCATTCCTCGGACGTCACACCGTGAACCGACAGTTCGCTACGGATGCGATCAAGATCGGCGCCCGGCTTGTCGATTTTGTTCACGGCTACAACCAGAGGAACACCGGCAGCCTTGGCGTGCTGGACAGCTTCAATGGTCTGCGGCATTACGCCGTCGTCCGCTGCAACCACCAGGATCACGATGTCGGTCGCCTTGGCACCACGGGCACGCATTGCGGTAAACGCGGCGTGACCTGGGGTGTCGAGGAAGGTGACCATGCCGCGTTCGGTTTCAACGTGGTATGCACCGATGTGCTGGGTAATACCACCGGCTTCGCCTGCGGCAACCTTGGCACGACGGATGTAGTCGAGCAGGGAAGTTTTACCGTGGTCAACGTGGCCCATTACGGTCACGACCGGCGCACGGGAAACCGCTTCACCTTCAAACTTCAGGGACTCGGCCAGGGAATCTTCCAGGGCGGTGTCGCTGACCAGGGTCACTTTGTGGCCCAGCTCTTCAGCAACCAGTTGGGCAGTTTCCTGATCCAGTACCTGGTTGATGGTGGCCGGAGTGCCCAGCTTGAACATGAACTTGATGATTTCAGCAGCCTTGACCGACATCTGCTGAGCCAGATCGCCCACAGTGATGGTCTCGCCGATCTTCACTTCACGCACGACAGGGCCGGTTGGGCTCTGGAAACCGTGGGCGTTGCGTTTTTTCAGCTTGGCCTTGCCGCGACCACCGCGACGGAAGCCATCGCTTTCTTCGTCGGTAGTACGTGGGGCAACGCGTGGAGCAGGCGCTTTCTCTTTGACCGAGGCACGATGCGGAGCGTTTTTACGCTCGCCATCGCCACCACCACCGCGACGATTGTTATCGTCGGCACGTGGTTTGTCCGGACGACGAGGCTCGTCGCGCTTGCGGGCGTCTGCTGCAGGAGCTGGTGCGGCGGCAACCGGGGCGGCCTCACGCACAGCTTCAACAGGGGCGGCGACCGCGTCAGTGGCAGCAGGTTGCGCAGCAGCAGGCTGGCGACGCGCTTCTTCTTCGGCGCGACGCTTGGCTTCTTCTTCAGCCTTCTGGCGAGCAGCATTTTCTACTGCGCGACGTTCATCCAGCTCGCGTTTGCGCTCGGCTTCGATTTCTTCCGGGCTGCGCTGTACGAAGACTTTCTTCTTGCGTACTTCTACGCTGATGCTCTTGCTACCCGCAACACGCAGGGTGCTGGTGGTTTTGCGCTGCAATGTAATCTTGCGCGGTTCTTCCACTTTCGCCTTGTGGCTGCTCTTCAAGTGAGTCAGCAAAGACTGCTTCTCACTATCGCTCACACCTTCATCGGCGGCGGTGTGCGGCAGACCTGCCTCACGCATCTGCTGCAACAGGCGCTCTACCGGTGTTTTGACCTCATCGGCCAGTTGTTTCACCGTGACTTGCGTCATGCACTTCTCTCCTCAGGCCGCGCCTAATTACTCGAACCAATGGGCTCGGGCGGCCATGATCAACTTGCCGGCACGATCTTCGTCAATGCCGTCGATGTCGAGCAGATCGTCAATAGACTGCTCGGCCAGGTCTTCGCGGGTAATTACGCCGCGCACCGCCAGTTCCATCGCCAAATCCTTGTCCATACCCTCAAGCGAGAGCAGGTCTTCGGCCGGATGGGCGTCTGCCAGCTTTTCCTCAGTAGCGATGGCTTTAGTCAACAAACGATCCTTGGCCCGAGCGCGAAGCTCGTTGACGGTGTCTTCGTCAAAGCCGTCGATGTTGAGCATTTCTTCCAACGGTACGTAGGCAATCTCTTCCAGGCTGGTGAAGCCTTCATCAACCAGTACCTGTGCCAGGTCTTCATCGACTTCCAACTCTTCGATGAAGTTGCGCAGGATGTCGCCGGTTTCAGCTTGCTGCTTAGCCTGGATGTCCGATTCGGTCATCACGTTCAGGGTCCAGCCGGTCAGTTGGCTGGCCAGACGCACGTTCTGACCACCACGACCAATGGCCTGAGCCAGATTGTCTGCGCCAACGGCGATGTCCATTGCATGGGCATCTTCGTCAACGATAATTGCCGCCACTTCAGCCGGCGACATGGCGTTGATCACGAACTGCGCCGGGTTATCGTCCCACAGGACGATGTCCACACGCTCACCGCCCAATTCGCCCGACACTGCCTGGACGCGCGAACCGCGCATACCGATGCAAGCGCCTTGCGGGTCGATGCGTTTGTCCTTGGAGCGAACCGCGATCTTGGCGCGCGAACCCGGGTCGCGGGACGCAGCCATGACTTCGATCAGACCTTCGGCAATTTCCGGCACTTCGATGCGGAACAGCTCGATCAGCATTTCCGGCGCTGTACGCGACAGGATCAACTGAGGGCCGCGGTTCTCGGTGCGGATTTCCTTGAGCAGCGCACGCAGACGCACGCCGACACGGAAGGTTTCGCGAGAGATGATGTCTTCGCGGGCCAGCAACGCTTCGGCGTTGTTGCCCAGGTCGACGATCACGTTGTCGCGGGTAACTTTTTTCACGGTGCCGGAGATGATTTCACCCAGGCGTTCGCGATAGGCGTCAACGACTTGAGCGCGCTCGGCTTCGCGAACCTTCTGCACGATGACCTGCTTGGCGGTCTGTGCAGCAATACGGCCGAATTCGATCGACTCGATCTTTTCTTCGACAACATCGCCAACCTGGGCGCCCGGATGCGTTTGCGCAACCTTGCTTGGCCAGGTTTCGATGGCCGGATCATCAAGATCGTCCTCTTCGACCACCGTCCAACGACGGAAAGTCTCATAGGCACCGGTGTGGCGGTTGATTTCCACACGCAGATCTACTTCGTCTTCAAAACGTTTCTTGGTAGCAGTGGCCAGGGCCAGCTCCAACGCTTCAAAAATCACGCTTGCCGGTACACCCTTTTCATTGGATACCGACTCCACAACCAGCAGTACTTCTTTGCTCATCGTACGCCTCGCCTTTCGCAAGCCATTGGATCCGCGGGATCCGCGTCTCAGTCAAAACTGGGAATAATGTTGGCCTTGTCGATCATATCGATCGGCAACAGGAACTCATGGTCTTCTACCTGCACCACGACATCCTGCTCTTCTACACCGCGCAGAAGGCCCTGAAAGTTGCGTCGCCCTTCAAAGGGGGAGCGCAGCTTGATCTTCACTTGTTCACCGGCATATTTAGCAAACTGCTCGATAGTGAACAGTGGGCGTTCCATGCCTGGCGAGGAAACTTCAAGGGTGTATTCAACGGAGATTGGATCTTCAACATCCAGCACACCGCTGATCTGACGGCTGACAATGGCACAATCGTCCACCAGCACGCCGCCCTCTTTATCGATATAAACGCGCAACATTGAGTGGCGACCTTGAGCCGAAAACTCAATACCCCAGCATTCATAGCCTAGGGCCACGACCACCGGGGCCAGCAAGGCCTGCAACTCTTCTAGCTTGCTCGACACCTGAACCCCCTCGTGCATGTATGTGCATGCTGTGCAAAATAAAAAAATGGGCGAAACGCCCATCCTTGAAACGCCGTCGAACAGCGGCGTTGAAAGTGTCCAGCTAACAAAAAGCCCCTTAAAAGGGGCTCCGCTAAAACTGGTTGCGGGGGCCGGATTTGAACCGACGACCTTCGGGTTATGAGCCCGACGAGCTACCAGACTGCTCCACCCCGCGACAAAGCTGGGGCGGAAGTATACGACCGATCCCTTACAGGGTCAATGTAACCTTCCACCTACAAGAAAGCCCGCAACAGCGGGCTCTCCTGATAATTGGTACCGAGAAGGGGACTCGAACCCCTACACCCTATGGGCACAACCACCTCAAGGTTGCGTGTCTACCAATTCCACCACCTCGGCAATACAGCGCTTACAACCCTTCTTACTTTTGCTCTTGAGCTGGAGGTACGTCAGTCGCTGGAGTAGCCGACTTTTGCTCTTGAAGCACCGGGACATCATCAGAAGCCGGTTTTGCTTTTGGAACTTCCAACACTGCTGGGTTTGGCAAACCTACTTGAGTCAGCACATGAGCTTTCTCTTTAGCAAAGTAACCTAACCCTAAGCTGGTTATGAAGAAACCTGCGGCAAGTATAGCAGTAAACTTACTAAGAAAGGTAGAGGAACCTTGGCTTCCGAACACAGTATTTGAAGCACCTGCACCGAAAGACGCACCAGCATCCGCACCTTTACCCTGTTGTAACAAAACCAGAGCAACTACGCTCAGGGCAGCCAACAGATGAAAAACGACTACGACTGTTTCCAGCATTTTTTCAGTTTCCCGCGGCGCGACAGATCGCACCGAACTCATCTGCATTCAGGGAAGCTCCACCAATGAGCCCCCCATCGATATCCGGCATGCCGAACAGTTCGACCGCATTGGCCGCCTTCACGCTGCCGCCGTATAGAAGCCGCACACCTTGCGCGACTTCAGAATTCTCTGCCGCCAACTGCGCGCGGATGGCTGCGTGCACATCCTGCGCCTGTTGCGGTGTAGCAGTCAGCCCGGTGCCAATGGCCCAGACCGGCTCGTAAGCAATAACCGCCTTTGCAAACGCACCAACACCCAACTCCTCGATGATGCTGCCCAGCTGACGCGAGACAACTTCAAGAGTCTTGCCCGATTCACGCTGCTCAAGGGTTTCCCCTATGCACAACACTGGAACCAGACCACAAGCCTGTGCTGCGGCGAATTTGCGGTTGAGCGTTGCATCCCGCTCGCCCATCATCTGACGGCGCTCGGAGTGCCCGACAAGTACATAGGCACAACCCGCATCAACCAGCTGACTCGGCGAAATCTCACCGGTCAACGCACCTTGCATGGGCTCCACCGCAGAATTCTGCGCGCCGACCTGGATCGACTTACCCTTCAAGCCATCAACCACTTGGTTGATATGCAAGCAAGGCGGGAAAACCGCGACATCAACACCGCTAGGCAAGGCCAAGTGACGAAGGCCATTGATCAGCTCAGCGACACTGGCGCGGGTACCGTGCATCTTCCAGTTACCAGCTACCATAGTGCGACGCATGCTGTACCCCGTCGGTCAAAGTGGGCGCAGATGTTACCCAACCACACCATCACTGGCAAGCCGAATTCAGGCGCAAACTTCAGTTACCAGTTTTGCCAGGTCTTCGGCATGGCCGCGAACCTGGGTTTCGTCCTCGCCTTCGACCATGACACGCACCAGAGGCTCGGTGCCCGACTTGCGCAACAACACGCGCCCACGCCCGGCCATTGCCTGGGTGACACGCTCACAAGCCTCTTTGACGGCTGGGTGCTCAATCGGATTTTCGCCACCGGCAAAACGTACATTGAGCAGCACTTGCGGGCACTTGCGCAGAGCTTGGCGCGCCTGGGCCAGGCTCTCCTCGCGGCGACGCAGGGCCAGAAGCACCTGCAGCGCAGCGATGATGGCGTCCCCCGTGGTGGTGTGCTGGAAGCAGACAACGTGCCCCGAGTTCTCGCCGCCTACCAGCCAGTTACGCTCCAGAAGCTCAGCGATCACATAACGGTCGCCGACATTGGCGCGGATAAACGGAATACCCAACTCAGCCAACGCCAATTCAAGCCCCAGATTGCTCATCAGGGTACCCACGACGCCGCCTTGCAGCTTGTTACGCTCATGCAGATCACGGGCAATGATGAACAACAAATCATCACCATCCACAATCATGCCGGTGTGATCCACCATCAGCACACGATCGCCGTCGCCATCGAACGCAATACCCAGATCCGCATGTTCGGCCAGAACCGCCGCCTGCAGTTGCTCCATGTGCGTGGAACCGCAGTTGTCGTTGATGTTCAAACCGTTAGGCTGAGCCGACAGCACGGTAACCTGGGCACCCAACTCCTTGAAAACGCTTGGCGCCACCTTGTAGGTCGCACCGTGGGCACAATCGACAACGATCTTCAGCCCGGCAAAATTGGTGCTGCTAGGCACGCTGCTTTTGCAGAATTCGATATAGCGACCTGACGCGTCGTTAATACGCGACACCTTGCCCAGCTTGCTGGACTCAACCACCGTCATCGGCGCATCCAGCAGCTCTTCGATCATCAACTCGATCTCATCCGGCAGCTTGGTGCCCTGCCCCGAGAAAAACTTGATGCCGTTGTCGTCATGGGGATTGTGCGACGCGCTGATCACAATACCAGCTTCAGCGTGGAAGGTACGCGTCAGGTAAGCGATCGCCGGCGTGGGCATAGGCCCCAGCAGCATCACATCAGCTCCGGCGGCGGACAAGCCGGCCTCCAGCGCGGACTCAAACATGTAGCCCGAAATACGGGTGTCCTTGCCCACCAGGATGCGACACGCGCCCATGCTACGGAACGCCATGCCTGCCGCCCAACCCAGCTTGAGCATGAAATCAGGGGTAATCGGAAATTCGCCGACCCGACCACGAATGCCGTCGGTACCAAAATATTTTTTAGTCATAAGTACTCCATCATTCTTATTCGGCTGATTCTACAGCAGCAACCATGCGCACCACGTCCACCGTCTCGGCAACGTCATGCACACGCAAAATACGCGCGCCCTTGGTCACGGCAAGCGCTGCAAGCGCAAGGCCGCCGTACAAGCGCTCGCCCACCGGACGATTCAAGGCCAGACCTATCATGCTCTTGCGCGACACACCGACCAACAGCGGTCGACCAAGGGCGTGCAGCGCCTCCATATGCTTGAACAGGCTTAAATTATGTTGCAGGGTCTTGGCAAAGCCAAACCCCGGGTCAAGGATGATCTTTTCGCTCGCGATGCCCACCCCGACACACTGAGCGATCCTGTCTGCCAGGAACCCCGTGACCTCACCGATCAGATTGTCGTAGTGAGGATTGTCCTGCATGTTGCCGGGCTCCCCCAGCATATGCATCAGGCACACCGGCAGGCCGGTCGCTGCGGCTGCATCGAGAGCACCATCACGCCGCAACGAACGCACGTCATTGATGAGCCCCGCGCCCAAGCGCGCTGTTTCACGCATTACCGCGGGAGTTGAAGTGTCCACCGAAATGATCACATCCAGCTCACGGGCGATACGCTCGACGATAGGCGCTACCCGCTCAAGCTCTTCCAACGGGGAAACCACACGAGCCCCGGGCCGAGTGGACTCGCCACCCACGTCGATCAAGGTCGCGCCGGCAGCCACCATCGCCTCGGCATGACGCAACGCGGCATCCTGCTGGCTGAAACGGCCACCATCGGAAAAGGAATCAGGGGTTACATTGAGAATGCCCATGACGTGCGTATGGGCCAAATCAAGAACCCGATTGCCGCAAGGCAACCGGGTAGAGGACAAAGCAGAAGTCATTTCAAACCTTAGTGGTCAGCTGCCGGGCCGCCGATCGGGGTCTCAGGACGCTCATTCTGAACGACGGGCGGGGTGCCCGAAGTTCCTGAACCACCTTCCCAATCGCGAGGCTCACGCGGCGCACGGCCCGCCATGATGTCGTCGATCTGATCCGCATCGATCGTCTCGTACTTCATCAACGCATCAGCCATGGCATCCAGCTTGTCACGATTGTCGGTCAGGATCTGCTTGGCCGTGCCGTAGCACTGATCAATGATGCTGCGAACTTCAGAGTCGATCAGCTTGGCTGTTTCACCGGAGAAGCTGGCACTTTGCCCGCCACCACCGCGCCCCAGGAACACTTCACCCTCTTCCTCTGCATACATCAAAGGACCGAGTTTTTCCGACAAGCCCCACTTGGTCACCATATTTCGTGCGATCTGGCTGGCACGCATGATGTCATTGGAAGCACCTGTGGTAACGCCGTCGAAGCCCAACGTCATCTCTTCAGCAATTCGACCACCGTACAGCGAGCAGATCTGGCTGATCAGTGCGCGCTTGGAAAGGCTGTAGCGATCCTCTTCAGGCAGGAACATGGTCACACCCAGCGCCCGGCCACGAGGAATGATCGACACCTTGTAGACCGGGTCATGCTCAGGCACAACGCGACCCACAATGGCGTGACCGGCTTCGTGATAAGCGGTGTTCTGCTTCTCTTTCTCGGACATAACCATGGATTTGCGCTCAGCGCCCATCATGATCTTGTCTTTTGCCAATTCGAACTCTTTCATTTCAACGATGCGCTTGCCGGTACGGGCAGCAAACAACGAAGCCTCGTTGACCAGGTTGGCCAGGTCGGCACCGGAGAAGCCAGGCGTACCACGAGCGATCACGGCCGGAGCTACGTCGTCACCCATTGGCACTTTACGCATGTGAACTTTGAGGATCTGTTCACGACCGCGGATATCCGGCAGACCAACCACGACCTGACGGTCGAAACGGCCCGGACGCAGCAAGGCTGGGTCGAGCACGTCCGGACGGTTGGTCGCGGCGATGACGATAATGCCGTCATTCATCTCGAAACCATCCATCTCTACCAGCAACTGGTTGAGGGTCTGCTCACGCTCATCATGACCACCGCCCATGCCAGCGCCACGGTGGCGACCAACGGCATCGATCTCGTCGATGAAGATGATGCACGGTGCGTGCTTCTTGGCCTGTTCGAACATGTCGCGAACACGGCTGGCACCCACACCGACGAACATCTCGACGAAGTCAGAACCGGAAATAGTGAAGAAAGGCACCTTGGCTTCGCCGGCAATCGCCTTGGCCAGCAAGGTTTTACCGGTACCCGGAGGACCGACCATCAACACGCCGCGAGGGATACGGCCACCCAGGCGCTGGAACTTGCCCGGATCACGCAGGAACTCGACCAGCTCACCGACTTCTTCCTTGGCTTCGTCGCAACCTGCAACGTCAGCCAGGGTGGTCTTCACCTGGTCTTCGGAGAGCAGGCGCGCCTTGCTCTTGCCGAAGCTCATCGGCCCACCCTTGCCTCCCGCGCCACCTTGCATCTGGCGCATGAAGAACATGAACACGGCGATAATCACCAGGATCGGGAAGCTTGCTACCAGGAGCTGAGTCCAGATGCTTTGCTGTTCAGGCTGCTTGCCTTCGACAACCACGTGGTTATCCACCAGGTCGCCGATCAGACCGTTGTCCTGGATTGCCGGACGAATGGTCTTGAAGCTGTCGCCGTCGTTGCGCTTACCGGTAATCACGTAGCCATCAACCGCTACGCGCTCGACCTTGCCATCCTTAACTTGCTGGATGAAGTCGGAATAGTTGAGGGTCTGCGGCTCGTTAGGGCTGGAGAAGTTGTTCATCACCGTCACCAGGACAGCCGCGATGATCAACCACAGGATCAGATTCTTTGCCATATCGTTCAATTAACTACCCTCTGAAGCAAGCTCCGCTACTGGCGCGCGCTTCGCATGATATTCACCGGCCTAACTTACTACATTACCTACAACTCTGGCAGGCGCCGTCTGTAACCCTTTGTGAAACTTTGACTACACAATATTCGTAAAGCTTCGTGACGAAAGCGATATAAAAAAACCTATCGCCCTCCTCGAATTTCTCAAAAGCGCTCTTCACTTGCCGCGCCTTCGACGCCGCGGTAGCCACGGCACAGCAGATACTGCTCCCTGGACCTGTCACGGGAAGAGTCCGGTTTACGGGTCTGCACCTTGTCGAACAACTTGCGAATGTTCTTGTGGTACTCGTCGAAACCCTCACCCTGGAAGACCTTCACCAGGAAATCGCCACCCGGACGCAACACCCGACCCGCCAAATCCAGCGCCAGTTCACACAGGAACATGGCACGCGGCATATCAACAGCCGGTAATCCACTCATATTGGGGGCCATGTCGGAAATCACAAGGTCTACCTGTGAATTTCCCACAGCCTCCAGGATCTCCGCCAATACCTTGTCCTCGGTGAAATCGCCGTGAACAAAGGTCACGTCCGGGATGCTGTCCATTTCGAGGATGTCGGAAGCGATCAATCGGCCTTGCCCACCAATCAGACGACTGGTCACCTGGGACCAGCCACCGGGGGCCGCGCCGAGATCGATAACGCTCATGCCTGGACGGATCAATTTGTCCTTGTCCTGGATCTCCAGCAGCTTGTAGCTGGCCCGGGAACGGTAGCCGTCCTTTTGCGCCTTTTTGACGTAAGGATCGTTGAAATGTTCTTGTAGCCACTTAAGGCTGGTTTTGGAACGGGCCACGGGCCACCTCGAAAAATAAAACGGGTCGTGATTAACTGGGCGGTCCCGGACTCGCTCGGGTAAACTGGCCGCCGCTTTTTACAAGATCAGACGCAGGGGTCAGATTATGCCGCTCACTCAAGAGCAGAAGAAACAGTACAAATCCATTGGCCACCATCTGAAACCAGTTCTGATTGTGGCAGACAATGGGTTGACTGAAGGTGTTTTAGCCGAATTTGAACGCGCACTGAACGATCACGAACTGATCAAGATCAAGGTCAATATCCTCGATCGCGAAGCGCGTTTGGCCGCCATTGCAGAACTGTGCAAGGTGGGCAAAGCGGACCTGGTTCAGGTCATCGGCAAGATGGCGCTGCTGTATCGCAAGAACTTCAGCGTCAACAAGCAACTGTCGAACGTTCATCGCTTCAAATGATGAAAAGGGTCACGGGCGTGCTTCGCGCGCCCTGCCACTCCACCCCGGCGCCGGCTGCATGACCAGCACCAAACCGGAAAACCCCAGCACAAGATAGCTGAATAACTGCCAGCGCAACGCTTGCGGTAGCCAAATATACACCACGCAAAACATCGCGCACGCATACAGCGACATCAACAGCAGTTGCCCGCGAATGTCCCGCCATAAACTCTCCAAACCCTCAGCCTTGACCAGCACTAACGCCTGGAGCAACACACACGCCGCCGCAAAACCCACCAGCCACGCGCTCAGCAATCTGTCGATCTCATCGATCAGCAACGGTGCCAGGCCAATAAGGCCAAGCACCGGTAACACACCCATATGCAACAGCCACAGACCGCCCACCCAAAGCATCTGAGAGAACTGCCAAAGCATGGCGCCCGCGCGTAGCGGGCGCCGCCTTTCAGATGTGGCGAACTTCGACAATCTCGTACTCAATGACGCCGCTCGGCGTTTTCACGGCAACGACGTCGCCCTCTTCCTTGGCAATCAAGGCGCGAGCGATCGGCGAGCCGACAGAGATCTTGCCTTGCTTGAAGTCAGCCTCGTCCTCACCCACGATCTGGTAAGTCACGCTTTCGTCAGTCTCGACGTTGGCAATTTCCACGGTCGTGCCGAAAATCACCTTGCCGGTATGCGGGATGGTCGTGACATCAATGATCACCGCATTCTGCATGCGGCCTTCGATGTCACGAATCCGCGCCTCGACCATACCCTGCTGCTCGCGAGCAGCGTGGTATTCGGCGTTTTCCTTCAAGTCACCCAGCTCGCGAGCCGTACCGATGTCCTGGCTCAGCTTCGGACGTACGACCTTGGTCAGGTGGGCGTGTTCCTCTTCCAGGGCGCGAGCGCCCTGAACGGTCATCGGGTATTTGGTTATGCTCATGCCTTCAATCCTGCGTGTAGATCCTGCAAGCGACGCACGGTCTTTTCCGGACCGAACTTGAGCGCTTCGCAGATGGCTTCGCCAGCAGCAATGGTGGTGGTGCAGTAGATCTTGTGCTGCAGGGCATTACGACGAATGGAGTAGGAATCCGCGATCGACTGACGACCTTCGGTGGTGTTGATGATCAGGGTGACTTCGTCATTCTTGATCATGTCGACCACATGCGGACGGCCTTCCGTCACCTTGTTCACGCGACGTACTTTCAGGCCGGCAGCTTCGATCAGCTTGGCGGTCCCGGCAGTCGCGACGACTTCAAAGCCCAAGTTGATCAGATCACGGGCCACGCCCGCAACCAGTGGCTTGTCGTCATCACGCACGCTGATAAACGCGGTACCGCCGGTCGGCAGGACTTCGCTGGCCCCCATCTGGGCTTTGGCGAACGCCTCGCCGAAGGTATCGCCCACGCCCATCACTTCACCGGTGGACTTCATCTCTGGGCCCAGGATCGGGTCCACACCAGGGAATTTGGCGAATGGGAACACCGCCTCTTTCACGCTGTAGAAGTTTGGAATGATTTCCTTGGTAAAGCCGATTTCCTTCAGGGTCTTACCAGCCATCACGCGGGCAGCGATCATGGCCAGGGACACACCGATGCACTTGGAAACAAACGGCACGGTACGCGAGGCACGCGGGTTGACTTCGATGACGTAGATGTCTTCGCCTTGCAGCGCCAACTGCACGTTCATCAGGCCGACAACGCCCAGTTCCAGGGCCATTTTCTTGACCTGTTCGCGCATCTCGTCCTGGATGTGCGCCGGCAGCGAGTACGGCGGCAGCGAGCACGCAGAGTCACCGGAGTGAACGCCAGCCTGCTCGATGTGCTGCATGATCGCGCCGATCACCACGTCAGTGCCGTCGCACACCGCATCCACGTCCATTTCAATGGCGCAGTTGAGGAAGTGATCCAGCAGCACCGGGCTGTCGTTGGACACTTTTACCGCATCACGCAGGTAACGCTTGAGCTCGTCTTCTTCGTAGACGATTTCCATCGCACGACCACCCAGTACGTAGGACGGACGCACCACCAGCGGGTAGCCGATCTTGCTGGCCGCGCGGATGGCTTCGTCTTCGCTGCGCACGGTAGCGTTTGGCGGCTGACGCAGGTTCAGGCGCTCAACCATCTGCTGGAAGCGCTCACGGTCTTCGGCACGGTCGATAGCGTCCGGGCTGGTACCGATGATCGGCACGCCAGCAGCTTCCAGGGCACGCGCCAGTTTCAACGGGGTCTGGCCGCCGTATTGGACGATGACGCCTTTAGGCTTCTCGACGCGGCAGATTTCCAATACGTCTTCCAGCGTTACCGGCTCAAAGTACAGACGGTCGGAAGTGTCATAGTCGGTGGAAACGGTTTCCGGGTTGCAGTTGACCATGATGGTCTCGTACCCGTCTTCGCGCAGGGCGAGAGCGGCGTGTACACAACAGTAGTCGAACTCGATACCCTGGCCGATACGGTTCGGACCACCGCCCAGAATGATGATCTTGTCGCGATCCGACGGTGCAGCTTCGCACTCCTCCTCATAGGTGGAGTACATGTAGGCCGTGTCGGTAGCAAACTCAGCCGCGCAGGTATCAACGCGCTTGTAGACCGGGAAGATATCCAGCTTGTGGCGATGAGTACGCAGGTTCTTCTCGGTCACACCCAGCAGCTTGGCCAGACGCTGATCGGAGAAGCCTTTGCGCTTGAGGCGGAACATCAGGTCGCGGTCGATAGACGACAGGCCGAGGGTCTTGACCTTCTCTTCTTCCTTGATCAGATCTTCGATCTGCACCAGGAACCACGGGTCGATCATGTTCATGCCGAAGATATCTTCGACGCTCAGGCCAGCACGGAAGGCGTCAGCCACGTACCAGATACGCTCGGCGCCCGGCACGGTCAGCTCGCGCTTGAGGATGCTCATGCTTTCCGGGTTGCTCAGGTCGAGCTTCTCGTCCAGGCCGCAGACGCCGACTTCCAGGCCGCGCAGGGCTTTCTGCAAGGATTCCTGGAAGGTGCGGCCGATCGCCATGACTTCACCAACAGACTTCATCTGGGTGGTCAGGCGCGCATCAGCCTTGGCGAATTTCTCGAAGGCAAAGCGCGGCAGCTTGGTCACGACGTAGTCGATAGACGGCTCGAAAGACGCCGGCATAGCGCCGCCGGTGATTTCGTTTTGCAGCTCGTCCAGGGTGTAGCCGATAGCCAGCTTGGCGGCGATACGCGCAATCGGGAAGCCGGTCGCTTTCGAGGCCAGGGCCGAAGAACGCGATACACGTGGGTTCATCTCGATCACGACCATGCGGCCGGTGTCCGGGCAGATGCCGAACTGAACGTTGGAACCGCCGGTTTCAACGCCGATCTCGCGCAGTACCGCCAGGGAAGCGTTACGCAGGATCTGGTATTCCTTGTCGGTCAGGGTCTGTGCCGGAGCCACGGTGATCGAGTCACCGGTGTGCACGCCCATCGGGTCGAAGTTTTCGATGGAGCAGACGATGATGCAGTTGTCCTTCTTATCGCGGACAACCTCCATCTCGTATTCTTTCCAGCCGATCAGCGACTCGTCGATCAGCAGCTCTTTGGTCGGCGACAGATCCAGGCCACGGGCGCAGATTTCTTCGAACTCTTCACGGTTGTAAGCAATACCGCCGCCGGTGCCGCCCATGGTGAAAGACGGACGAATAATGCACGGGAAGCCCAGGGTCTCGAGGACCGCGTTGGCCTCTTCCATGCTGTGGGCGATACCGGAACGCGGGCAAGCCAGGCCGATGGACTTCATGGCCTTGTCGAAACGCGAACGGTCTTCAGCCTTGTCGATGGTGTCGGCATTGGCGCCGATCATCTCTACGCCGAACTTTTCCAGAACGCCTTCGCGCTCCAGGTCCAGGGCACAGTTCAGTGCGGTCTGGCCGCCCATGGTTGGCAGCAGCGCGTCCGGACGCTCCTTCTCGATGATCTTGGCAACGGTCTGCCACTTGATCGGCTCGATGTAGGTCGCGTCGGCCATGGCCGGGTCGGTCATGATAGTGGCCGGGTTGGAGTTCACCAGGATGACGCGGTAGCCCTCCTCACGCAGGGCTTTACAGGCCTGGGCGCCGGAGTAGTCGAATTCGCAGGCCTGGCCGATCACGATCGGGCCAGCGCCGAGAATCAGGATGCTTTTTATGTCTGTACGTTTTGGCATGGGTTTGTCACTCAAATCCGCAGGTCAGTCGGCAAGCCGTCTTGAACAATCCTTGAAGAGCCTGCGGGGGCCACCGAGTTCGGGGCCGCCCGCAGACCACTCAGTCAGCGTCGCTTGGCCATCTCATTGATGAAACGGTCGAACAGCGGCGCTACGTCGTTCGGGCCCGGGCTGGCTTCAGGGTGGCCCTGGAAGCTGAACGCGCTCTTGTCGGTGCGCTCGATACCCTGAAGGGAGCCGTCGAACAGCGACTTGTGAATGGCGCGCACGTTACTCGGCAAGCTGGCTTCATCGACCGCAAAACCGTGGTTCTGGCTGGTGATCATCACAACGCCGGTGTCCAGGTCTTGTACCGGGTGGTTGGCACCGTGATGGCCGTGGCCCATTTTCAGGGTCTTGGCGCCAGAAGCCAGGGCCAGCAGTTGGTGGCCAAGGCAGATACCGAACACCGGAATGTCGGTTTCCAGCACGTCCTTGATAGCCTGGATAGCGTAGTCGCATGGCTCGGGGTCACCCGGGCCGTTGGACAGGAACACACCGTCCGGCTGCATCGCCAGCACATCGCTGGCAGGCGTTTGCGCCGGCACCACGGTCACGCGGCAGCCACGCTCGACCAACATGCGCAGGATGTTGTACTTGACGCCGTAGTCGTAGGCGACCACGTGGTAAGGCAGATCGGCAGCCTCGATAGTCGCGTGACTGTCGGTCTTCAAGTCCCAGACCGTGGAGCGCCACTCGTACTTTTCTTTGACGCTGACGACTTTCGCCAGGTCCATGCCTTTCAGGCCAGGGAAACCTTGTGCTGCGGCAATCGCCGCCTCGTCGGAAATATTGTCACCGACCATGATGCAGCCATTCTGCGAGCCCTTTTCACGCAGGATGCGCGTGAGGCGGCGCGTATCGATACCGGCGATCGCCACAACATTGTTGGCTTTCAGGTAATCGGACAGCGACATCGTGTTACGCCAGTTGCTCGCAACCAGGGGCAGGTCACGAATCACCAGGCCCGCCGACCAGACACGATCAGACTCGACGTCCTCCGGCGTAGTGCCGGTGTTGCCGATGTGCGGATAGGTCAGGGTAACGATCTGTTGGGCGTAGGAAGGATCGGTAAGGATTTCCTGATAGCCGGTCATGGCGGTGTTAAACACCACCTCTCCAACGGTTTGACCGTCGGCTCCAATGGCTTCGCCGCGAAAAATGCTGCCATCAGCAAGGGCGAGTATGGCTGGCTTAGTCAAGAAGACCTCCCGTAAATAAAGCCTGAAAGGGCGATCGCAGGTTGTAAAAAAGCGGAGTGACGTATGGACACGTCACCCCGCTTCTTCACCGAATTATTCTGCGCGCTTTTAGTGGACACACTAAAGCTGTAGCTTACAGAAAAAGGCTTTTTGGGTCCACCGCTAATGAGCCTTAAAGGCAGGAGAATGCGACAGGACGTCGCTTAGCGGGTAAAAACGGGGCCACAGGATAATCCTGAGGCCTCGTTTAAGCTACTGATTAGTGCAGATCCAGCACGTCACGCATGTCATACAGGCCCGGCTCGCGACCGTCCAACCAAAGCGCAGCACGCACCGCGCCCTTGGCGAAGGTCATGCGGCTGGAGGCTTTGTGCGTGATCTCCAGGCGCTCGCCTTCGGTGGCGAACAGCACGGTGTGATCGCCAACCACATCACCACCGCGCACGGTTGCAAAACCGATGGTGTCGCGTGCGCGCTCACCGGTGTGGCCTTCACGCCCGTATACCGCCACTTTCGACAGATCGCGGCCCAGCGCATCGGCAATAGCTTCACCCATGCGCAACGCAGTGCCCGACGGAGCGTCGATCTTGTGACGGTGATGAGTCTCGATAATCTCGATATCAGCCTCATCACCCAGCACGCGCGCCGCTAGGTCCAGCAACTTCAGCGACAGGTTCACGCCAACGCTGAAGTTGGCAGCAAAGACGATCGGAATATCCTTGCCCGCCTCCACCAGCAACTGCTTTTGTTCAGCGCTCAAGCCGGTCGTGCCGATCACCATGGCCTTGCCTGCCTTGCGGCAGAAGGCCAGGTTTTTCAGCATCACGTCAGGCAAGGTGAAGTCGATGAGCACATCGAACTCGTCAGCCACCTGCTCCAGGCTGCCCGTCAACGAAACACCAATGCGGCCCAACGAAGCCAACTCACCGGCATCCGCGCCGATCAACGTGCTGCCCGGGCGAACAATCGCCGCCGTCAGCCCGGAGGCCGGCGAGCGCTGCTGCACCGCCTCGACCAGCGTTTTGCCCATGCGCCCGGCAGCGCCCATTACGGCTATACGTCGCATACTCACGTCCTTACAGGTCGCCGAAGAAGCGTTTCACGCCATCGAAGAAGCCCGTGGTTTTCGGCGAATGAGAGTGATCGCCTTCCAGCGAGCTACGGAACTCTTCGAGCAGTTCGCGCTGACGACGGCCCAGGTTAACCGGTGTTTCCACCGCCACACGACACATCAGGTCGCCCGCACCACCACCGCGCACCGGCGCAACGCCTTTGCCACGAATACGGAACTGCTTGCCGGTCTGAGTCCCTTCGGGAATCTTGAGCTTGACTCGACCATCAAGGGTCGGAATCTCCAACTCACCACCCAGGGCCGCATCGACAAAGCTGATCGGCACTTCGCAAAACAGGTGTTTACCATCGCGCTGGAAGATCGAGTGCTCACGCACATTAATCACCACGTACAGGTCGCCCGTCGGACCACCCTGGGTCCCCGCCTCACCTTCGCCCGACAGGCGAATACGATCACCGGTATCCACACCCGCCGGCACTTTCACCGAGAGGGTCTTGTACTCTTCAACGCGACCTTCGCCGTGGCAAGAGTCGCACGGGTCGGAAATGATCTTGCCCTGGCCATGGCACCGCGGGCAGGTTTGCTGCACCGAGAAGAAGCCCTGCTGCATGCGCACCTGACCGATACCACCACAGGTCGGGCACGTGATCGGCGAGGAGCCTTTCTTGGCACCCGAACCGTCGCACGGCTTGCAGTTAACCAGCGTCGGCACCCGAATATTGACGCTGGTGCCGCGCACGGCTTCTTCCAGATTCAACTCAAGGGTGTAGCGCAAGTCACTGCCACGCTGCGCGCCGCCACGCTGACCGCCACGGCCACCGCCGAAGAAATCGCTGAACACGTCGCCGAAAATATCGGAGAAGTTCTGACCACCGAAACCGGCACCGCCGCCACCCATGCTCGGGTCGACGCCGGCATGACCGTACTGGTCGTAGGCCGCACGCTTGTTTGGATCACACAGGCATTCGTAGGCCTCATTGGCCTCTTTGAACATCTCTTCGGATTCTTTGTTATCCGGATTACGGTCCGGGTGGTGCTTCATCGCCAGGCGACGGTAAGCCTTTTTCAGCTCCGCTTCGCTGGCCCCGCGCTCCACACCCAATACTTCGTAATAGTCACGCTTTGCCATAAGTCTTTGCACTCTTAAGGACGTTCGGCCTGGCCCTCCTGAACCCTGCCAAACTCGTTGAGCCCCAATACAGGCCCGGACCCAACTCACGTCAATTCAACGATCCTGGTCATTACTGCTTTCAGCCAGGGACCCGGCCAAAAAACGCGGTGACAGTCACTCGAAAAGCAGGAGCATTCCCGATCACACCGCCAGCATCCGAGCGTTGTCGCATGCTGTAAAAATTCACGTACCCCAGACACGCCAACGCGGGAGCAAGCTCCCGCGCGGCGACATCCTACCAGTCACCGCTGGATCGCGGTCAACCGGACGAGCAGATTACTTCTGCTCTTTGACTTCTTCGAACTCGGCATCGACAACATCGTCGTGCTTGGCTTCTGGCTCTGCTTGCTGCGCAGCACCGTCAGTCGGCTGGCCTTGTTCGGCGTACATTTTCTGAGCAACCGGCGCGGAGACTTTCGACAGCTCCTCGATCTTGGCTTCGATGGCAGCCTTGTCGTCGCCTTTAATGGCGGCTTCCAGGGCAACCACGGCAGCTTCGATTGCGGTTTTCTCTTCTTCGGTCACTTTATCGCCAGCATCAGCGATCATCTTGCGAGTCGAGTGCACCAGCGCATCACCCTGGTTACGGGCACCGGCCAGTTCAGCAAACTTGGCATCCGCATCAGCGTTGGCTTCAGCATCACGAATCATCTGTTGAATTTCTTCATCAGACAGACCGGAGTTGGCCTTGATGGTGATCTTCTGCTCTTTGCCGGTGGCCTTGTCTTTCGCACCGACGTGCAGGATGCCGTTGGCGTCGATGTCGAAGGTCACTTCGATTTGCGGCACGCCGCGTGGTGCTGGTGGAATCTCAGCCAGGTCGAACTTGCCCAGGGACTTGTTCTGAGCGGCTTGCTTGCGCTCACCTTGCAGCACGTGAATGGTCACAGCGCCCTGGTTGTCATCGGCAGTCGAGAACACCTGGGATTTCTTGGTAGGAATCGTGGTGTTTTTCTCGATCAGCGCAGTCATTACGCCACCCATGGTTTCGATACCCAGGGTCAGCGGGCTTACGTCCAGCAGCAATACGTCTTTTACGTCACCTGCCAATACAGCACCCTGGATGGCAGCACCCATGGCAACGGCTTCGTCCGGGTTCACGTCTTTACGTGCTTCCTTGCCGAAGAACTCGGTGACCAGCTTCTGAACCAGCGGCATACGGGTCTGACCGCCCACCAGGATCACGTCGTTGATCGAACCAACGTCGATACCGGAGTCTTTCAGTGCAATACGGCAAGGCTCGATGGTGCGCTGAACCAGGTCTTCAACCAGAGCTTCGAGCTTGGAGCGCGAGATTTTCACGTTCAAGTGCTTAGGACCGGTAGCGTCTGCAGTGATGTACGGCAGGTTCACGTCGGTCGACTGAGCGGAAGACAGCTCGATCTTGGCTTTTTCAGCGGCTTCTTTCAGGCGCTGCATGGCCAGCGGGTCACCCTTGAGGTTCATGCCGCTTTCTTTCTTGAATTCGTCTACGAGGTAGTCGATCAGACGAATGTCAAAGTCTTCACCACCCAGGAAGGTGTCGCCGTTAGTGGCCAACACTTCGAACTGGTGCTCGCCGTCAACTTCTGCGATCTCGATCACGGAGACGTCGAAAGTGCCGCCACCCAGGTCGTAAACGATCACAGTGTGGTCGCCCTTGGCCTTGTCCATGCCGTAGGCCAGAGCGGCCGCGGTTGGCTCGTTGATGATACGTTTTACGTCCAGACCCGCGATGCGACCGGCGTCTTTGGTAGCCTGGCGCTGACTGTCGTTGAAGTAGGCCGGAACGGTAATCACCGCCTCAGTCACTGCCTCACCCAGATAGTCTTCGGCGGTTTTTTTCATCTTTTTCAAGATTTCAGCCGAAATTTGCGGCGGCGACATTTTCTGGCCGTTTACTTCAACCCAGGCGTCACCGTTGTCGGCCTTGGCGATTTTGTAAGGGACCATCTTGATGTCTTTTTGTACGACTTCTTCGTCGAACTTACGACCGATCAAACGCTTTACCGCATACAGGGTGTTATGCGGGTTGGTCACTGCCTGGCGCTTGGCCGACTGACCGACGAGGATTTCACCGTCGTTGGCGTACGCGATGATCGACGGAGTGGTACGTGCGCCTTCGGCGTTTTCGATAACTTTTGCAACGCCGTTTTCCAGCACGGAGACGCAGGAGTTGGTGGTCCCCAGGTCGATACCGATAATTTTGCCCATGATTTACTCTCCCGAAACTTGAATTTGGTTGCCGCAGCAGTTTTGGCTAACTGCGGTAGCACTTAAACGCTTGACTTATAAATGGGGGCCTTGCGGCGAATTTCAAGCCTGCTCATCAATAGTAGGTGCAACGGGTGAAGGAGCCTTGCTCACCACCACCATTGCCGGACGCATCAGGCGACCGTTGAGCTGGTAGCCCTTCTGGAACACTTTCATCACGCTGTTAGGCTCCAGGTCGTGGCTTTCCTGCATGGCCATGGCCTGGTGATGTTCAGCGTTGAACGGCTCGCCGCCTTGCGGATCGATCGCTTCCAGCTGATAACGCTTCAGGGTGTCCTGGAACATTTTCAGCGTCAGCTCGATCCCTTCGCGCATTGGGCGAATGTTTTCGTCGGCCGGGTCAGACAACTCAAGACCACGCTCCAGGCTGTCGATGATCGGCAGCAGGTCACCGGCGAATTTTTCCAGCGCGAATTTGTGCGCCTTTTCTACGTCCTGCTCGGCACGGCGGCGGACGTTCTGCAGATCGGCGGCAACACGCAACGATTGATCCTGCGCAGCGGCCAATTGCTCTTCGAGCACCTGCACACGAGTCGCCAGTTCATCACCGGCAGCCGAATTGGCGTCTGGAGTTTGCGTATCCTGCGTCTGTTCGTCAGCCATAGATTTCTCCTTTCAAAATCATGCGCGATCTCGACTCGCGCTTCTGTTCCGGTATATGGGGCCACAATTTCCAGGTTCAAGGGCGCGGGCGTTACCAAAAGTCTTTCGCATGACTTGGATCATTTCCTGCCGCCACATTCCTCATCGCGCTAAAAAAAGCCATTGACCAAGCAAATCGAGCTAAGCGTCAGGATTGTCAGCCACAAACAAAACACTGTATAAATAACCAGACCTAAAGCCTGGGAGCGGCCGTCATGCTCGTGCACCTGTCTGTACATAACTACGCCATCGTTGAACATCTGGATCTCGAACTGGATCGCGGGATGAGCGTAATCACAGGCGAAACCGGCGCCGGCAAGTCGATCATGCTCGACGCCCTGGGCCTGACCCTCGGCGACCGCGCCGACAGCGGCGTGGTACGCCCAGGCTCCGACAAGGCCGATATCCTGGCCACCTTTGACCTGGCCGACATTCCCGAAGCTGAGGCATGGCTGGTCGAGCGCGACCTGAATAATGAAGGCCCGTGCATCTTGCGCCGGGTGATCACTGCCGAAGGGCGCTCCCGCGGCTATATCAACGGCACGCCCTGCCCACTGGGCGACTTGAAAGCCCTGGGCGAATTGCTGATCGATATCCACAGCCAGCACGAACACCAATCCCTGCTGAAAACCGATACCCATCGTCGCCTGCTCGATGAATACGCCGGTGCCACCGACCTTTCCCGGCAGGTTCAACTGGCCGCCCAACGCTGGCGCCAGACACGCCAGGAACTAGAACGCCTTTCCAACTCCGGCGACGAACAACGCGCCCGCCACCAGTTGCTCAGCTATCAACTCGAAGAGCTCGAAAGCCTGGGCCTGGGTGAGACCGAGCTGGAACAGCTTGAGCAGGAACACAAGAACCTGACCAACGCCGAGACCCTGCTGGGTATTTGCCGTCAGGTGGTCGAGCAATGCAGCGAGAGCGACTCGGGCAATGTGCTCAACGCACTGACCGCCAGCCTCAATCGCCTGTCCAGCGTGAACAATGCTTCCGGCTCGCTGAGCGAAGCGACCACCCTGTTGACCAGCGCGCAGATCCAGGTTGAAGAGGCCGTGGGCGAACTCAATCGTTTCCTGGACCACTTCGACGCCGACCCCGCACGCCTGCAGGAAATAGAAGAACGCCTGGACACTATCTATACCCTGGCTCGCAAGCATCGAATCCAGCCGACGGAAGTCGCAACCATGCAGCAGAAACTGCTGGATGAAATCGAAACACTCAACGCGAACGACGAATCCATCGAACGACTGGGCGAGGAGCTCGCTTCGTTTGCCCGTCATTATCAGGAAAAGGCCCGAGAGCTGAGCGCTCTGCGCCAGCAGGCGGCTACTAGCCTGGCCAGCGCCGTCGAGCAGGAAATTCAGCGCCTGGGTATGCCAGGCGGGCGCTTCACCATCGAGCTGCATCCCAATGCCAGTCAAGAATTGCAGCCCCATGGTCTGGAGCACGTCGAACTGCTGGTGAGTGCCAACCCCGGGCAACCGCTCAAGGCCCTGGCCAAAGTGGCCTCAGGCGGCGAGTTGTCGCGGATCAGCCTGGCGATTCAGGTGATTACCGCGCAGACCTCGCGGGTACCGACCCTGGTGTTCGATGAAGTAGACGTTGGCATCGGCGGGCCAACCGCAGAGATTGTTGGGCAGCTGTTGCGCCGCCTGGGGGATCGCGGACAGGTACTGACGGTGACCCACTTGCCACAAGTGGCCGCTCAAGGGCATCAACATCTATTTGTGCATAAGGTGCGCGGCAGCGACGCGACACACACGGCCGTCTCCAAGCTGAACAAGTCCGAACGGGTAGAAGAAGTCGCGCGGATGCTTGGCGGTATCGACCTGACCAAGGAGTCGTTGGCTCACGCGAAAAAAATGGTCGTGGCCGCGAAGGCTTGAACGGGTACTTTTCCTCTTTATAGAAAGCACGAAGGCGACCCCAGGGTCGCCTTCAATCGTTTCGCAGAGCAAAACTGCGTCGATTTTTACTTTTTCTTACGGATGTACAGCACCAGATTATGGTCGACCAAATCGAAACCGTGCTCCTCAGCAATCTTGTGCTGCAGCGCTTCGATTTCAGGGCTGGTGAACTCGATAACCTCATTGGTATCCAGATCAACCATGTGGTCATGGTGGCCACCGTCAGCCAATTCGAACACGGCATGACCGCCGTCGAAATTATGGCGAACCACCAGCCCTGCGGCTTCAAACTGGGTCAGTACACGGTAGACCGTGGCCAGACCGACGTCCTCGTTAGACTCCATCAGCGCCTTGTAAACATCCTCGGCACTCATGTGGCGCTGCTCAGCAGAATCGAGCATTTGTAGAATCTTGACTCGTGGCAGAGTCACTTTGAGACCGGCTTTGCGTAGTTCGCTATTTTCAACCATGGTTAGCTTTCTCGCGGATGCTGCTTCGCAGCTTCTCTTAATACGGGTATGATCGGCGTTTACGTTGTCCCAGCCAAGATAGTGGAAGTCGCCCACCGATGCAAAACACCAAGCTCTTGCTAACCAGTTTCACCTTTGTGGGACTGCTCGCACTCGCCGGTTGTTCATTCCCCGGGGTTTACAAAATCGACATCCAGCAGGGCAATGTCGTCACGCAGGACATGATAGACCAGTTACGCCCGGGAATGACCCGACGGCAAGTACGGTTTATCATGGGTAACCCCCTGCTGACCGACACTTTCCATGCCGATCGCTGGGATTATCTCTACAGCCTGCAGCCTGGTGGCGGTGAACGCCAACAGGAGCGCGTCAGTGTCATCTTCAATGGCAATGACCAGCTCGTGAGCCTGTCCGGTGACTTCATGCCCGGCGTAAGCCGCGATGAAGCCTTGCTGGGCAAGGACAGCGGCACTAACGTGACCGCGCCTGCGCAGGAAGCCGAAAAGCCAAAATCCGAGGTGCCGGCCAAGCCAGGCTCCTTGCTGGACCAGATCCAGAAAGACGTCGACGGCGTAGAAACTGTGCCCGTCCCGACGCCACAGCCTCTGGACACCAGCCCGCAATAATTTTGCGGCGCTCGATAAAAAGCCCGGCATGCCGGGCTTTTTGTTGCCTGCCGGTTGGCAAGCTTAGGTGTTCTGCCGCTTGAACATCGCCGCCTTGGCCGCACGCAGCCTGCGTATTTCCTTGGGATCTGCCAGCAACGGCCGGTAGATCTCAATTCGATCTCCCGACTGCACGGCGCGCACATCAGCGTCCGCCACCACCTTACCGAAGATGCCCAGCGTGCAGTCCGCCAACGCCAACTGCGGAAAATGTTCTGCAATGCCCGACGCCAGCACTGCCGCCCTCAAGCTTGTGCCCGCCGGCATCGTTACCGCCAGCAGAACCTGGCGATCGACATCGGCATACACCACTTCAATATCAACCATGCAATTGCTTGGCTCGCTGACAGAAAGCGTCCACCAAGGTATTGGCGGCCTGATTGAACAGTGGCCCCAACGTCGCCCGCACAATGGGGCCGGCATAATCGAACGAAAGATCCAGGCTGATCTTGCAGGCCTTATCCGTCAGCGCCTTGAACACCCACACGCCGTGCAGCTGCGTAAACGGCCCTTCCTGCAAATTCATTTCAATGGACTTGCCCGGCACCAGCACATTGCGGGTAACAAAATGCTGACTGAGGCCACCCTTGGCCACCCCGACACTGGCAACCATGTGCTCATCACTGCTCTCCAAAACCTCGGCAGTCGAACACCAAGGCAGGAATTCCGGGTAACGCGCCACGTCGTTGACCAGGTCATAGAGCGCCTGTGCCGGATAGGGCAGCAGGGCCGAACGTTGAATATGCGTCGTCATGTGAGCGTTACTTCCACTGCTTAAGGCAAACATCGCGAAAGTACAGCCCAATCCGCGAGCGAAAAAAACCAAAGAACTGCCCGTATTGTCCGGGATTCGTCCAACACGCTCAAGCACGCAGGTTGACCGTAGCCGACACGCTCGCAACTCCCTATAATGCCGCCCCTATGGCTAAACAAAAGAAACACCCCACAGGGACCATCGCGCAAAATAAAAAGGCGCGACACGATTACTTCATCGAACATCGGTTCGAGGCTGGTCTGGTCCTGGCCGGCTGGGAAGTAAAAAGTCTGCGTGCCAGCAAACTGCAGCTGGTCGACAGCTACGTGCTGCTCAAGGATGGCGAGGCGTGGCTGCTCGGCAGTCATATCACCCCGCTGACCACCGCGAGCACCCACGTGATTGCCGACCCGGTACGCACGCGCAAGCTGTTGCTCAATGCCCGCGAACTGGAAAAGCTCGCCGCGGCCGTGCAGCAAAAAGGCTACGCGTGCGTCTGCCTGTCCTGGTACTGGAGCAAGCACCTGGTCAAGTGCGAAATCGCACTGGGCAAGGGCAAGAAGGAATACGACAAGCGCGACACCGAGCGCGAGCGCGACTCCAATCGCGAACTGCATCGCGCCGTGCGCAACAAGGGCAAGGAAGACTAGCCCTTGTGACGATGTAGCCGCGGGTAGCGCCCGCGGCTACATGCCTTTACGTCGCTCCGCCCGCGCTACGCGCTGAACCTCCTGACGCACTTCCTCCAACACCTCCTGCACATACAGCAGATGCCGTGTTGAAACTTCGCGCGCCTGCTCGGCCCGCCCCTCAATAATCGCCAGGTACAGGTCCCGATGCTGACTGATCAACATGTCGCGGGTCTCGGTACGCTGCTGATACATGCCACCAATATTCGTCACCACGTTACGCTTGAGTAGGTCGAACAGCCCGCGAATGGTGTGCAGCAACACGGCGTTATGACTGGCTTCGGCAATCGCCAAGTGAAACCTTGCATCCGCAGCACCCTCCTCCACTCGGCTCACCTCGTCGGCGCGCGCATAACAATCCTGCAGCGCCTCAAACGCCGCCGTTAGCCGCTCACGGTCGACCTCGGTAGCACGCAATGCTGCGTAGTAAGCACACGAAGCTTCCAGGGTCTGGCGAAACTCCAGAAGATCGCGCTGCGCTTCAGGATTGTTTTCCAGCAGATGCAGCAGCGGATCACTGAAGGTCGAGCCCAGGGAATCCACCACATAGTTGCCGCCACCCTGTCGACTGACCAACAAACCCTTGGCCGCCAACTTCTGGATCGCCTCACGCAATGAAGGTCGCGACACACCAAACTGTTCAGCCAAAGCGCGCTCCGCCGGCAAGCGCTCGCCCGACTTCAACGTGCCCTCAAGGATCATGCCCTCAAGCTGCTCGACTATATCGTCAGACAAACGGCGCTGACGCACCTGATCAAACCCCATAACTCACTCTCCACCATCCCGACCACTCGCCGGGGCCCCTATTCTGGCCTATCGCCGCGCTTGCAGCACCTATCAGAACACCTTCGATTTACCCGATCAGAACACTCGACACCTACTCTCAGACCAAAGTTTGACGAGCGGCAAATTGACACACCCCTGCCAAGGCTCTTAATCTAGCCCACAGCAACTGTAAATTGGTATTACCAATTATCCAAGCTGACCAAACAACAACAATCAGGGGCCACCCCATATGCAAACCTGGCAACAGCTCTACAGCCCACTCGGCAGCCTCGGCCTGTCCGCACTGGCCGCCGTTATTCCCATCGTGTTCTTCTTCCTGGCCCTGGCCGTATTCCGCCTCAAAGGCCATGTGGCCGGCAGCATCACCCTGGCGCTGTCGATCCTGGTCGCCATCTTCGCCTTCCAGATGCCGGTCGACATGGCGCTGGCAGCGGCCGGTTACGGATTTGCCTATGGCTTGTGGCCGATCGCCTGGATCATCGTGGCGGCAGTATTTCTCTACAAACTGACGGTCAAGAGCGGGCAGTTCGAGATCATCCGCAGCTCCGTCTTGTCGATCACCGATGACCAGCGCTTGCAGGTGTTGCTGATCGGTTTCTGCTTTGGCGCCTTCCTGGAAGGCGCCGCCGGGTTCGGCGCGCCTGTGGCCATCACCGCCGCTCTGCTGGTGGGCCTGGGCTTCAATCCGCTGTACGCCGCGGGCCTGTGCCTGATCGCCAACACCGCGCCGGTTGCGTTCGGCGCACTGGGCATCCCGATCATCGTCGCAGGCCAGGTTACGGGCATTGATGCATTCAAGATCGGCGCCATGACCGGCCGCCAACTGCCGCTGCTGTCGCTGTTCGTGCCGTTCTGGCTGGTGTTCATGATGGACGGCCTGCGCGGCGTGCGTGAAACCTGGCCGGCAGCCCTGGTGGCCGGCTTGAGCTTTGCCGTCACCCAGTATTTCACCTCCAACTTTATTGGCCCGGAACTGCCGGATATCACCTCGGCACTCGCCAGCCTGATCGCCCTGACACTGTTCCTGAAAATCTGGCAACCCAAGCGCACCGCAGGCGCACAGATTGCCGGTGCTACCTCCAGCGTAGCGGTCACCTCCAGCGCCGGCGGCTTTGGCTTGCCGCGCAGCACAGTGGTTTCACCCTACAGCCTGGGGCAGATTTTCAAGGCCTGGTCGCCGTTCCTGATCCTGACCGTGCTGGTCACCATCTGGACCCTCAAACCTTTCAAGGCCATGTTCGCCGCGGGCGGTTCGATGTACAGCTGGGTGTTCAACTTCGCGATCCCTCATCTGGATCAAATGGTAATCAAAGTCGCGCCAATCGTGACTAACCCCACCGCCATCCCCGCCGTCTTCAAGCTGGACCCGATTTCGGCCACCGGCACTGCGATTTTCTTCTCCGCGCTGGTCTCGATGCTGGTACTGAAAATTGACGTCAAAACTGGTCTTACCACTTTAAAAGAGACGTTCTTTGAGCTGCGCTGGCCGATTCTTTCCATCGGCATGGTGCTGGCGTTCGCCTTCGTCACCAACTACTCCGGCATGTCCTCGACCATGGCCCTGGTATTGGCCGGTACCGGCGCCGCCTTCCCGTTCTTCTCGCCATTCCTCGGCTGGCTTGGGGTTTTCCTGACAGGCTCGGATACCTCATCCAACGCTCTGTTCAGTTCGTTGCAAGCCACCACCGCCCACCAGATTGGCGTCAACGACACCTTGCTGGTAGCCGCCAACACCAGCGGCGGCGTGACCGGCAAAATGATCTCGCCGCAATCGATCGCCGTGGCTTGCGCAGCCACTGGCCTGGTGGGCAAGGAGTCCGATCTGTTCCGCTTTACCCTCAAGCACAGCCTGTTTTTTGCCACCATCGTCGGGCTGATCACCTTGGCACAGGCGTACTGGTTCACCGGTATGCTGGTGCACTGAGACCTGCACGTAATAGGGTAAGAATCGACGCCGGACAACGATGCCGGCGTCTGCTATTTCTGGAGGACCGATGAGCCTGCCTGCTGCTTTTTTGAGCGACGTCGCACAACTGATCCCGCAAGATCGCCGCTTCGACGATCCACTTTCCACCCTCGCCTTCGGCACCGACGCCAGCTTCTACCGACTGATCCCACAGCTGGTGATCCGCGTGGAGTCAGAAGACGAAGTCGTCGCGCTGCTGCAACTGGCCCAGCGCGATCATGTGCCGGTGACCTTCCGGGCAGCGGGCACCAGCCTGTCGGGGCAGGCGATCAGCGACTCGGTGCTGATCGTGCTGGGTGATAACTGGAACCACCGCGAAATTCGCGGGCAAGGCACACAGATACGCCTGCAACCCGGCGTCATCGGGGCCCAGGCCAACGCCTGGCTCGCGCCATTCGGGCGCAAGATCGGCCCAGACCCGGCGTCGATCAACGCCTGCAAAATTGGCGGCATCGTCGCCAACAATGCCAGTGGCATGTGCTGCGGCACGGCGCAAAACACCTACCACACCCTGGCGGGCATCCGCCTGGTACTGGCCGATGGAAGCCGCCTGGACACCGAAGATGCCGCCAGCGTGCAAGCCTTCCGCCAGTCACATAGCGCACTGCTTGAACGCCTCGCCCTGCTGGGCCGCGAGACACGGGCAAATACTGAGCTGGCGGCAAAGATCCGCCATAAATACCGCCTGAAAAACACCACCGGCCTGTCACTCAATGCCTTGGTGGATTTCGATGACCCGCTGGATATCCTCAGCCACCTGCTGGTCGGCTCCGAGGGCACCCTGGGGTTTATCAGTGCGGTCACCTACGACACCGTGATCGATCACCCCAACAAAGCCTCGGCGCTGATCGTCTTCCCGGATGTCGAAACTTGCTGCAACGCAGTCACCGTGCTGAAAACCCAGCCAGTCTCCGCCGTTGAACTGCTGGACCGACGCAGTATGCGCTCGGTGCAAAACAAACCGGGCATGCCCGACTTCGTACAACACTTATCGGAAAACGCCTGCGCACTGCTGATCGAATCGCGCGCTGCTTCGCCATCGCTGCTGCACGAACAACTGACGCGAATCATGGCCTCCCTGGCGGCGTTTCCCGTGGAGCAACAAGTCGACTTCACCGAAGACCCACTGGAAAACGCACGCCTGTGGGCCATCCGCAAAGACACCTTCCCCGCCGTAGGTGCCGTGCGCAAAACCGGCACCACCGTGATCATCGAAGACGTCACCTTCCCGGTAGAACAATTGGCGATTGGCGTGAACCGCCTGATCGCACTGTTCGACAAACACCACTACGACGAAGCCATCCTTTTCGGACATGCCCTGGAAGGCAATCTGCACTTTGTGTTCACTCAAGGCTTCAACAGCAGCGAAGAAGTCGCGCGCTATCAAGCGTTCATGGACGACGTCGCGCAACTGGTGGCCGTGGAGTTCGGTGGCTCGCTGAAGGCCGAACACGGCACCGGCCGCAATATGGCCCCTTTCGTCGAACTGGAATGGGGCAGCGACGCGTATCAACTGATGTGGCAGCTCAAACGCCTGCTCGACCCCAACGGCATCCTCAACCCGGACGTGGTACTCAGCGAAGACCCGCAGATCCACCTCAAACACCTCAAGCCCCTGCCCGCCGCCGATGAGCTTGTGGATAAGTGCATCGAGTGTGGCTTCTGCGAACCGGTGTGCCCATCAAAAGGCCTGACCCTGAGCCCGCGCCAGCGCATTGTGATCTGGCGCGACATCCAGGCCAAAAAACGCGCAGGCGTGGACACCACCGAACTGGAAGCGGCCTACCACTACCAGGGCATCGACACCTGCGCCGCCACCGGCTTATGCGCGCAACGTTGCCCTGTAGGCATCAATACTGGCGACCTGGTGAAAAAGCTGCGCAGCCGCGAGGCCGACCGTACGAAAACCGCCGATTGGCTCGCCAGCCATTTCGCCACCGCACTGCAAGGTGCGCGCTTTACACTGCACGTCGCCAATGGCGCACGCATGCTGCTGGGCGCCCCACGGCTGGCCAGGCTCTCGAGCACGCTGACCAAGCTGTCCAAAGGGCAAATTCCGCAGTGGACCAACGCCATGCCACAGCCCGAAAAAGCCATCCGCTTCAGCCCCGCTGTGACGGACGCGCGCCCGCGTGTGGTTTACCTGGCCGCCTGCGTCTCCCGCGCCATGGGCCCGGCAGCCGGTGATAAAGAGCAAATGTCACTGTACGACAAAACCCGCCAGCTGCTGGAAAAAGCCGGCTACCAGGTAGTCTTCCCCGACAATCAGGACAGCCTCTGCTGCGGCCAACCCTTCGCCTCCAAAGGCTACGCCGAGCAGGCCGAACACAAGCGCCAGGAACTGATCGGCGCCCTGCTCCACGCCAGCCGCGGCGGCCTCGACCCCATCTACTGCGACACCAGCCCCTGCACCCTACGCCTGGTGCAAGAGTTGGGAGAAACGCGCCTGGACCTCTACGACCCCGTGCGCTTTATCCGCACCCACCTGATGGATCGCCTCGACTTCACACCCCAGGAAGCGCCCATCGCCGTGCACGTCACCTGCAGCACCCAACACCTGGGCGAAAGCCAGGCCCTGATCGAACTGGCACGACGCTGCGCAAAAACCGTGGTGATCCCCGAAGGCATTCATTGCTGCGGCTTTGCCGGCGACAAAGGCTTCACCACCCCGGAACTCAACGCCCACTCCCTGCGCTCACTCAAGGACGCCGTGCAATATTGCAGCGAAGGCATCTCCACCAGCCGCACCTGCGAGATCGGCCTGAGCCAGCATGGCGGCATCGACTACCACGGCCTGGTCTACCTGGTAGACCGCGTCACCCGCGCCCGCCCCCACTGACCCGGCAAAAAAACCGAACCCTCGCGCACCGGCGCAGTCATCTGCATAGGCCTCGACCAACGAGGCCAATCAGTGATGTCGCTGGCAGCGGTTGCCCGCCAGCAGCGTCGAGCCCTTTTGCGCAAGGAGACACCCTATGAAGCGTTCCGCTCTTGCTGGCTTGTTCATGACCGCTGCGATGCTCGCCTCCCCCGCTTTCGCCGCCGGTGACAAAGACCTGTGCCAGATCAACCTGGACAAAATCAACAACGGCAAAGCCCTGCTCGCCACCGACACCAGCGGTAAAAGTGGCGAAATAGACACCGCCGTCTCCCAGGCCAAGGCCGCCCACGCCGCCGGTGATGAGAAGAAATGCATCGAAATCACCTCCAAGGCCCTGCAAGACCTGCAGAACAGCGAGAAAGGCGGCCAGTAAGCGAGAGGGCCAACCTTCGGGTTGGCCTTCGCTGACGTTTTGGCGTACACTGCACAGGCTTGTCACTCACTAAGAAACAACGAGTTACAAGCACGGGGCCGTTTAGGATTCGACGCCGGTCGCGAAACTTTAGGTGCATGCCGAGTTGGTAACAGAACTCGTAAATCCACTGTTGCAACTTCTTATAGTTGCCAATGACGAAAACTACGGCCAGGAATTCGCTCTCGCTGCGTAAGCAGCCTTAGCCCTGAGCTTCTGGTACCTTCGGGTCCAGCAATCACCAGGGGATGTCTGTAAACCCAAAGTGATTGTCATATAGAACAGAATCGCCGTGCAGTACGTTGTGGACGAAGCGGCTAAAACTTACACAACTCGCCCAAAGCACCCTGCCCTTCGGGTCGCTGAGGGTTAACTTAATAGAAACGGCTACGCATGTAGTACCGACAGCGGAGTACTGGCGGACGGGGGTTCAAATCCCCCCGGCTCCACCAAATTAACATCTAGAGACGTCCACGGACGTCTTTTTTTGTGCCTGAAATCCAGTGAATACAGGGGCTTAGAGTCCGCTAGCGTCCACCAGCATCCGTGACCATCTACGATTTCGTGTATTCCAAGTGGTATTCCAAGCCCTCACCTGCTATTTTTTGGAATACATAAACAGCACTGGAATACACCATGGGGGCCCAAGCCACGCGCCTTTCAGACGTAAAAGTCAAAGCCGCGAAGCCAAAGGAAAAGGACTACATACTCACCGATGGCAACGGCCTTCAGATGCGAGTGAGAATCAATGGCTCAAAGCTATGGAATTTCAACTACATCCAACCCGTGACGAAAAAGCGGATAAACATGGGATTGGGCACCTTTCCTGAGGTAAGCCTGGCTCAAGCACGCAAGAAAACCGTGGAAGCGAGAGAGCTCGTCGCCCAGGGGCTGGACCCTAAAGAGAAACGCGACGCCGAGCGGCACGCGAAAAAAGCAGCCACGGAACACACTTTCGAAAATATCTCGGCAGCGTGGTTCGAGCTCAAAAAGGACTCAGTGACCCCAGCGTACGCCGAAGATATTTGGCGCTCTCTCACGCTGCACGTTTTCCCTGATCTGGCCGCCACCCCGATCTCTGCTATCACCGCCCCAAAAGTCATAAATTTGCTTCGCCCCCTTGAGACGAAGGGCAGTCTTGAAACTGTTAAGCGCTTGACCCAACGCCTCAATGAAATTATGACCTATGGTGTCAACTCGGGATTAATTCACGCGAATCCACTCAGTGGAATCCGCGCCGTCTTCAAAAAGCCCAAAAAGAAAAATATGGCCGCCCTGGCGCCCGACGAGCTGAAAGAGCTCATGTTGGCAATTGCTAATGCCAGCATAAAAAGAACTACGCGCTGCCTGATTGAGTGGCAACTTCACACCATGACTCGGCCAGCCGAGGCGGCCACATCGCGCTGGGCTGATATCGACTTCGAGAAGAAGATCTGGACGATACCGGCTGAGCGCATGAAGAAACGTCGGATACACATCATTCCGCTCACTGAACAAGCTTTGGCGCTCCTTGAGGCCATCAAGCCCTACAGTGGACACAGGGAGTACGTGTTTCCTGCAGACCGGAACCCTCGCACCCACTGCAACAGCCAGACCGCCAACATGGCGCTGAAGCGCATGGGGTTCGAAGGGCGCCTGGTAAGTCATGGCATGCGTTCAATGGCGAGCACCATTCTCAATGAGCACGGCTGTGATCCTGAATTGATCGAGGTTGCGCTTGCCCACGTCGATAAAGACGAGGTACGCAGCGCCTACAACCGAGCGGACTACATCGAGCGCAGACGCCCAATGATGGCTTGGTGGAGCGAGCACATCCAAGAAGCAGCTACCGGCAACCTGTCAGTGTCAGCTATCAAGGAAAACAGGGACAGAAAAGTCGTGCCGATACGTTGACCTACGACCCAGTGTCGGAAAACCAATGGTTCACGAGTAGAAAGAACGTCATTGCTCCGACACCTCGTCGATGGACTCCTTTACATCGGACTTCATCGTTGCGTACATCTTCTTGAGCAATGGTTCAACGAGCCCCATCTACCAATCCAAAGTTGTCGCTACATACGCTTCAGCGAATTCGAGCTTTTCGTCATCGGCCCGAGATACCGCGGCACATTGCCCTCTGTGTATTCCGCGAGCCTATCCTCTATGGCGGCCTCAATCCGGCGCACCATTCCTTTGTCTTCAGTGATAAAGCCAAAGGGAATTGGCACCGGATGCAGGTCGGGCTGGACTAGGTGGTAGACAACAATCGCAAACGAATCCACAAGGCTCACAATCTCAAGCGCTGACAGTGCATCGGACTCTATAAAGCTATGAAGGACCGACTCAGCCTCTTTGCATTCGTTAAAAGCTCGGCGTCGCGCCTGGTCGTCGTGCTGATCGGCCAGCGGGATGAGTAGTCTCGGGCTGAAGACTGACTTCTCCTTCCCACTGGCCTTCAATGTTGCAGAACCAACAAACGTGCTCAATGCCTGACTGTGGCGCGAACACTTGCCCCACAAACCATGGGCAGCCGGGGCCAGCCAAGTTAGCGTAACAGGCTCATTGGCATCTTCGCTCGCAAGTCGTTTCGCATATTTGGATAGGAGGTATTCCGCTCGATCCCAGTTGCGCGTTATCTGTAGAGCACCGTAGATCGGTTCTATTTCGGCCTGACCCGCTCTGAAAGTTGCAATCGATGCTTGCGCAGCCTTGCTTAGATCGAGGACGCCAGTCGAGAGAATGTCTAGCGTATGCTGATCGCCTATTCTGTCAGCAAAGGCAACCAACGTTTCGATATTGCGCCGCCCTACAAGTCCTGCCACCTGGAGACTTCGCTGGGCGATGTAAAGATCTTCCTCGGGCAGCCCGGCATGCTCTGCGAACCCAAAGTTCATCGTCTCCAAGTCGAGGCAGTAAGCTTCTGCAAACCGGATATAACCCTCCCGCTCTTTCCGAACCTGGCTGACTTTGTACAGCTCAGGCACCTGCATTTCGTCTACCTGACCACAAAGCTCACCGGACCGATAGATTTTGAATAGATTGTGCTGAAACGCTCGCTCTGCACCCGCCACGGATTCGGCGCGCATAGCAGGATCTGCGCTCAGAACTACAGAGCACCTCGGGGTCTCTAAGCGATGCTTCTTATGCTCGACGAAGGAGTAGGCGAGTAGATCGAATGCAAGAGTCTTCCGGTACTCCTTGCGCCCTTTAACGATAGGGGTTTCACCACCGCCAGCGAACAGTCTCAGCCCCTTTTCGGTAAGCGCCACGCGTCCATCAGCGGCGAGGGTCAGTTCGCCTTGCTGCAAGTACGGCAAGAGAGCGGTACTGACCTCCTTCGGCGTGAACCCGAAAAAACGGGCAATGTCCGCAGGCGGTAGTGCTGAGACCCTCAACAGTCGTAACAGGAACTCTGGAACAAAAGGCAACCCGCCCTGCTCAACTAGGGTGTACTCAATACGGAACTGCTGAACCGGGACGCTGATATCAACCTCAAACAAACGAAGCTCATTCGTAGTCATTTTGCAGCTCCTTTTGCCGGAATGATTGCATAGCCGGTTTTGTGCTGACGCTCTCGAATGAACGTACAGACCCTACCCAGCGGCAACTCCGCATTTCTCCCAGCCCACATTCGCATATCCCCGACCACTACTAGCCGATCCATTGCTCTGGATAGAGCTACGTTCACCCGGTTAGATGAGCGTAGGAACCCAGGGGACTGGTCCGCGCACGAGCGCGTAAGTGAAATTATCACGATGCGATTTTCCTTTCCCTGGTAGCTATCCACCGTGTCTATTTTGACCAATCGCTTAAATGCATCCGGCCAGTTCTGTTCCGCAAACTTTCGTCGCATTAGCTTCTTCTGATCGCCGTACATGCAAATGATGCCGATTGCAGGCTCTTGCGTACGGCTCATCTCATCAATGAGCCCATCGGAAAACTCAGTCTGCTGTTCGATCTCCTTGAGCATCTGCATGATCGCGTCTACTTCGGCGTGGTTGATCAAGCTCATGCTGCCATTGGGCGATTGATGGAATGCCCTGCTGCCAAGGGTGCCAGTGTCCAACCAGCCGCACACCTGCTCCAGACAACCAGGAGCAAGGTCGAAATGTTCTGGTATGAGCCGTTCACCTGTCTCCAGCAGCCCCTGGTAGAAAACCTCCGAGACCATATCGCCGATTGGGGGCTGCATCCGATATTGGGTTTTAAGCGTGGCGCTAGCCAACTGCCCGTAAGGGGACTCGAATGCCCTCTCGAAGTCGCTGCGCATGATGTGCTGGAACTCCCCAGAGGTCGTGTGGAGCTCCAACGACCTGGCGATGGCTTTCTTGTGCTCATCTTCATAGAAAGGCGGTAACTGCCGGTGGTCTCCTACAAGGAGTACTCGCCGACCAACCTGCATGGCGATCGCTAGTTCTGTTGGCGAGGAACGGGCAGCTTCATCGATAATCACCCAGTCAAATCTGCCGTCAGCAAGCTTGAGGTGGTTCAAGCCAATACCGACACAGGTGCCGCACACCAAAGTGCGGGTTCTCACCAAAAACTCATCGTAGTTGGCCTTTTCGCTGCCCATGCGCTCAAGCATGTCGTCGGAGAGCGTAATCAACGCCAGACAGCGTTTCAGTTCATGGCTACGAATGCCGAAGTCACTGGCTATCTTGTTCTGGACTTGCTCCAACCACATTAGGGGGGCGCCCTCCTCGTCAACCTCAACCTCGAAGTCATGGCGCATCAACTCTAGGAGCTCGGAGCGCATCTCGCCCAAAGTCACCGAATTGTCGTTTCCGGTCGTTTCGTAACTTTCTTCCGACTCCAAGTCGGCAGTTAGTCGAGCAAGACCTTTCACAAGTCCACCAACTTTCTGCAGGACGGTGACCAACCGCTCGAGAAAGGCAGCGCTCACGCCAAGGGATGGGGCCATGAGACTCAGCCGATGCGCCATCTCGGCGCGAAATGACTCGCGCTGCTGGCTAACGATAGAGCGGGAGTAAACATCCCGTAGTTCGTCAGAAACAACCTGCTCTCTATTGCTGAACCGCACCACATCGAGGTCAGTATTGAGTTTTCGACAGTGGGAGCGAATACGCTCAGCTGCGGTGTTCACCGCTTCGTGCGATTGACTGGTAAGCAAAATATTTCGTGCACCAACCTCACTGATTAGGTAATGGCTGAACGCAGCGATGAATTCGGTCTTACCGGTACCGGGCGGCCCCTGCAGTAAGCCAAGAGGTCCAGTGCTGACGAGCCGCGCAAATGCTTCCTTCTGTGCGTCATTCAGTCCGACGGTGGTGCCGTCAGGAGCCTGACGCTCATACATTCTGAAGTGATGTTCTGTCGGCGGTTCATTGAATCGCTCGGGTTTCGCATCGCACTCCTCGTCAAAATAGTCGATAAGATTCGGGACGACTGACAGGCGTTGCAGCATGCGTTCAGTCGCGCGCTTGCGACGTGAAAAGGAGGTTCGGGTCGACCGCGATTGCAAGAACAGCTGGTCGTCAACTTTAATGCCTTTGGCCTGCTTCGATAGAGCCAAATAGATCTCCGACTGGGTGCTTAGACGGATATTGACTGCGCCCAAATCGATTGTCTTACCGTCCCTCCGCCTTGAGAGATAAACCGTTTCATCTGAATCGAATGATTCGAGGACCTCCCTCTCCGCCGAATACGGAATCAGCAGCCCGACCCCATCTTTGTGCACCCTGGGCGCATCAGCAACCTCAACACTTGGTAAGGCCTCAGTCTCGGTCTCCAGAATCGCCTTCCATACTTTGGTTACCGGGTATGGCTTGCGGGATGGTTCCGAGGGAGCTAGATCGGTGCCCTCCTCTAATACCGCATCAACGACCGGTCCGGGTCCGGATGGTTCTTCGTCATCTTGCTCGAGGAGAGCTGCACGAAAGTCGTTGAGGATACTGATTGCCAGGTCGCCAAAACCCGACTGCTGCTCCATGAAGCCAGTCAGTGTGGCTAGATTGGAATATCGGCAGACGGAAACCTTGATGTTAACGTCGACTTCAAAGTCGGCATCTTGGACCTCGCGCTGCCGAACACTGTCCTGCACCCTCGGCCCAAAAGCTTTGATGAACACTCTTGTGGCGGGATCGTAGGTGGCACGGAACGCGCCACCAATACCATCGAAGCTTACGACCAGAAGCTTCGGGTCCTGCCTATCCGAGGTAATCTTGATGTATAGCCGGCCGTTATCGGGGTAGATGGTAAACCCCTCAACCTCATCTCGGCTTGCGATATCGATTGCGATTGATGGGCGAGCCTTGGGTGGATTACTCGCGTCTTCAAGAGCGTCCCGAAATCGCTCGATAGAGATGAATCCTGACTCGCTTTGCCGCTCCTGGTCGATTGCTGCTCTGAGGTCGGGAATATCAGCATCGCTAGGTTCATCCCAGTCCATCCCTAGTAGCTCGACCGTCATGCGCATGACAGCAAAATTGTCTCGCTCAATGACGGTACAGTTCTCTAAGAGTGGGCTGTATCGATGATTGAACGGCTGGGTGCCAGAGGCGCATAAGTCAGGCATGTCCAGCAGGTAGACAGCATAGGAGGCCGGATCGCCGGCAGTAACGCATACTTTCACGTTCTCAGGGTGGATATCACCGTGACTTACCTGCTGCTCGTGAAGACATTCAACCGCAGCTATTAGCTTCCGGGCCACGATGAAGGCGGTATCGCGTTCAAGCTTCTGCAGCCCGCTCCAGTCGCATCCTTCGACATGGCGCTGTATCAGAAACGGCGTCCCGCCTTTACCGTATCCAAAACTTTCGATCTCCGGTAGGAATTCATAGCCACTCTTTTGCAACAACTCGAGCCGCTCAAAGAATGCAAGCAGCATAGACCCTTCACCGCCAGAGACTGAGTTGGCGTGAAGGGTCGGCCATATCTTGACTACGTGAGAACCTGACCGATACACCTCCTTGACCTCGGAGTCGACAAGCTCATCTTCTACCGGAAAAACCTTGTAGGGGACGAATCCGCTCGACCCGAAGCGCTCCAGAACGCTGTGATCAAATTCGAATGCCCCATCAATTCTTGGCGTGTCCCGGTTCAATGCGTCGAGCAGCGCAGCAGCGTCGGGGTAACGGTCGGCAGGGTCAATCTCCATAGCCCGAAGAAGTACTGCAGCGTACCAATCGTCCGAGCTACTTAGCTCACGGCGCGCGCTCTCAATGTGCGTGATCTCAAACTTGAGCGGAAGCGCGGTCGCCGTGATGAGATGCCAGCACATGAGACCAAGCGCGAAGACATCCCGTTGAAACGGTGTTCCCCGATAAACATCAGGGTTGGTGTCCTCTGGCATGCAGATTGCGCCGATGCTCAGCTGGTCACGACGTGGACCGACCGTTCCTGCTGGCTGGTGATATGCGGCGATAAAATTTGACAGCGAGATACTGCTGTCCGGTGAAAACCAAATGCTATGGTCACCGAGATCGCGGTGAGCGACTTTGAACCCATGCATAAGCGAGAACTGCGCGACCAAGACCTTTACTAACCGTATCCGGCCAGACTGATCGAACTGCCCCACATAGCGATGGATGAATTCGTTTAGACGATAGTGCTCCGAAGGCAACTCACAAAGCTCGGAATACTCTTGGGTCACAGAGTCCCTTGAAGGATTTTTCATCGGCCGAAGGCAGCGTCTACCCAGGTCCAAGTCCCGGTTACTCAGATAGACCAACACGTCACGTTCACGTGAAAGGATTTTGAATCGCCCCTCCGGCGTTTTGGCATCCAGATCATCGAGCTTGGAGAAATCCCAAAGACGCAGCAGCGCACGCTCGTCTTTGTTGTTGTCGTTCTTCGCCTGGTGCTCGACATACACCTTAGCAGGGTGCTCGAAAATCAGTTCCTGAGCCCTGAAACCATCAACGATCAGCTCTTTCGGCTTCGTATTCCCTTTGTTGAGCAAGCGATCGAACACGTCGAAATGCTGATTCAGCCCCTGCTGAGCCGGGTGCGGCCGGAACCGTTTGTTGTATTGACCCTCGTTCGCGAGCGTCAAGAAGTCCGTAAGCGTCAGAACGTGGTTGAGTTCATTGTCGGGTAAGTCGGCAAAGGTGCAATCGCCGGTGAGGACAACGCAAAACTGAATGTTAGGTACGCGGTTGTCTGGGAAACTCGACTTGATAGCTTGGAGCTTCCTTTGCAGCAGAAAGAGCTTGTTCTGAGTTACGGCAACCGGTGAGCGCCCGCGTTCGCTGCCGTTCTGGTACCACTTCCCGCCGCTGTATGTGATTTCCCCGTGCCAGTGTTTCAGCTCTACGATAAGCACGTTCTTGTGGGTCACAATAACAAGGTCAAACTCACCCTCTGCGCCTCGAGCGTCCGCAAAACGGAAACCCGCATATCCGCACCAGGGCCACATCCCTCCCGTCCCGGCGGCAAGAGCCTTCAACTGCTGAGCCATCCCCCCCTTCGCTGTGGATAACCTATTGGACGGTTCGGAGCCCTTGAAGGTTTTCTCCATGGCCTCGATGGCAGCAACTTCGTGGCGCAGAAGGCCACCTTCCCAGTACACGACCTCCATATCCTCAAACTCCAAATTCGTAAGCGAGAAACGTGCTTCAAAAGACCATTTGCGCGCCTTGGCATTCGCGTCAGGATCACTTGAATTAAGTGATGCATTATCATGTTTGAAGTGGCCAAAGGGTCAAGGCCCTTCTGCTCTCTAGGATTAGGGGAGAGGCGCCGAAGTGGCCAGCAAAAGCATTCAATTCGAAAAATTCTCAGTCCTACATAACCGTAATGACATCAACACCAAGAAGGTTCGTCCCATGTCATTACAGTGCCCTCGCTGTCATTCCCCCAAAGTTGCCTCTTTCCATCACGCCATGAAAATCGGGGCTGCCATCGGCACCGTAGGCGGTGCAGCCCGTGGCGTCAGCGCAGCTTTAGCAGGTGGTCAGGGTGGCGCGCTTATCGGCGCTATCGCCGGGCCCGTCGGCATCACCCTCGGCTCAGTGTCAGGTGCCATCCTAGGCGGCCTGGCCGGCGGTGTCGGCGGCTGTGCGCTCGGCGCCCAACTGGGTGAGTCGCTCGATCGCCACGTGCTTGCCAACAACCTCTGCCTCGCCTGCAATCATCGCTTCAACCTACCAGCCTAATCCTCTTACAAAATTCTTCGGCCAGTGCTGCGCTCGCGCAGCACTTATGCCAGCACGCCCAAAGGAATCACTCCCATGGCTCATCTCGTCGAACAAATGGCCTACGTTGGCGCTACCCCTTGGCATGGTCTGGGTAACCGCCTGACGCAAAAGCAACCACTCGAAGTCTGGCAACGCGAAGCTGGCATGAACTGGCAGATTCAGGAAAGTCCAGTTCACTTCAAGGCAGACACTGTCGGTAACCTCGGCACGATTCACTCCTTTCCGGAACAGAAGGTGCTGTATCGCTCCGACACCAAGGCCCCCTTGTCGGTAGTTTCCAACCGCTACCAGGTTGTGCAGCCTCGTGAGGTGCTGGAGTTCTACCGGGACCTGACTGAGGTCTCAGGCTACGAGTTGGAAACAGCTGGGATACTCAAAGGTGGCCGCAAGTTCTGGGCTCTGGCCAGGACGGGGCAGACAACCGCACTGAAGGGTAATGATCAGGTGAATGGCTATCTTCTACTAGCAACCTCCTGCGACGGCACCCTGGCCACCACCGCCACTCCGACAACAGTGCGCGTGGTCTGCAACAATACCCTGACCATATCCCTGAATGGCGCTACCCGCGCGATCAAGGTGCCACACAACACCCGCTTTGATTCGCAGGCCGTGAAGAAGCAACTTGGCATCGCTGTCTCGCAATGGGATGAGTTTATGTACCGCATGCGCGCACTGGCGGAACGCAAAGTGCAGTGGCATGAAGCCATGGGCTTCTTTATGAATGTGCTGTGTGACGTCAACCCAAACAGCCCCATGCCGGAAGTGCTTCCGAATGAGCGAGCCCTGCGTAAGGTTCAAAGCCTGTACGAAGGCCAAGGTCGTGGAGCGACGCTCGAATCAGCTCAAGGCACTGCGTGGGGCTTGCTCAACGCAGTGACCGAGTACGTCGATCACGAACGACGTGCCCGAAGTACTGAATACCGCATGGACTCCGCGTGGTTTGGGGCCGGCGGAGCCCTCAAAGAGCGCGCACTGAACGCAGCACTGCAACTCGCCGCCTAGCCACACTCACCTACTCAACTATTAAAGCGCCTGGACAGCTCCTGCTGGCCGGGCGCTTTTTATGCCGGATAGGAAAACATCATGGAAACGCAAACGCTGCAACAATCCTGCAGTAAACCCCGCCCTGCCTTGCGCCTGGTGGGAACCAAACAACTCCCTCGCGAGGACTGGCTGGCCGTGCGCAAACAAGGCATTGGCAGCTCGGATGCCGCCGCTGCCGTAGGGCTCAATCCTTACAAATCCCAGCTGGAACTGTGGCTGGAGAAAACCGGTCGTGACACCTCACTGCCCAAACTCGATCCGCAGGATGAAGAGAGCCCAGCGTACTGGGGCAACATCCTGGAACCGATTGTGGCGACCCACTACACCCAGCGCACCGGCAACCGGGTACGGCGAGTCAATGCCGTGTTGCAGCATCCTGATCCTCAACTGCCGTGGATGCTGGCCAACATCGACCGCGAGGTCATCGGCGCTAACGCTGTACAGATCCTTGAATGCAAGACTGCCGGCATCAACGGCGCACGCCTCTGGAAAGAGGGTGTGCCGGAGTATGTGCAGTTGCAAGTGATGCACCAGCTGGCCGTGACGGGTAAACAGGCAGCGGATGTCGCGGTGCTGCTCGGTGGTCAGCACCTGGAGATCCATCGCATCGAACGCGACGATTCGATGATTGCTCGGCTGATCGACCTGGAGCGGCTGTTCTGGGATTACGTGGTCAGTGATACCCCGCCACCGGCCGATGGTACTGCCTCCGCCGAGGCGGCGTTACGCTGCCTCTACCCCGAGGACAACGGTCAGACCTTGGATTTCAGCCAGCACACGGAGCTGGTCAGCACCTACCGGGAACTCAAGGCTGTGCGTCAGAGCATTGCCCAGCAGGAGACGAGAGAGGCGCAGCTCAAGCAAGTCCTGCAGCAGGCCATGGGCGAAGCCACCCGTGCGGAATTTACCGAAGGCTATATCAGCTGGAAGAAGTCCAAAGACAGCATTGGTCTGGATGTCGAACAGATGCTCAAGGACAAACCCTATCTGCAGATCCGCTACAGCAAGGCCCGCGAAGGCAGTCGCCGCTTTCTGATCGCCTGAATACACCCCCTCACTCAAGCCACCCGGACCGTTCATGTCCCGGTGGCTTTTTTATTTTCAGATGCAGGAGAACCATCATGCTCAAAGGTCTGGCCATCACCCCGCCCGTGCTCGGGCGCATTTCCATCGGCAAGGTCGTCGAGAAAAACGGTAAGCGTCTTCCCGAGAAGGACGATCAACTCACCCTCACCTCGCAGGTACAAAATCGCGACGGCTGGTTGCTGCACCCTCTTAATGAAGAGCTGCGCCATGGCCAGGACGGCAAGTTGCGCAACATTCCCATCCATTTGCTGTTCAACGAGCCCGATCTGAATTTTCGCGCCGACTACAGTTTTTTCGACCGTACCAGCGGCCGGCCGCTGTGCGTCGGCAATGGTGACACCTGCAAGCGCTTGACCAAGGACGGCATCCAGACGCTGCCCTGCCCTTCGCCGGATGGCTGCTCATTGGCCCAAGGCCATGCCTGCAAGCCCTATGGCCGGCTGAACGTGGTGATTGGCGATGATGACCCGCTGGGCAGTTTTGTCTTCCGTACCACCGGCTTCAACAGCATCCGCACCCTGGCGGCACGCCTGCAGTACTTCCAGGCCATCTCCGGTAACCGCCTGGCCTGCCTGCCGCTGGAGCTGCGTTTGCGCGGCAAATCCACCCGGCAGAGCCATGGCACACCGATTTTCTACGTCGATATCACTGTACGCAGTGGACTGAGCATGGATGACGCATTGCTCGCGGCTAAGCAACTGGATGAGGCCCGGCAGGCCTCAGGTTTTGACCAACCGGCCTTGGATCGCGCAGCCCGGCAGGGCTTTAACAATGGAGCCTTTGAAGATAGCGAGGAAGACAGCGGCGTTATCGTCGAGGAGTTCTTCCCCAAAGCTGAAGATCAGCCCAGCCCTATAGAGTCCCAGGCCCAACTGGCAGCGCCTGCCAAACCTTCACTCGCCCATAAGCTGGAGTCGCAAGTCATGCGACATAACGGCAAGGCCACCGTTCAGTAACCGGATTGCTCACCCCCCCACCGTTCTCACGCATACGCACAGGAATACACGCATGAAATATCACAAGCTTGTAGCCGGTGAAACGACCGGTACCTATGTCATGGAGACTCCAGTCACCGAAGCTGACATCCTGCAGATGGCTCAACAACTGGCGATGAGTCGCCTGTCTAAAGGCCGAGCGCTGACTGAGCCGAAGCAGGTTTTTAGTCACCTGCAAACACTGCTGCAGTACCATGAGTATGAAGTCTTTGCCTTGCTAATGCTTGATGCCAAGCACCGGGTGATAGGTTTCAGAGAACTGTTCAGAGGCACGCTGGATGGTGCCAGCGTGTATCCACGGGAAGTGGTGAAGATCGCTTTAGAGCACAACGCGGCGGCCGTAATCCTGGTTCATAACCATCCCTCCGGCGACCCAGAGCCTAGCCAGGCCGATCGCACATTGACCACCACCCTCAAGAACGCACTTAACTTGGTCGGTACCCGGATATTGGATCATGTGGTGGTGGGTCATGACGGCTGCGTGTCGTTGGCTGAACGGGGGTATCTGTAACCGAAAGGCCCAGACACTCCGTCCGATAGACTGGCATCACGTTCAGCTTGCGTGCTGTATCTTCAGTCGAATGCAGCGGGGTTAATTGGATAGGTCTCATACTCAGGGAAAGCCGCAGTCAAGCGGCTTTCCCTGAGTAGCTCCTATTGATGTTCTTTTTTTGCCGGTCAGGCAGAATCTGCAGCCCGATAGGACTTAAACCAGACAATGATGAAATTACTCAACACCTACGACGACCGCGACGAAGCCGAGGAAGCTGCTGAGAAGCTGACTGGCGACAAGCGCTTGGCCAGCGAACGCGACGCCACCGTGGTCATCTACAACCTGTTCGGCATTCCCAGCTGGGGAAATTTCCATCGGCTAGGAATGTACAACCTGAGCGCGCTGAAAAACCTACTTGACTGCCGTGCTACCTGGAATCAAACCAACAGAACTCAACACGCCGAGATCGTCTCCACATTGAAAACAGTGTCTAAGAACTACGGAATAGAAGTACCTGAACATTGGCTATGACAGCAAATATCAGTGGTTCTCAATTTACTCACGAAAAATATCCACCTTGGTTTCAAGGCACTTTCGCAGGCTCAAGTCGTTCGCTCCCACCTCAAACCAACCACCCGGCTTTTGATAAAAATCCAACCCTCGCCCGATTTTGATAACCCAACCGTTGTCCAGGCGGACTTCCCGATCGTGCAAGTTAGGGTTGAGTTTGACCTCAAGCTCCACATCCATCTCGAGCAAGCTCTGCTTCAACTCTTCCAGCTTCTCTGCAATATCGGCTAGCTGCGTGTTGTCGTCGTATCCGGTAATGAGGCTGATCTTCTTCACCGTTCCGGCCTTTAAGACGCACTCACAAAAGCGAACGAAATTCTGGATCTGGTGCTGAAGGCGAATGTACGGGTCTTCAATGACGACCGTCTTTGCTCCTCGCAGGTAGGGGCCAATGATCGACTCGTAGCTGTGGCCGACGTCACCGTACATAATCGTGAAGTGCTTATCCAACAACTCGTCTTGAACAACAACAGGGGTGACGTCAGGGGGAGCTGCTTCGACTTTGCTGACAGGTTCCGGCACCCGTGGCTCTTGTATAGCCTCTGTCGCAACGTCACGCGCAGGTGCAAGTTTGTCGTTGAGCTGCCGTCTTAACGGTTGCTGTGTAGCTGCGGCATCCTTCGATTCAGGGCAATAGATAACAACCTCTTGCCCCTGCGCATTAAGGAATGAGAGATCGATGCGCGCAAACTCATCATCGGGTTTGCGTTTATTCATCTGCTCCTTCACACGTCGACGGCACTCAACTGCATAGGCAACATATTCTTCGAACTCCTCATCGGTCGGAGAACCGGTAGGGTGAAGAATTTTCAGGAAGGCACAGACGGTCTTCTTGATGCCTTTTTCATCGCGGCCCTCAACACTCTTGCCAAGTCGGATGCGTTTGCTGACTTCTTCGTACCGATTGGTGTGCTTGAACTGGTAGTGAAATGCTTCCGCTAGGTAGTCGGTAATGAACCCATAGCTACTGGTTAGAAATTCACTGCTGTTCTTGGGCATTTCCCAGCCAGGTATGTAGGCTGCAAATCGATCCATGATCGCCAAGTCAAACTCAGCGGGCAACGGTTGGAAAAGATCATGCTCAACCGAGTTAACTACTTGGCTAACGGATAGATCGAAATTGCCAACAAAGCTAAGGCTGGCATCAGCGATCACTTCAGCGCCACGCGAAAAGCGACCATTCGCCATGAAATCTTTCATGATTTGAATGGTGTCCGGATCTTTGACTTTGATGCCGCCTACTTCGTCGAAAGCCACGGTATCCCAAAACCCAACCAGACCAACCTTACGGCGTGCGTTGTTGTAGAACAGCGCCGACTTGGTCGCCTGTCCACCTGAAATCAATGTGGCGTAGGGCGAAAATTCACTGAAGAAATACGACTTCCCAGTGCCGCGTGGCCCAAGCTCAATGTAGTTGTAATTTGGTTCGACGAGGGCAGCCAGGCGCGCAATAAAGTGCATGCACACGCGCTTTGACAGCTTTGTTGGCTCCAGGCCAACGGTGCGCAAAATCGCCGCAATCCACTCGTCACGGGTGAACTGAGTACGACCATCACAGTAGCGGTCAAAATCAAAGCGGCTGATCTGGATGGGGCGCAGGTCTTCAATATAAAACGCGTAGTCGTCTTCTTCGATCGCGTTATGTGCCAACGTCACCTCAGCCCAAATTCCGCCCTCCAGTAGGCGGTCATTGTCACGATAGAACTTCTCGCCAATAGCGATACGCTGTGAATTGAAGTTCTCCAATGAGGCCCAGTGGCGCTTTTCCTTCTCGACATACCGAACATGGACCTTGTCGATAAAGCGATGCTTGCCTTTGGTTGCCACCTTTGACTGCGCGGCATTGGCCTCGTCAGGCTTTACATAGTTGTCTTGTAGGCTGGCGAGCACCGCCTCCATGCCCGCATCCATTTCGGCCTGATCATCACTCGCACAAAAGCGCGCAAGCAAAAACTCCAGCACGAAGGTAGGGACGTTGGTTCCCTTCTTAATCCGATGGAGTAAATCCTTGCGCAGTACCTTGCCATCAAAGGTGGCGGTAAGCTTTTGGTCGAGCTCATTCATCGTTTTTACACCGCATAGTCGGTTGCCAGGTCAAGTTGGCAGTACACCGTATAAGTCGTTGGATGCAAAGCCTTGATCTTGAATTTCCCCTCGAAATCCATTTGCATCTTGATCGTGACTTGAACCTTGTCACCTGGCTTCAACGACAATGTTCCTGTTGCCGGATTCACTGCACCTCCGGCCTTCGCTTCACCCACCACTTCGCCCTTGCTGTCGTGTGCCTCCAGCAAAATCTCGAACTCGTTTTCAGTCGAGAACATGTCTGCCGTTTCAACTGCAAGGTCAATCACGGGCATACGTGTGGTGATGGCCTTGGCGCCGTTCTTGTAGCTCATCGCCACAGATGCTTTATGCAGTGTCGGTTGATTGGATGTTTTCAACTGCATCGTTATCACCGGCACCACGCATTCCTGCAAAGAAATGCCACCGTGATAATAGAGCAAGCCACTGCGATAGGCCGCCAACGAATGTGGCGCAGTGAACTTGGCAAAGTCACCGCGAATGCCCATTTTCTCGGCTGAGACCACTAGGTGATTGCTGTCGCCAGCACCATCACCCAGCGCGCACCGGTCATGAATGCCAATCCAGTTGCCAGCAGGCTTGCTGCAGACATCGCCCGCACCAGCGTGGGTGTTCATGAAAAAGCCATGATCGGTCGCGATCACCACCTCATGAAAGCCACGCTCTTTCAGCTTATGAATTGCGACCCGAATGCGTTTGAGTGCATTGGTAATCTCTGCAGGGGCGGTGTCAGGATGGTTCTCAAAGTGGCTATCTATCTCTACAGCGCGCAACACCAACAAATCGGTTTCAGGCGAGAAATCGAAACGTCCGCGAACAAAGTCTTCCAGACGCCCCTCTTCAAAGCGCTGGCCGTATTTCTTCCGAAACACATCCATGCGCTGCGCAACGGTTTCCACCACCTGGTCACCCAGCATTGGCACCAGACTCTGTTCGTCATTCTTGATGCGAAGCTGCTGGCCAGCCCCGGGCAACAAGCTGGCCATACCTACTGGCGTGATGCTTGGTAGCTGCGCCATGGCAGCCTGCACCTCAACTTGTCCGTCTTCCGTCAACTGTCGTTCCAGCGCCACGCCCAATTCGTAGCGAAGCGCATCAATCATGAAGTACGCCACCTTGTGGCCGTTCTTTTGCAGCTTGGGCGCAACAATGCGGTCAAACACATCGGTATTCGATAGCTGCCCAGCCAACGGCCAGCCACTTTGCTGCACATGACGAGTGAAGATCAACTGCACCTTCTCGACCAGTTTGCCGTACTGCTTACGAACCTGCTGCTTGACTGGCGTCATGACACCTTGCGCGTCTTGCCAGTCGTAATCGCTAACTGCCTGTTCGAACTCGCGATGCAAGCGATCAGCTTCACGCAGACTGCTCACATAAAAGGTCAACAGCACATCAAGATTGTGTGCATTGTCCGAAAGCTGCCGCTCCATGTCGTCGCAGGTTTGAAGCAACTCAGTAGCCGATCGAATCAAATCCCACTGGGCACGGCTCTCGCCTTTGCCCGTCCACACCGATTGCTGATGGCGCTCCGAGATGCTCCTCACCCGGTCGATGTCATCACGTAGAATGCCTTCGATCGCCCGACTCAAAAACGTGCGTTCCTCAAACGGAAAGGTGTCCCGGTCGCCCAAATCAGACCTGCTACCAAATTGGCTGACCAGGTTGAGATCCCTCTCAATTTCTTCTGCGCGGTCGATATAGACACTCTGCGTGCGGCGATCATTGCGCAGCAAATCGCACAGGTATTCAATCAACGGCTTCGCCTGCGTTTCGGCTCGCGGTACATCGTTCAAACTGGCAGGCAATGCACCAGGCAGATCAAAAACAAACTCGCTGAACAAAACGAAACGCCACAGTTCGTTGGCAACCGAGTCCCATGTCTTGCCTCTGGTCTTCAATGACAGGCCCATGCTGTTGCGGAGCAAATCACGCGCCTCTGTCACCCAGCTATCGCTGCCTTTCAATGCCGATTGCTGCGCATCGTTTGGCACAAGCAGCGCGAACAGTATGTCTCGGGCGGACTCGACTGCCAGTAGCGCACGCAAGTTGGGCCAGCCCAAGCCGCCGCCAATAGCATCCACCACCGCAAAACTAGGCGAAGCATCCTGCTCAAAGATGGCCCGAATGGCCGTGGTGTGATCTGGTTTCGCCTTCAGGCATAGGCTCTCAAAGCTATCACCATCCCCTTCGGGGAAAATCGCCCCGGCTGCGGCAATGGGTGCGAAGGGATCCGCCTGCCTTTCTTCATCGCTCTCGGGCGCTTTTGCAGGCACATAGACCAGCATTCCAGCGAGCTGCCGATCGATCACATCACGCAAGCCCTGCATCGCAGCTACCCGACTCTCAATGCTGCTCTTTGAAGCATCCACAACCAGCAGCTTTTCGGCGGCCAACCCTTTGCAGACATCTTGGTAATGCCCGGCAGGGTCATACACCACGAGACTACCCGTCTTCTGCAATCGGGGACGAAGAATTTTGTTCTGAATGAATTCAGCAATGCTCATGAGCTGCTCCTTAGGCTCAGGATGGACTTCACCTCCTTGAGCATCTTGTCTGTTCGTGCCGTCATCGCGGCCTCATTCCATTCGGTGCGAGTGGCCAAATCAGCGTTCAGATAAAGCCCATTGCGATACCCGATGAAGTCGTCCTTATCGTTCTGGCGGTCACGCTTCTTGATGAATTCCATCGTGCCGAGTTTGGAGTTGTACCCACTCAGGGTTAGGTTGCCGAGTTGGTGGGCGCAGCGCTGGCGTATGGCGTCAGCGGTGTCCTTGCCATTGAGTTCCAGCATGGCCACCCAGCCTGGGCCAAGGTTTTCTGTCTTGGGCAAGATGTGCTCAACCGTGAAAACGGGGCGATCGTTTGCGTCGTGTGCCCACAAATCGCGCGTGTTCTCGCGAGTCTGGTGTACTTCTTCCAGCTTGCACAACATGAAACGTGTGGCCTCGTAGTTATCGAGGTAAACATCGCCCTTCAGGCGCGCATCACACACATCCTCTGGGGCCGCACGCGCCACCAACCAATCACTGGCCTGGGCTACAAATTCTTCGAGCTTGATAATCGAGCCATTGCGAATCTGCTTCAGCAGCTCGCCTATCAATTGCACAAACATCGGGTCTAGCTCACGGGTTGGCGGTGTATCGGTAAGATTCCGCCAAAAAAACCATTTAGTGAGCAAAGAGGCTACTTGACCTAGTGCCAGGCCTTCATCCCAACTCCGACTTCTAGCGACCTGACTCACCCACAGTAAAAACGCATAGGCAGGTGCTGTGCCGAGGTGCTGTAAATCCAACAGTCGTTTTTTTGTATCTTCAGACCAAACACAGTCATCACTATCCGGATAATGAAGTAAGGAATAGGTCTTTCCTTTTTCTAATAGCTGACCAATAAACCACACCGGATGACGACGCAAAATAGCATCATAAATGGTGATCAGATTTGATCTCGTCGCCCTTGGACATCCTTTAACTTCTACGCGCCCCAAATACTTGAATATATTGTATAAATGCCGCAGGAACCGCTCCTGTAGCGCTGGCTCATCGAGCCAGTAAATCAGCTCTTTCCACTCATCAAACGCCCGGTCAATGCCGTAGTCAGGACGTTTGTCGAGTTCTGCCAGCAAATTGTTCTTGATGATGTCGATAGCCGATAGCGGAATGCCCCGGTTGTTGATCGACTCGAACAACATAAACGCGTCTGAGTGGCTTTGAACCTCAATCTTGACCAGGATCGCCGACTTGAGTTTTTCCAGCAGCACCATGCCCTGGCTAATGGTCAGTAGCGTAAGCCGCTCGCGGAAATACTTGTAGGCCTTCGCGATACGGCGATTCCCGAAGTTGGCCAGCCCTTTGGGTGCAGTGACCAGCTTTGGGAAAAGCTCGCTCAGAATCCGCTGGAAGTCCGCCTTGTTCTGCATCTGCTCGCTGGGTTCAAAGCGCCATTGGTTGTTCGCCTTGATGAAGATGCGGTTCTTCAGGTTCACCATCTCGACATTGAAGTCGTCATCCGGGTCAGGGTTCGACTTCAGCTTTTCATAGAGCGCGCAGAACAGCAGGCAGATGGTGGTAAAGCGCTGCTGGCCATCGATCAACTCCAGCTTGCTACCTGCCATCGAGTCCTTTTGGCCGTTGACACAAATGATCGACCCCAAAAAGTGGCCAGAAGGCGATTCATCCAGGTCGTTGAATAGCGCATCCCAGTTCGACCACCCCCAAACGTACTCGCGCTGGTACTTGGGGATGAAGAAAGAGGTCGCCCCATCCGGATTGAAGTAAAAACTGACGGGGAATGCTTTGACGTCCTGGATCACTCATCACCCCCGGCCTTCTTTTTTCCGCGCGTTTTCTTGGGGGGTGCCTCTGGCACCACGTACAGCTCTTCAAGCCCATGCGCGATGGCGAGGGATTTGTCGGTCTTGCACTTCTCGCGCACGCGTTCTGGCCAGTAGGCGATGGCCAGGTGCGCCCAGTCGTAGTCGCCTTTTTCCAGCTTGGCCCAGGTGCCCTTCAAGACCTTTTGCCAGGCCTTGTGGCGGAATAATGGCCACAGCGGCGCGGCGGTGATTTGCACGCCATCGTCGTGATTGGGCTGGTAGGTCGGAGCGATCTTGAGCAAGGTGTCGCGCAGGTCGGTGAGGTCTTGCTCAAAGGTTTGTAGTATTTCGTACTGTTTTTCCTCATCGCGAGAGCGACCGCTGCCCTTAATGCGCAACTCTGAGCACTCACGGCTGACTTGAGTCAGTTTGCCGTTGGGGCCGTCAAGGAAATCATTCACCGCTGTAAATAGCGTTTGATTGTTCAGGGAAGGGTAATAGATCCACAGGGTGTAGCTACCAGATGCGGTGGACAGCGGCCAGTAAATAGGTGCTTTGCGGCGGCTCTTGGAGTACTGCTGAAAATGGAAGGCAAAAAAATCTTTCTGCAACCAACGACGTACATCGCCCGACAAAGTCGCACCAACTCGATCCAATACCAACTCAACCAAGCGCGGCAAATCATGCGAATGGCCAAGATCGTCTACCAATATGTTGGAGTTATCGTGAAATGGCGTTGAGCCGTCAGGCAACATGCCTGGACTTTGAGCTGGTAAGGGGTCAAACGGGGCAGGCTCAGATTGAAGTTCCCTCTCCCCAGAGTAAAGGCGCCAATCGAATCGTCCGAAAGACACCCCGACTGCCCACGACAAACGGGAACTATCATCATCAAGGACTGAAACGTTTTCTTCTACGTCATCATCACTTTCATCTGAGTCATCCGCTTCGATTTCACCGGTTACTCGAACCAATGCCTCATTGTGATCGCGCTGCAGTACTTTAAATTCGGAGGCAGTCAGACCAAATAAACTAGCTATTCGCTGGTCAAGCTCCGCGCCAATAAGCGATTCTCGATTGATTGGCTGCAGTGCTTCGGTTTTCCCGCTAAGCGACGGCATGACAAACAAAATTTCCGTCTCATCACGCTTAAACCGCTCCGCCATTTTTTCTCGCACTGAAGCAATGACGTTCTCAGCATATGCGATGTCGCTCGCCCCAGGCTTGACATAGGGAATTGCGGAAACCATGGAATTTTGGAATTTTGGCTGCCAAAACGCTTCTCCTCGAAATCTAGCGACTGCCGTTGCAAAGTTGGATGACAAAAGCGCTGCCAACCAAGTTTCTTCCCCCAGCTTTGGATAGACCTGGCTTCTGCCGGCTGTCGGAATAACTCCCGATGGGACTAGGTACGGAACAAGGCGACTTGACCGCAACATGTAGCTAAAGGCAGGAAGAAAATAGAACGCTTCGGAGCGAACGTATTTGGACGGGGAGTCCCCCTTACCCACGTGAAAAGCCTTTATTTCATATCCATCATTTAACCAATTCACACACATGTGAATTGACGAAAGCATCGGAGAAGCCGCTTCAGTCTTTGAATACCAAGCCCACTTCGTAGGAATACAAAGCGTCAAACACTGCTGGCGCACCTTATCTAAGTCGCTCGACTTATCTGGAACGACAATATCTTTTGACTTTACTTCCCACCAAAGTCGTAAAAAACGAAAATCGTCGCCCGTTTGTAAGCCAACTCTTATTGAACTCGCCAATGGGTCGACTGCTGGATGGGCAGCAATTTTTCTGGCTATCGAATCATCAATCCAATAGACATATGGTGCATCACTGAATGCGAGGAACTGCGATGCTTGCCTTTTGAAATAATTGACTCCTGGAACTCCTTTTTTTACGAGTTCTATTGACTCAAGCAGACCTTCATTTTTATTGGTTCTATTGAGTTCTCTAAAAAAGATAGCGTCATTTTTGTGGTTCCCACCTCTCTCCCAAGTAACCGCAGCGGTTTCCACCATTGCGTCAAGCACTCCCTGTCCCAGATCGGCAAAGCTTTCGAGTGAAAGTTCGTTTGCGAGCACGGATGTGCGGAACTCTGAAAAGCTCTGTAGAAAAAAACATGTTCTGCTAACAATTGCTCCGATTCGTCCGCCAGGCCTCACAATTTCGGTTGCTCGCTCGATGAAATTCGCGAGAATGTTCCCCTTCGACCTAGGCAGACTTTCTTCAAGATATGACTTGGTTGATCGTGCAGGCTCCCCAAAAGGTGGATTCATGACTAGCACGTCAAATTTTTCACGAGACAAATCAATTAGGCGTAATCCATCCAATGCATCTTGCGCAAAGAGTCGCCCTTGGTAGGTTGCTTTATTGGCGTGGGCAAAGTTAGAAAGCGCCTCACGCAGGCGCATTTCGGCCCCTCTCCAGTTCTCTTGTTCCTGGTCAGCAAACAAGCCTGTGCCCTTGCCTACATAAACTTGACGTATAAGGGACGGCAACTCCTTTTCCACCTGAAGTAACACCCCCAGTTCGGGCAAGTGCTTCAGCATTTGAAGCGTTTTCTCGAACAGCTCAGCGTCGCGTGGGTCCAGCTGGGCTGCAAACTGCAAACGCAGTTCGCGCTCAGCTGGTGGAGCAACCGCGGCGACTACATGGCCTTGACCGATACGCGGACGCTCTTTTGCCTTTACGTTTGTGTCGTGCCAGGCACGCTGAGCACGCAACCACAGCGCAAGCGTGGCGATCTGAGCCGCTCGCGGGTCGATATCAACGCCATAGATGTTGTGTTCGATGACAAGTCGAGGTACATCGAGGAGGAATACGTCTTGGTCGGGATAGGTCTGACTGAGCGGTTTGAACTTCGACTGGGGATGCGTAGATCCATCCAAAGAACCTGGACCGTTTTGCTGCTCCCAAGCCCAAGCTTCGCGGTAAATTTCCAGAAACAGATCAAAGGAGTACAGGCCAAAGTGCATCGAGCCGCAAGCCGGGTCCAGCAGTTTCAGGGTGCGCGGGTCGCGCAGTTTTATAGCTGCCTGTGGTTGCTCGTCGGGCTTGAGCAGCAGATATTGGCAGCGATCTCGCAGATCCGTTTTCCCGCCAGTGGCGTTAAACCAGAGACGACCCAGCGTGTTATCGACCAAGTATTCCACCACATAACGCGGAGTAAAGAACTGGTTGCGCACCGCGAGTTCACGGCTGTTGCGTGGCGCCTGACTGGCATCACGCATGGCTTTACGCTCTTCTTTGGAATTGAAGTATTGGTAGATCCAACCAATGGTTTCGTCTGCAGCCCAGAGAGGTTCGATCTCAAAGTGGTTGAGTTCATCCAGCAGAGCACGTAGGGCGGTCTCGCGTGGGAACAGCAAACCATTGGCGGCATAGCGCTCAAACAGGGCAGGCAGTTCTTCTGCCAGTTCATCGAACACGCTGAAGATATAGACCTGGTAAGCCTGGCCGGTTTCACCCAGAGCTGTACCGGCAATCTTGCTATAGAGCTGGTAGCCACGCGACTGATAGCCTTTGCTGACCGACTCGATCAGTTGTCCGCGCGCCTCCATCATTAACAGTGCAGCAAGGCGGTTAAGCACCGTAAAGGCTTGCTCGCGCACCATCCGGTCGAGCACTGCGATGCGGTGATCGGTGTCATCGACATCAGCGCCCAGGTAGTGCGCCAGGGTTTGGCGTAGGACCTCAGCCGTGTGGCGCTGCCGGTCGTCCAGATGGGTGAGTCGTGCCATGGGCGTGACTTCACCGGTCTTGGGGTCTAGACCATAGGTTTGCTGAAGCTGGATACTGAGTTCGTCGGACAGCAGGTTGCGACAAGTATTAACCAGCTTTTGCAGGCGGCCTCGTGTGGATTGATCGAAAGCCATTTATTGGTCCTGCAGTTCGAGGTTGACGGCGAAGGCATGTGCATACTTCAGCTCGCCACGCAGTTGTTGCAGTTGCGTGATCAGCGCATCCAAGTCATCCATCGTGGTGATCTTGGTGCGCGCTTTGATACTGCGCGCGATGGCTGGTTTCGGTTCATTTACAGCACTTGGCACAGGAATCTCAGCTTCAAGCTCCTCCTTAATCCGCTTCGTGCCAAGACGCTCAATGCTGTGCTTCAAACCTTGCACTTCATCCTGCAGTTCAGACAGCTTGTTTGTAATGGAATTGAGTCCCAACAAATCAGGCGTCACTTCCACAATCAAACGCTCTAGGCTACCCAACAGTTCAGTCTGCTCTTGCTGGGTGAGCTTGATCCACTCCGGCACCCGCTTGAGGTCGACCTCGGCATCTTTTATGCGTGTTTTGAGCAGATTTTGCATCGCGATCACCGTATCGCGAATGCGGGCGCGAATAGTGGTGAGGCTGGTGCTGAAATCAGCCGCAAAACGATAGAAGTCGGCCTGCTGCAGGCGCTCGTCGATAAGGCTGAGGGCCTCAGCCAACTCTTCTTTTAGCGTGGCCAGCAAGGCCACATTCGGCAGGTTGGCAATGGCCGTGCAGTGCTGGCGAAGATCGCGCAGCGTTTGCTCCAAGCCTTGCTCCAACTTGAGTTTGACTTCGGCAGCCCATTTAAGATTTTCAAACAGCTCTGATTGCTCGTTGCCCAAACGACGTGGCGCATCCGACGCGTCGGTGAGCAGCACATCGTTAATCTCGTGCGTGAGGCTTTGCAGGCGGTCTACACCCGACAAGTTCAGGCCGCGCAGTTTTTCAGTGAGAGGGCCGTATTGGTGCTGCAGTTGCGGAAAGAGCTTGGTGGTGACTTTGCTGATGTCGTCTTCCAGCGGCACGACGGTGTCACCAGTCAATTCGGTCAACCGGGTTGCAGCGCGTGCCAGTACGTCGTTGGACGGACGGTCGCCGCCGCGAAGCGAGATGCCAATGATCTTGAACGTATTGTTGGTTTTGATGGCATCGATGGCTTGCTGGCCGTTGACGGTGACTTCGCGCCCTGCCACCTTGAGCTTGATCTCACCGGCCAGCAGCATGGCCGCCACTAGATATCGCAGGGTGTCTGCCGACCAACCAAAGGGCGCATCGGCAAATACATCAGTCAGGCGCTTACCATCGACCGTGCCGTTGCGATCAATGTAGTCACGGATGCTCACCATGGCCAAGTGGTCGGTGCGAATGCTGTGCCCTCCACTTTGGGATTGCACCAAATTCAGCGGATCAAGGGCACTGGTGATACCCGACAAGTTACCGACCCGGAGGAATTTCTCGGCGAGTTCTGTCAAGGCGCGCACCGGCGCCTCTGCGTAACGATCGAAAACTTGTTCGGCCACTTCGCTCAGGTGTTTACGAGCGGCATCCAGCAGTTCCGTGGCTAGCGTATCGACCGCAATAACCTGGCCTCGGAAGATGAACGATCCTTGCAGCAGACTGCGCTGAATCTGCGCCCGCAGTTTGGTGCTGAGGTGCTCCGCACGATCGGCCTGACCGTTGCAATATTCACGAATTTCTTGGTCTGGATCGCTGCGATAGCGGTTGGCGATTTCACGGCATCGGTGGATGTCAGCCGTCAGTTCGTCCATTTCCGGCGTCGTGCGGCCCACGAGGTAGATGTTGAACTTGAAGGAGTTGTGACGCGATTCGTCAGTGAGTCGAGTACGTGCGTTGTCGATTTCTTTGGGGTCGACCAGCTCCACAATGGTTTGGATCTGGTTGCGTTCACCCGCCAACGATGCGGGCACATTGCCTGCCGATTGCGCCTTGAGTCCGGTGGATACGGCATAGGAGCCGTGTAATTGGGTGGAGGGCAATGGCGCATAGACACTGGTCAACGCTTCGTTAACGATGCGACGCAGCTCAACGCCGCGCAGTGCAACTTGGCTGCGCTCCTGTTCAATGTCGTTCAGTTTTTCACTGAAGAAGCAAAGGTTGCCGTCTTGTTCGCCAAATGGAACGATGGAGTCGTTGATCAGGTCTTCGACCGCCTTCGCCACAGCGTCTCCTTGAGACGCCCCGGCGATGCTGGCGTGCATCAGACTGGTGACGTTTTGACGGGTGATCGGCAGGTTGCCAAGGATTTGCAGTACGGCGACCGTTTTGGCGATGTTTTGATGCAACTCGGAATGCGAGAAGCGGATCTTTGTGACCTTCTCGACCGATGCGTGCAAAGAGGCGAAGGCGCGCTTGATGTCTTTATCCAGAGCATCAAACAGCGTGACGGTGGTGGCGAGCCAGCCAACGGCTTGCTCTGCAACGGCAGGTTTGCCTTCAGAGCCGTCAATCAGAATATCTTGCACCACCTTGATCGCCGAGCGCAGGCCGATGCCACCCGTAGACTTGGCCAGTGCGCCTAGCAAGTGCAGCAGGATGTCGAAATGCGCAGGAAGGAACGGGTAGAGATCGACAAAGGTCTTGCGGTCAAAATCGACACCATATACGCGCGCATCAACAAGCTTGGTGTTCTGGCGCAGCTGCTGACCATATTGATCAAACAATCCGCCCAATTCGGCTTCCGCTGGTGACGACTTGCCCAGCAGACGCGTGTAGCAAATTTCCTTGATGTCGTTGGATTCAAGGGCGATCTGAATCGGGAAGCGGTCATTAAGCTTGAACAGTTCTGGCGAGTTGAGGGCGGCCTTCGCGTCGTCCGCCGTGAGCGTTTGTTGCGCCGTTCCGACGATCCAAACCTTGCCGTCGCCGATGTTTTTCAGGTTCTTCGCCAATCCATCGAGGTTCAGGATCAGATTGGGCCGTGGGCCAACGTACTGACCGACTTCATCGATGATGAAGATGATGTATTCCTTGCCCGATGCCTCGCGGGCAATCTCCAGCATTTCACGCACGCGATCGTTTTCGAAAACGACGATTTCACTTGATTCGGTCGTGAACGAACTGGATGTCTTGAAAAGCGTGGGGTAAAGCTTGTGCGCAATCTCAGGAATGAGGCTGTCGACCACCAACTCGTCGTTACGGTAGTTGCTCCAGTCTTCACCGCCCGCAGCCTCTTTGAATGCATCCAGGAATTCGTTGTAACGACCTTCCTTCTTAAGCCTGCGTTCCAGCGCAGCAACCTTGAGATTGCGCGAATAACCTGCCCACTGCAGAACCTTGTAGAACAGGACCGTCGACACCTCTTCCATGGTCGCACCTGCGACCTGTTCGCTGGCCAAGTCCAACATCAGCACTGCGGCAGGAAATCGCTTGGCTACGTTCGAAAGCAAGGACTTGGTTTGCTGACGCTTGAGGCGATCTTGGAGGTGCTGGATGAATGGAACGCCATCAATGGTGATGCGATCGTCAAATGCCAAGCCCAAATATTTGGTGAACGAGCTCTTACCCGAGCCATAGAAGCCCGATACCCAGACGCCGACTTCGTTTTCGCCACCAATGTCCATGGCGGCTTCCATCTTGAGCAGGAGATTCTCAAACTGCTGGTCGATGCTGTCGGTAACCACGTATTCCGAGATTTCCGATTTCAGGCGCGCCTCTTGTGACACGCCATAGGTGATGACCTTTTCAATGCTGCGATTGATGCTCTTGCTGGGGTCGAAGAGTTTTTTGATCGTCATGTTTTACCTCAATGATTAGCCGCCGACGTGGACAGAGCGGTAGTTGCCATCGTCGGGGTAGAACCCCAGGAATTTGAGTCGTGTCTTGCCGGTGCGCACACCAGGGTAAAAGAACACCGTGGGTACATGGAATTTGCCTTGCAACTTGCCTTCGATGACACCGATGCGTGTGTAGGGATGCAACGCCTCAAGATCGGTGACCAGTAAAATGGCCTTAGGCTTGCCTTCAAGTTCGGCCAGCTTGGCTTCAATGCGTGCCTGCAAAGCACCATTACTGATGGCATTGGCGAGCGACGCATTGGTCTTGCCCCATGCCAGGGGTGCTTTCTGATCGGCCGCGAGCCAGATCTTGCGAAGCGGTGCCTTCTCGATAATGTCTGCAACATGCTCGGTGATCGAAAAGGTTTCGACTTCCCAGCCTTCGTTACGCAGTCGGTGCACCCACGCAGGTGTTTCGCGCTTCACATTGAGGATCTGATTTGGCGGAAAAACCAAATAGAAAATGGGCTCAAAGCTGGCATGGCCAAACTCGCGCCCCTGCTTAATTCGCTCCATCAACTCATTGAAATCAGCTTTGAGCGATGACATCGATCAGTTCCTCCATGTTTTTATAGGTCCAACCGATATGCACGACATCGGAAGCGGCCTGAAATATGAACAGGCCTTGTAATGACAAACGTTTCAATTGGTCTCGGACGTCGGTACGTTCCAGTCCAAAGAGATCCCAGTCGGAGCTTGAAACAATTTGGTTGTCACCAAGACCACTGAACTTCAAGTCGTAGGCCAAGTAGGCGGCGACCTTTGGCAAGATGCGATAAGCAGCAATCGAGCGCTGGTTACGGCCTGTGGTTGTCAGCAGTCCATAGTCGGCGCAGCAGCCCATCAAATACGATGAGATGCGCTTGATCGTGGTCTCAGACCATGGCTTTTGCGTTTTTCCTTCGCGCACGCTGTTGGCAACAAAGGTGCGTGCATCTTCCAGCTGGAGGTCATTTCGCCCTGCTGAATAGCGCGCCCAGTAAACTTCTCGAACGAAGTCTGCCAATACAAGATTGGCTCGCGCGGTATAGATAAAGAGCAGTTGATTGAGCTCGGCGGTCGTGAAACGACCAACCAGGGAATTGAGGCGCGCGGCAACGCAGGGGTCGCGCATGTAGCGTGGGGCAAAGCACTCGGCAACAATATTGCGAAGGCGCCTTGCCGTTACCAAAGGGAAACGACCCGATGCCAGCGCGGCCTCATAAAGCTGGGACGCACTCATGCCAGGTTGATAAACCTGGAGCAGCTGCCTTGTTTCTTCTAGGAGCCCAAGCCCGGCTTGTAGCTGAGTGGTGTAGTAGCGCTGCTGACTCACTCAACCTCCCGAACGTAGGGGAAGGTCTGAATTCCAGAGGTTAGGGCTGCACAATAAAAGCCCGCAGCACGTTGTAGCTCGGTTTGTAGATCTTGACTCATCTGGCCCAGCGAAATGGGGCCTGGCGATGCGGACTCTGGTTTTTCCGCCAATTCAGCCAGGCGCACCATCGCCAGCTCACGACTTGCCAATCTGCCTTGCAAGATTTGCACGAAAGCGGTGTCGTTGAGCGCATCAGCAGATGCTTGCTCGAGCCCGATCGGCAAACGAAATAGGTGATAGATACGACCAACACCAATGACCTCGTCGTGAACCTTAGCTGCCGCCGCAGTTGCCCCCTGGTATTGGGCAAGAAACAGAGATCGGTTGAATATTGGAGCCAAAAAAGCAGTTGCTGTAGCGCCAAAGAACTCGCTGCCCCACCAATTAGCCTGGCCCTTTTCCCCCAGGTAACCAATCAGTATCCGGAGCTCTGCGATTGTTTTTGCGATGGTATTCATAAAAGTCCTAAATCTTTTTTCCAGTGGGCAGCTAGGCAACACTGTTAGTAATTTGGCTTCGCCTCGTCCAGGCGGGGTTCTTTGTAGCCTGGAGCCAAAACAGCATTCTTGACACCGTATAACGCCAACTGGTCCTTCAGCCAAAGTCGGTACTCATGCCCACGCAGACTATGGCCTGGCGAGCAGTCCACGCTCCATTGCCTTAGGATGTATCCGGCAGTGGCGGCACGCAACTTCATGCGTAGTGCCCCTCCATCCATCCCGTAGTCCATTTCGGTTATTTCTGGACGCGGCTGGCTCGGATGCGGTACCAGCTCTAACTCGACGATTCGGGTCCACTGAATGTCTTGATCGCTCATCTCGTGAGGAGCCACGGGCTGACCATTAAGCACCACTGGGCGCCTTATCCGAGTAATGACGAAGTCACGGAACTCCTTTGACTTCCGATCGAACGCGCGAACGTGCCAGCGAAAACCTGTATCGATCAAAGCAAAAGGCACGATCTCGCGTTTCGACTTGCCACTGGAAATCGAGTGGTACTCGACGGCCAAAGCGCAGCAATGATGGATGGCGCGCGTCACACTCGCCAGCACATCCAAATCAGGGTTCGTCAGCCTAGAAGGAATTTCACTAGGCACCCAAGTTTTGAACTTAAGCGGCTCGCCATCACCGAAGGCCTGTGTCAGCCACGACATAACTCTTTCTGCTGGGTAATCGAACAGCGAACGGAAGTCAGCTCCAAGAACATAGGTCTTGGCTTTGGAGTCATAGTCAATATTGCCGGAGGCTAGCTCCCTATACAGCGCAAGGTCCCGGGTCGCCGCAGCGGACTGGATGGCAAAGCGATCCACCAGATCCTGCCTCCGAATCTCCCCGACGAAACGTATACGCAGCTCGATAAAGGCTAGGCGGTCACGCTGTGGCTGAGCGAGTTCTGCAAGAGAGCTTATGGGCGTCATATGAATTAGCGGCACGTGATCTGACTATTTAACGGATATTATTGTACGCCTTAGGCGCACGTCCATATTTGTATTTTACAAATATGGTGGTACTCATTTTGATTACCTAATCTTCCATGCATTAGAAAATGCAAGTCGCGCCTGATCGCGACGATTCTGCATTTTAGAGATGCAGCCCAGACACTGCACATCGAGCTCTGGCGGTGCCCTGCTATAGGTCTCTGCCAAATAGAGATCATTAAAGCAATTCCCGCCAAATCTGCTGTGCTCAATTATCTGGACAAGCGCCTGCGCGCTGACCCCATGAGGATAAAGCGACGCAAGCTCTTTCTCTTCTTCCTGATCAAACGCTTTCAAGTAGTGCCGCTCATCGCGCAAGGCCACTTCAATGACTTCGCGCGATAGGACAATCCACGCCAACACCCCAACGTCCGGATCAGTCGCCTGCATATGTGCAAGTCTCGGTCCGGTGACGGGTATCAGGGTGTATCAGGCGAGGGCTGAGCCCCCCCCCTGATTTGCTGCAGTGGTCCATTCACCCTCTGCTGCAACCAAATACCCGGCAACGATTGCCATACACCTTGGTCGCCGCCTTGCAGAGGTAGCTCACCCGAACGAAATACCGATCCATCTCCGCTGGATCATCCTGAGAAAGGTGGTACCCAGCATTCTCGGGGATATGCACCAAACCATTGGTATCATCGATAGGCATTCTCAACGCACTGGCCCATGCCGCATTCATGCGGCTGTATGTATTCTGCTGTGCTGAGTCATAGCGTCCCACGGTGTGGTACGCATCTCGGTTGAGCAGTAAGACGAAGTGGTAATGTGGTCGCCCCTCCTTCCCAGTCTCCCTGACCCAGCACCATCGGACGTCTGTCTGATGAGCAGTACCGTTCAACCGCCTGGAGCGCTCTCGTGCCGATTGGATTCTGAAGGTCAACGAATCGACAAATCTGGAAATGACAGTGTTATCTGATGTAGGGACAGAGTCGTCATCTGGGAAATGTAGGTCGAACCGTACAGCGAACACCTGGCGGTGAGCTCTCAGCGCTAACTGAGTGGTCCCATGAATGCCTTCGAGGTATTCAGTAATGAAGGGAGCGTGACGCGTCAGCACGGACAGTCCACGGAAGGTGCTCTCGTAGTGCAGGTGAAGATTGCTGTTGTCAGGGTGACGCTTGGGTTGGTGTGTCATGGGAATGATCCGCTAAGTAGGTTCATCAACTCAGTGGATTCTGTAAATTTTTACGGTTCGATCTGCAGGTGCAGCAGACCTCAGCAACTGCAGCTAGGCGCTTGTTCAATCACTGGCTGAGCTCACCCCTCAAGAAGGGGTGAGCGTGATGGGATGACTGCCTTGAATGGATGTATGGGTAGGATCTATTGGTTGATGATGACCATGAGAAATGCAAGCTCTACCCAGATGAATCCATGTTTAATGTATGGATATATAAATAATACTAATACCGAAACCACCACCCCACTCCTGCAAGGGAGTGGGGCGGCAAACTGCCAGAGAGCTCTGGCAAGAATGTGGCAGCTTCAGTGATTCAGAGCTCTGGAAATAAACCAAAGATTCGAGTCAGCCGGAACGCCGACCGAATGAATTGGCGAACGCTCAGCCAATCGGCCGATCACCCTCGCCTTTAGCCACTACACCTCCGTGAGCGACTCACAAGCATCACGCGCCTCGATCCTGGCCATGACCCAGCTCATAACCTCGCTTTCAACCCAGCCCACAGACCTGCCACCCAATGGTACTGACTTAGGAAAGCTCCCCTCGCTTATGTACTTGTAGATAGTGGACCGGCCCAGGCCGGTGCAGTCGATAACTTCTTTCAGACGGATGATCCTCATGAACTGTCTCCTCATATTCGTTCAGAGGATTCGCAAGGCCTGTAAATAAATACTCACCACGCCTACTGCTTAACGTTGACCGCCCAGGCTCCGCAGAGAATTCCATCAGAACGGCATAGTCTGTGCCGCTCAGTTGAAGACTTATTAGCCTAATAGACCGACGCCATTTAGCTCAGGATCAACTGCGTCAAGCGGAGACGCGAGCCTAGGGAGCTTCGCCAATATCTTGCCTAAGATGACCGACGACGAATCAATTCGACCTTGTACAGAGCATTACTCACCCCTGCACGCGCCCGACTTCGGCCACCACCTTTGCCACACGACAAAGACTCGAAGCAGTCTCAGTCAGTCGCTCGAAACAACCGAGTACGCTTTGCACCCCGCGCTTCGCTGAAATTGACGCGCGCAACCTATAAGCATCAGCAGCATGTTCTGACAATCTCGCCGCCACTCGATAAGCACCCACGAGGCCGCTCGCTCTTACTAATAGACGTTCAGCGCCATATGCACCACCGACTCCAGGAACGCGACAAAACGTCACTGACGCCATGACAGCCTCGAAAACACTGATCGATTCACACGGTAAAAATACTAAGCACTGCTAAAAAACCAACAATTCATGGCTACAGAGCCCATATTTGCTGGCTGCCACGAGAATAATTATTCTAGAATACTCATAGAATAAACATACAATATCAATTGATCCACTATAGAATACATGTAGAACGCGCATAGAATTCATATAGAATCCTACTAGAATCTGACCCAATTAATAATATTAATATTCGGCAATTGATAGAGCATGACTATGGATAATACTTTCATCGTTGACGATAGCGGGCTTGATGAGCTAAGCCGTTTGCTCAAGGAACCACGACAAAGCAATCGCCATGACATCTGGCTATGGCTCTGCCTGCAGTACTACGGAAATATTGATCTAGATCCCTCTACCTGCAACGGCGCCACCATGAGGGACACAATCGCCCTCACACTGAATGAAAATATCCACATCCTTGAAGGCATAAATTCGGACAAAGATCGGGCTCTGCTCCCAGATGGCAATTTTAAGTGGATTGACGGAGATGAGCGGCAGTATCAATGGCTACTTCGCAGGATTGAGGACATCACCGCGCTGGGACCTCCCCGGGGACTGCCTCAAGGCCTGGTACACCTCACAGGCAGGAGTCGTCTCATCGCCATGCTTGATCTCTGGAATGCCCCTATCGCAGAGAAAGCAGACGAAATCGAAAACCTCCGCAATTTTTGGCTCAGGCACAAGTCAAGGGACCGTGATTTCGAGTGGTTCGAAGACAAAAAAGATGGCAGCAAGCGCTGCAAATGTGCTTGGGAATGGTTGGAGAAGAACCATACACCCATGCCCAGGAGCCAGCTCCCGATCAGCAATTACAAGGAACTCCTCATATTCTTCGATGAAGCGCAGCTCCGCCATACTGAGCAGAAAGCCATCATCCAATACATCAAGAAAAGATGGAGCCGCAAGCAGTTCGACGAAAGGGCAGCAGACAAGAAGCAGCTTAACGTCATGCTGTCGAAAAACGTGATCGAGCTACTTGATACGCTGGCAAAAAAGCACGAGCTGAAACGAGCTCAAGTCTTGGAGCTTCTGATAACGAAGGAGTCTGAGAATGGCGTGTACTCCACAGGCAAGCGGTGGCTAGGAGAACTACCTTAGGTGATGGAACCAGCCGAAGCCCCTCCTTTCCTCTGCACCACAAGGCTAAAGCCTTGGTATTCCAAATGGTATTCCAAGGAATTTTTTAACCAATATTTTTCATTTTAAATCAATTACTTATAATATCAGTTCAGATTACCCCGGCCCAAACAAGCTATAAAAATCAGGCACTTAGCATTTATCGCAAGTGCCTTTTTTGTGCCTGTCAGGTTTTTGGGGCTGGGTACTGCGTAAGCGAACAGCCAACACACCTACCGAACTCCCAAATTAAGGGCGATGGTGTCCGCCTATTTTTAAGCGGACGCGATAGCCCTTAAATGCGCCAACGAAGCTCTTACCCCAAGTCGTTCAAGGCCCAGGTTGTTCAGGAATGCCTGCAACCCGGCGTATCCATCTCCAGCGTTGCCATCAGCCACGGCATCAATGCCAATGTGATCCGCAAGTGGCTACCGCTTTACCGAGATCAACCACCCGCACCGCTGCCGGCATTTGTTCCGGTGAAGGTCGCGCCGAAAAGGCCGGCCGAGGGCTCCGTAATCATTGAGCTGCCATTTGGCGAGCAAACCCTCACGATAAAATGGCCGTCTTCCGACCCCGAGGGCTGCGCCCGCTTTATTCGTGGACTTGCCCCATGATCCGCATCGACGCCATCTGGCTGGCCACCGAACCCATGGATATGCGAGCTGGCACCGAAAAAGCGCTCTCTCGAGTCGTCGCTGTCTTCGGTGCGGCGCAGCCGCACTGTGCTTATCTCTTTGCCAATCGCCGGGGTAACCGCATGAAGGTGTTGGTGCACGACGGCCTGGGCGTTTGGCTAGCGGCACGCCGTCTGCACCAAGGAAAATTCGCCTGGCCGAGCAGTCGAAGTGGCGACTCGATGGAGCTGAATGCTGAGCAGCTCCAGGCACTGGTGGTCGGTCTTCCCTGGCAGCGCCTTGGGTCTGACGGAGCCATCCGTAACCATTAAGAGACATGGATGACATACATCGATCAGCAGATCGGGCAGAGTCATCGCCATGAGTCCTACTACCCCTCTCGATCAGCTCGACACCGAACAACTGCGCAGCCTCGCTGCGCAGTTGCTTCAACATGTCGAGCGTCTTGATAAAGAAGTGCTGCACCAAAAAACCCGCAACCAACAGCTCATTCACGAGATAGCTCTGCTCAAGCGTCACCGTTTCGCCAAACGCTCCGAGTCGTTCAGCCCTGGTCAAGCCAGCTTGCTCGACGACTTGATTGAGACCGACCTGGCCGCCATCGAAGCCGAACTTGAAATCCTGGCACCAACGCCCGCGCAAGCGCCAGTCCGTCAGCAACCCAAACGTACCGCTTTGCCCGCCGAGTTTCCGCGCACGCTGATTCATCACGAACCTGAAAACATCCAGTGCCAATGCGGCTGCGCCCTCAAACGCATCGGCGAAGACGTCAGCGAAAAGCTCGACTACACGCCTGGTGTGTTCAGCGTTGAGCGCCATGTGCGTGGCAAGTGGGTCTGCGATGACTGCGAAACGTTGATCCAGGCGCCGGTACCGGCTCAGGTCATCGACAAAGGTATCCCGACTGCCGGGCTGCTGGCTCAGGTGATGATCGCGAAATACGCCGATCATTTACCGCTGTACCGCCAGGAGCAAATCTTCGGTCGGGCCGGTCTTGCGATACCACGCTCAACGCTCGCCAGTTGGGTCGGCGTTTGCAGTGTGCAATTGCAGCCGCTGGTCGATGCCTTGCGCGAAGTCGTGCTTGAACACAACGTGGTGCACGTCGACGAAACGCCGGTGCAAATGCTCGCACCTGGAGAAAAGAAAACCCACCGGGCGTACGTCTGGGGCTATGCCACGACCACCACCGCACCGATCAGTGCCGTGGTGTATGACTTCAGCCCTGGCCGGTCGGGCGAGTACGCCCGCAACTTTTTAGGCGACTGGAAAGGCAAGTTGGTCTGCGACGACTACGGCGGCTACAAAGCCAGTTTTGCACTCGGTGTCACCGAAATCGGCTGCATGGCCCACGCCCGCCGTAAGTTCTATGACTTGCACATCACCGGCAAAAGCGTACTTGCCGAGCAAGCACTGCGGTATATCGCAGCCCTATATGAAATTGAACGCGAAATCCGCGATGTGGAACCGGACGTCCGACGACGAATACGTCAGGAAAAAGCAGCGCCCCTGATGGCCGCGTTTCATGCCTGGATGATCGCCCAGCGCGAGCTTGTGCATGAAGGTTTGGGGATTACCAAAGCGTTGGATTACAGCCTCAAGCGCTGGGCGGCGCTGAGTCGTTACCTGGATGACGGCACCGTGCCCATAGATAACAATCACATCGAAAATCAGATACGGCCGTGGGCGCTTGGGCGCAAAAACTGGCTCTTCGCTGGTTCGTTACGCAGTGGTCAACGTGCGGCGGCGCTGATGAGCTTGATCCAGTCGGCCAAGCTCAATGGGCATGACGTGTATGCCTATTTGAAGGATGTGCTCACGCGCCTGCCGACGCAGCGGGCAAGTGAAATTGGGGAGTTGTTGCCGCATCGATGGCAACTCGCTTAGTTGCGCAAGGCGGGATGCCCGGACGCTTACGGTACTGCCAGCTTTATCACAGCCTGCCGGACCGCGAAGCCCATCCTCGGCCGTCGCCTTTAGCTGGCCAATGCCACTGCCCAATCGCTGGCATTTAACAATTCGGCGAGAGCCAGAGTACTGAGCCTTACAAGCGTAACGGGTCCTGGCGGAAAGGAATTTCGGAATCATTTTTCGTCCCAACATTACGCAGCGTCCTGATCAGCTCGTTACCGATCGAGCTCGGCAATCAAAGTCAAAATGCATTTTAAGTGGCCGTATGACATCATACTCAGTACCCCAAGCCTGGGAGTGGGCTGATGCACTGCAAACAACAGTGATGCGAAAGGAGACGCTGACTGATGGACCGAATCAAACGACTTGAGGCGCTGGAGGCGCAGTACCAGCTGTTTGTTAGCCAGCGCGACAATGCCTCTCCGAGCAAGCCCCGCATTGCCGCCTGGGGCCTGGTCAAGGCAGGGAAAAGCTCCCTGCTCAATATGCTCAGCGGCCACGCCAACGACGAGCATTTCCAAACCGGTGATGTGCGTACCACCCGTGCCAACCAAGCTCTGGAATTGGATGACTACGTGCTGGTGGACACTCCAGGTCTGGGCTATGACCAGAATGACACTCAGCAAGCTAACCAGGGCCTCGATGCGGCTGATATTGTCCTGTTCGTCCATGCTCCTCCCGGTGAGCTGGACCAGGAAGAAGTGGCCCTGCTCGACCAACTGCCCAGCGCTTATGGCCAGGATGTCGGCGAGCGGGTGGTACTGGTGATCAGCCAACTGGACAAGCTGCAGGACGCCGACCTCGCCGCAGTCAAAGACACCATCGAACGCCAGGCCTTGATCCATCTGGGCACAGCGCCTGAATGCTTCGTCATCTCCAACACGCGCTTTAAAAGCGGTGTAGAGAAGAACAAACAAGGGCTCTGCGAGAAAAGCGGCATTCCGCAGTTGGCGCAACATCTGCAAACGCTTTCGAAAAGTCTCGCCCAGTCTCTGACAGAGGCACGACACAAGCGCCTGGCACGGCGTGCCCTGAAGCTGGGCGAGCGGATCGACGCTGAGATCAAACGGGATCTCAAGCTGATCGAGCAAATCACCGAGCCTTATGTGGTCAAGGCCCAAGCCTTCGTCGAGCACATCGACGGCGCTCGGCGCACCTTCAAAGCTCATACGTCCGACATGCAAAAAGCACGCACCAAACTCGACAGCCTCAAGTAAGGAGACTTGCAATGCCTCTACCCTGGTTGATCGGCGTTGCGGCAGTCGCTGCTGTCGCCATTGCCAAAGCGGTCAGTGACGACAGCCCTTCGTCTTCGAGCAGCACCACGCGCCACGACGACAGCGAGCGGCGTCAGCAGGAGCTGGAAGCCAAGCGCAAGCGCGAACGCGAAAACCTGAAAGCCCGAGTGCAATCACTTGCGGGAGACCGACGGGAACAACTCAAGGCCCAGCTCCGGGGAGCGGCCTCTACGCTGGCCGCCTCGTCGGACAAACACAACCCGATCTCTGAAGGTGTCAGCAAGATGACCCGCTTGACGCTCGAAGGAGTGCCGGGGGATCAGCTCGAACAACGCATCCGCAGCACCGCATCGTCGACGTCGAGTTACGGCAAGACAGTCAAAGCCATTCTTCAGGCGTCACCCGCCATGGAAGGCGGCCAAATCGTTCATTTCATGCAGGGTGTGAATCTGCTCGAATCCGTGACCGCGCCTGCCGAAGCGTCTGCATCCGACCAGGCAGCGCTCGCCCAGGCGCAAGCGGCCCAGGCACGTATCGAGCGGCTGCAGCAGCTCAAACGTCAACTTCTCTCTCAGGCGTAATTGATCCATGAGCACTGTTACTCGCGATGAGTTGATGCAGGTCTTTCAACAACTGCAGGGTCAGTTTTCCAGTAAGAAGCAAGACTTAGCGCAGGCCCAACGACGCTTCGATACGCTGCGCACGGGCTTTGTCACGCTGTTGCGCCAGCAAACCGAAAGCATGGCTAGCGCGGTCAGCGACAATAACCCACTCAAGGAAGGCGCGACCCAGATGGCGCGACGCCTGACGGATCAATTCAGCGTTTGGGAAGCACGCGCCGAGATACGTGCGAGAGGCGCGACGTTTCGTGAAAATTACAACGACTCCCTGCTGGTGTTCGTGTACGGCAAGGTCAAGTCGGGCAAGAGCTCGTTGGGCAACTACGTGGCCTGGGGCCATAGTGAGCCCACTGCGCAACTCAAAGATGACGCCACGCTGAAACCCACGTATTTCTCCCATGAGCAAACCGACGTCGCCAGCGGCGACAAAGAAGGCGAGGCCTACACTTCCAAGCAATTCAGGGTCGGTGCCACTGAGGCCACCAGTTCTATTCAAGGCTTCAAGCTTCCCGGATTCACCTGGGTCGACTCGCCAGGGTTGCATTCGACCAATACGGCCAATGGCGACTTGGCGCGCAAGTATGTCGACCAGGCAGACTTGATTCTCTACACCATGAATTCGCAAGCTCCGGGCCGCCAATCCGACATGAGCGAGGTCAGCAGCCTACTCAATGGCAAGCGCTCGTTGATGATTCTGCTCACCGGCAGCGATATCACCGAAGAAGACGAAGACGACGATGGGCAACTCATCACCGAAGTATTGATGAAGTCCAGGGAAACACAGCAGCGGCAGATCCGGGAGGTCACCGGCAACCTGGTGGAGATGCAGCATGACGCTGACAACCAGGTCACCATCCTGCCTATCTCGACCCGCTTCGCCGAGCGCCACCCCTCGAACTTGCAGGAAAGTGGCCTGGGTACCCTGTACCAAACTCTCAAGGCGTTGGCGCAAGGCCCAGGTGTCGATCTTAAGCTAACCACCCCTCTGAACAACCTGCGCAAGGCCATAGCTGAAACCTGCGACGACTTGAGCCTGATCAAAGAGCTGACCGATACGTTCGACCAGCAGATCCAAAAGCAGGAGCAGGCGGTAGAGCGCGAGCTGCGCACTCTGAGCCAGAAGGGCGTCACCGAAATGCGCAGTTGCGTCAACCAGCTGTTCAACGGGCCCCGCACCGACGACGCGCAGCTTCAGCTGCGCGAGCGCCTGGCCACGGTGCTCGGCAAGCTGACCGGCGAGGCCATGAAAGGCATCGGTGAAAGCCAGCAAAATGCGCTGCAGCGTGCGTTCAACACCAGCCGCCTCGGCGCCATTCCTGCTTACCGGGAAGTTACAGTCGAGAAGGAATACACCAGCGGCACCCGCGGCAGCACCAAAACCGCCTGGGGCGCAGGCGGGGCAGTTCTCGGCGGAGTCATTGGCTTCTTCGTTGGCGGCCCCGCGGGTGCCGCAGCCGGGGCCTCGATGGGGAGTGCCGCGAGCATGATCGGCCGAGGTGCCGAGGCCATCCGCGCCAAACACAACGTGGTCGTCGGCGACAACCTGGAGGAACAACGCCAGGTAGCCATCGAGCAGTACGCCAACGCCCTGCCAGAGTATTTGACCGAGCAGGTACGGGGCATCTACGACCCGCTACGGGACGCCATGCTCGAACACTGCCAAATCCTGACCATTGAAATGGAGCGCCTGCGCCAGGCACTCATCACCCTAGAAACGAGCACCGCACAATGACCCAACCAGGCCCGATGACCCAACTACTGGCCCTCTACGACGAAGTGGATGGACTCTGTGCAACCTACAATCCGCAGGCTGTCGCCAGTATTCGCGAACTGAGCCAGGCGAAGAAGGCCCAGGCCGGCGCGAGCATCATGGTGTATGGCGTCTACAACGCCGGTAAAAGCACGCTGATCAACGCCCTGCTCGGCCAAGAGCTGGCCGCGGTAGCCGATGTGCCGGAAACCGCCCGTGTGCAAGGCTATCGCTGGGGCGACTTCGAAGTACTCGATACGCCCGGCATCGACGCGCCGCTCGAGCATGAAGCCATCACCCGAGAGCAGCTGGTGCAGTCGGATGTGGTGATCTTCGTGGTCAACCCGCTGGGCGTGGTCGAGGAAGAGAAAACCCTCGATGTGCTGCTTGAGCTGGTGCTTGCCGGCAAGATGATCTTCCTGGTGCTCAACTGCAAGAGCCGTTTCGACCCGATCGACCTGGCCCGCATCAAAGATGAACTCAGCGAACGCATTCAGCAGAAGGCCGGCAACCAGAAAGTACTTGGGCATATCCCGATCGTCGAGGTCAACGCCCGCTCCGCGCTAAAGGCGAAACTGGAGAACAAGCAGAACCTGCTGAACAGCTCGGGCTTTCCGAAGTTCGAAAGCGATCTGGCCGGCTTCTTTGCATCCGTGGAGCAGAAGGCCGTCGTCGCGCGTGTCGCTACCGAATTGCGCAGCTTCCTCGATGCAACGGTAGCCGAGCTGGACAACCACCAGGACCAGGCCTCGATCAAACGCCTGGACGCCTTCTATGGCGAAATCGCGCGTCGCGAAATCGATATTCGTCACGGTTTGAAATCGCTGATCGAAGCCAAGGCCGCCTACATCGGCAAGAGCACGATCACTGCGCTGAACCAGAACATCGAGGGTGCTCAGGGCAAGATCGAGCAACTGATCGGGCAGGCCAACGAACAGGTCTGCAGTGAGCTCGAAGACGCACTCACTCGCCTGGGCCTGGACGCTTCGGAGATGCTCGACGAAGTCATTCGAGAAGTGCAGGTACAGCCACAGGCCTACAATGCCCAGGCCGCACCGGACCTCGATACGCCTGAAGCCCCCGCGAACCAGACGCCCGCATCGCAGGGCATCGACCTGAGCCTGCTTGAATCCGGCGTCCGCCAGGCCAGCGGTATGCTCAAGGCCGAGCATGTCGTCCACGTGCTGAAAGTCGGCAAGCAGTGGCTGCCGACACTGTTCAAAGGCGTCGGCCCGGTCACCATGGGCAAGGTGGCCGAGCAGATTGTCGGAAAGGTCATCCCGGTCATCGGTATTGCGTTCCAGGTAGGTAGCACGCTGTACTCCGCCTTCGCCGGCGACCCTGACCAGCAGCGCCTGGAGGAACACGCCAAACGCGAAGCCCAGGAGCGCGAGCGTCGCGACCAGGCGATCCAGGCATTCGCCGATGAGACTGCATGGGAATTCTCGCGGTCGCTGAACACCATGGTCGACACCCACCTAAAGAGCAACTTCGCCGAGATCAAGAACAAACTGCAGAGCCTACGTGGCAGTCTGGGCCAGGACCAGCGCCGCCTCAGCGAGGACCGCGAACGCCTGGTCCAGTGCCAGGCCGCGATGGGTGAGTATGCCTGACACGCCCCTGGCCTTTGCCTGCAGCCGCTGCATGGAATGCTGTCGACGCGTACATCTGCTGGCTGATACCGCCGCGATGGACCGCGGCGACGGTGTCTGCCGGCACCTGGATGAAAACAACGCCGGTTGCCGCATCTATGACCAGCGGCCGGACGCCTGCCGCATTGATCGCCAGTACGAACTGCATTATCGCCAGGCAATGAGTTGGGAGACGTTCGTCCAAATCAACGAAGCCGGGTGCAAGCAATTGCAGGCTCTTGGTGTTGGCGAGGGCACCCGAGCAATCCCGGCCTCTACAGACAACCGCAACACATAGGCAAGGGGCTCCAACATGAGCCCCAGCCAGCCGCTGGTGTTTTCCCAGCATGAACAGCTTGCGTTCACTTGCGCAGTAACTGATGCCGGAAGCGTGCCTCCAGCGAGGGTATTTCCAGCAACACATCTTCATCCTCATAGACATCGTAGGAGCGCGCCATCTCGATGTCTCCCACCATGAACGCCTCATCCAGGGGGGCATCCTCGTCGATCTCTTCGTACAGCGCGGATGTGTACCCCTTGACCCACAGCTTGCGCTTGTCGGCGCTCACGACATAACCCGACGTGTACTCATTGCCTGCCAGGCGATCTGGTTCGGCGGTCCCCTTGCGGGACAACCCTGTGATTGCGATCACCAGATGCGCCAATTCATCCATGTCCGGGCAAACAAACTTGTGAAAGTCCGGCCAGAACGCCCTGTCACCCTCCGAAGCGCGCCACCCTTTGATATCGTTGACCTCGCTCAGATCTTCGTAGGGGTGCGAGTGGAACGTGCCGATCAGCTCCAGCTGCGGCCAGTACTCTCCGAAGAAGTCCCGCTTCATCGCGATGGACTCGAAATCAGGTCGCACCCAGTCGGTGTGCCGCAGTGCCGAGGTCTCCACAGTGGCGACCACTGCGACCAGGCGCGCAGGCACACCGTTACGCACCGGCAACGCATATCCCCACAGCAACCCGAACGTCTCAAGTTTCTTGTTGCTTCGCCCCCGAGCATGAGCTCTATGTGACACTTCGTAAGCTTCAATAGCCGAAGTGAGCAGCTGTGGCAGAACATGATCTTCCACGATGACCTGCGTTCGCATTTATTCCTCCTTGGTTTCTGATTGCTTGCCATGTTCCATTGGGGTGCGAATTCCTCTCCCACGCCAATGATGGCAAATTGCCGCAATCTTAACCCGTTTCCCCGTGGAACGGCGGTGCACAGGCAAAATCAAACATCGCCGTGCCGAATACAGCTCACGGTTTCCAATCTCCCGGATCCGCGCCCAAGGCACGTTGTGGCGGCATGCCAGTGCCATCTACCAGAGTTCGCACAACTTCAAGTACTGCAGCAGAAGCACTGCCAGGATCACCCTTTGCCTCGCAGCCCCCACCAATGGCCGTGGTGGACGGGCACGGCATCGCATTTGTCCCGGACTTCCTCGCGCGCGAAGCCATCGCCCAGGGGCGCCTGGAAACCGTGCTCGACGGTTACAGTGAAGACCAGGGGCAGTTCTGGGCGCTGTGGCCATCCAGCCGCCACCTTTCACCGAAAATCCGTGTATTCGTGGACTTTGCCGCCGAGCATCTATTTGCCGCTCCAGGCGACGACGGCCAAGGTATAACGCCGTTATAAATCAATGCCGCGACCGCGTCGTCGGGGGCTCGGCCTTGTCAGCCCGCAGTGATATTGCTAGTGTCGATTCATGACTCATTACCGCCTCACCTCGACAACCACCACCACGACCGCCGAAAGCGGAGCGTGCGAGGTGTCGTGAGCCAATAACCAACGAACTTCAAAGGCCCGCCAGCGATGGACAGGGCCTTTTTTATGCCTTGTGTCGCTGGTTCACACGCAAGGAGATGCACCTATGTACGCCCTCTTGATACTCGATATCCAAGTCGGACTCATCCATGGCCCGGAAAAGCCCTGGCGCTGCGACGAGCTGTTGGAAACGCTCAATACACTGATGGACAAGGCCCGCAGCGCAGGCGCGCCGATTTTTCTCGCGCGTCACATCGGCCCCGCTGGCTCGCCAATTGAGCCGGACAGCCCACTTACGCTGATTGCACGGGAACTGAAGTTGCTGGGTGGAGAAGTGGTGTTCGAAAAGCGTCGGCCTAACGCTTTTGCAATGACTGACCTGGCGGACAATCTGCGCTCCAGCGGCGCCACCGGCGTGGTAGTTACCGGGATGAAAACGCAGTACTGCGTCGACAGCACCTGCCGTGCCGCCCGTGATCTTGGCTTCGATGCGGTGCTTATCGCCGACGGTCATACCTGTTCTGATACGCCCTTGATGAAAGCCGAGGCCATCGTGGCTCATCACAATGCCACGCTCAATGGGCCGTTCTGCCAGTTGGTTCAGGCTGAGGACTGGAGCTTTTAGCAGAGGTTTCCGGAGGAAAGAAAGTCGCCAGAGCAGTGCTTCGGAATTTTCCCGCAATATGGCGCGCTGTTGGTGAACTGGCCAAACTCGCCTGTCGCGAATAACCTGCGACTGTTGCAGCAATCGCAGCGCCAGACTCGACGATAGCCCCATCTCGTCCTTGGCGCTCAGGCAGCGACTGAACAAAACCTTCTACCAGCTCAGTACAGCGCGCAGGCAATTGTTAGAACCTGCCCAGCAGTCCTGAGCTTTTTTTCGCCTGGCAAAAACACACCAGTAATAATCATGAACCCAGGCTTGAACCTCGCAGGGCCGAGCTTCGGAATTTTCCCGCAAGTTGCCGCGCTGTTGGTGAACTAGCGCAAGCCACCTCACAACGCTAACTTCTTTGCGTCGCTGATGATCAGCGTCCGGCTTTGACAGGCCGAAAAGTGTAACCTTTCACACCCCGTGATAAGACGGCATGCTTACGCATTCCGCCCTGTTCATGGCGGCTGTGCGTGGGGCATCTTCGGGTGCGCCGGGTTCCTACACTTCCGGTCTGTCAACCCGCGTACAGCTGCCACCTATTCTGTTTGACAGCAGGGGGAGGCAGCTCCTTAAACAGTGTAGGAGCTTCATCGTGAAAAAGATCACCCCCAATCCCCCCTCCGCCAACCTCTTCACACTCTCTCCAGACATTCCCTGCGAAACCCTCCTGATCCAAGCCAGCGAAACTCTCGCCTCTCTCAACGCCATGACCACCGACCTGGCCTTCGAACTGGAAGGCGCCAACCGCCACAAGCTGTTGGCCGCTCAGCAACTCACCGTGCTGGGTGAGCTGTTGGTTGAGCGGGTGCTGGTGCTCACCCAAGACAGGCAAACCTTCCAGTAACCAAAAGGCCGAGGCGCGTTCAGCGGCTCGGCCTTTTTCTGTCATGCGTCTCAGACATCCAAGCGCATCGCTGCCATCATATCCCCCGCCGCGGCCCTCAAAGCATTGATGACAAGGACGAACTCCCATTGAACAAAAACTCCTACGCCTTCGTAATACCGGTCGCCATTGGCATGCTGGTGTCCATGGCGCTGGTGCTGGCCTGGGTATTCGTTATCTGGCCGTCTGTGCACTTCAAGCCGTTGGCCGAGAAGATCTGCCTGATCGCGTCGCCGGTGCTGGCAATTGTGCTGATGCTCTATGTCTGGCGCGTCAGGAAAACCGAATGGCTGCGTAAAAAGCCCCTGGACCGATTGAGGTTTTTTCTCGGTACGTTCATCGCAAGTGCCATGGCCATGATCTCCCTGCTAGCAGTCGTCATCCTTCTTACAAGTGCGACGCTGCGCACCTACACAACCCAGTACGAATACACAACAGGCGGCAGCCGTAGTTGTTCGGGCATCCTGGTGTTCGATACGGAAGTGAACAAGCAAATCAAGATCTGTCATGTGGGCGGTAGCGGTGATCAGGGCTGGGCGACGGTGGAAAAGCGCAGCGGGCCTTTGGGGATTGTGGTGACGAACGCAACACCTGCGCTCAATATTTCCCCATCCGTTCACTAAAGGCACCAACACCGGGGCGGTGCGGGCCGTTCTGCCAGGTGGTTCGGGCTGAGGACTGGATCTTTTAGCAGAGCCTGAAGACGGGGGAAGGTCAACAGGACCGGGCTTCGGAATTTTCCCGCAAGATGCAGCGCTATTGATGAACTAGCGCCCCCCAACCAACAAGCCTAGCCTTCCCCCTGTCGCTGCAAAATCAGCGACCGGGTTTAGCAGCTCGGTTAATATCAAGGCCTGCAAAGCCACCATCCGTTCGGGCGATGCTTTCTGCATCCGCTGGTTCGTATCATGGCGGCTGTGCGTGGGGCACTTTCGGGTGCGCCGGGTTCCTTGATTCCTGGTCTGCTAACCCGCGTACGGTCGCCACCCTTTTCGTTTAGCAGCGATGTCTGGCGACTCCATCAATCAAGGAGTTTGAGCCATGAAAAAAATCACCCCCAATCCCCCAACCACCCTCTTCATCCTCGCCGAAAACATCCACCCCGAAACCCTGCTAATCCAAGCCAGCGAAACCCTCGCCTCCCTCAACGCCATGACCACCGACCTGGCTTTCGAGCTTGAAGGCGCGTACCGCCACAAGTTGCTGGCTGCTCAGCAATTGATCGTTCTAGGTGAGCTACTAGTAGAACGGGTCTTGAACACCCAGCCATTCACTACCCATCCGCCACAACCCTAAAACACAAAAAAGGGCGAGACGCCTCAGCGCATCTCGCCCGCTGGCATCCCCTCACACTTCCCATTACCCTGACGGCCTTTATCAGACAACCGGAAGTCAGATACCCGTGTTCAAGCCCTTTGCCGTCATCGCCCTCTCCGTCATGCCCTTACTCGCAACAGCCGCCGATCTGGCCGGGGTTTGGCAAGGCACTTTGGGCAAGTCCGCTATCACCGTGTGTTTCAACGGCGCCGACGGGGAGCATGGCAGTTATTACTACCAGCGCATTCGTACCCCGATTCAACTGACCCAGGCCAACGACAACGCCCCGTGGGTGGAGGAAGGCAACACAGGTTTCTGGGCCCTGCAAAACCCTCAGGGCGATGCCCTCTCGGGTGCCTGGCGCAAAACAGATGGCGGCACGCCGCTGCCACTGGCCCTGCGCCGCATTGGCACGGACGGCTGCGGCAGTGATGCCTATAACGCGCCCTTGGAAGCCGCGCCGCTGCCGATCAAGACTGAGAAGAAAACTTTCCAAAACCACACCTACCAGCTCAAGACCCAAGGCCCACGCGTCACGCTCAAGCTTGCGGGTGACGGCCCGGCGGTGCAGAAGATCAACCAGCAGCTCGCTGCCCTGGCCGTCAATGACGAAGATCTAACCGACTATTTTTATGAACGCCGTGAATACCTGGGTCGAAACGGCTCGGTCTATACCAGTGAAATCGAGGTTGAGCCTGCCTATTGGTCATCGCAATTTCTCACCGTGCGGTTCTACCGCTGGGCCGCAGGCCAAGGCGCGATGGGCATCAGTTGGGGCCTGCACTCCTGGAACCTGCAAACCGGCGAATCGGTTGACCCCTGGACCTGGCTCGGCGGCCATCAGCAATGGTCTGACGCCTATTCCGGCCACTTGAAGCTGCCGGCCGTCTTCAGCACCTGGCTGGCCAAACAAACCACCACCGACGAAGGGTGCCCCGCGATTACCGATTACTCCAACTTTCACCTCAGCTTCAACACTCAGGGCCTGCAACTCTCGACACCGGCCAATGGTGACGGTTGCGACAACGACTTGGCCTTCACCTGGGAGCAGTTGGAGCCGGTGCTGACCGAACAAGGCAAAGCGGCAGTGCCCAGCTTGAAACTGCCTTGACGCGCCGGAGAAAAACCACAAGGCCGTTCACCAAAGGTTAAGAATCGCGCTCGTATACTCCCTGACTACCCATGACCGGTCGCCCGATCGGTCTCATGCCCCGGTAGCCAGATTCCATGACGCGTCCCGCTCCCCTGCTGCTCTTGCTTGCTGCTCTGTTGTTCTTCTTCGCCCTCGGCAACCACGAGCTGCAAGGCTCTACCGAGGCGCGGGTGTCCGGGATCGCCATGGCGATGCATCTGGACAATGACTGGGTAGTGCCGCGCCTGTTTCGCGAACCCTTCCTGGAAAAACCACCCCTGAGCCTGTGGCTGGACGCCGGGGCGATTCGTCTGTTTGGCGCCAGCACCGGGGCGGTGCGCTTGGCCTCGGCGTTTGCCGGGTTGTTCAGTGTGATGCTGCTGTACGGGATGCTGCGGCGGTTCGGGCGGCCGCAGACGCTGGCGTTCAGTGCTGCGCTGATCCTGGCGACCATGGCCAGTTACTGGGGGAATGTGCGGGGGGTGGGTGAGGATTCGTTGCTCAGCCTCGGTGTCACCGCGGCCCTGCTGGGGTTTTACCAGGCGGTGCGGCCCGAGCGCGAAGGCTCCAGTGTGTGGGCCTGGGCTTTATTTACCGCCGGGATGGTCATCGCCACGTTGAGCAAGGGCGTGTTGGGCCTGGCGATGCCGGGCATTGTGATTTTTGTGTACCTGCTCAGCACCAGCCTGATGGATAAACGCCTGCGGCTGGGCGACTGGCTCAAACCGGCGCTGTTCACGTTGTTGGCCTTGGTGCCGTTGCTGATCTGGCTGGGGTTTCTGTTTCAGCGCGGCGGGATGCAGGCGGTGGGTGAAGTGTTATGGACCAATAGCGTCGGGCGCTTCAGCGGTTCGTTCGTAGAAGCCGGGCATTACGAGCCGTTTTACTATTACCTCGCGAAACTGCCCGAGGCCTTCCTGCCCTGGAACATTCTGGTGTACTTGGGCTTGTGGCATTTCCGTAAAAGCCTGGTGCAAAACCGTTATCGTCTATTTTTCAGTGTTTGGCTGGTGGCGCAGTTCACCCTGCTGACTCTGGCGTCGAGCAAACGCACGGTTTACTTGATGGCGCTGACGCCAGCTGCGGCGGTACTGGCTGCCGAGTATGCGCGGGTGTTGCTGGAGTGGGCCAAAGACCGCAAGCCGACGCTGTACCGCTACCACCGCCAAATCATCGGTGGAGTTTTCACCCTGGCCATCGCCTGCTACCTGAGCGCGGCGTTCTGGTTTGCACCCAAAGCCGATATGCGCCATTCATTCGTACCGGTGATCAGTCAGATCCAGACCCTGCAAGACGAAGGCAGGACGGTTGCGATGTACCAACCCAATGAGCGCATCGACGGCGCCAGCGTGTTTTACCTGCGGGCCTACTTGCCGATCCTGAACACCGAAGCCGAACTGCGCGCCTTCCTTGCCGACAAGCCCGGCAACGTTGCGCTGACGGACCACACTGACCGGCTGAAAGAGCCGGTCACGGTGATCAAGCAAATGGCGATCAACCGCCAGCCTTATTACTTCGTGGAGCAGTAAGGCCGGCGCGCGGCATCAGTGCTTGGTGAGTTTGTCCAGGTAGCCCATGGCAAACGCCGACACCACGAACGTCATGTGGATGATCACGTACCACATCAGGTGTTGCGGATCGACGTTCTTGGCGTCCATGAAGATGCGCAGCAGGTGGATGGAGGAAATCGCCACGATGGACGCCGCCACTTTCATCTTCAGTGAAGACGAGTCCATGGTGCCCAGCCAGTTGAGCTTTTCCTTGTTTTCGTCGATATCCAGCTGCGATACGAAGTTCTCGTAGCCGGAGATCATCACCATCACCAGCAAGCCGCCCACCAGGGCCATGTCGATCAACGACAGCAGCAACAGGATCACTTCTGCTTCGAGCATGGTGAAGATGTTGGGAATCACATGAATGATTTCCTGGAAGAATTTCAGCGCCAGGACCAGCAAGCCCAGGGACAGGCCCAGGTAGATCGGCGCCAGCAGCCAACGCGAGGCGTACATCGTATTTTCGATAAAGCGTTCCATTGAATCTCACACAGCTTGGCTAAAAATGGTGCCGAGTATACCAGCCGCCACCCGGCCCCTGTCACCGCGAGAAAACTGACCCAAGTGGCATCTGTAAGAGAATTTTTCTGCTAGTGTCGAGGCCATTCACTCGGCTCGATGATGTCGGACAGGAAAACTCAGATGATGGATGTGCGATCCCCTTTGGCCGCTCTCGGCCTGTGCGCGGCGTTGCTGATGGCCAGCGGCTGCTCCCCCAAAGAAGAGCAGAAGCAGGCGACCCTCGAAGAGAAAACCACGACGTTCGAACAGTCCCTGGACAGTATTCAGGACCCCAAGCTGCGCGATGCCATCGCGGATCTGGGCGGCTCGCTGCTGTTGCTGGAACGGGCGCGCCTCAAGCTCGCCACCAAGCCCATCGAGGCCGAGTATGGCGAAGATTCCCTGGCCTTGCTCAAGCACTACCCCACGCCCCAGGCCCTGGTGGACACCTATATCAACGGCCTGTTCGTGCTGCGCAAAACCTCCCATTCGGACTATCTGACGGATTTGCAGCCGGTCTTCCCGTTCAACTTCAACGCCCCTGACCAGTTCCCCTTCCCCCATGGCCTGGAATGGCAGTCGGTGACCCTGAGCAACAACAAAGTCATTCCCTTCCAGCCGGAATGGTCAGAAACCGACCCCGGCATCCAACTGAGCCCCAGCAGTTCCAACCTGACCAACCCCGACGACCTGACGGTGACCTACCCGTTTATCGAAGGCATCGAGACGGAAAACAAGAGCCAGCCGCAGCCTGTCAGCCTCAAGGGCGCGGTTGAAGTGATCACGCCAGGCAAAGTGCTGAGCTTCGATCTAACCAAAAAGGACGTGGGTCATAAACGCACCGAGGGCAACATCACCCTCAACCTGCTGTTGCTGGAAAAGAACTACGCCGAGATCGAGCTGACCAATAGCGCCCCCCTGGCCGCTGAGGTGGGCGACGAATCACCGAACCCTCTGTTGGTGCAGGCACGGGACAGCACCGGGCAGTTTCTGACCCGCTCGGGCTCGATCAATGAGAGTGCCGCGCAAGTGGCGTTCTACGAGAAACAATTGGCTGAAATGCACAAGCAAACAGCCTGGTCCGACGCGTTCGAAAAACAGCTTACCGATGAGCAAAAAGCCTTCGAACACAAGCAGACCAGTCATTACGCCAAGGTGTATTTCAACGGGCTGATCGATAACCTGCAGGTCAATGTGCTGGATTTCTCCCAGGCTACGGTTACCCACAAAGACCTGGAGCTGCCGGTACTACGCTTCGACAGGAATAGCCTGCAACAAACCGTGCAGGCCCTGCCGATGCCGGTCACGGTGTATGACGACGGCGCCGCCGGCTGGCTCAAGGACGCCACCATGACCGAGGACCAGCTCAAAGCCAGCGTCACCATCAGCCAATCGACCGAAGACGCCAGCGCCGCGAAAATCGTGTTTGACCACCCTTTCACCTTCAACGACGACCTGGTCGGCGCCGAGCGTAACAACAGCGATGCGCCTATCACCTTCTTCACCGCCGACGACCAGGGCGAGCGCGGCGAGCCCATCGAGTTACCGGCCGAGGCGTTCGAGCTGAACGCGGGCAGCGGCACACTCACTTACGACCTCAACCTGTTCCCGGAAACCCCGGCGTTTGTGGTGGGTTCGGTGCCGCTGTTCCTGGCGACTATCGAGAAAGCCACGATTGATGTAGCCAAACTGCCCAAGGGCCTGTCGCTGAAGGACAACGCGCTGATCGTCGATCAAAAGGACTTCCCCTCCGACAGCTGGCGCTTCTACGCCAAGGACGCCAGCGGCAATTACCTCAAGGAAATCCTCGGTGTCAGCCACCGCGCCGAGGAGTACGGCACCGCGCTGTTTGACGTGCATTATTTCTACGGCCAGCCGACTACGCTGGAAAGTTACCAGCGCACCGACCTCAGCACCGTGCAGTACGGGTTTGAGGTCAAGTTGGACAAGCCAGAGAGCAAATAGCTGGCGCTAAAGGGCCAACTGCTCCTGGCCGCCATTGAGTTGGCGCAGATGGGCTTGCAGGTGCAGGCACCAGATCTGCGGCTCGTCCATTTGCTCGTAGCCATGCATGGTCAGGCTATCAACGATGGTGCCCAGCATTCTTTCGGCCACGAAGGGCCCGTGGAACGGGCCCTGGGATTTGATCGTGGAAGGCTGCTCGCCCGACATCCCGGCGGCAAACAACAGCGTCCACATGCCGTTATCCCCGGCGAGAGGGCGAATGGAGCATTCGATTCGGGTGACCAGGCCCAGGCACTGGCGGGTAAGGCAAAGGTTGCGCGACATGGCGGCGACCCTCGATAGATCGGTGTTCAGCCCCAGCGCAAGGCGAGGCTGTTTCTATCCTGCGACTCCTGTGGATATCCCTGACTCTGAGAATAGAATAAAAACGCGACAAACCAAGGTTGTAGGGACCAACGGGCGTTGGTCCCTGAGGGTGGAGTCAATTTTGTGGCACGCTAAACGTTCCCAAAAACACCACGGACCAGTGTGGGAGCTGGCTTAAGCGGTCATCGCCTTCTGTAGGAGCGAGCTTGCTCGCGAAAAACGGCAACGATAACGCGTGTTTGCTGAATGAACGCGGCGCCTGAAAGTTTTTCGCGAGCAAGCTCGCTCCTACAAAAAAGTCTTAACTGACTGGCCTTAAGGCAAGCCAGCTCCCACCTTGACCGAGTGATGACAGCAATCAGGTTGGCTTGGCTTCTGCCAACGCCTGCTGCGCCATCTCCTTCTCCGCCTCCTTCAGATCTTCCTCACTGATCATCTCGGCAATCGCCCGCAAGCGCTCTACCACCCGCGCATTTACGGTGCCTTCCGGGAACTGCCCCTCGGCGTCCGGCTCACCGGCATCCTCGCCCACCAGCAGGCTCAAGGCCTCATCCGCCTGGCGTACCGCATAGATGTGGAATTGCCCGGCACGCACGGCCTGCAACACCTTCTCGTCGAGCATCAACGTGGCGACGTTGGCCTGAGGGATGATCGCGCCCTGCTCACCGGTCAGCCCGCGGGCTTCGCAAAGGCGGAAGAAGCCTTCGATCTTCTCGTTGACCCCGCCCACCGCCTGCACTTCACCAAACTGGTTGATCGAGCCGGTGATCGCAAAGCATTGCTTGAGCGGCGTCTTCGACAAGGCCGAAATCAAGGTGCACGCCTCGCCCAGGGAAGCACTGTCGCCATCCACATAACCGTAGGACTGCTCCAGGGCGATACTCGCGGAGATCGCCAACGGAAACTCCTGAGCATAACGGCTGCCCAGGTAACCGGTGAGGATCATCACGCCCTTGGAGTGAATCGGCTGGCCAAGGTTAACTTCGCGCTCGATGTCGACAATGCCGCTGCCGCCCGGGTACACCGTGGCGGAAATCCGCGCCGGTACGCCGAAGGCCGAGTCGCCGACCTCCAGCACCGTCAACCCGTTGCACTTGCCCACGGCGGCGCCCGCGGTGTCGATGAGGATGACGCCGGCGAGCATGTCGTCGAGAATCCGCGCCGACACGCGACCGGTGCGCGTGGCCTTGGCCTTGAGGGCGCGTTCGATATGCCCGGCATCGGTCATTTCGTCACCGGCCAGGTGGCGAATAAAGTCCGCCTCGCTGACCAACTGGAACAGGTCGCCAATACGCGCCGACAAACGGCCCTGATGTTCGGCCAGGCGTGCGCTGTAAGTCGCCAGGCGCGCGACCGCATCCGAGGTCAGCGGCGCCATGCCTTCTTCCGAAGTACGGGTTTTGAGCAACTGGGCGAACTGCTCCAGGCTTTCGTCGACCATCGGGATGTCTTCGTCGAAGTCCACCAGTACGCGGAACATCTCCTGGAAATCCGGATCGGCGTCTTGCAGCGCGTAATACAACTGGCGCGAACCGATAATGATCACCTTGACCTGCAAGGGGATCATTTGCGGGTTGAGGGTCACGGTGGCCAGGCGGCCCAGTTCGCCCAGGGGCGACTCCATCTTCAGCTTGCGCGATTGCAGGGAACGCTTGAGCGCATCCCATACAAACGGCTCGCTGAGCATTTTTTCGGCTTCCAGAATCAGGAAGCCGCCATTGGCGCGGTGCAAGGCGCCCGGACGCAGCTGGCGATAGGTGGTGTAAAGCGCGCCCTGGTCGGTGCTGTATTCGATACGGCCGAACAGGTTGTCGTAGGTCGGGTGCGGTTCAAACACCACTGGCGCACCACCGTTGACCGGGTGGCCCACCACCAGGCTCGGGCAGTACTGCTCTTCGAGCAGCTTGCGCGCCTGGGCGTCGGTCTTGGCATCGTCCACCAATTGCTCAACCACGGTTTTGAGCAGGTACACCTGCATGGCTTGCAGGTAGCCGCACACGCCGGCATTTTCTGCATACTTTTCCGACAACGGGGCCAGCAAAGGCTGCAGGGCCAGGGTGATGGTTTCTTCGTTGAACTGGCGCAGCTGGTTGTTGGACTCACGCTTCCACTGCGGCAGGCTGGCCAACTCTTCGTTGAGGCGCTCTTCCAACTCTGAAATATCGTTGTGGAAACGCTCGCGATCGGCTTCCGGCAGTTGGGAAAACTCGGCTTCGTCCAGCGCCTTGCCGTCGAGCATCGGCGTAAAGGCGATGTTGGAACTGTCGCGGTACAACGCCACGTCTTTTTCCAGGGCCAGGCGCTCGATCACGTCCAGCGCCTTGTCGTAGCGCTGGTTGAAGGCGCGGTCGATGGCGCTTTTGCGCTGTTGATATGTGGGGTGTTCGAACACCGCCGGGAAGGTGGCGACCAGGTTATCGACCAGGCCGTTGATATCGGCGATAAACGCCGTGGCGGCGCCACCTGGCAATTCCAGGGCACGGGGCTCGCGGGGCTCATCGAAATTATTGACATAAACCCAGTCCGCCGGGGTTTGCAGGCGCTTGCCTTCGGCTTTGAGGTAGCGTTTGACGAACGAAAAGCGGCCGGTACCGGGCTCGCCCATCACAAACACGTTGTAACCAGGGCGTGGCATGGCCACGCCGAACTGCAAGGCTTCAACCGCGCGTTCCTGGCCAAGCACACCGCGAAAGGGCTCCAAATCATTGGTGGTCGAGAAGCTGAACTGTTCAGCGGAGAAAGGGCGAGTCAGCGCTTCGGGCGCTAGACGCAAGCTGGCAGCAACAGGATCAGGCATCGGGCTTCCTTACATCAGGCGGGGCAGATGGGGGCATTCTGGCTCCGGGTTGAGCGCTCTGGCAAGGCGCGCTTTCGGGAAAGCATAGCCACCGCACGCGTCCTACAAAAAAATCGCCAGAGATTGAATGTTTATAAAAAAACACGGAACCCTGGGAACGTGCCTAAACTCCAAACTGCGCGGGTTGGACTAATAACTGGCCCCTAGGGTGCGCTGAGCACCTGAACCCTTGTCCATTGGTTTGCACACAAAGAGAACAAAGCTATGAAACGGATCCTTCTTGGTACTCTCTTCACCGTCGTCTCCCTCAATGCAATGGCAGAAGCACCAGGTGGCCCGAACTGCGGTTGGGGCAACATGTTGTTCGAAGGCCAGCGCGGTACTCCGGCTCACTTCCTCGCGTCTACCACCAACGGCACCTCGGGTAACGCCACCTTCGGCATGACCTCGGGCACCAACGGTTGCAGCACCAACAGCGCCCTGACCTACGGCGGCAAGTCCTGGATTGCCATGAATGGCATGATGAACGAGCTGTCCGAAGACATGGCCAAAGGCAACGGCGAAGCACTGACCACCTATGCCGTGGTACTGGGTGTTGCCCCGGAAGATCGCGATCACTTCGCGGCCGTGACCCACGAGCACTTCCAGCAGATCTTCAGCAAGGCTGACGTGACCGCTGACGACGTGCACAACAACACCATTGCAGTACTGAAAAGTGATGCCCGTCTGGCGAAATACGCTACCCAGGCTTAAGCTCGACCACCCGCGTCTTTCGAGGCGCGGGTTTTATTTTTTCGACCTGCCCCCCTTGGGTCTTTTTTTCAGTCCGACTTAAGTAGCCCCCATGCTCAAACGCCTCGCTTGCCTGGCTCTCTTCGCTTGCGCCCCGCTGCACGCGGCACCGCACCTGGACGATCAACGTTTGCAGCAACTGGCCAATGACCCGTTCTGGCTGTCGCTGGGGCATTACGAAGCCGGCAAGATCAGCGGCTGGCGCAGCTATGTCAGCGACAAGAAATTCTTCCTCGCCGCCGATGGCGCGCAGCATCCGGACGCCGAACTCAAGGCCACCGTGCAGGCGCTGTATGCACCGGCCAGCCTGGGTGAAAAGCACGCCCAATGTGTGTACCCCGCACGTACCCGCTGGCTCAAGGATCAGTTGCACCTGAACGACCTGCCGGCCCTGGACTGCAAAGAATTCACCCAATGGTTCACGGACGTTGCGCCCCATAGCGCGGTGATGATTTTCCCGGCGGCCTATCTCAACAGCCCGTCATCGATGTTCGGCCACACCCTGCTGCGCATCGACCAGGCTGACGTGCAAAGCAACAACACCGCCCTGCTCAGCTATGCGATCAACTTCGGCGCCTATATCGAAGGCTCCGACAACAGCATCCTGTATGCCTGGAAGGGCCTGATGGGCGGCTACCCCGGCCTGTTCGCCCTGGTGCCCTATCAGGAGAAACTCTCGGAATACCGCAGCCTGGAAAACCGCGACCTGTGGGAATACCGTCTGAACCTCACCGAGGTCGAGACCAAGCGTATGGTCGAGCACGTGTGGGAGCTCAAGCAGATCCAGTTTGATTACTTCTTCTTCGACGAAAACTGCTCCTACCGCCTGCTCGAACTGCTGCAAGTGGCCCGCCCTGGCCTGCGTTTGACTGAGCAATTCCCACTCACCGCGATCCCTACCGACACGGTCAAAGCGGTAAAAGATGCAGGGCTGGTGGAGAAGATCGACTATCGCCCCTCCCGTGAACGTGAACTGCTGGAACGCGCCAAGCCACTCGATAGCGATGAGCAACAGTGGGTGTTGAAAGTCAGCGATGACCAGAAGCAACTGCAAGAACCTGCCTTCAAGGCCCTGCCCCGCGAGCGCCAGGCGCTGATTATCGACGCCGCCTACCGCCTCGGCCGCTACCGCGCCAACGGCCTGGAGCGTGATACAGAACGCTCCCAGCGCAGCTTCGAACTGCTGCGCGCGATCAACCAGAACCCTGCGCCGGACTTGAAGATCACACCGCCTGGCTTGCCGGAGAACGGCCACCAGTCGCGCACCTGGCAAGCCGGCATCGGCACCCGTGGCGACAAAGCCTTCGGTGAATATGGCCTGCGCATGGCCTATCACGACCTTAACGACAACGCCGAAGGCTTCCCCCTGGGCGCCCAGATCGAAATCCTGCAAATGAAACTGCGCCAGTACGAAGGCAATCACTGGCAGTTGCAGCAACTGGACCTGGCCACCATCCGCTCGCTGACGCCGCGCAATGCGCTGTTGCAGCCGTGGTCATGGCAAGTCACCGGCGGCCTGGAGCGGGTGCCGGGCAAGCACGACGACGAAACCCTGGTCGCCCACGTCAACGGCGGCGCCGGCGGCACCTGGCAACTCTCCGACGACATGCTCGGTTTTGCCCTCGGCACCGTGCGTGTGGAGCACAACAACGACTTCAGTGAAGCCATCTCCCCCGCCGCCGGCTTCAACACCGGCGTGCTGTGGAAGAACCCGCTGGGCAACCTGAGCCTGGAAGCCAAAGGTGACTTCTTCACCAATGGTGAAGTACGGCGCAGCATCAGCCTCAACCAGCAATGGGAACTGTCACGCAACCTGGGCCTGCGCTTGAGCGCCCAGCGTGAGTTCAGCCACCTGTCCACGCCAGTCAATGAAGTGATGCTCGAATTGAAGTGGTATCACTACTGACTAAAGCCTGGTGAAATGCCCAATGTAGGAGCGAGCTTGCTCGCGAAAAACGTCAACGATAACGCGTATTTCCCGAATAAACGCGGCGCCTATGGGTTCTTCGCGAGCAAGCTCGCTCCTACAAAAGTCCTGCACATCCCTCTGACACCTCTTTCACATACAGCTGACAAATCCCCTTCTAGACTCTCCTTATCAGCCGTTAACCGGCCAGGGAGTACGCCATGTGGCGGTATGCGCTAATGCTGTGTGCAGGGGTTTGGCTGGCGGGTTGCCAGACAACCCATGAGGACCTGCTGGCCAAAGGTTATCCACCCGCCTTCGCCGATGGCTTTGACGACGGTTGCAGCAGCGGTCGCCAGGCCGCTGGGGTGATTACCGGGGAGTTTCGCAAGAACGTTCCACGCTACCTCAAAGACCGGCAATACGCCGAAGGCTGGGAAGACGGTTTTCGCCAGTGTAAGGCCATGCGTGAAAACGAGGAGCTGCGCGACTATCAGGACAACCGCAACAATGACCGCGAGCGCGAGTGGCAGCGTGAAAAAGACCGCGATGCGGCCAAGGCGTATCGCTCGCAATAGGTCGTTTTCAGACATTCACCGAAACTAATGCGCGGCGAACATGGCCCAAACTCCATAGAGGGAGAATGTCATGAGCCGAGCTTTTGTAAATGAGGACAACGCCGCCGCCCAGGCCGATCAGCCGGTGGAGCGTCAGGTCAGCGAACAACCCAACCGCCTGACCGCGCAAGGGTTGGCGCAGTTGCAAGCCAAGGTGGCGCAATTGCAGCTTGAGTACAGCGCCGAATCCGCCAAGGGTGAGCAGGCCGATAAACAGCGCCAGGCGGATCTTGAGCGGGATTTACGCTACTTCAACCAGCGGGTGCAGAGCGCACAGGTGGTCGCACCGGCGACATCCACCGACAAGGTACAGATCGGCAGCTGGGTCACGTTCGCCAACGAGCAGGACGAGCAGCAGCGCATTCACTTGGTGGGTGAGGACCAGGCTGACGCCAACGCGGGTTTGATCAACTGGGGTTCGCCTCTGGGCCGTGCCTTGTTGGGGGCCCAGGTGGGCGACGAGGTGCTGTGGAAGCGCCCCGTCGGCGATCAGTTAATCGAAGTGCTGAGCATTGAACCCGAGCGTTAGACGATGCCCTGGGCCAGCATTGCGTCAGCCACTTTCACGAAGCCTGCGATGTTGGCGCCCTTGACGTAGTTGACCCGGCCGTTTTCCTCACCGTAATGCACGCAGGCATGGTGGATTGACTGCATGATGTTGTGCAGCTTGCTGTCCACTTCCCCGGCGGTCCACAGCAGGCGCATGGCGTTCTGCGACATTTCCAGGCCACTCACCGCAACGCCGCCGGCGTTGGAAGCCTTGCCCGGTGCGAACAGAATGCCCGCGTCGATGAAGATATCCACAGCCTCCAGGGTGGTCGGCATGTTGGCGCCTTCGGCCACGCAGATGCAGCCGTTGCGCAACAGCGTGCGTGCGGCCTGGGCGTCGAGCTCATTCTGGGTGGCGCAGGGCAGCGCGATATCGCAGGCCAGCTCCCAAGGGGTTTGGCCTTTGCAAAATTCCAGGCCGAACCGTTCAGCCAATTCACTGATACGCCCGCGCTGTACGTTTTTCAGCTCCAGCAGGGCCGACCATTGCTCTTCGGTCAAACCACTTTCGGCGTACAGGGTGCCTTCGGAGTCCGACAGGGAAACTACCTTGCCCCCCAGGTCCATGACCTTGCGCGCCGCGTATTGCGCCACGTTACCGGAGCCGGACACGGCCACGCGCTTGCCTTCAACCCGCTGACCTTGGCGCTTGAGCATTTCCTCGGCGAAATACACACAGCCAAAACCGGTGGCTTCCGGGCGGATCAGGCTGCCGCCGTAGGTCATGCCTTTGCCGGTCAGCACTGAGGTGAATTGGTTACTCAGGCGTTTGTACTGGCCGAACAGGAAGCCGATTTCCCGTGCGCCCACGCCGATATCGCCGGCCGGTACATCAACGTCCGCACCGATGTGGCGGTACAGCTCGCTCATAAAGGCCTGGCAGAAGCGCATCACTTCGGCATCGCTCTTGCCCTTGGGGTCGAAGTCCGAGCCGCCTTTGCCGCCGCCCATGGGCAGTGAAGTCAGGGAGTTCTTGAAGGTCTGCTCGAAGGCGAGGAATTTCAACACGCCCAGGTTGACCGAAGGGTGAAAGCGCAAACCGCCTTTGTACGGGCCGATGGCGCTGTTCATCTGGATACGGAAACCGCGATTGACCTGAACCTTGCCGTGATCATCCACCCACGACACCCGGAAGGTAATCGCGCGTTCCGGCTCGCAAATACGTTCCAGAATGCCCGAGGTCAGGTAGTGGGGATTGGCTTCAAGAAAAGGCCACAGGCTGCGCAGGACTTCTTCCACGGCCTGGTGGAATTCCGGCTGGTCGGGGTCGCGCTTCTTGAGGCGTGCAAGGAAGGATTCGACGGATTCGATCATGAAAAGTCTCGGCAAATTGATTGTTATTAAACAGAGAATGAGCCGGACTTTATCAATTCGCTTCGCACCGTGACAGGGCAAAATGTCGCTTTTGTGAATTTAAATGGTGCATTGGATATAAATAATCAGGTTTTTTGCCCCCTAACAGGGATTTCAACGCGAGATATGCACCAATAGTTAAACCGCTATCGCAGGCAAGCCAGCTCCCACATTGGACCGTGTCGTAGCAGGGGTACTCGATCTAATGTGGGAGCTGGCTTGCCTGCGATGAAGTCGCCTCGGTCCACCTGAATAGCGCCCCAAAAAAAAGCGGAGCCCGAAGGCTCCGTTTTTTTAAACCAACCCGAATCAGGCCAGTTTTTTGTGACGCACACGGTGCGGCTGGGCAGCAGCTTCGCCCAAGCGCTTTTTACGGTCGGCTTCGTACTCGGTGTAGTTACCCTCGAAGAACACCGCCTGGGAGTCATCTTCGTACGCCAGGATGTGGGTCGCAACGCGGTCAAGGAACCACCGATCGTGAGAGATCACAATGGCGGCGCCCGGGAAGTCCAGCAGGGCTTCTTCCAGGGAACGCAGGGTTTCAACGTCGAGGTCGTTGGACGGTTCGTCGAGCAGCAACACGTTGCCGCCCTCTTTCAAGGTCAGGGCCAGGTGCAAGCGACCGCGCTCACCACCGGACAGGTCCTTGACGAACTTCTGCTGGTCGCCGCCCTTGAAGTTGAAACGGCCGACATAGGTGCGCGACGGGATTTCATAGTTGCCGATGCGGATCTGGTCGGAGCCGTCGGAAATCTGCTGGAACACGGTCTTGCTGCCGTCGAGGTCGTCACGGCTCTGATCCACACAGGCCAGTTGCACGGTGTCGCCAATCTCGATACTGCCCGAATCCGGAGTTTCCTTGCCCATCAACATACGGAACAGCGTGGATTTACCCGCACCGTTACCACCGATAACGCCGACGATCGCGCCTTTTGGCATGGAGAACGACAGGTTGTCGATCAGTACGCGGTCGCCGTAGCCCTTGGATACGTTCTTGAACTCGATGACCTTGTCACCCAGGCGCGGACCGGCCGGGATGTAGATCTCGTTGGTTTCGCTGCGCTTCTGGAATTCCTGCGACTGCATTTCTTCGAAGCGTTGCAGACGTGCCTTGGATTTGGACTGGCGGGCCTTGGCGCCTTTGCGCACCCATTCCAGTTCTTCCTTCATGGCTTTTTCGTGGGCCGATTGCTGCTTGGATTCGGCGGCCAGACGGTCGGACTTGGCTTCCAGCCAACCGGAGTAGTTGCCCTCGTAAGGGATACCGGCGCCGCGGTCGAGTTCGAGGATCCAGCCGGCAACGTTGTCCAGGAAGTAACGGTCGTGCGTGATCGCTACCACGGTGCCCGGGAAATCGTGCAGGAAGTGCTCCAGCCAGGCGACGGAATCGGCGTCCAGGTGGTTGGTCGGTTCGTCGAGCAGCAGCATGTCGGGGGCCGACAGCAGCAGGCGGCACAGGGCCACACGACGCTTCTCACCACCGGACAGGTGCTCAACCTTGGCGTCCCACGCCGGCAGGCGCAGCGCATCGGCGGCGACTTCCAGCTGGCGCTCCAGGTTGTGGCCGTCGCCAGCTTGCAGGATGGCTTCGAGTTTGGCCTGTTCGGCGGCCAGCTTGTCGAAGTCGGCATCCGGTTCGGCGTAGGCGGCGTAGACCTCGTCAAGGCGCGCCTGGGCGTCCTTGATCACGCTGACGGCTTCTTCAACCACTTCGCGCACGGTCTTGGTCGGATCCAGGATCGGCTCTTGCGGCAAGTAGCCGATGTTCAGCTCAGGCATCGGGCGGGCTTCGCCCTCGAACTCGGTGTCGACGCCGGCCATGATTTTCAGCAGCGTGGACTTACCCGAGCCGTTGAGGCCGAGCACGCCGATCTTGGCGCCTGGGAAGAAGGACAACGAAATGTTTTTCAGGATTTCCCGCTTCGGCGGAACAACTTTTCCCAGCCGATGCATGGTGAAGACGTATTGAGCCATGGTGAACCTAGCGTCAGTGACTGATGAATTAAGCGGACGAAGCCCGTGCCAGGCCATGCGCCGCGCGGGCCTTTGACTATCATCAATGCCTGCGTGGGGAAAAAGCCTGAATGTCTGGGGCTGGAACGCCCCCGCGTAACCGGCAAAGCTACCTGAATGCGCTGGGGCAGTCCAGCCAGGCAGGACTGGCACTTTGCCACAACTCAAGGCATGCTAGCCGCCCTCCGGGCGTCCGGCTTATAGTGCACGTCGCGCGCCAGTCCAGCCAACCGCAGGATCACAGCTTGTCCAAAGTCACGCCGCCCACTCCCTTGCGCGCCGCTCATATTGCGCCGGGAGCGCCCCTGCACGGTACCTTGAAGGGCGCATTGGCGACGCTTGTCCTGATGTTGCTCGCATTATTGTTCTGGCAACTGCTCGACCAGTTGCAGCAAAACCAGAAAAACCAGCAGCAATACACCATCGACTACAGTGCCGACCTGGCCGAGCAGATCAGCCAGAGCATGGCCCTGAGCGCGCAGATCGCCCTGAACCTGCTGCCCATTGTCGAGCCGCCGCGCAATGCCGAACAGCAGCAGGCCCTGATGCGCACGCTGCAGCGCTCATTACCGGACCTGCGCAGCTTCGCCCTGCTCGCCCCCAGCGGCGCACTGATCAGCGACACTGCCGAAGGCAGCCAAGACAGTGCCCTGCTTGAAGACCTGGTCAAGCGCAGTCACGCCCAGTCCTACTACCTGAGCAACGATAATGACGGCACAGTCATCTATCTGTTGCTGCACCAACCCAGCGGTGGCTCCAAGGTGTACTGGGCCTTGCGCTTGGCGCCCAACTATCTGGCCAACCTCACACGCCAGGATGTCCAGGGCCCGCGCCCGATGTGGGCGATCGAGAACAGCCTGAACCATCGTGTGGTCAGCCGTGACAGCGGGATGCCGGCGCAGTGGTCCGGTGCCCTGACACCGGAAGAGTTGAACCGCAGTGTGCTGGTCACGCCCTTGAGCAAAAGCGATTGGCAACTGCGCGGCATGTTTGACCGCAGCGCGGTGCTGGAACAACTACTGCCCGCCTTTATCGGCAAGTGCCTGCTGGGCCTGGCGTTTTCGCTGATCCCGGTGATCGTGCTGCTCAACATGCGCCGTCGCCAACGCCAGGTGAACGAAGGCCGGCGACGCTATCAGGACATCTTCGAAGGCACCGGCGTGGCCTTGTGCGTGCTTGACCTGGCGGGGCTCAAGGCGTTTTGCAACAAGACCCAGGTGCAAAGCCGCGAGCAGCTGCACGCCTGGTTGCAGGCCAACCCCGCCGAGCGCAAGCAACTGCTCAAGGAGTTGCGCGTCACCGAGGTCAACCAGATGGCGGTGCGCCTGCTCAACGTCGCGTCTTGCGAGCAAGCCTGGGAGCGCCTGATCGATGATTGCCCGAGCAATACCACCTCCATTGGCTACCAGGTGCTGGAAGCCGTACTGACCCGGCAAAAACAGCTGGAGCTGGAAATCCAGCTCAACGATGTGGCGGGCAACGAACAGTACCTGTGGCTGGTGATGCGTTTGCCGGAACAGCAGGATGACGTCAAGGCCGTGATTCTCAGCATCAGCGACATCACCAGCCGCAAGCTGATCGAGTTGTCGCTGGTGGAGCGAGAGAGCTTCTGGTCGGACGTGGTGCGCACCGTGCCCGATCACCTGTATGTGCAGGACGTGATCAGCCAGCGCATGATTTTCAGCAACCATCATTTGGGTCACACCCTGGGCTACAACAAAGCCGAGTTGCAGCAAATGGGTGAGTACTTCTGGGAAATCCTGCTGCACCCCGAAGACGCCGAGCACTACCATGACGCGCGCGAACAGCAGCGCCAGGTCGGCTATACGACCCAATTGCACTGCCAACTGCGCTTTCGTCACCGCAATAACCAGTGGCGCCGCTTCGATATCCGCGAACAGGCCCTGGCCCGCGATACGTCTACTGTGGTCACCCGGATCATCGGCGTGGCCAAAGACATTACCGACCAGATCGAAGCCAGCGAATCCCTGCGCGACAGCGAACAGCGCTACCGGATGCTGGCCGAAAGCATCAGCGACGTGATCTGCTCCACCGACAGCCAACTGGCGCTGAATTACATCAGCCCATCGGTCAACACCGTATTGGGCTATGACGTGGACTGGGTGTTCAAGAATGGCTGGCAGTCGATCGTCGCGAACCCGCAACAGTTGACCGGCATTTATAGCCTGATGGAACAGGTCAGCCGCGCCCTCGGCAACCCCGAGGCCTTGAACACCTTGCGCGATGAAGTGCAGACCCAACTGTTCCTGTTCGACTGCCTGCGCGCCGACGGGCGCAAGGTGCCGATCGAACTGCGCCTGGTGCTGGTGTGGGATGAACATGGCGCGTTTGAAGGCATTCTCGGCGTGGGCCGTGATATCAGCCAGCAACGCCGCGCCGAAAAGGACCTGCGCATGGCGGCCACGGTCTTCGAACACTCCACCTCGGCGATTCTGATCACCGACCCGGCCGGCTATATCGTGCAGGCCAACGAGGCGTTCAGCCGGGTCAGCGGCTATGAAGTGGCGGATGTGCTCGACCAGTTGCCGAACATGCTCACCGTCGATGAACAGCAGGAAGCCCACCTGCGCTATGTGCTCAAGCAACTGCACCAGCACAGCACCTGGGAAGGCGAGGTGTGGCTCAAGCGTCGCAACGGCGAGCATTACCCGGCCTGGGTCGGCATTACCGCGGTGTTCGACGATGAAGGCGACCTGGCCAGCTATGTGTGTTTCTTCAGCGATATCAGCGAGCGCAAGGCCAGCGAGCAGCGCATCCACCGCCTGGCTTACTACGACGCCCTGACCCACCTGCCCAACCGCACGCTGTTCCAGGACCGCCTGCACACGGCGTTGCAGTCGGCCGAACGGCAGAGGTCGTGGGTGGTGCTGATGTTCCTCGACCTGGACCGCTTCAAGCCGATCAACGACTCACTCGGCCACGCCGCGGGCGACCGGATGCTCAAGGAAATGGCCACGCGCCTGCTCGGTTGCGTAGCCGAAGACGACACCGTGGCGCGCATGGGCGGCGACGAGTTCACCTTGCTGTTGCAACCACGGGTCAGCCGCGAAATGGCGCTGAACCGCGCGATTCATGTGGCCGAGCAGATCCTGGCCAGCCTGGTGAAGCCATTCGTGCTCGAAGGCCGCGAGTTCTTTGTGACCGCCAGTATCGGCATCGCCCTCAGCCCGCAAGACGGCAACGAGCTGAGCCAGCTGATGAAAAACGCCGATACGGCGATGTATCACGCCAAGGAGCGCGGCAAGAACAACTTCCAGTTCTACCAGGCCGACATGAACGCCAGCGCCCTGGAGCGCCTGGAACTGGAAAGCGATCTGCGCCACGCCCTGGACCAGAACGAATTCGTGCTGTATTACCAGCCGCAATTCAGCGGCGACGGCAAACGCCTGACTGGTGCCGAGGCCCTGCTGCGTTGGCGTCACCCGCGCCGCGGGCTGGTGCCGCCGGGGGATTTCATTCCGGTATTGGAAGAACTCGGGCTGGTAGTGGATGTGGGCGATTGGGTGATCAGCGAAGCCTGTCGCCAACTCAAGACCTGGCACCAGAACAAAGTGCGCGTGCCCAAAGTATCGGTGAACATCTCGGCGCGGCAGTTCTCCGACGGCCAACTGGGCACGCGCATCGCCACCATCCTCAAGGACACTGGCCTGCCGCCGGCGTGCCTGGAGCTGGAACTGACCGAAAGTATCCTGATGCGCGAGGTCAACGAAGCCCTGCAGATCCTCGCCAGCCTGAAAAACCTGGGCTTGAGCATCGCGGTGGACGACTTTGGTACCGGCTATTCGTCGCTCAACTACCTCAAGCAATTCCCTATCGACGTGCTGAAGATCGACCGCACCTTCGTCGATGGCCTGCCCTCGGGTGAGCAGGACGCGCAGATCGCCCGGGCGATTATTGCCATGGCCCACAGCCTGAACCTGGCGGTGATCGCCGAAGGTGTGGAAACCCATGAGCAATTGGACTTCCTGCGCGAACACGGCTGTGACGAGGTGCAAGGCTACCTGTTCGGGCGACCGATGCCGGCGAACCGGTTTGAGGTGCAGTTCAGTAATGATGCGCTGTTCATGTTTGACTGAAAGTGCTGTGGTGAGTCTGAGGGCCTCATCGCAGGCAAGCCAGCTCCCACGTTTGACTGTGTCAACCCGATCAAGTGTGGGAGCTGGCTTGCCTGCGATGGGGCCAGTACCGACACCACCCAGCCCCAGATGAGCCCCACTTGTCCGCGACATGATGTCCTTTCATATGCCATCCAAAACCCATTGGGTTAGAATGCCCTCCTTTTCTGCCCCCGATCCTTGAGGACCGCCATGTTCAGCCGTGATTTGACTATTGCCAAGTACGACGCCGATCTCTTCGCCGCCATGGAGCAAGAAGCCGTGCGCCAGGAAGAGCACATTGAGCTGATCGCTTCGGAAAACTACACCAGCCCTGCGGTGATGGAGGCTCAAGGTTCGGTTTTGACCAACAAGTACGCCGAAGGCTACCCGGGCAAGCGCTACTACGGTGGTTGCGAGTACGTCGACGTGGTTGAGCAGTTGGCCATCGACCGTGCCAAAGAGCTGTTCGGCGCCGATTACGCCAACGTCCAGCCACACGCCGGTTCCCAGGCCAATGCGGCCGTTTACCTGGCCCTGCTGCAAGGCGGCGACACCATTCTGGGCATGAGCCTGGCCCACGGCGGTCACCTGACCCACGGCGCCAGCGTTTCCTCCTCCGGCAAGCTGTACAACGCCGTTCAATACGGTATCGACGGCAACGGCCTGATCGACTACGACGAAGTCGAGCGCCTGGCGGTCGAACACAAGCCAAAAATGATCGTGGCTGGTTTCTCTGCCTACTCGCAGATCCTGGACTTCCCACGCTTCCGTGAAATCGCTGACAAGGTCGGTGCCTACCTGTTCGTCGACATGGCCCACGTGGCCGGTCTGGTGGCTGCTGGCGTGTACCCGAACCCAGTGCCTTACGCTGACGTGGTCACCACCACTACCCACAAGACCCTGCGCGGTCCACGTGGCGGCCTGATCCTGGCGCGCGCCAACGCCGAAATCGAGAAGAAGCTCAACTCCGCCGTTTTCCCGGGCGCCCAGGGTGGCCCGCTGGAGCACGTGATCGCCGCCAAAGCGATCTGCTTCAAGGAAGCACTGCAGCCTGAGTTCAAGACCTACCAGCAACAAGTGGTGAAGAACGCCCAGGCCATGGCAGCTGTGTTCATCGAGCGCGGTTTTGACGTGGTGTCCGGCGGTACTGAAAACCACCTGTTCCTGCTGTCGCTGATCAAGCAGGACATTTCCGGTAAAGATGCTGACGCCGCTCTGGGCAAAGCCTTCATCACCGTGAACAAAAACTCCGTGCCGAACGACCCACGTTCGCCGTTCGTCACCTCCGGCCTGCGCTTCGGCACCCCGGCTGTGACCACTCGTGGCTTCAAGGAAGCAGAGTGCAAGGAACTGGCCGGCTGGATCTGCGACATCCTGGCTGACCTGAACAACGAAGCCGTGATCGACGCGGTACGCGAGAAGGTCAAGGCTATCTGCAAGAAGCTGCCGGTATACGGCGCGTAATACAAAGAAGCCCACTGTAGGAGCGAGCTTGCTCGCGAAAAACGTCAACGATAACGCGTGCATCCTGGGTGCACGCGTTGCCTGTGAGTTCTTCGCGAGCAAGCTCGCTCCTACAGGTGGGCTTTTTTATGCCTGATAGACCCGCGCAAAGCCTTGGCGAATTTTGTCTTCTGGCAGCTCATCGGCAATAAACACGATCACACTCTCCCGCGCCTCGCCCTCAGCCCATTCGGTATCCCAGTCGAAACCATAGAGTTTCAGCACGCCCTGGAACACCATGCGGCGATCCTCCCCGGCAATATTCAACACACCTTTGTAGCGCAGCAACTGCTTGCCGTGTTCTTCCAGCAATTGGTTCATGAACTCACTGAGGCGGTCGATATCCAGCGGCTGGTCGGTGCGCAGCACCAGGCTGGAAATACGATCGACCGATGGCGCAGCGGTGACCGGGCGCAGGCTCATGCCGGCGTTGAGGTTGAAGCCGCGCACATCCAGCAACTCGGCCAGGTCAATCTTGCCGTGATCCACCACACGGATCGGCGCACGCCGGTTGATGCGGGTCAGGCGCTGGCTGAGGGCGTCGAATGTGGCGTCGTCCACCAGGTCGCGCTTGCTCACCAGCAGGCGGTCGGCAAAGCCGATCTGGGCCTGGGCGATGGTCTGGGTCAGGTGATGCTCGGCGTGGGCCGCATCCACCAGGGTGATGATGCCGTCGAGGATGTAGCGCTCGCGCAGCTCTTCGTCGATGAAGAACGTTTGGGCCACCGGCGCAGGATCCGCCAGGCCGGTGCATTCGATCACCAGGCGGTCAAAGGCGATCTCGCCGCTGTCCAGGCGCTCAAGCAGCAGGTACAAGGCTTTGGTCAGGTCGGTGTGGATGGTGCAGCACACGCAGCCGTTGGACAGGGTCATGACTTGCACCGGCTCGTCGCCCAAAAGCTGGGTGTCGATACCGGCGTCGCTGAATTCGTTTTCGATCACGGCGATTTTCAAGCCGTGCTCGGCCTTGAGCAGGTGGCGCAGCAAGGTGGTCTTGCCGGCGCCGAGAAAGCCGCTGAGGATGGTGACGGGGATGGGAGAGGACAAAACTATTCTCCTGAAAAATGAGGGCGCAAAAACAACTGTAGGAGCGAGCTTGCTCGCGAAGAACGTCAACGATAACGCGTGCTGTCTGGATGCACGTGGTGTCCTTGGGTTTTTCGCGAGCAAGCTCGCTCCTACAGGTACAGCCGTTTTACCAACTTAGCAGCACTTGGGCCCACCCTTGCCGCCGTAACGGGCCTCCTGGCGTTCGCGGAAGAACGCCTTATAGTCCATCACCGGCTTGTCCGGGTGTTTGGTTTGCATATGCTCGACGTAGGTGTCGTAGTCGGGCATGCCGACCATCAGGCGCGCGGCCTGACCGAGGTATTTACCGAGGCGACTGATGTCATTGAACATGTCTGCAATCCTCGTTATGCGTCCGGTACAGCCTGGAACGGGGCTTCTTTATCCGTACGCTCTTTGTTGCCCCAGGCGGCGACGCCGACTTTGAGCGCATAGAACAGGATGCTGAACACCACGAACAGGAACAGCGCCGTCAGCGTTGCGTTGGTGTAGGCGTTCCAGATCACGTGCTGCATCTGGTCGATGCTCTTGGCCGGAGCCAGGATCTGGCCGTTAGCCAGGGCATCGCTGTATTTCTTGGCCAGCGACAGGAAGCCGATCGCCGGGTTGGCGTCGAACAGCTTGATGAAGCCTGCGGTGGTGGTGCAGATCAGCAGCCAGACAGCCGGCAACATGGTCACCCAGATGTAGCGCTGACGTTTCATTTTGATCAGCACAACGGTTGCCAACATCAACGCGATACCCGCCAGCATCTGGTTGGAGATACCGAACAGCGGCCACAAGGTATTGATGCCACCCAGTGGGTCGATCACGCCCTGGTACAGCAGGTAACCCCACATCGCCACGCAACCGGCCGTCGCGATCAGGTTGGCGGTCCAGGACTCGGTGCGTTTGAGCGCAGGCACGAAGGAGCCGAGCAGGTCTTGCAGCATGAAACGACCGGCGCGGGTACCGGCATCTACTGCCGTAAGGATGAACAACGCTTCGAACAGGATCGCAAAGTGGTACCAGAACGCCATGGTGTTTTCACCTGGCAGCACACTGTGCAGGATCTGCGCGATACCTACCGCCAGCGTCGGCGCACCGCCGGCACGCGCCAGGATGGTGGTTTCACCGATATCGTGGGCAACGGCCGACAGCGCCTCAGGGGTAATTGCAAAGCCCCAGCTGCTGACGGTTTGCGCCACGGTGACCACGTCGGTACCGACAATCGCCGCCGGACTGTTCATGGCGAAGTACACGCCTGGCTCGATCACCGAAGCGGCAACCATCGCCATGATGGCCACGAACGATTCCATCAACATACCGCCGTAACCGATGTAACGGGCGTGGCTTTCATTGGCGAGCAACTTGGGCGTGGTGCCCGAGGAGATCAGCGCATGGAAGCCCGACACCGCGCCACAGGCAATGGTGATGAACAGGAACGGGAACAGGCCGCCCTTCCACACCGGGCCAGTGCCGTCGATGAACTGGGTCAGCGCCGGCATTTTCAGGTCAGGCATGGTGACGAGGATGCCAATCGCCAGGGCGATGATGGTGCCGATTTTCAGGAACGTCGACAGGTAGTCACGCGGTGCCAGAATCAGCCATACCGGCAGCACAGCGGCAACGAAGCCGTAGCCGATCAGCATCCAGGTGATCTGGATCCCGGTGAAGGTAAAGGCTTTGGCCCACACCGGGTCAGCGGCAATTTGCCCACCCAGCCAGATCGAACCCAGCAGCAACAGCACGCCGATGATCGAAATTTCACCGATGCGGCCCGGGCGGATGTAGCGCATGTAGATGCCCATGAACATCGCAATCGGGATGGTCGCCATCACCGTAAAGATGCCCCACGGGCTCTCGGCCAGGGCCTTGACCACGATCAGCGCCAGCACCGCGAGGATGATGATCATGATCAAAAAGCAGCCAAACAGCGCGATGGTCCCGGGAATGCGGCCCATCTCTTCGCGCACCATGTCGCCCAGGGAACGCCCGTTACGGCGTGTAGACAGGAACAGGATCATGAAGTCCTGCACCGCCCCCGCCAGCACCACACCGGCAATCAGCCACAGCGTGCCGGGCAAGTAGCCCATCTGTGCCGCCAGGACCGGACCGACCAGCGGGCCTGCACCGGCAATCGCCGCAAAGTGGTGACCGAAAAGGATATGTTTGTTGGTCGGCACGTAGTCCAGACCGTCGTTATTGACCACTGCGGGGGTGGCCCGCCGTGGGTCGAGCTGCATCACGTTATTGGCGATGAACAGACTGTAGTAACGGTACGCGACCAGATAGATGGCCACAGCAGCGACCACGATCCACAAGGCGTTGATCGCCTCGCCGCGGCGCAAGGCCACTACGCCCAGGGCGCACGCTCCCAGGATTGCCAGCACCAGCCAGGGTAGGTGGCGTAGCAGGCTATTATTATTTTTCATTTTTGTATTCCAGCCAGGGTGGACAGAAAGGACAGCCAGCCCGAGTTTAGCGCTGTTGGCTTCAAAGACCAGCCCCCTACGTTGGTCTAGAGCCTTCTGGCAGCAAAAAAAGCCGAAATAAATGCCGACTGATGGCCCACGGCTACAATCCTCCTATCCACTGAGGGCTTCACCATGACCGAACACCCGTCTGAACGCCGCCGTTTTCGCCGGATTGCTTTTGATGCCAAAACCGAAATTCGGCAAAACGGATGGGATTTTCCGGTGAAACTGGTGGATCTCTCGCTAAAGGGTCTACTGGTCGAGCGCCCCGAAGACTGGAAGGGGAACAAGGCGCTGCCGTTCGACATAGACATACGCCTGGATCCGAAAGCGCATATAAAGATGCAGGTACGGCTGACCCATGAGGAAAAAGGCCAGTTGGGATTCGTGTGCCAACACATCGATCTGGATTCGATCAGCCATTTGCGGCGGTTTGTTGAGTTGAATCTGGGGGATGAGGACGAACTGCATCGCGAGTTAGCGACGCTGCTGGAAATCTAAAATCCAACACAGCTCCAAATGTGGGAGGGGGCTTGCCCCCGATGACAGTGTGTCAGGCACTTATATGTCACAGGTACACCGCTATCGGGAGCAAGCCCCCTCCCACATTTGAATTGTGTTGTTGATTATTCGAACAGTGCATCCAGCGCCTGCTCCAGGCGCGTCACCCCAATCACCTGCAAACCTGCCAGCATTTCTTTGGGCGCATTGCCCTTGGGCACAATCGCCCGTTTGAAGCCATGCTTGGCCGCCTCCTTCAACCGCTCCTGCCCACTGGGCACCGGGCGGACTTCGCCCGACAGGCCGACCTCACCAAACACCAGCAGGTCATGGGGCAGCGGCCGATTACGCAGGCTGGACATCACCGCCGCCATCAACGCCAGGTCGGAGGCGGTCTCCAGTACCTTGACCCCGCCCACTACGTTAAGGAAAACATCCTGGTCATGGGTCGGAATGCCGCCGTGACGGTGCAATACCGCCAGCAACATCGCCAAACGGTTCTGGTCCAGGCCAAGCGTGACCCGGCGCGGGTTGGCCAAATGGCTGTCATCCACCAGCGCCTGAACTTCCACCAGCATGGGCCGGGTGCCTTCCCACGTCGCCATCACCACACTGCCGGGGACTTCTTCCTGGGCGCGGGTGAGAAAAATCGCCGAGGGGTTAGAGACTTCTTTCAGCCCGCGGTCAGTCATGGCGAACACACCCAGCTCGTTCACAGCGCCAAAGCGGTTTTTTACCGCCCGCAGCAAACGCAGGCGGCCATCGGACTCACCTTCGAAATACAGCACGGTATCCACCATGTGCTCCAACACCCGTGGCCCGGCCAGCGCGCCTTCCTTGGTCACGTGACCAACCAGAAAGATCGCCGTACCACTCTGCTTGGCGTAGCGCACCAACAGCGCCGCACTTTCACGCACCTGGGACACGCCACCCGGCGCCGATTGCAGTTGCTCGGTGAAAATCGTCTGGATCGAGTCAATCACCATGACCTTGGGTTTTTCGATCCGCGCCGTGGCGATGATGCTTTCGATACAGGTTTCGGTCATGACCCGCAGCTGATCCTGGGGCAGGCCCAAACGGCGGGCGCGCATGGCCACTTGCTGTTGGGATTCTTCGCCGGTGACATACAGCGCCGGCATACGGCTGGCGATGCTGCACAGGGTTTGCAAGAGGATGGTCGACTTGCCGATACCCGGGTCACCGCCAATCAGCACCACCGAACCATCGACCAGGCCACCGCCAAGTACGCGGTCCAGTTCGCCGGAGGCGGTGGAGAAACGCGGGATCTCTTCGACACTGACTTCGGCCAGGGTCTTGATCTGTGCCTGTTGCCCGGTCCAGCCGGCGCGGCCGGTCGGCGCTGCGGCACCACCGCTTTCGATCATGGTTTCAGTCAGGGTGTTCCACGCACCGCATTCGGAGCACTGGCCCGCCCATTTGGGAAAGGTCGCGCCGCACTCCGTGCAGCCGTACATGCGCTTGGCCTTTGCCATGTGAGAACCTCCAACCGAAAAACCGCGATGATAGCTCAGCGCGACGCCGGGGTCCGGATTTCGCCACTGGCCAAACGTGAAGCACTGTTACCGACGGGGTCCTCGGCGTTCAGGTCCGCGCCTTTGGCTTGCAGTTCACCCAGCAACTCGACGCGTTTGAACAACCCGGCGTACATGGCGGCGGTCTGCCCCGCGCCATTGCGTTGGTCGGGGTTGCAGTCGGTGGCCAGCAGGCGCTGGGCGATTTTCAGCTCGCCCTTGAAGATGGCGCCCATCAGCGCGGTGTTGCCGCGTTTGTCCTGAACGCAGGCGTTGGCACCGGCATTGAGCAGGCGCTCCACGTAAGGGGCCTGGCCGTGATAAGCGGCGAGGATCAGTGCGGTATAGCCTTTTTCATCCTGGGTGTTAAGGCTGTAGCCGGATTCGATAAAGGTGTTGAGCATGTCGAGGTCGCCACGGCGAGCGGCGTCAAAGTAGTAATCCTGTAGCTGCGCTTTGAGCGCCACCGGGTCGGGAGATTCCGCCTGGGCGACAAAGGCCAGCATGGCCATCAGTAAACCAATAGAGATACGCATCGGGGCTTCTCCTGCCAAAGGCCGACGCCCATCCAGGCGCCGACCGCAACCAACAAATCAGTCAGTCAGTTTTTCCGCCAGCGCCTTCACGCGAGCCAGGTCACCTTTGGCAACCTTGGTCACGCCGGTGCCGTATTCCGGATCAGCCTTGTAAAGGAACGACAGGATGATGTGCTTGCTCTCGTCATCGGTGGTGGCCAGCGAGCCGCCGAAGTTGTCGATCAAGTCCTGACGCTCTTTCTTGGTGTAGGAGCGATACAGGTCACCGGCCTGTTTGAAGTTCTGCTCGCGCTGGATCTTCGCCTGCTGGGTGCTGCCCGACAGCGGCGACTGGCTGTAGCGCGCGGTTTGCGGCTCTTCGCGTGGCAACAGCCGGCTTGGCTGGTAGTTCACGCCGGTGGTGGTCTTGCCGACGTTCATCGCGCCATCCTGGTTGCCGTTGTTGACGGTGACCCGTGGGGCGTTGATCGGCAGTTGCAGGGCATTAGCGCCCAGACGGTACATTTGCGTATCGGCATAGGAGAACACCCGGCCTTGCAGCAGGCGGTCTTCCGACGGCTCGATGCCCGGCACCAGGTTGGCAGGCGCCATCGCGACTTGCTCGGTCTCCTGGAACACATTGCCGGGGTTGCGGTTCAGCACCATTTGGCCAACTTTGCGCTCGGGCACATTTGGCCAGATCTTGGTGGCATCCAGAGGGTCGAAATCAAACTTGGCCAAGTCCTCGGGCTTGAGCACTTGCACATACAAGTCCCACTTGGGGAAGTCGCCCTTGTTGATATGGGTGACCAAGTCATTGGTCATATGGCTGTAGTCACGCCCCTGCACCTCGGTGACTTGCTTGGGATCAAGGTTCTTGATGCCTTGCAGGCTCTTCCAATGGAACTTGACGTAGTGCACTTCGCCCTTGGCGTTAATCAACTTGTAGGCGTGTACGCCATTGCCGTCCATCTCGCGGTAACTGGCCGGAGTGCCGGAGTCCGAGTACAACTCGGTCAACGTACGTGTGGCCTCGGGAACATGGGAGAAGAAGTCAAAACGGCGTGAGTCGTCATCCAGGTTAGTGCGTGGGTCGGGTTTAAAGGCATGGACCATATCCGGGAACTTGATGGCATCGCGGATAAAGAACGTCGGGAAGTTATTGCCGACCAGGTCCCAGTTACCTTCGCCAGTGTAGAACTTGGTGGCAAAGCCCCGTGGGTCACGCAGGGTTTCCGGGGAATGATTGCCGTGGACGACCGCCGAAAAGCGTACGAACACTGGGGTGGTTTCACCCGCCGCAAACACCTTGGCCTTGGTCAGGTCACTGAGGTTGTCGGTCACCGTGAAAGTGCCATGGGCGCCGGTGCCGCGGGCATGTACCACGCGCTCGGGGATACGTTCGCGGTCAAAACGCTGCAACTTCTGAATCAGTTGAACGTCCTGCAACAACACCGGGCCGTTCGCTCCGGCCGTTTGGGAGTTCTGATTGTCGCCGACGTTGGCGCCGTTATCCCGGGTCAGGTTGGCGGCTTGCACGGAGAGGGACAGCAGGCTGGCGGTCACCAGTGCCAGCGCATGGCGCGCGGACACGGGCCTACGGCTGATTGGAGTGTTCATCGAGGTTTCCTCTGGTTTTTTTAGCGCACATTCTGTTGTGCTTGTCAGAGGCTAGTGACCTGCGAGTCAGAAGATAAATAGAAAAACACCACAGGTCCGATTAAGAAAATAATCTGGTAACTGGCTGAAAGGACGGGTAATTCGCGCGCGACTGGTGGCACTTTGCAAACTATTTGCGTTTTAATGTGTCGATAAAAACCGACAGTGTTAACAGTTGTGTCGAGCAAGCCTTGTACGACTGAATTACACTGACCTCCACCCTTCTCAACTGTAACAAGGAATAACCTATGGGCGTGATCAGTGAGTTCAAGGCCTTCGCGGTCAAAGGTAATGTGGTCGACATGGCCGTCGGTATCATCATCGGCGCCGCCTTCGGCAAAATTGTTTCCTCGTTTGTGGGCGACGTGATTATGCCGCCTATCGGTCTGTTGATCGGGGGTGTGGATTTTGGCGACCTGGCGATAACGCTCAAAGCCGCGCAAGGTGATGTACCGGCGGTGGTGCTGGCCTATGGCAAGTTTATCCAGAGCATCATCGACTTCGTAATCGTCGCTTTTGCGATATTCATGGGCGTGAAGGCCATCAACCGCCTGAAGCGAGAAGAGGCCGTAGCCCCTAGCTTGCCGCCGACACCGACCAAGGAAGAAGTGCTGCTGGGCGAGATCCGCGATCTGCTCAAGGCTCAAAACAACAACAAACCGCTTTAATCAGCGATTGCAAAAAGGCGCCTCGTGAGGCGCCTTTTTTCTACCAGTAATTTTCTACTGCAACCTGACCAGGGCGTCGGCTCAGGCTCAGTTGCATGTCCCGTTGCTTGAGTAGCTGGCGGGTGTCATCGACCATCTGCGGATTACCGCAAATCAATACGCGGGAGTGTTCCGGCGTTAACTCAAGGCCGGCGGCACGCTCCAGTTCGCCATTTTCGATCAGCGTGGTAATGCGCCCGTTGAGCGCACCCGGATGTTGCTCGCGAGTGACGATGGGGATGTAGGTGAGTTTATGCGCGTATTCGGCCAGGTACTCGCGCTCCCCCAGTTCCTTGATCAGCGCCTGGTAGGCCAGCTCTTTCGCTTCACGCGCGCTGTACACCAGGATGATGCGTTCGAATTTTTCCCAAACCTCAAAGTCCTGCAGAATCGACAGGAAAGGCGCGACCCCTGTGCCGGTGCCCAGCAGCCACAGGTCGCGCCCGTCGACGAAGCGATTGAGGGTCAGGAAGCCGGTGGCCTGGCGTTCTACCAGCAAGGTGTCGCCGACCCGCAGCCGGCTTAGCTCACTGGTGAACTCGCCGCCTGGGACAACGATGGAAAAAAAGTCGAGGTGCTCATCAAAAGGCGATGACACCACCGAGTAGGCACGCCACACGGTGCTGCCATCGGCCTTGGTCACACCCAGGCGCACGAACTGCCCGGCGGTAAATCGAAAGCCTGGGTCGCGAGTGGTGCGCAGGGTGAAGAGGCTGGGGGTCAGCGATTGCACGTCGAGCAAGGTCTGGCGGGTAAATTTCTCAGCACTGGCCGTCATGGGAGGCTCCGTTTTGCACAGGCCGTTAGTGTCTCTCAAAGCGGATGACGCAAACACCGCTGATTTGTACTGGCATTGCAATATCCCAGGGTACGTGGGCTGTCAGTGACCATCGGCCCTCAGGCAATCGAGAAAAATCAAGGCGCCACCCACTCACACTAATCATTTGGCTATTAATCCCACCAGAATGCGCCACAAGATGAAACTGGGACGCTCTTAGGCATCATTTTGATATTACCCACAAACTATTAAAACCAGTGTAAAAAAAACATTCCCACCGTTTTTTTCATACAACTTATCTACAGTTGTACAAGTCTGGAAACTGTAGCTGGACTCGCTGATGAAATTTTTTTCAGACTAGCTTGTACGACGTGTCCTACACTTGTTTTCGTGCTGCATTGGGGATCAGGAAGTACCCAAGTCACAAAGAAACCCATGGAGAGTTACCGATGGTCAATTGGCGCAATTCACGGCTGCCCAAGCTGGAAGGCGAGAGCGAAATCACCACCGTGTATGAAATGGTGATTAACCGCACTCAGGAAATGGGCTTCAAATATTGCTCGTTCACAATGAGTACCCAATCCGAAAGCACCCAAACCAAGCCATTCAACTGCAACAACTACCCAAATGAGTGGAACAGGATTTATCAACAAGCAGGTTTCTTCGACAAGGATCCGGCTGTAGTCCACTGCAAGCACTCTGTACTGCCCATTCTCTGGGAGAAAAAAGCCTTCAGTAACGCACCCGAACTGTGGGACTTGGCTCAGTCATTCGGGGTGCATGTGGGCTGGTCCCAGGCGGTGCATGATTTCAAGGGTGTATTCAGTATGCTGACCCTGGTGCGTGACAAGGGTGAGGTCAGCCCTGAAGAGCTTTACGAAAAAGCCGGTCAGGTATTGTGGCTTTGCCATGCGATGCATGCGGTAGTCGCACATCAATACGCCTGTGAGCCCGTCGACGAGGTGCCGTTCAAGTTAACCGCCCGCGAAACGGAAATTCTCAGATGGTGCGCCATGGGCAAGACCGCCGCGGAGATTGCTCGCATTCTGTGTCTGTCAGAGCTAACGGTGGGTTTTCATGTCGGCAGAGTACTCAGCAAATTGAAGGTCACCAGTAAGATCCAGGCTGTGCTCTGCCTCGCCAAAGCCGGAATGCTCTAACCGTCAATTAAACACCCCATGTCATTGCGTTAAAAAAAACGTAACATTTACGGCCAATTCTGAGTGTTGATGCCGCCCCCTTTAGCGGGTCGCGTCGCCGTCCACTCAGACGGTTCCGTCGATTACCCAGAGCACTCCTCCCCCATGCCCCTGCTTGACAGCCCCTTCGCCCAGCTCGATCTGATTCGTCAGCCAGAGCAACACAATGATCCGCTGCAAGCCTTCGATGCCGCCGACGAATACCTGCTCAACCACCTTGGCGCACAGCAACCCGATACGCTGAGCCGTGTGCTGGTACTCAATGACAGCTTCGGTGCCCTCGCGGCCAGCCTTGCGGGCCAGGTGCAGGTGACCTCCAGCGGCGACTCGTTCCTCGCCGCCCAAGGCCTGGAGAAAAACCTGGTGCGCAACGGCAAGGCGTTTGATGCCGTGCCATTCATCCCCGCCAGCACTGCGCCGGTGGGGCCCTTTGATCGGGTGCTGATCCGCGTACCAAAAACCCTGGCGCTGCTGGAAGAACAGTTGATCCGCCTGCAAGGGCAATTGGCGCCGGGCGCCGAGGTGATCGCCGGGGCGATGGTCAAGCACTTGCCCCGCGCCGCCGGTGAGCTGCTGGAGCGTTACATCGGGCCGATGCACGCTACGCTTGCGGTCAAAAAGGCGCGATTGCTGATCGCCACCATGGCAGATCGTCCTGTCGCCGTCTCGCCCCACCCCACCCGCTACAGGCTGGACACGCCGGCGATCGAGTTGCTCAACCACGCTAACGTTTTCTGCCGCGAAGGTCTGGACATCGGCACCCGCGCGTTCCTGCCGCACCTGCCGAAAAACCTTGGCAGCGCTCGCGTGGCAGACCTGGGCTGCGGCAATGGCGTATTGGCAATTGCCAGCGCTCTGCTAAACCCCGACGCACAGTACACGCTGGTGGATGAGTCCTACATGGCCGTGCAATCGGCGGCTGAAAACTGGCAGGCCGCCCTGGGCGATCGCGACGTCAGCGTACGCGCCGATGACGGCCTGGCCGGGCAGGAGGCACAATCGTTGGACGTGGTGCTGTGCAACCCACCGTTTCATCAACAACAAGTGGTCGGTGACTTCCTCGCCTGGCGCATGTTCCAGCAGGCGCGGGAAGCCCTGGTAGTGGGCGGCGCGTTGTATATCGTCGGTAACCGTCACCTGGGCTACCACAGCAAATTGGCGCGATTGTTCCGTGGCGTCGAGCAAGTGGCGGCCACGCCAAAGTTTGTCATCCTCAAAGCGCGCAAATAAAAAAAGCCCTGCTTATTGTAGGAGCGAGCTTGCTCGCGAAAAACCTGAGAACACCGCGGGGCGTCAGGCACCCCGCGTTATCGTTGACGTTTTTCGCGAGCAAGCTCGCTCCTACAGTGTCAATGCGTGGTCAGGCCCGCCGCATTCATGAACATGCGCATCAGGCTGGCCACGACGAACAGGGCCAGCACGCTGCCGACCCAAATCATCGCCAGCCATCCCAGGCGCCGCCACAATGGTTGTTTCTCGGCCTGTTCAATCTCGTGCAACGAAGGTTTACCGGACATGTTTCAACCCTCCTAGTGATAGCCGTCTTCGTGGGTGACCTTGCCGCGGAACACGTAGTAGCTCCAGAAGGTGTACCCCAGAATGAACGGGATGATGAACAACGTGCCCACCAGCATGAAGCCCTGGCTTTGGGGTGGCGCCGCAGCGTCCCAGATCGATACGGACGGCGGGATGATATTGGGCCACAGGCTGATGCCCAGGCCGCTGTAGCCGAGGAAGATCAGCACCAGCGTCAGCAGGAACGGCGTGTAGTGCGCATGACGGGCCACGGCGCGGAACAGTCCGTACATCGTGACCAATACCAGCACCGGCACGGGCAGGAACCAGAACAGATTCGGCAAGGTGAACCAGCGCGAAGCGATTTCCGGGTGGGTCAGCGGCGTCCAGATACTGACGATACCGATCACCGCCAACACCACGAACGCTAACGGCCGCGCCAGGTTATGCATCTGCTCTTGCAACTTGCCTTCGGTCTTCATGATCAACCAGGTGCAGCCGAGCAAGGCATACGCCACGATCAGCGCCACGCCGCAGAACATGGTGAACGGTGTGAGCCAGTCCAGTGAGCCGCCGGCAAACTGACGATCCACCACCGGAATACCGTCAATAAACGCCCCCAGCGCCACTCCCTGGAAGAAAGTCGCCGCCAGCGAGCCACCGATAAACGCCTTGTCCCACAGGTGACGCTTGTGGTCCTTGGCCTTGAAGCGGAACTCAAAGGCCACGCCGCGAAAGATCAGCCCGATCAGCATCAGGATCAGCGGCAGGTACAAGGCCGACAACACCACCGAATAGGCCAGCGGGAACGCGCCGAACAACGCCGCGCCGCCGAGGACCAGCCAGGTTTCGTTGCCGTCCCAAACGGGGGCCACGGTGTTCATCATCACGTCACGGTCGACTTTGCCGGGGATAAACGGAAAGAGGATGCCGATACCCAGGTCGAAGCCGTCCATGACCACGTACATCATGATGCCGAAGATGATGATCACGGCCCAGATCAGCGGAAGATCAATACCCATCTCAATTCCCCTTGTGCTGGATGTGGTCGTGGTCGTTATCGCTGCCATCGTCGGCTGCAGACAGCGGACGCGCAGGGGTGCGTTTCTGGCCAGGGCCACCATGGGTAGGCTCGGAACCTTCGTGAGCCTGAGGCCCTTTGCGCACCAGGCGCATCATGTAGCCCAGGCCGGCACCGAACAGCGCGAAGTACACCACCACAAACAACACCAGGGTGATGGTCATCTGCGCCAGGCTATGCCCGGACGAGGCATCTGCCGTGCGCATCAACCCATAGACCACCCACGGCTGGCGACCGATTTCGGTGGTGAACCAACCGGCGAGAATCGCAATCAAGCCAGACGGGCCCATCCACAGCGCCAGGTACAGGAACGGTTTGGACGTGTACATCTTGTCGCCCCGGCGCAGCCACAGGCTGAACAGACCGGTGAAGATCATCAGGAACCCCAGGCCGACCATGACCCGGAATGACCAGAACACAATGGTCGAGTTGGGGCGATCTTCAGGCGGGAACTCCTTGAGGGCCGGCACCTGCTTGTCCAGGGAGTGCGTCAGGATCAGGCTGCCCAGATACGGAATCTCGACGGCGTATTTGGTTTTCTCGGCTTTCATGTCCGGCCAGCCGAACAGGATCAACGGCGTTGGCTCGTTGCCGATATTTTCCCAGTGGCCTTCAATCGCGGCGATTTTTGCCGGTTGATGCTTGAGGGTATTGAGGCCATGGAAGTCACCGATCACGGCCTGGATGGGCGCGACAATCAGGGCCATCCACATCGCCATCGAGAGCATTTTGCGGATCGCCGGGTTGTCCTTGCCGCGCAGCAAATGCCAGGCCGCCGACGAGCCGACGAAGAACGCCGTGGCAACAAACGCAGCCGTGGCCATGTGCATCAGGCGGTAAGGGAACGAAGGGTTGAAGATCACCGCCAGCCAATCGGTGGGAATCACTCGGCCGTCGATGATTTCAAAGCCCTGGGGCGTTTGCATCCAGCTGTTGGAGGCGAGAATCCAGAACGTCGAGATCAGCGTACCCACGGCCACCATCACCGTAGAGAAAAAGTGCAGCTTGCGCCCCACCTTGTTCCAGCCAAACAGCATCACGCCCAGGAAGCCAGCCTCAAGGAAGAAGGCGGTGAGCACTTCGTACGTCAGCAACGGCCCGGTGACGGCGCCGGCGAAGTCCGAAAAACGGCTCCAGTTGGTGCCGAATTGGTAGGCCATGACCAGGCCGGAGACCACGCCCATGCCGAAGTTGACGGCAAAGATCTTCGACCAGAAATGGTAGAGGTCACGGTAGGTATCGTTATGAGTCTTGAGCCACAAGCCCTCCAGCACCGCAAGGTAACTGGCCAGGCCGATGGTGATCGCCGGGAACAGGATGTGAAACGAGATGGTGAACGCAAATTGAATTCGGGCGAGATCTAGCGCCTCCAAACCGAACATAAGTCTTCCTCTGTCAGGTAATACCGGCTGCTGGCTGGGAGCCTGCACCCACTGCCCCCACGGATATGGAGTGTGGCGAATTTCAATTCGTTTCTTTTTTTACCCATCTCGTGGGGATTCTGGCCTTGCGGCCGCCAGAGCAATTCCGGGGCAGGTTTTGATCTGGATCAAGCATCGTTGAAAGAGTAGTCCCATTTTTGCTGTAGGACTGTGTGGTCTTTTGCCGCGTGACAGCTTGCCTCAGCCCTGTTCTTGCAACTATTTGTTACAGCTTGATGCTAATCTCGCCATTCCCCCGCTCCTGACCTGAATTTCCGATGCCCAGTGAACCTGCGTTGCTGCTACGTCACCACCGTCCTTTCATCGCCTTCTGGCTGGCACGTATCTTTACCGCCAGCGGCTTCCAGATGCTCACCGTGGCAATCGGCTGGAACCTCTACCAACTGACCGGCAACGTGCTGGACCTGGGCCTGGTTGGCCTGGTGGAATTCGTACCACGCGTGCTGTTCATGCTGCACACCGGGCATGTGGCCGATCGCTATGAACGCCGCAAGGTCGCCGCCATTTGCCAGACGTTACAGGCGCTGATTGCCCTGTCCCTGGCCATTGGCGGCCTGACCGGCAACGTGACTCGCGAGATGATCTTCATCCTCGCCTTCCTGCTCGGCGCTGCGCGCTCATTTGAAATGCCCACCACCCAGGCGCTGCTGCCGAGCATCGTGCCCAGCGCGCTGTTCCCCCGGGCCGTGGCGGCATCGCAATCGGCCCAGCAACTGGCGACCATCGTCGCACCCGCCGTGGGCGGTTTGCTCTATGCGTTTGGCAGCGTGTGGGTGTACGGCCCAACCGTGGCGCTGTACCTGATTGCCTGCGTGCTGACCCTGAACCTGCCCGCCCGCCAGACGCCGCTCAACAAAGCCAAAGCCACGATGGACTCGCTGCTGGCCGGCATCCGCTTTATCCGCAGCCGCCCGGACATCCTCGGCGCCATCTCCCTGGACCTGTTTGCCGTACTGCTGGGCGGCGCCACCGCGTTGCTGCCGGTGTTCGCCAAGGACATCCTGCTGACCGGCGCCTGGGGCCTGGGCCTGCTGCGCTCGGCACCGGCGGTGGGCGCCTTGCTGATGTCACTGTGGCTGGCGCGGTTCTCGGTAGACCGCAAGGTCGGGCGCGTGATGTTCACCGCCGTCGGCGTATTCGGCGTGGCGACCATTGCCTTCGGTCTCTCGACCTCGTTCTGGTTCTCCCTGGCGGTGCTGGTAGTGCTCGGTGCGGCGGACATGATCAGCATGGTGATCCGCGCGTCGTTCGTGCAGCTGGAAACACCGGATGAGATGCGCGGGCGGGTCAGCGCGGTCAATGGCCTGTTTATCGGTGCATCGAATCAGTTGGGCGAATTCGAATCCGGGATAACCGCCCATTGGTTTGGCACCGTGCCTGCGGTGGTGATGGGCGGGGTTGGCACGCTGGTGGTGACCGGGGTGTGGATCAAGCTGTTTCCGACCCTGGCCAACCGGGATCGCATGCATGTGCCGGTGGAAGAAACCAAGCCATAGGCTTCACCGCCATACCCTGTGGGAGCCGGGCTTGCCCGCGATAGCGGTGTATCAGGCAACTCTCTGGTGGCTGAGGCACCGCTATCGCAGGCAAGCCAGCTCCCACAGTTGGAGCTTCGGTGTTTGGAAGACCTGTGCTAGAGCACTTTATCCAAGGTGATCGGAAACTCCCGCACCCGCTTGCCGGTGGCATGGTAAACCGCATTCGCCACCGCCGCCGCTACCCCGACAATGCCGATTTCCCCCACGCCCTTGGACCCGAGCGCATTGACGATCTCGTCATGTTCTTCAACAAACAGCACGTCAATCTCGCCAATATCGGCGTTCACCGGGATGTGGTACTCGGCCAGGCTGTGGTTCATGTAGCGCCCCAGTTGATGGTCAATCTGAGTCTCTTCATGCAGCGCCATGCCAATGCCCCACACCACCCCGCCAAGGATCTGGCTGCGGGCCATCTTCGGGTTGACCACGCGCCCGGCGGCTACCGCGCTGACCACACGGCTGACCTTGATGGTGCCCAGGTCTTCATCCACCCGCACTTCAACGAACACCGCCGAGTGAGTGGCACTGGCATAGCCCTCGCGCTTTTTATCGGGCTGGCTGTCGACCTGCACCTGCAAGGCGTCTTCACCGCTGTCCTTGACCAGTTGCGCCAACGACACGCTCACATCACCGCTGTGTAGCTGACCGTCTTCAAACCGAACCGAATCGGCATCCTTGAATACCGGGTAAGTCTGCCGGGCGATCTCCAGCAACCTGGCATTCAGCGCTTCGCACGCTTGCTGCACGGCGGTGCCGACGGACGACACGGTAAACGAACCGCCCTGCAACGGCGCCGTGGGCAATGACGAATCCCCCAGCAGAAAGCTGATATCGGCCATCGCCACGCCACTGGCCTGGGAGGCAATCTGGGTCATCACCGTGTAGGTGCCCGTGCCGATGTCGGTGGTGGCGCTGCTGACGGTGAGTTTGCCGTTGCTATCGATGCGCGCCTTGGCGCTGGCCTTCATCTGCATGGCTTCCCACACCCCACCGGCCATGCCCCAGCCGATCAATTGGCGGCCGTCGCGCATACTGCGTGGTTCCGGGTTGCGCCGGCTCCAGCCGAAGCGTTCGGCGCCTTCGCTGTAGCATTCGCGCAGGGCTTTGCTCGACCAGGGTTTGTCTTCGTTCTGGTTGCGCTCGGCGTAGTTGATCAGGCGCAGTTGCACCGGGTCGATGGCCAGGGCGCAGGCCAGTTCGTCCATGGCACACTCCAGGCCGATCACGCCCAGTGCCGCGCCGGGCGCGCGCATGTCCAGCGGGGTAAAGACGTCCAGCGGCACCAGCTTGTAGGTCAGTTGCACGTTGTCGCAGTGATAGAGCATGCCGCTCCACTCCACCACGTGTTCGCTGAAATCCTCGAAGCGCGAGGTCTGGCCAATCGCGGTATGCCCCAGGGCCAGCAAACGCCCATTGGCGGCGGCCCCCATCTGCAAACGCTGCAGGGTGCGTGGGCGATAGCCGAAGGTGAACATCTGCTGGCGAGTCAGGGTCACGCGCACCGAGCGCTTGAGCGCCAGCGACGCCATCACTGCCAATGGCAACTGGTACTGCGGGCGCAGGCCCGAACCGAAGGCGCCACCGACGAAAGCGGCAAAGATGCGCACCTGGCTTTTATCCAGGCCGAACACTTTTTGCACATAGGCCTGGCAGTTTTGCGGGCCCTGGGTTTTGTCGTGGATATGCAACGTGCCGTCCGGCTGATACAGCACGGTGCTGGCATGGGGCTCCATGGGGTTGTGGTGTTCGATGGGGGTGCTGTAATGCAGATCAAGGCTGATCGCCGCGCCGGCCCACTCGGCCTGGAAGTTGCCGCGTGGCTTGGGCGGTGTCTGCGGCGAAGGGTGAGCGCGTTCCTGCTGGGTGAGCAGGTCGGTTTCGAACGCTTCAGGCGCGTATTCGATCTGCACCAGTGAACCGGCGTGCCGGGCCAGTTCCAGGTTATCGGCGATCACCAGGGCCAGGGGCTGGCCGCTGTAGAGCACGCGGTCGTTGTACAACGGGCGAAAGGGCGAGCCGTCAGCAGCGTCAGCATCCTGGAAGGCGTCGTCGTAGCTGGCGATTCGGGGTCGATTGAGGTGATGGATGACCTCGACTACGCCGGGCAAGGCCAGGGCCTTGGAGGCATCGATCTTGATAACACGGCCTTTGGCGATGGTGCTGGAGACCACGCTGCCATGCAGCAGGCCGTCCTCCGGGAATTCACCGGCGTAGCGCGCCTGGCCTGTGACCTTGAGCAGACCGTCGACACGGTCCAGAGGTTTGCCGATGGCACTCATGGCTGTTCTCCTGCGACGGCGGCGTCGCTCAGGGCACGGATGATTGCGCGTCGTGCCAGTTTGATCTTGAAGCCGTTGTGTTCCAGCGGCTCGGCATCCTGTAGCAAGGCGTCGGCAGCAGTGCTGAAGGTTTCGCGGCTGACGGTCTGACCGATCAATGCCGTTTCCACTGCGCGGTCGCGCCAGGGTTTGTGCGCCACGCCGCCAAGGGCCAGGCGCGCATCGATGATGGTGTCGCCGTCCAGTTCCAGCGCCGCAGCCACCGACACCAAAGCAAAGGCATAGGACGCCCGGTCGCGGATTTTCAGGTAGTGGCTGTGCCGGGCCAAGTGGTCGACAGGCAGTTCAATGGCGGTGATCAGTTCATCATCGGCCAGTTGGTTGTCGCGCTGCGGCGCATCGCCGGGCAGACGGTGGAAATCGGCAAACTCGATGACCCGCGCACCGCCCCGCCCTTCTACATGCACCCGCGCCTGGAGTGCCGCCAGGGCCACGCACATGTCCGAGGGATGCGTGGCCACGCACTGCTCGCTGGCGCCGAGGATCGCATGGATGCGATTCAACCCCGTACGCGCCGGGCAGCCGCTGCCGGGCTCGCGCTTGTTGCACGGCACCGTGGCGTCATAAAAGTAATAACAGCGGGTACGCTGCAACAGGTTGCCACCGGTGCTGGCCATGTTGCGCAATTGCGGCGAAGCCCCGGCCAGGATCGCTTGGGACAGCAACGGGTAACGCTGCTCGATCAGCGGGTGCCAGGCCAGGTCGGCATTGCTCACCAGCGCGCCGATGCGTACGCCGCCGTCGGCGGTTTCTTCAACTTCGTGCAAGGGCAAGCCGGTGATATCGATCAGGTGCTCGGGGCGGCTGATGTTTTCTTTCATCAGGTCGAGCAGGTTGGTGCCGCCGGCAATAAAGCGCGAGGCGGCGTTGCTCAGGTGCACCGCCTCTTGAACATCGACAGGCTTGCTGTAATGAAAGGGGTTCATTATTCACCCCCCGAACGGCGGCACGCCGGCAGTGCTTCTTCAATGGCGTCGCGGATATTGCTGTAGGCACCGCAGCGGCACAGGTTGCCGCTCATCAGTTCCTGGATCTGCGCACCGTCGTGGGCGCGTCCTTCATTGGCCAGGCCCACGGCGGAACAGATCTGGCCGGGGGTGCAATAGCCGCACTGGAAGGCGTCATGTTTGATGAAGGCTTGCTGCATCGGGTGCAACTGGTCGCCGTCGGCCAGCCCTTCGATGGTGGTCAACTCGGCGCCGTCGCACATCACGGCCAGGGTCAGGCAGGCGTTTACGCGCTTGCCGTCACGCAACACGGTGCAGGCGCCGCACTGGCCGTGGTCGCAGCCCTTTTTGCTGCCGACCAGGTCCAACTGTTCGCGCAGCAGGTCGAGCAAGGTGGTCCAGGGCAGCACATCCAGTTGGCGCGGCTGGCCGTTGAGTGTCATGCGTATCGGGTGGCGGGCAAACGGCTGGGCCGCCGCGCCATTGGGGTTTGCGCTCATAAACACCTCACGGGTTGAAGTACATCCGCGGCGTTCAGGAAAATCGCCGTCTCAGGGGTACGACTTCCCGGGTTTTTGAGCGTTCAAGATGATTGATCAGCGGATATTGAGCTGGGCTTTCAAGGTGTTTTGCGGAGGATTGATCGAGGTATTGGTGAATTCGAACCAGCCCTGGGCCTGGACGTTCAGGTCAAACACATAGATGTAGCCCATCAAGGTGCCCACGCCGTTGCACGCCTCACTGATGTTGCCCACCTGGCACACCGCGGTGCGTTGCCCGTTCAACTCTGCCCCATTGAAGCGGCCCATGGGGCTGTTGCCCAGGCCGACTTCCATCACCGACACCTGGGTGGGCCCACGGTGTTCGCACATCTGGGTGGTGTTCACCCGCTCGGGGATGGTTTCGCTGCATTTTGCCGATTCCACCTTGAACACGCGCACCTCGCTCAACGCCGGTGCAGCCGCGCCCCACGCCGGTGCTGCGCCCAGCCACAGGCTGATACTGGCGATCAGAGCTAGACTCCACGCGTTGGCTTTTTTCATGCTGGCAATGACCCGGTATTGAACGTCGGCGCAGTATGCCTCAAGGCCATGCGCCACACAGCCTCGGCTGCTGGTATGATGCGCCGCTTTTTCCGATCCTCTCTGAAACCACAGGCGCTTGGCGCAGTTTGTGCTTTGACTTAGAGGTCAACAAATAACGACGCACACTCGCGTCACAGGGAGCCGGCATGCTGGAAAAGCTGTTTCAACTCAAAGCCCACAACACCAATGTGCGCACCGAGATTCTTGCGGGGATCACCACCTTCCTGGCCATGGCCTACATCCTGTTCGTGAACCCGAGCATCCTCGGCGAGACCGGTATGGACAAAGGCGCGGTGTTTGTCGCGACCTGCCTGGCGGCGGCCATCGGTTCCACCGTGATGGGCCTGATCGCCAACTACCCGATTGCGCTGGCGCCGGGCATGGGCCTCAACGCGTTCTTCACCTACACCGTGGTCCTGCACATGGGCCACACCTGGCAGGTGGCACTGGGCGCGGTGTTCATTTCGGCGGTGCTGTTCTTCCTGCTGTCGATCTTCCGCATTCGTGAGTGGATCATCAATGCCATCCCGCTGCCTCTGCGCTCGGCAATTGCTGCCGGCATCGGCCTGTTCCTGGCGCTGATTGCCCTGCATAACGCCGGGATCGTGGTCGCCAACCCGGCCACCCTGGTGGGCCTGGGCGACTTGAAACAACCGGCGCCAATCCTGGCGACGCTGGGTTTCGTTCTGATCGTCGCGCTTGAAGCGCTGGCGGTACGCGGCGCGGTGCTGATCGGTATTCTGGCAGTGACCATCGCCTCCATCGTATTGGGCTTCACGCCTTTCATCGGCGTGACTTCGGTGCCACCGTCCCTGGCCCCGACGTTCCTGCAGCTGGATATCAAGGGCGCGCTGGATATCGGCCTGGTCAGCGTGATCTTCGCCTTCCTGTTCGTTGACCTGTTTGATAACTCCGGCACCCTGATCGGCGTCGCCAAGCGCGCCGGCCTGATGGGCAAAGACGGTCATATGCCGAAAATGGGCCGTGCGCTGATCGCCGACAGCACCGCCGCCATGGCTGGCTCGCTGCTGGGTACTTCCACCACCACCAGTTACATCGAATCGGCGGCGGGCGTGAGCGCCGGTGGCCGCACTGGTTTGACGGCCATCGTGGTCGCTATCCTGTTTCTACTGGCGCTGTTCTTCTCGCCGCTGGCCGCCAGCGTGCCCGCCTATGCCACCGCGCCAGCCCTGCTGTTTGTGGCGGTGCTGATGAGCCAGGGCCTGGCCGAAATCGACTGGGATGACATCACTGTTGCAGCGCCGGTGGTGATCACCGCCCTGGCGATGCCCTTCACTTACTCCATCGCCAACGGCATCGCCTTCGGTTTCATCGCCTGGACCGCCATCAAGCTGCTTTCGGGCCGCTACCGTGAGCTGAACCCGGCACTGGTGATCCTGTCGATTCTGTTTGTGATCAAGCTGGGCTGGTTCAACGCATGACTTTCGACGCCGCAAGCTATACCGCTCAACTGCAAGACAAGGTCACGCGTTTGCGTGACCTGCTGGCACCCTTCGACGCGCCCGAGCCGCAGGTCTTCGATTCGCCGTTGCAGAACTTCCGCCTGCGCGCGGAGTTCCGCCTGTGGCGCGAAGGTGGTGATCGCCATTACGCAATGTTTTCCCAGGACGACAAGCGCACGCCGATCCTGATCGAAGAGTTCCCCATTGCCAGCCAGCGCATCAACCAGTTGATGCCGCAACTCAAGGCTGCCTGGCAAGCCAGCGCCGCCCTGAGCCACAAGCTGTTCCAGGTGGAGTTCCTCACCACCCTGGCCGGCGACGCGATGATCACCCTGTGTTATCACCGCCCGCTGGACGAGCACTGGCACACTGCTGCGAACAAGCTGGCAGCCGAGCTGAATGTGAGCATCATCGGCCGCTCCAAGGGCAAGCGCGATGTGATCGGCCAGGACTACGTGGTGGAAAAACTCGACGTCGGTGGCCGCACTTTCAGCTACCGCCAGCCCGAAGGCGCCTTCACCCAGCCCAACGGTACGGTGAACCAGAAGATGCTCAACTGGGCATATGAAGCCTTGGGCGATCGCCCGGACGATTTGCTGGAGCTGTATTGCGGCAACGGCAACTTCACCTTGCCGCTGGCGACCCGCGTGCGCAAGGTGCTGGCCACCGAGATCAGCAAGACCTCGGTGAATGCGGCCCTGAGCAACCTGGATGAGAATGGCGTGGATAACGTCACCCTGGTGCGCCTCTCCGCCGAAGAACTCACCCAAGCCCTGAATGAAGTGCGCCCGTTCCGCCGCCTGCACGGCATCGACCTGAAAAGCTACGAGTTCGGTAGCGTCTTCGTCGACCCGCCCCGCGCTGGCATGGACCCGGACACGTGCGAACTGACCCGGCGTTTCGACAATATCCTGTACATCTCCTGCAACCCGGAGACGTTGGCGGCCAACATTGCGCAACTGCATGACACACACCGGATTACCCAGTGTGCAATGTTTGACCAGTTCCCGTGGACGCACCATATGGAATCAGGTGTGTTGCTGACCCGCCGATAAGCCTGCGGGGCCTGGGCATTGTAGGAGCGAGCTTGCTCGCGAAAAACGTCAACGATAACGCGTCCTTCCTGGATGAACGCGGTGCCTGTGAGGTTTTCGCGAGCAAGCTCGCTCCTACAGTTTATTCAAGTGTCTGTTGTCTCTGGGGGCTGCGGGACTTCCTTGCGTGGCCGGCCCCCCTTTTTGCCATTGGCCCGGGCCGCTGCGGTCTTGGCCGCGCTGCTTTTGCGACCATTGCGCGATGCCACCAGGCTGGTTGCCAGGTCCATCAGCGGCTGGCTTGTAGCGATCAGGCCTGTGATGGAAACATCCAGGTCCTGAGCCTCACAGCTAATCGCCTTGCCACCGAACGTCACTTCCAACTGCTGGAAATCCTTCGCTGAAAACCCTTCGAACTCCGGCAGGCCAGCCACCGGCAACACGACGCGGCTGCCATCGGAGAAGCCAATGGAGAGGCAGTCGTTTTCATAACGTACGTTGCTGGCGTTGGCGTATAGGCGTTTCAACTTGCGCCCACGGGCGATTGCCTTGTCAACGTCGGCTTCAGTGAGAGGTACATAAGGTGTGACTTTGGCTTTTATGATCTTTTTCATAAATCGATCTCCACAAAACCTGGGGCTCTGACCAGATTCAAAATTGTTTTCTGCCGTACGACATCGTGTCGGGCACGTGCAATCACGTAAACACCACGCCGAATGACCAATCCAGGAATGAGCTCATCCGTTTCCCAATTCCAGGAATGATTCTCCAGGCAAACCGTCTGCAGTTTTTCCCACCAGATCCTGCGTGCCCGCGCCAAGTAGTGCCGCTGCATGATCGCCCCGCGTATCTCCTTCAGAAGTGCTATGGGCGGCCGCCTCCGTTCAGGCTCTACGTCCCACAACTCAACATCCCCATCCAGAAAACTGAAGCGAAAACGCGCATCCCACCCCTTGCCCCTGACATGCACATGGGGCGGGCAATGCTCATCCCTGATAAACACCGAAATCACGTAGCCTTTGTAAGCACCTACTCTCATCGTAACCCATCCGTTAGGTTATTTTCCGCCAGGTAACAATTTCCCTCTGTCACCCGACAACCGGCTCCTATCCCGAAGCTGTTTCACAGATTAGTAACCATAAAAAACCCGGCGAATGCCGGGTTGTAACCACTCATGCCGAGGGTTGGAAATACGCGGCCAGCGCCCGCAAGTCCTGCTCGCTCAGCAACCCCGCGTAATACTTCAACTGAATGCGCGCCAGCAGGTACGCATGACGCGCATTGGCCAGGTCACGGCGGGCGGTGAACAGTTGCTGCTCGGCGTCGAGCACGTCGAGGTTGACCCGCTCACCGCCGCTGACGCTTTTCTTCGTGGCGCTCACCAGCGCCGTGGCGGAACTCACTGCCATTTCATAGGCGCGCACCTTGGCCGCGCCGCTGGTGTTGAGGTTGAATTGCTTGCGCAACTCCACCAAGGTCGCAGCGGTTTGCGCGTCCAGCTCGTATTGGGCCTGAGACAGTTGGTTGGCCGCCTGACGGGTGGAGGCCGAGACCGAGCCACCGGCAAACAGCGGCAGGCTGACCTGGATGCCGACGCTGTTGGTGTCGTACTTCTGGTTGTAGCTGCTTTCTGAATCGGAACTGGTCTTGCGACTGGTCGCGTACAGACTGACCTTGGGCAGGTGCCCGGCGCGCTTGCGCTCCACCTCATACGAGGCCACGTCGAGCGCGTGGTGCTGGGACTTGAGTTCGGGGTTATTGGCCATGGCCAGTTCACGCCAGGTTTCAAAACGATGGGGCTCAAGCGGCGCGATCTCGAATTGACGCGCCAGGGGCGTCAGCTCTTCGATGTGCAGCGGCTGGCCGACAATAGCTTCCAGCTCACGCAAGGCAGTGTCCTGGGCATCCATGGCTTCGATTTCTTCGGCCTGGGCCAGGCTCAGGCGCGCCTGGGTTTCGAGCACATCGGTCCGCGTGCCCTCACCGCCTTTGAGCAGGCGATCATTGAGTTGCAGGCGCTCGGCAAACGCACGTTTCTGGGCACGGCTCAACGCGATGCGCTCTTGTGCCAGCAATGCCTGGCTGTAGGCGCTCAGCACCCGCACGGCCAGTTCCTGGCTCTTGCCGCGAAAGCGCTCGTCGGCCATCAACGCCTGGGCGGTGCCTTGGCGAAAACGCGCATAGGCTTCGTAATCAAGCAACGGTTGCTGCAAGGTCAGGGCCGAGGCGTAGCTGCGGTAATTGCGGTCGCTGCTGACATTTCCGATTGCCGTGCTCTGGGTGACTTCGGACTCATTGCGCGAATTGTTGTAGCTCCATGACAGGTTAGGCAGCAATGCGGCCCGACCGATCACGCGGTTTTCTTCACCGGCCTCGCGCTCCTGAATCGCCGCCTGAAAGGTCGGGTCGTTGCGGAGCGCCAAATCATAAACGTCCAACAAACCCAGGGCATACGCCGTCGGTGTGCAGCTTAAACAGAGGGTGAACAACAACGCCTTCATTCTTCCACCAGGGCCATATGGGTGCGGTCCAGCAAGGGTTTGAACAGGTAGTTGAGCATCGAGCGCTCGCCGGTCTTGACGAAGGTTTCCACCGGCATCCCCGGACGGATCTGCACGCCGTCCAGTTGTTGCATACCCGCCGCGCTGACCTGGGCCCGCAGCGTGTAATACGGCTCATCGGTGCGCTCATCGACCTGGCGGTCGGCAGAGACCAACGTGACTTCGCCTGCCACCCGTGGCGTGGTGGATTGGTTGAACGCCGAAAACATCAACTCAACCGGCAAGCCCGGGTGCACCTTGTCGATCATTTGTACCGGCACCCGCGCCTCCACCAACAAGGGCTCGCCCTGGGGCACGATGTCCATCAGCGCCTCCCCGGGCTTGATCACCCCGCCCTCGGTGTACACCTGCAACCCCACCACCACGCCGGATGCCGGTGCACGCACCAGGCTGTTGGCCAGTTCGAACTCGGCGGAGGCCAGGCGATTGCGCAAGTCGTCGCTGCGGGTGCGGGTTTCGGCCAACTGGCTGCGCAGGTCTTTCTGGAAATCTTCGCCCAACTGGCGGATGCGCAAACGCAACTCCAGCACCTGGCGCTGCAACTGGCCGATACGCCCGACATCCTCGGCAATGGCGCCGTCGATTTGCGCATACAACCGCTCGCTGTCGAGCAGGCGATTGCGCGGGATGTAGCCGTCGCGCGCCAACTCGCGCAGCCCCTGAAGCTGCTCATTCAACGCCGCACGCTGCAAAACCTTGCTCGCCTGGGAGGCCCGCGTGCCGCGCAACTGCGCCTCAACGCCGGCGATAGTTTCACGCAGGCCCCCCCTGCTCGGTGGCCAATGCCTGGGCACGGCTGTTGAATAGCTGGCGTTGCAGGCTCAGGGTGGTCGCGGCGTCGGGATCGGCCAGCAGCTCGGGGCTAAATACAATGGTCGGCAAGCCTTCACTCTCGGCGCTCAAGCGCGCTTCGCTGGCCAGCGACGCCAGGTATTGGCTGCGCAGTGACTGCATCTGCCCGCGCAACGGGGTTTGCTTCAAACGCAACAACACCTGGCCTGCGCTGACCTGGTCACCGTCATGCACCTCGATACGCTCGACGATCCCGCCCGCCGGGTGTTGCACCGTCTTGCGGTGCCCCGACACCATGACCTTGCCCGGCACCGCCACGCCCTTGTCCAACGGCGCCAGTGCCGCCCAGCCAAGAAACCCGACAAAGCCTCCCAGCACCAGCCACCACCCCAGGCGTGAATATTTTTTATCATCCAGCGCCAGCACGTTGTGTGGCTGGTCGCTGACCAACGCAGGTTTGCTCTGGCTCATGCGGGTTTTCCTTCACCGAAGCGGTAGCTCATGCTCATGGTCGAGACCGGCTTGCTCGCCACCGTTTTTTGCCGCGCCTCCAACACCCGCGCCGTCGGGCCGAACGCCTGCATCTGGCCGTCCTTGAGAATCAGCAATTGGTCGGTCAGGCTCAGCACGTTGGGTTTGTGGGTGATCAGAATCAGGGTGCGACGCTGTTGCTTGAGTTGGGCGATGGCTTGCAAAAGCGCCTGCTCGCCCACTTCGTCGAGGTTGGCATTGGGCTCATCCAGCACAATCAGCGCCGGCAGGCCGTACAGCGCACGCGCCAGGGCCACCCGTTGTTTTTGCCCGCCGGACAAGCCCGCGCCGCCCTCACCCAGTTGCGTGTCGTAGCCTTGCGGCAGTTGCAGGATCAGTTCGTGCACGCCGGCCATTTGCGCTGCGGCGAGGACTTTGTCGGCCTCCACCGTTTCAAAGCGCGCGATGTTTTGCGCAATGCTGCCGGCGAACAGTTGGATGTCCTGGGGCAAGTAACCGATATGCGGGCCCAGTTGCTGTTTGTCCCACACCGCCAGGTCGGCGCCATCCAGGCGCACCTTGCCGGCCAGCGGGGCCCAGGCCCCCACCAGCACCCGCGCCAGGGTGGACTTGCCGCAGCCCGACGGGCCGATCACACCCAGCACATCACCCGCCGGCAGGCTGAAACCCAGATTGGCCAGCGCAGGCCGACGGCTGCCGGGGGCGCAGGCACTGATCTGATCCAGGCTGACCTGGCCCTTGGGCACGGGCAGGTTCATGCGCGCCGGTCGCGCCGGGTTATCTTGCAGCATCAACGATAAACGCTCGTAGGCCAGACGCGCCGAGCCCCATTGCTTCCACACACCGATCAATTGGTCGATGGGGCTGAGCACACGTCCCATCAGGATCGAGCCGGCAATCATCATCCCCGGCGTTATGTCGCCGTTGACCGCCAACCAGGCGCCCAGGCCCAGCACCAGCGATTGCAGGGCCAGGCGTACGCCCTTGGACCAGGCCGTGACCACCGCAGTCTTTTCACTGGCCAGGTTCTGCTGCACCAGAAACGCCTGGTGCTGGCTGAACCAGCGCCCGCGCAATGTGGCGAGCATACCCATGGCCTCAATGGTGTCGGCGTTGCGCAGATTGGCCGTGGCCTGCTGGCTGGCGCTGATCGACAGTTGGCTGGCCAGGGCCATCGGCGCCTGGCTGACATGATGGTTGGCCCACGCCAATGCCATCAGCAACAACGCGCCACCCAACGCCAGCAGGCCCAGCCAGGGATGGAACAGGAAGATCACCAACAGGTACACCGGAAACCACGGCGCATCGAAAAAGGCGAACAGCGCCTGGCCGGTGGCGAACTGGCGCAAGGTGGTCAAGTCGTGCAGAGCCTGGCCCGCAGCCTGGGTGCCGCCCTTGAGCTGGGCTTCATAAGCGGCGTCGAATACGCGCTGGTTCAAGCGCATGTCCATCTGCGTGCCGAGGCGAATCACCACTTGGCTGCGCACCCACTCCAACGCGCCCATCAAGGCGAACAGGCCGAGGATCATCAGCGTCAGCATCAGCAGGGTCATCTGATTACCCGAGGCCAGCACCCGGTCGTACACTTGCAACATGTACAGCGCCGGAGCCAGCATCAACAGATTGATCACTGCCGAAAACAGGCCGATGTTGAAGAAGGCACTTTTATAGGCCGTGAGTGCAGCCAGCATCTCATTCGCGCGCTTGGCACCGGGCCGAGTCATGAAGGTTGTCCCATTGAAGAGTCAAGCAAGGGCCCGCCCGGTGCGTTGACAGCACCTGCGGCGCACCCACAGGATTCGCAAGGCCGATGAAGGCGTGATCCTCCATCGGCTTTTTTGCATCAGGCAGCCAGGGCGAAGTCGTGCGGCGCGTCCTGAATCCCCACCAGGCCCACATCGGCAGCGGCGAACGCAGCCGAATCCTGATGTGCCACACCGGCAGCAGCCAGTTGATCGAAGGTGGAGTTGACCGACAGGCTTGGGTCGATGCCCTTGAGCAAGGTGTCGATCGCCGAGGCCAGTGCCGAACTGTCACCACTCATCAGGCCGTACACGATCTTGTGCACCTGGCCGTCACGGCCTTCGGACTGCAGGCTCGACAGGCCCAGGTTGGTAAAGCTGACTTCCTGGTTGGCGATGGAGTAGCCACCGCTGGTTGCGCCACCGGCGAGGGTGTCGCCCAGGGTCAGGCCATCGAGCGAACCCCACAGCGTGTGGGTCGGCGGGTTGAACAAGGTGTAATGCAGGCTGCCTTCGGCAACCACTGCCGCATCACTGACGCTGCTCGATACGCCATATTGGGTGCCGTCGAACGGCCCTGGATTGAAACCACCGGTGTTCACACCCTCTTTGACCGAACCTTCACGGTGGTTGAGATCACCGAAGTAGGCCGACCAATCGCTCAGGTACTGGGCGACGGTGCTAGCGGCGTAGGTCGTGCTGTATGAAATAGAAATGCTCATGCAAAACTCCAAGTCATTGGGTGGTCACTCCGCAGCAAGCCAGTGCCTGCTGTGGTTTTGCCCGTCACTGGGCAAAAGCGGTCAGAACTGATATTCAACGGTGCCCTGCAACGTGCGCCCACGGCCCAGGGTGAAGGCCAGTACATCGCCCAGCGGCACCAGGTAGGCGCGGTCGGTGACGTTTTCCATGGCCAGGCGCAGGGTCAGTTGGTCGGTGGCGCGGTAGCTGCCGTAAAGGTCGTAGACGGTGTAGGGCTTCCAGTCGGCGGGGTAGACGCCGGTTTGCGCGGTGGTCACCCCGGCGGCACCCTTGACGTAGTAGCCCGCGCTGTAGCGGGCGCGCACGCCTACATCCAGCTTGCGCTCAAGGAAGCGTGCGCCCAGGGTTGCGGTGCCACGGTCCATGGGCATGTGTTCGGAGGAGCCCAGGATCGCGCTGCAACCCACGCCGGCATTGGCCGCATCGTCGGGCACCATGGCGTCCACCGGCGCCCGGTTGCCGGGCCTCTTTTGGGTTTTGGTCACGCCGCCGAGCCAGGCGGTTTTGCTGCAGAACTTGTTGCTGCCCAGCATCCGCGTGTAGTTGAACTGGCCGTAGGCAAAACCGGCGTCGTAATCGAGCTGGTATTCAAGGCCACGAAAACGCGTGGTTTCCAGGTTGTTGACGTAGGCCGCACTGCCGATATTGACGTTGCCATAACCGGGCGGCTGCACGCCCAGGGCCATATAGGAAAAGTCATCGACCCGAGTGTTGAAGTACGACACTTTCATGCCCGCGCGATCATCGGCGAACAGCAGGTCTTGCTTGAGTACATTGAAACCGACTTCCCACGCGGTGGATCGCTCAGGCTTGAGATAGGGGTTGGGGAGAATCGACTCCGAACCACCGCCATGGGGCCGGCCGCTGACCAGGGTTTCGGTCACCGCCGGCGGACGCCAACCCTTGCCGTAAGTGGCGAAAAGCTGCAGCCAATCGACACCGGGCTTGATCGACAGGCCGAAGGTCGGGGAGAAACGGCCTTCCTCGCGGTCCACGTCGTAATTGACCGGTACGCCGATCTGGCGGGTGGTGCCGAGGATGAACGTGCGGGTGTTCAAGCCGGTTTCGCCGCGCAGCCGATAGCGGTCATAACGCAAACCCGCGTTGAGGTTCAGCCAACCGTCGTAATCGAAATCCAGGCGCCCGAACAGGCTGCCCATCGCGCGGTCGCCTTTGGGCGTGATGCTTTCCGCCGCCGAGGCCGTCAGCGCCGAGCCGGCCTCTACGGCCTGGTTGGAATCGGGCCGAACCTTGTCGTAAAAAAACTCCAGCCCGTAGTTGGCCTTGAGTGCGGCAAGCTCGGTCAGGGCAAAGGTCGAGATGTTCTGCGCCTGCACGCCATAGGTATTGGTTTGATAGGTAACGTCATAGCCCTTACTGATACCCCGGGCCAGCGTGGATTGATCATTGCGCGTATCCACGTGGTAGAGCTTGGCCTTGAAATCGATCAGCGGGTTGTCCGGTGCGTAGCTGTAATCCAGCGCGAAGTTCTGTGCCTTGACGTTGCTGCTGCCCAGCTTTTCCCACAGCTGGGGCTTTTCGGCGGTCATCATGTTGACGTCGTCGTAGTCGACCTCGGTGACCAGGTAGCTCAGTTGCAGACGCTGATCAACCGGCAGGTTGAGCCCCAGCTTGAGCAGGCGCGAGCGCATCACCGAGCCTGAATAGGCAACCGTGCTGTGCTTGATGCGCTCTTCACTGGCCGGCATATACGCCGCACCGGTACGCAGCTCGCCAATGCTGCCCTTGGTGCCGGGGTTGTAGTCGCCCAAATGACGCTCACTGGCCGCCACCAGCATGTCCCACACGTCGGTCCCCACGGCAAACGCCGAGCTGCCGATAAAGTGCGTGCCGTTGCTGCGCCCGCCCAGGCCGGTGGTGAGGCGAATGCGCCCGCCGATTTGCTTGCCATCCTTGAGCAGGTCGGCGGCCTCCACCGTACGAAAGTTAGCCACCCCGCCAATCACGCCCGCCCCGCCCTGGGTGGAGGTCGCCCCCTTTTTGATCACGACTTCGGACAACAATTCGGGGTCGACATACAGCGTGCCGTTGCGTTGCTGGTGACCACTCTGCTGGTAATTCTGGCGCATGCCATCGACCGACATATTGACCCGGCCATAGTCCTGGATACCGCGGATATTCACCGACAAACCGGGATCTTGCTGGCTGACGGCGGAATAGACGCCTGGCGCCTCTTCGAGCATCTCGGCGGCATGGCGTGGCGGGTTGCGGTCCAGTTGTTCGCGATCGACCACGCTGACCGAACGTGGCGTTGAATACACCCAGTCCTGCTTGTGCAGGCCGGTGATGGTGGTGGTCCCCAAGGCCAGCGCTCCGGCCTGTTGCTCGACGCGGGTCAAGGTGACCTGGCGTTCGCCGGTAAAGCGATATTCAACCGGTGCGGCACCGAGCAGGCGGCCAAGACCTTCCTGCACGTCGAAACTGCCCTTGAGCGCGGCGCTACTCAACCCTTGCAGGCGCTGGCTGTCGAACAACACTTGCAGGCCCGCCTGATCGGCGAACGCCAGCACCGCACTGCCCAGGGATTGCGCAGGGATGTCGAACCTCAACACCGCGGATTGAGCTGCGCCAGTTGCAGGTTGCACGGCATGCACCGGCGCGGCGAGGGCAAACAATCCCAAGTGAATGGCCAGGGCCAACCGACTGCCGGTGATACGCCCCTTGGTGAGTGCTGACATGTGTGGTTATCCCTGCGCTAAGCGTTTTTTGTTTATGCGAATGCTTCTCACCTAGCAAGACGTGTGAGGCACGGGAAGTCAGTAATATTTTTTTGCAGGAGCGAAGCGGGCGGCTAGCCCTTGCTCGCGAAGAACGTCAACGAAAACGCGGTGCCCTTGGGGTTTTCGCGAGCAAGCTCGCTCCTACAGAACAGCGGCTTTTAGCGGGGACAGGTCAATAGATCAGGCTGAGGCCGGCCAGGTCCAAGCGTTGCACTTGAAGTTCCTGGGTCAGGGTAGCGAGGGCGCTGTCGAGCATGTCCAGGCGGAAGACGCCGCTGACTTCGCGCTCACCCAAAGCCGCGTCAGCCAATACCACGCGCCCGGGGCGGTAACGGTTGAGTTGCTCGATAACCTTGGCCAACGGCTGACGGTCGAAGATCAACACACCGCGCCGCCAACTGGTGGCGCGATCCACATCAAACTGATCAAGGCTGACCACACCGTCATCGGGGCTGTAACGCGCAGCCTGGCCTTGCTGCACAACGCGCTCGGCGGGGCCTGTGGTCGGTGATGCCTGCATGGACACCTCGACACTGTGCTGCAACACACCGACCCAGGCCTGGCTCTGGCCCTCACGCTCGACCACAAACCGCGTACCCAGCGCCCGGGTCTGCCCCCCGGCACTGCGCACCACGAACGGTCGGGTTTCTTCGCCCTTCATCGGTGCCACATCAAACACCGCCGAGCCCTGGAGCAGGCTGATGCCGCGCTGCACGCCATCGTAATCCAGGCGAATGGCGCTGGCGGAATCCAGCTCCACCTTACTGCCGTCCGCCAGCTGCACTGTGCGCACTTCGCCCTTTTGCGTGACGTAGTCGGCCTGCAGGTGCAGCAACACATCGGGCCCGCGCACCCAGCCCACGCCCGCCACCACCACAATAAGCGCCACGGCGGCCGCACGTTGCCACGGCCTTCGGCGTTTGGAGCGACGCACGGGCGGGGTCGGCGTGGCGGGCCGCTGTCGGTGTACGGGATCATCCTTGTGCACTTCACCCAGCGCTGCCCAGGTTTGCTCGGCAAACCGCAGCGCCCCTTCGTGACGGCTGTCACGGGCGATCCACTGACGCAACTCGGCCTGCTCCTGTTCGCTCAGGGCACCGGCGTGCAGGCGCACCGCCCATTCGGCAGCCGCCTCGGTAATGCTGTGCTGTTGCGGACCCTGGCTATTCACGTGTGAATCTCGATTTTTCGTTATATAGACGCTCTGACGTCTGGCCTGGTACTTTTCGGTAATTCATTCGTCGGATGGCATCCCCTCACCTTCCTGCAAGCGCTGCATCACATAGGACAACGCCTTGGCCAAATGCTTTTGCACCGAGCTGTCGGAAATATTCAGGTGCCGGGCGACCTGGGCGTGGGTCATGCCTTCGATACGGTTCAAGCGGAAAATCTGCTGGGTGCGCTCCGGCAATTGCGCCAGTGCCTGCTTCAATGCCTGTCGCTGTTGCTGGGCCATTGCCTGAGCCTCCAACCCGGCCACGTCATCTTCAATCTCGGCCAGCGCCTCATGGGGCACGGTGTCGGTCTTGCGCCGTGCTTCCTGACGAATATGGTCGATCAGCAGATTGCTCGCCGTTCGATATAGATAGCCCTGGGAGTTGTCGATGCGCTCACCGGCCGGTTTTTCCGCCAGGCGCAGGAAGCTCTCCTGCACCAGGTCTGCGGCCAATTGCGGGTCCCGTACCTTGCGAGCCAGATACCCGCGCAGGGTATCGGCGTGCTTGAGAAACAGGCCCTTGAGATCCACGTCCGACAAACCGACTCCCTGGAATGTATAGGAAACAGGCGGGCATCTTAAGCGTTGTCGAGAATGATTTTCAATTGATATCTAATCTGATCGGGCGGCAAGAGGATGTTGATAACAGTTCGATAACCGCACAGATCCGCAACGATCAATTGACCAAACTAACCAACCAGTACATTTTGTCCACATAACCAATAAGAACTGTGGAGATCCCGCTATGCCGCCCATCGTGCTGGTGCTCAACGGCCCCAACCTCAACCTGCTCGGCACCCGCGAGCCGGCCACTTATGGCCATGAAACCCTGGCCGACATCGCCGCCCTGTGTGGCCGCAGCGCCGATGAACTCGGGCTGAAAATCGAATTTCGCCAGACCAACCACGAGGGCGAATTGCTCGACTGGATCCACGGCGCCCGTAACCGTTGCGCAGGTATTGTGATTAACCCGGCCGCCTGGACCCACACCTCGATCGCAATCCGCGATGCGCTGGTGGCCAGTGAAGTGCCGGTGATCGAAGTGCATTTATCCAACGTGCATGCCCGTGAAGCCTTTCGTCATCACTCGTTTGTGTCACCGATCGCCAAGGCCGTGCTGGCCGGATTTGGCAGCCACGGCTACCACCTGGCGCTGGAGCATTTCAGCCAGACACTCAAGGGACGCGCCTGATGAAACCGCGCATTCTCGCCGGCCTGATCGGCGCCGGTATCCAGGCCTCACGCACCCCGGCACTGCACGAACAGGAAGGCGATGCCCAGGGCTTGCGCTACCTGTATCGCCTGATCGACCTGGAGCCGCTGCACCTGGACCTCAACGCCCTGCCGGAACTCCTGCGGGCCGCCGAGCTGATGCACTTCACCGGGCTGAACATTACTTACCCGTGCAAGCAGGCGATCCTGCCGCTGCTCGATGAACTCTCCGATGAGGCCCGGGGCATTGGCGCGGTCAATACCGTGGTGTTCAAGGACGGCAAGCGCATCGGCCATAACACCGACTGCCTGGGGTTCGCCGAAGGTTTTCGGCGCAACTTGCACAACGTACCGCGCCAACGCGTGGTGCAGATGGGCGCCGGTGGCGCGGGCGCGGCAGTGGCCCATGCGCTGTTGGCAGAAGGTGTGGAGCAGTTGAGCATCTTCGACGTCGACCGCACCCGCGCCCAGGACCTTGTGGATAACCTTGCCCGGCAGTTCGGTGCCGGTAGCGCTCAAGTCGGCAGCCACTTGGAAAACGCCATGGCCGAAGCCGATGGCCTGGTGAACACCACGCCGATGGGCATGGCCAAGTTACCCGGCACGCCGGTGCCAGCCGCGTTATTACGGGCCGAATTGTGGGTAGCGGAGATCGTGTACTTCCCGTTGGAAACCCAACTGCTACGTGACGCTCGCGCCTTGGGTTGCCGTACGTTGGACGGCGGCAATATGGCGGTGTTTCAGGCGGTGAAGGCGTTTGAGTTGTTCAGCGGTGAAGTGGCGGATGCAGAAAGGATGCTGGCGCATTTCCAGAGCATGAATATCTAGGGATGCAACCCCATCAAAATGTGGGAGCTGGCTTGCCGGCGATAGCGGTGGGCCAGTCAACCTATGGGGCACTGACAGACCGCTATCGCGGGCAAGCCCGGCTCCCACATTGATTGGGTTCAGCCATGAAAACGGGTGTTCTCAGGCTTGCAGGTAGCGCAGCACCGACTCGCAGATCATCTCCCGGTGCCGCTGCTTGATCGCCTCGTCCGACAGTTCGATCTGGAAGATCTCGCTGAAGGTATGCCGGTTGGACACTCGGTAAAAGCTGAACGAGTTAATCAACAAGTGCACGTCCAACGGCTCCAGCCCTTCGCGAAACAACCCCAATTCGGCGCCACGGCGCAAGGTCTCGCCCAGCCCTTCGAGGATCTTGCTGTTCATCGCCTTGATGGTCTCGGTGCGTTTGACGTACTCGGCGTTGTGGATATTTTCGATGCTGACGATGCGCACAAAATCCACGTTCTGGTCATGGTGATCAAAGGTGAATTCCACCAACCGGCGAATCGCCTCACGCGGCTCCAGGGCCGTGAGGTTCATGCGGGTTTCGGTGTTGCGGATATCGCCGTAGAGCTTCTCCAATACCTCGACGTATAACTGCTCCTTACTGCCGAAGTAGTAATAGATCATGCGCTTGGAAGTGTGGATGCGCTCGGCGATGGCGTCCACGCGAGCGCCGGCCAGGCCCTGTTGAACAAACTCGACAATGGCTTCCTGGAGAATATTCTCCCGGGTCTTTTCCGGATTGTTCTTGCGACTCTTGCGCGGTGCGTCAGCTACCGCGGGGAGATCGGGACTTGAGGTCATGGTGCGCTCACGGCCATTGTTGTGCAGGCGCTGATTATGGGCCGCGGCGCTCCCCGAAGGAAGCACCTGCCTTGCGGTTATAGCCGAGCCTGGCGTACCGCCCCACTGCGCGACTTGGCCATCGCCGCCAGACGCACCGCCACGTTGGCCGCGCCGTAGCCGGCATAGCCATTCTTGCGCTGGATGATCTCGAAGAAAAACCGCCCCTCGAACGCCTCGGTGTACACATGAAACAACTCACCGCCCTGGGCGTCGCGGTCGTACAGCACGTTGTAATACGCCAGCTCACTGAGGAACTCATCGTCGAAATCGAAGCGTGCCGCCAGGTCGTCGTAATAGTTGAGCGGGATATCCAGCAACGGCACACCGGCCTCTTTGGCCCGGCGTACCTCGGCGAAAATATCCGCGCAATCGAAGGCAATGTGGTGCACGCCCGAACCGCGATAGCTGGAGAGCGCGTGGGAAATCGCCGTGTTGCGGTTTTCGGAGATATTCAGCGGCAGGCGAATCGAACTGCAACGGCTGCGCAACGCACGGCTTTTCACCAGGCCGTAGGGATCGGGCAGGACCACTTCGTCATCGGCTTCGAAATCCAGCAGGCTTTTGTAGAACAACACCCAACTGTCGAGGCTGTCGGCCGGCAGCGCCATGGCCATATGGTCAATGCGCAGCAAGCCGCCGCTGGCGGGTGCGGCCGTTTGCAGGTTGAAATCGGTGTCGTACAGCCCGCCTTCGCTGGGGTCCACCAAGTAGATCAGGCTGCCGTCCGGCGCACGCACCGCAGCCAGTTCCAGCTCGTTGGGGCCGACCAGGCCACGATATGGCTGGCCCTTGTAGGCCACCGCCCGCTCCAGGGCCTTGGCACTGTCCTTGACCCGAATTGCCGTGGCGCACAGGGATGGCCCGTGGGCCTCGAAAAAGTTGTGGGCGAAGGAGTACGGTTCGCAGTTGAGGATCAGGTTGATGTCACCCTGGCGCAACAGGCTCACATTCTTGGAGCGATGCTGACCGGCCTTGGCGAAACCCAGACGCTCCAGCCAGTGGGTCAGCTTGGCGCCGAGGTTTTCGTCCACGGCAAATTCAAGAAACTCGATACCGTCGTATTCGCTGGCCACCGGGGTTTCAAACAGAATATCCACGGGCGCAGCGGGGGCTTCTTCAGCCAGGCGCTGACGGGTTTTTTCTTCCAGGTACAACAGCGAACGCAAGCCATCCGCCGCATTCGCGCGGGTCGGCGCAGCGCGGAAACCGTCATTGAAAATTTCCAGGGACAAGGGCCCGGTGTAGCCACTTTTGATAATCGGCGCGAGAAAGCCCGCCAGGTCAAATTCGCCCTGGCCTGGGAAGCAACGGAAATGCCGGCTCCACTCCAGCACATCCATGGCCAGGATCGGCGCGTCGGCCATTTGCACGAAGAAAATCTTGTCGCCCGGGATCTGGGCGATGCCGCTCGGGTCGCCCTTGAGCGACAAGGTGTGAAAGCTGTCGAGCAACACGCCCAGGCTTGGGTGATCGACCTGGCGCACCAGGTTCCACACCTGCTGCCAAGTGTTCACATGCTTGCCCCAGGCCAACGCTTCATAGCCGATGCGCAGGCCGCGCTTGCCCGCGTGTTCGGCCAGCAGGCTCAGGTCATCGAGCAGAATACGCTCGTCGCCCACGCTGTCGGCCGAGGCGTTGCTGCACACCAATACCAGGTCAGTGCCCAGCTCCTGCATCAAGTCAAACTTGCGCTCGGCGCGCTCCAGGTTGCGCGCCAGGCGATCGCGGCGGCAGCCTTCGAAGTCGCGAAACGGTTGGAACAGGGTGATGGCAATACCCAGGTCGGCGCACATCTGCCGGACTTCCCGGGGGCTGCCGTCGTAATACAACAAGTCGTTCTCGAAGATTTCCACCCCATCAAACCCGGCGGCGGCGATAGCCTCAAGCTTTTCCGGCAGGGTGCCGCTCAAGGACACAGTGGCAATAGAACGTTGCATGGAAGACTCCCGGCCATTGTTGTTTGTGGCAAATTATTCGCCCCCAGCCTACAGGCAGCAATTAAAATGTACGAACCGGTTAGTTTTTGGTGCGATTATCGAACACTATGCCCCTTTGGCGAATTGACGACTTTTTAACCACTGCGCACCATCGACCGGGCAATTCGTTCATGTAACAAAGACCCAGAACACACCATAAGAATTTCAAAAAACGGGTACGACCTCATGCCTCTGCAAAATCCCGCCCTGGCCACGCGCCCGGGCAACCCGCACGCCGGCATCGGCGACAAGATCCGCGGTGCCCTGGCCGTGGGTAAAACGCGCTGGGGCATGCTGGCCCTGGTGTTTTTCGCCACCACCCTGAACTACATCGACCGCGCCGCCCTGGGCGTGATGCAACCGATCCTGGCCAAGGAAATGAGCTGGACGGCGATGGACTACGCCAACATCAACTTCTGGTTCCAGGTCGGCTACGCCATCGGCTTTGTGCTGCAAGGCCGCTTGATCGACCGAGTCGGCGTCAAGCGCGTGTTCTTCTGCGCCGTGCTGCTGTGGAGCCTGGCCACCGGTGCCCACGGGTTGGCCACTTCGGCGGTCGGCTTTATGGTCTGCCGGTTTATCCTCGGGCTGACCGAAGCCGCCAATTATCCCGCCTGCGTCAAGACCACACGTTTGTGGTTCCCGGCGGGCGAACGTGCGGTGGCCACCGGCATCTTCAACGCCGGTACCAACGTCGGCGCGATGATGACGCCGATGCTGCTGCCGTTGATCCTGCATGTGTGGGGCTGGCAAGCGGCGTTCCTGTGCATGTCGGCACTGGGTGCGATCTGGCTGGTGTTCTGGGGGTTGAAGTACTACAACCCGGAAGACCACCCAAGCGTTAAACAATCGGAACTGGACTACGTGCAACAGGAAGTCGAGCCCGAACAGCCCCGCGTGCCGTTCAGCCGCATCCTGCGTATGCGCGGCACCTGGGCCTTCGCCATCGCCTACGCGCTGACCGCGCCGGTGTTCTGGTTCTACCTGTACTGGCTGCCGCCGTTTTTGAACCAGCAATACAACCTGGGCATCAACGTGACGCAGATGGGCATTCCGCTGATCATCATTTACCTGACTGCCGACTTCGGCAGCGTGGGGGGCGGGATTCTGTCGTCATTTTTGATTGGCCGCGGGATGAACCCGATCAAGGCGCGGCTCTTGTCGATGCTGCTGTTCGCCTGCTGCATTGTCGGCGTGATCATGGCGGCCGGCTCCAGCCAGCTGTGGGTCGCAGTGTTCGCCATCTCCCTGGCCATCGGCGCACACCAGGCCTGGACCGCCAACATCTGGAGCCTGGTGATGGACTACACGCCCAAGCACATGATGAGCACGGTGTTCGGCTTCGGCGGCATGTGCGCGGCCATCGGCGGCATGTTCATGACCCAGATCGTCGGCCACATCCTCACGGTGACCCACAACAACTACACCGTGTTGTTCACCCTGATCCCGGCGATGTACTTCATCGCGCTGACCTGGATGTACTTCATGGCACCGCGCAAGATTCCTACCGTAGACGTTTGATCTACCTGCGCCGCTGCTGCCAGGCAGCGGCCAACCCGCTCATGCAGATCACCCCGATACCCACCACCGTGGTCATATCGGGGGTATGGCTGAACACCAGCCAGCCCAACAACCCCGCAAACACGATCTGGCAATAGCCGAACGGCGCCAGCAAGGCCGGCGCCGCGAAGCGGAACGCCTGGGTGAGCATCAGGTGCGCCGTCATCCCGCAGGTGCCCAGCGCCAGCATCAACACGCCGTGCCACAGGCTCGGCACCTGCCAGAAGAACGGCACCATGGCGCTCATGACCAGGGTATTGCACAGCCCGGCGAAGAAATTGCTGGTTGTCGGCGTATCAACCTTACTGAGGATGCGCGTCAACAGCTGGTAAAAGCAGAAGAACGTCGCCGAACACAACGGCAACAGCACTGCTGGCGTGAACAGTTCGCCGCCGGGATGGATGATCACCAGCACCCCGATAAAACCGCAGATCACCGCCAGCCATTGGCCGCGTGTCACGTGTTCGCCCAACAGCGGCACCGACAGCGCCGTCACCAGGATCGGCGCAAGGAAGTTCACCGCCGTGGCTTCGGCCAATGGGATGTAGTGCAATGCGGCGGTGAAAAACAGGCTGGTGCCCAACAGGCACAAGGCCCGCACCACCTGCATACCCGGGCGCTTGCTGCGCAGCACGCGCAGCCCCGACTGCGGCAGGAAAATCCCGGCCATCAGCAGGGTGTGCACCATATAGCGTGCCCATACCACCATCACAATGGGGTAGAACCCGGCCAGGTATTTGGACAAGGCGTCGTGGCTGGAGAACAGGAACGTCGCCACCACAATCAGCAAAATGCCTTTGAAGGGATGGTTGACGCCTGAGAGGGGGGTACTGACAGTCATGGAATTCTCTTGCTGGCGGGCTGAACGCGATGGTACTCAACCCGGTAATCTAGCAGCCGGGCCAGCGCCTGCTCCAAGAGCATAACCAAACAGCGGGCGAACAGCGCACTAAATCACCGGAATCGAGTCCAACCCTGCACGCTCGCCCAGGCGTTGCACACTTTTTAATCAAGGCCTTGCCGCTATGAAAAAAATCCTCTTTGTTCTGTCTGCCGTCGCCCTGCTGACCGCCTGCGATAAAGCCAAGGAAGCCCCCAAGCCCGCGCCGCCGTCTGTACAGGCGACCCTGGTGCCGCAAACGCCGCCCACCGATCAGTGGGTCGGCAAATGGATCGGCGTGGAAGGCTTGCACCTGACCATTGCCAAAGACGACAGCATCGGCCGCGGCCACTACCTTCTGACCATGCAATACGGCCTCGACGCCGACAGCTCCGGCACCTTTAAAGGTGAGGCCGCCGAAGACGGTATCGCCTTCACCCGCCCCGACGGCCCGCAACTTTTACGCGCCGGCGACGGTGCCGCCACCGGCCTGAAATGGCTGGCGGATAAAAAAGACTGCCTGATCGTGACCACCGGCGAAGGCTATTGCCGTTAATACCGACCATAATCAATCACGGTTAGCACACAGAGGAATGCTCACATGCTATGGAAAAAAGGCCGACGCAGCGACAACGTGGTGGATGCCCGCGATGACACTGGCGGCGGCGGTGGCGGTATGCGCTTTGGCGGCGGCAAAGGCCTGAGCCTCACGGCCATTGTGCTGATCGTCGGCATTGGCTGGCTGACCGGCCAGGACCCGATGCAGATCCTCGGCCAATTGACCGGCCAGATGGAACAGGCACCGTCGGTGAGTACGCAATCGCGCCAGGCACCACCGGCCAATGATGAGCACGCCGATTTTGTACGCGCGGTGCTGGGCGATACCGAAGACACCTGGGGCCAGGTGTTCCAGGAAAACGGCCTGGCCTACAAGAACCCCAAGCTGGTGCTGTTCCGTGGCCGGGTGAACTCCGCCTGCGGTGGCGCCACCTCGGCCAGCGGCCCGTTCTATTGCCCGGCTGACCAGCAGGTTTACCTGGACCTGGATTTCTTCCGTGAAATGTCGCAACGCTTCCAGGCCGCCGGCGATTTCGCCCAGGCCTACGTGATTGCCCACGAAGTCGGGCACCACGTGCAAACCCTGCTCGGCATCTCGTCCAAGATCCAGGCGGCGCGCCAACAGGGTCGGCAGATGGAAGGCGATGGCGGCCTGCTGGTACGCCAGGAACTGCAAGCCGACTGCTTTGCGGGTGTGTGGGCCAACCGGGCGCAAAAACGCCTGAACTGGCTGGAGCCTGGCGATATCGAAGAAGCCCTGAACGCCGCCAACGCCATTGGCGATGACCGCTTGCAGCAACAGGGGCAAGGGCGCGTGGTGCCGGACTCCTTCACCCACGGCACCTCGGCCCAGCGGGTACGCTGGTTCAAGACCGGCTTCGCCCAGGGCCAGATCACTCAATGCGATACCTTCGCGGCCAAGAGTCTCTGAATGATCAAACGATGGGGGTTACTGCTGGGGGTGTGCGTGTCCTGCTCGACCCTGGCTGCCACACCTGGCACCAAGGTGGCCGGGCTTGATCGCTTCCACCTGGCACAGGGCGACCTTAGTCTGGGCTTGAGCCAGGACTGGGCCAAGCCGCTGCCAAAGGTTACACGTGCGTTGATCATCGTGCACGGTCGCCTGCGCAATGCACAGACCTACCTGCACAGTGGTGAACACGCCGCTGAGCACGCAGGGGTTGCTGTCAGCACACTGGTAATCGCGCCGCAATTTCTGGATGAGTCGGATATGAATCACGACCTTCTGGATAAACAGCTACTGCGCTGGAAGGTCGATGACTGGATGGCGGGCGCACCGTCCACCGGCCCTGGCAAGATCAGCTCTTACGGCGCACTCGACCAGATCATCAAGCACCTGGGCAACCGCAAACTCTTCCCGGTGCTGAACGAAATCGTGATCGCCGGGCATTCCGGTGGCGGCCAGGTCGTGCAACGTTTCGCCCTTGCCGGCCACGATCACCCACTGCTGAAAACCGAAGGCATCAGCCTGCGGTACGTGGTGGCCAACCCCTCGTCCTACGCCTACTTCAGCCCGCAGCGGCCGGTGCCGTTCGATACCACCCGTTGCCCAAGCTTCAACGACTGGAAATACGGCATGCAAAAACTGCCGGATTACGTAGGTGACCGAGGCGCCCAGCAATTGGAACAGGCCTACGTCTCACGCGACATCACCTACCTGTTGGGCCAGCAAGACACCGACCCCAACCACCCTGCACTGGATAAAAACTGCGAGGCCGAAACCCAGGGTGCGTATCGGCTGATTCGTGGGCACAACTACTTTGACTACCTCAAGCTGCGTCATCCGCAGTTGGCTCACAGGCTGGTAGAAGTGCCCGGGGTGGGGCATGACGGGGATAAGATGTTTACCTCGCCAGAGGGAGAAAAGGTGCTGTTCACGCAGTAGTCACTGAAGAAACCCAATAAAAATGTGGGAGCTGGCTTGCCTGCGATGACAGAGTGTCAACTGACCCACCGCTATCGCAGGCAAGCCAGCTCCCACATTTGATCTCCGTCGCCAGGGTTAGATCATTCGGCGCAGCGCTGCACAATCCTCGGCATGCCAATCCGCCAATTCCGGCCAAGGGTTCTCCGGCAAGTTCACCAACACCGTCTTGCTGCCCGCTGCCCGACCACAATCCAGGTCAAAGCGATAATCCCCCACCATCACCATTTCGCTGGGTGCTACGTCCCAAGCCGCCGCCAGTTTCAGCAACCCACCCGGATCCGGCTTGTGCGGCGCATCATCACGCCCCAGCACATCCTCAATGGCAAAGCAGTCCGCCAGGCCTATCGCCTCCAGGGTGATATGGGCCAGCTCCCGCGCATTGCGGGTCAGGATCCCCAAGCGATAACCGCGCCCGGCCAATTCGCGTACCAGCTCCACCGCGCCTTGCGCCGCCACCGAACCCAGGGCCAGCTCACGCTCGTGCTCCAGCAACCAGGCGTGCTTGGCCGCGGCAACCGGTGCCGGCAAGGCCGCCAGGTGCGTGAGGATGTCGTCTTCAGGTGGAATGTCCAGGGCCACGCGAATAGCGGCAAAATCATGCACCGCCACCGTCAGCGTGCCGTCCATGTCGAACACCCAGTGTTTAACGTCCGACAGGCTCATGCCCAATCCTTGCGATGGCGGATCAAACCTTCCTGGGTCACCGACGCCACCAGTTGCCCGGCGCGGTTGTACACACTGCCGCGAGAGAAACCTCGGGAGTTACCGGCCCATGGGCTGTCCATGGCATACAGCAACCAGTCATCGGCACGCAGGTCGGCGTGAAACCACAGCGCGTGATCCAGGCTGGCGACCTGCATGTCTTTCTGCCACACGGTCTTGCCATGGGGCAGCAATGAGGTGGTCAGCAGCCCAAAGTCCGAGGCGTAGGCCAGCAGGTACTTATGCAGCGCCGGCGAGTCCGCCAGGGCGCCGTCGGCACGAAACCACACGTACTTGACCGGGTCGGACGGCTGCGGGTTGAACGGGTCTTTTTCGGTGACCGGGCGCACTTCGATGGGCTTGGGGCACAGCAACTTGTCGCGCATGTGCTCGGGGATCAGGTGCGCACGCTGCTGGGTCAGTTCCAGCTCCGAGGGCAGGTTCTCCGGGCCCACCACCACCGGCATGGTGGTCTGGTGCTCAAAGCCTGCTTCGTCGTACTGAAACGAAGTGGTGCAGGTAAAAATCGGATGGCCCTTTTGAATCGCCGTGACACGACGCGTGCTGAAGCTGCCGCCATCGCGCACGCGGTCCACCGAATACACCACCGGCAACGCGGCATCGCCAGGGCGCAGGAAATAACCGTGCAGGGAATGCACATGCCGCGCTTCTTCTACGGTCTGGCTGGCCGCCGACAACGACTGCCCCAGCACCTGGCCGCCGAACAACTGGCGAAAGCCCAGGTCCTGGCTGCGGCCGCGAAAGAGGTTCTCCTCGATCGGCTCCAGGGTCAGCAAGTCCACCAGATCTTCCAATACTTGGCTCATTCAAACTCTCCTCAAAGCAAAACGGTATCCACCTGTAGGAGCGAGCTTGCTCGCGAAGAACGCAAGAGCGCTGCGGTAAACCAGAAGCACTGCGTCATCGTTAACGACCTTCGCGAGCAAGCTCGCTCCTACAGGTTTCTATTGAGCATGACCGCCTGCTTATCCGTGCAGCGTGTCCAACCATTGGGCGCGGGTGATGCGGTACAAAACATGCGGGCGCAGCGGGTCACCGGCTGCGACTTTCGGGTGTTCAAAATCTGCCTGCGGATCGTAATGCATACCGATGGCCTGCATGACCTTTTGTGAAGGCAGATTGGCTTCAGTGGTGAAGGCGACGACTTCATCCAGCTGCAAGCGATCAAAGCCACAGCGCAGCGCCGTCCAGGCGGCCTCACTGGCATAACCCAGGCCCCAGTGCTCACGGGCCAGGCGCCAGCCGATTTCCACCGCAGGGGTGAAGCCGGCTTCGAAGCTGACATTCGCCAGCCCCGTCAGGCCGATAAATTCGCCGGTGTCCTTGCGCTGCAAGGCCCAAAAACCAAAGCCGTATTCCGCGAAATGCCCGCGAATCCGGCCGATCAACGCGGCGCTTTCCAAGTGGCTCAATTGAGCCGGAAAGTAGCGCATCACCTGCGGGTCGGCGCACATGCGCGCAAAGTCCGGCAGGTCGCTGTCGCGCCATTGGCGCAGCACCAAGCGTGCACTTTCCAATTCCAGTATCGGCTCCATGGGTCCCCCTGCCTTGCCATGTGCGTGAGTGTACAGCGCTGTTAAGATCCTTCGCAGGTTCCCGTCAGAAAATCCCATGCCCTTGCCATTGATCTACCACGAAGACTACAGCCCTGAGTTCCCGGCCGACCACCGCTTCCCCATGGACAAGTTTCGCCTGTTGCGTGACCACCTGGTGGACACCGGCCTGACCCAGGACAGCCAATTGCTGCGCCCGCAGTTGTGCCCGGCAGATATATTGGCCCTGGCCCATGAACCTGGGTATATCGAACGCTACATGGGCGGCGAACTGTCCCGCGAAGACCAGCGCCGCCTCGGCCTGCCCTGGAGCGAAGCCCTGGCCCGACGTACGGTGCGGGCGGTGGGCGGCTCGATACTCGCGGCCGAGCAGGCCCTGGAACATGGCCTGGCCTGCCATTTGGCCGGTGGCACCCACCATGCCCATTACGATTACCCAGCGGGTTTCTGCATTTTCAACGACCTGGCGGTGATCAGCCGCTATCTGCTGGCCAGCGGCCGGGTCAATCGCGTGCTGATCTTCGACTGTGACGTGCACCAGGGCGATGGCACCGCACGCATCCTGCACGACACGCCGGAGGCCATCACTGTGTCGCTGCATTGCGAAAAGAACTTCCCGGCACGCAAGGCCCAAAGCGACTGGGACATCCCGCTGCCCATGGGCATGGGCGATGCCGACTACCTCAAGGTGGTGGATGATGCGCTCAACTACCTGCTGCCGCTCTACCAGCCGGACCTGGTGCTGTACGACGCCGGCGTGGATGTGCACAAGGACGACGCCCTCGGTTACCTCAAGCTGACAGACGAAGGCGTCGCCGCCCGTGATGAAAGCGTAATGCGCCACTGCCTGGGCCGCGACATTCCGGTGATGGGCGTGATCGGCGGCGGTTACAGCAAGGACCGCCCCGCCCTAGCCCGCCGCCACGGCATCTTGCACCACAGCGCGCAACGGGTATGGACGTCATCAGGCTGTCATTGAAGTGTGAGCGTTACCCACAATGCCTGTGGAACGGCCTGTGGATAACTTGAGCGTAAGCGGCTGCAAGCGAGTAGCCGTATGGCCTGTAGGAAAGTGTACGTTTTTTGATCAGGCAGCGGCGTCGTGGTCGGGTAGAATGCTCGGCCTATTCAAACCACCGTAGCCCTGCCCATGCCTCAGACTTCTGCCCACCACGTCTCCATTATCGGCGGCGGCCCCGCCGGGCTGATGGCCGCTGAAGTCTTGAGCCAAGCGGGCGTGCGCGTGGACCTGTACGACGGCATGCCTTCAGTGGGGCGCAAGTTCCTGCTGGCAGGCGTGGGCGGCATGAACATCACCCACTCCGAGGCGTACCCGGCGTTCCTGTCGCGCTATGCCGAACGCGCGCCGCACATGGCGCCGTTACTGCGCAGCTTTGGCGCCGAAGCGTTGTGCGAATGGATCCATGGCCTGGGTATCCAGACCTTTGTCGGCACCTCCGGCCGCGTATTTCCTACCGACATGAAAGCTGCACCGCTGCTGCGGGCCTGGCTCAAGCGCCTGCGGGAGCACGGTGTGGTTATCCACACCCGTCATCGTTGGACGGGTTGGAATGCCGAGGGCGATTTACTTATCCACAGCCCGGATGGCGAAAAAGTTGTCCACAGCGACGCCGTGCTGCTGGCCCTGGGCGGCGGCAGCTGGTCGCGATTGGGCTCCGACGGTGCATGGCTCAACCTGTTTGAAGGCAAAGGCCTGCCCTATGTGCGGCTGCAACCGAGCAACTGCGGGTTTGAAGTGTCGGCGTGGAGCGAGTTGATGGTCAGCAAATTCGCTGGCGCACCGTTGAAAAACGTCGCCATTGGCCTGGGGGATGACAAGCCTCGGCTGGGCGAATGCGTGATCACCGCCACCGGCATTGAAGGCAGTTTGATTTACGCCTTGTCGGCGCCGATTCGCGAAGCGATCAACCGCGACGGTGCGGCCACGGTGCATATCGATTTGCTGCCCAGCAAGCCGTTGGACAAGGTGCAGGCCGCATTGGCCAAGCCCCGTGGCTCGCGTTCGATGAGCAAGCATTTGCACAGTCAGTTGGGATTGGATGGCGTGAAAGCGGCGTTGTTGCGCGAGCTGACGCCCGCTGAACACTTCACCGATCCGGCGCAATTGGCGGTGGATATCAAGGCGTTGCCGCTGACATTGGTGAAAACGCGGCCGATGGATGAGGCGATCAGCACGGCGGGGGGTGTGCCGTTTGAAGCGCTGGATGAGCGGTTGATGCTCAAGCCGTTGCCTGGGGTGTTTTGTGCGGGGGAAATGCTCGATTGGGAAGCGCCGACCGGTGGGTATTTGCTGACCGGGTGTTTTGCCAGTGGCCGGGCGGCTGGGCTGGGGATGTTGGAGTGGCTTAACCGCTGAGCGCTGCGGTGGACTTAAGGCCGCCATCGCAGGCAAGCCAGCTCCCACCTTTGACTGTGTTCACAATTCAAAAGGTGGGAGCTGGCTTGCCTGCGATGAGGCCATCAGCCACCGCGAAAATCACTTCTTCTTACGCGGCCCAGTGTTAAAAACCGGCACCTTGCGCACCGGCTTGATCGAAGGCTCGGCCGGGGCTACGTCCCCACTGTCTACCCATTTACCCAAGTTGCGCTTACCGCCACCACCGGACGCTTTAGGCTTCTTCAGCTTTTTCGGTTTCTTCACCACCTGCCCGCTGGCATCGGTGTCCGGCACGCGGTGCTCCGGTTCGAAATCCGGTTCCATCTTGCGGGTGAGGGTCTGACGGGTCAGCATCTCGATGGCCGAGAGCATGTTCACCTCATCGGCGCACACCAGGGAAATCGCCTCACCGGTGTTGCCCGCACGCCCGGTACGGCCGATACGGTGGATGTAGTCTTCGGCCACGATGGGTAGGTCAAAGTTGACCACCAGCGGCAGGTCTTCGATATCCAGGCCACGGGCCGCTACATCGGTGGCCACCAGGATTTGCACGTCGCTGGCCTTGAAGCGGTCCAGTGCGCGTTGGCGGGTGGCTTGGGGTTTGTCGCCATGAATGCCGTCGGCGTTGATCCCCAGGCCCTGCAACTTGTCCACCAGGGCGTCTACGCCGTTGCGGGTCTTGGCGAATACCAGCACCTGCTTCCAGCGGCCTTTGCGCATCAGGTGCACAAACAGTTCCGGCTTGCGCTTTTTGTCTACCGGCACCACCCACTGTTTGACGGTGTTGGCGGCAACGTTGCGCGGGCTGACCTCGATGCTCAGCGGGTCGTTGAGCATCTGCCCGGCCAGCAGGCGGATGTCATCGGAGAAGGTCGCGGAAAACAGCAGGGTCTGGCGCTTTTTCGGCAACATGCGATAGATGTTCGCCAGTTCTTCGGAGAAGCCCAGGTCAAGCATACGGTCGGCTTCATCCAGCACCAGGGTTTGCAGCTGGTTGAGCTTCAGCGCGTTCTGGCGGAACAGGTCGATCAGGCGGCCAGGGGTGGCGACCAGAATGTCCACACCCTTGCGCAGCTTCATCATCTGCGGGTTGATGCTCACGCCGCCGTACACCGCGTAAGTGGTCAGCGGCAGGTGTTGGGCGTACTCGGCAACGCTCGCGTGAACCTGCTCAGCCAGCTCGCGAGTGGGGCACAGGATCAGCGCACGCGCCGAGTTGGCGGCGACTTTCGGCCCTTCCATGGTCAACAGTTGCAGCAGCGGCAAAGCGAAACCTGCGGTCTTGCCGGTGCCGGTCTGGGCCGCGGCCATCAGGTCGCGACCGGCCAGCACGGCCGGAATAGCTTGGGCCTGCACCGGCGTCGGGGTCTGGTAGCGAAGCGTCTCAAGGGCGCGCAGCAAGGGTTCGATCAGGCCAAGGGTGGCGAAAGTCATGTAGTTACCGTAGGAAAAATTCAGCGCAAGGGCGTAATGCGCGGCAGTTTACCTTATTTCGGGTTTGGGCTTGCGCCATTGGGGCAGGCTGATCAGCAACACCGCGCTGATGATCACCAGCATTGCCAGAGCTTCTTCCAGGCCGATGCTCTCACCCACGAACACAATCCCCAGCAACACGGCCACTGCCGGGTTTACGTAGGCATAACTGGTCGCCGCCGCCGGGCGTACGTGCTTGAGCAGGTACATGTAGGCGTTGAAGGCGATGATCGAGCCGAACACCGTGAGGTACGCCAGGGCCAACCAGCCTTCCAACGGCGGCATGGCCTGCAAGTGCTCGCCGGACAACGCGCTGACGATCAGCAGCGCCACGCCGGCCACGAGCATTTCTGCGGCACTGGCCATGGCGCCTTGAGGCAGCGGCAAGTGGCGGCTCCACACCGAGCCGAAGGCCCAGGACGCCGCCGCCATCAACAGCAACACCGCACCCAGTGGGCTCGACTGCAAGGTACTGCCCATGTTGAGCATGGCGATGCCGATGATGCCCAGAATCACCCCGGCCCATTCCAGCCGCGTATTACGCGCGCCCCAGAAAAACCCACACAGCAAGGTAAACAGCGGCACCGTCGCCACCGCCAGCGCGGCCACGCCGGACGACACACCCATATGTTCCGCCACACTGACGCCACCATTACCCACGGTGAGCAACAAAATGCCGATCATCCCGGCTGCCTTCCACTGCGGCCAGGTCGGCGCCGGCACCCCGCGCCACCTGAGGTACGCATACATCAACACCCCCGCCGTGCAAAACCGAATCCCCGCCAGCAACAGCGGCGGCCAGTACTCCACGCCGATACGGATCACCAGATAGGTGGAACCCCAGATCACATACAACGCAAAAAAGGCGGCGATCAACGGTAAGGGAAAGCGACGTGGGCCAGGCATGGGGCGGCTCGATGGCAGGTAAAGGGAGACTTATTCTAGAAACGAAGCTGGATAAACTTAAGTTACAAAACCTGTTTAAACCGCCCGTACACTTTTCAAACCATGGTTATGAGGGCTATAACCCGTGCTTTCGAAAGCCACGCGCAACCGGAGCCTTACCATGGACAAATACGACCGAATGCTCCTAAGCGCCCTGCTTGAAGATGGCCGTGCTTCCTACGCGCAGCTGGCACGCACCGTAAACCTCTCCGCCCCCGCCGTGGCCGAACGCGTGGCCAAGCTGGAGGCCAGCGGAGTGATCACCGGGTACCAGGCCAAAGTGGATTTATCCAAGGTCGGGTTGCCGATTCAATGCGTGATCGAACTGCGGCTGACCAATCATGGCAGCCAGAAGGTGTACGACGCCCTGGCGCAAATTCCCGAACTGACCGAATGCCACCGCGTCACGGGCGACCCGTGCGTGATCATGCAAGCGGCGGTGGGCTCGATGCCCGAGTTGGAGAACCTGATTAACAGGGTCGCGAAGTTCGGGTTCAGCAAGACCTCGATTATTTTGTCCAGCGCCATAGAGCGGCGGGTGCCGTTGGGGCAGTTGGAGGCCAATGGGAAAAATGGTGGCTGAACTACCGAATCAAAAAGTCTATTCAGGATTTCCTCTAGTAGCTACGCTGGGCGTTGGTCAACAGGTAGACTAGGACTTTAGGCGCCGGTCTGGAGATCTCATGGGCACGCAGAAAAATATGGCGAGTGCCGGAATAAATTCGCTTCGGCTTTCGCGGTTGCGGCTACGTGATTTCCGCTGTTTCGAAACAATGGATATAGACTTCCATCCGCGGTTGACCGTGCTGGTTGCGGCCAACGGTACGGGTAAGACGTCCATCCTGGATGCCATCGCAGTCGCCTTCGGCCCCTACGTGGGAGCGTTCGACGAGGCCGTGGGCAAACACCTTGAACCTAGCGATATCCGCCAGTTTCGTGCCAGGCGAACCACAACTAATGAAATGGAATATGCGCCCCAAGGCGCTCGTATCGAGGCGACAGGGATCATTCCTGGAAGCTTGATGGACCAGTTGTCCGATGAGCTGTTACCCACCATTTGGCGCCGTCATTTATCAAGCACTACCAAGACCAAGACCTCGATCAAGGATGCCAAGGAACTGGTGAGCTACGGCAAACGCATGCAGGAAGCCGCACGCACTCCGGACACTGAAGTTGTTTTGCCACTAATCGCGTATTACGGTACAGGGCGGCTCTGGCAGCAGAAGAAACTGACAGACGCAAAGAACATTCAACGCACATCCAGAACCGTGGGCTATACCGATTGCCTGGATCCGGCTTCCAGCTATAAATCGTTTGTGCAGTGGTTTCGCTACTGGAGCCTGAATGCCAAGGAGGCCCAACTCAAAGCTCTTGAAGCTGGGGTCAGCATTGCCAAGACTGAATTCGACGACTACATCCAGTCAGTTAGTCGTGCGGTGAATGCTTGTATCCAACCAGCAGGTTGGAGCGACATTCAATACTCGTTCACTCGTGACGCTTTGGTCGCTCGCCATGAGCAGTTTGGAGAGTTGCCGGTCGAATGGCTTAGCGACGGCATTCGCAATATGATTGGCATGGTTGCCGATATCGCGTTCCGCGCGACCAAGCTCAACGGGCACCTTGGTGCGCAGGCAGCTCAGGCGACTCCAGGCGTGTTGCTGATAGACGAAGTCGACATGCATCTGCATCCGGAATGGCAGCAAGTGGTGTTGCTCAACCTGACCGAAGCATTTCCGGCCATGCAGCTTATCGTTACTACCCACAGTCCTCAGGTGTTGAGCACAGTATCCTCGGACAGCGTCCGAATTCTGCGTACCGAAATCGATCCTGAGACCTCTAGTCGAATTACCAGCGTCAGCGAGCCACAGTGGCAGACCCGAGGGGTCGCCAGTTCCGACTTGCTCGCTCGTATCATGGGTGTGGACCCAGTTCCTGATGTGCCTGAGGCATCATGGGTTTCTGACTATCAGGCGCTGATCCAGCAAAACCTCCACGAGCAGAATGCCGGACTCGCGTTGAGAACAAAGCTGGAATCTCATTTTGGCGCTGACCATCCAGTTATTCGCGAATGTGAGCGGCAAATTCGGTTGCAGGTCATCAAGCAGCGTCTTCCGCGCGACCTCAGCAAGCGGGAGTATTGAGATGCGTCGTCTACATCGGCAGGATGAAACTCCCCCGGGACTGAAGCGTTACCGACACGGGCGAGATAGATGGTCCCGCACCTGCCCAACGCAAGAGGAACGCGATGGTATTTGGGCATCTTTAGAGCTTATGCAAGGTCCACGGTGTGCCTACTGTGAAGGACCAATTAGCCTAGGAAACCGTCATATCGAGCACTTTCGCCAACGGGATCGGTATCCGCAAGGGACTTATGACTGGAACAATCTGTTCGGCTCATGCGAGCGCGCCAGTACCTGCGGGAAGGCCAAGGACCGATGTGGAATCTACCCACCTGAAGTTCTGATTAAACCCGATGTAGAAGACCCTGATGCTTTTTTAGTGTTCACACCCGGTGGAACGGTGGAACCAAGGGCAGGCTTGAGCGCACGCGATCATCTTCGTGCAAGCGAGACGATCCGCATTCTCGGGCTGGACGGCGCGCTGAATGAAATTCGGCGCGCGGAGCTTAGCGGCTACCTCCAGACCCTCGAGTATTTTGTTGAAATCGCCGACGCTTTTCCCGAAGAGGAATGGATACAGGAGTTGCACCAGGAGGTGAGCAATGCAGCGCATTTACCGTACGCGACTGCGATCAGACATGTTCTTACTCGACAGAGTGAGTAATGGGAAAAATTGTGCAAGTCAGAAGGGTCTGACGAAGCGACAAGACTCAACCTACTGACTGCTCCAAGATTTTGTAAAGACCCTCTCAAACGCCTGACTTTTAAGTGGCCAGCAAGTCCGATCCCTTTCATTTGCAGGACGTTTCCTAGAGAATCCCACGGCCTTGTTTCCGTCGCATCAAGTAGCTAGTCTCGCTGCTTCATCGAATGTTCGGTGAACGGACGTGCAAGTCCGACGACGGTAATACGCAACAGCCCTAGCTCCCAACGCCTGGTTTTAGTCCACGCGTTATGCGTTATGGCAGCTGTACGCGGGAGATCTTCGGATCTACCGGACTCCGTCTCGGTCTTGCACACCTGCGTACTGCTGCCACCCTAATTCGTGTGCAAGCGAACGGTTGCAGCTTCTTACCTGACGGAGAAGTTTCACCATGGCCAAAAAAGTCACCCCCGACCCACCCAAGTCCAAAACCGACTTCCTCAGCGAAGACGCCCTGCTCCACCGTCGCGCCATCGACTACTACCTCAAGGCCTCCGCCCCGGATGCGCCGATTTTTATCCTGAATGACAACCTGAGCTTCGAAGACGCGTTGGCCCATGCGGCGGATTTGTTGCATTGCGCGGTGGAGACGGCCCATGGGTCGGGCGAAGTGATGAAGGCGCCGCAGCGGGCGGTGATGCATTTGGTGGAGATGGCGAAGGGAGTGGTGGACCAGGCGTTGGCGTGCACACAGCCTCGATAGGCGCCGCATCACTAAATGTGGGAGGGGGCTTGCTCCCGATGGCGGTGTATGAGCCAGCTTATTTTTAGCTGACACACTGCTATCGGGAGCAAGCCCCCTCCCACATTTGGATCTTTGGTGTGCTTGAGAGGGTGGCTGGTTTAGAACCCGCGATGCTTTTTCAGGTGCTCATTGATTTTGGCGGCAGGCACTTTCTGCAAGGTGCACAACAGGTCATGGGACAGTTCGCGCAGGCCGTGGGTCTGGCGCAGTTCCTGAGCCAGGTGCGCCGTGAGGTTGGCGGCCATTTCCGCATCCGCCAGCGCCCGGTGAGCCTGGCCGGTGTGGGGCAATTTGGCGTAGGCGTTGAGGGTGCCGAGCTTGTGGTTGGGCGCAGCCGGCATCAGGCGGCGGGCCAGCAGCAGGGAGCAGGCGAATTTCTGCAGGCGGGTGCGGCGGATCAGGCCCAGTTCGAAGTCCCAGAACTTCTGGTCGAACGCGGCGTTGTGCGCCATCAAGGGCGTGGTGCCGACGAACTCATTGACTTCGTTCATCACCCGTTCAGCCGGTGGCGCGCTGCGCAGCATGGCGTTGCTGATGCCGGTGAGCTGTTCGATAAACGCCGGTATGCGCACGCCGGCGTTCATCAGGCTCTGGTAGCGGTCCACGATTTGCCCGCGCTCGAGGATGACCACGCCAATCTCCGTGGCCCGGCAGTGGCTGCTGGGGGTGATGCCGGTGGTTTCAAAGTCGATGACCGCTATACGTTCCAAACCTGTTCCAACTCCGTTCTACGATCTATTTGAGCAACAACGCGCCTTCGATCGGCACGTAGTGGCTGGCGGCGCGTATCAATGAGTTGGCCGTCAGCCCCGGCACGCCGTAGGCCACGGCCCGCACGCCATGCTTGTGGATGATGCGTTCGAGCAGCATGTCGAAATCACCGTCACCGGAGGCCAGTACGACTTCGTCGACATGGTCGGCGGCGTCCATGATGTCGAGGGTGATGCCCACGTCCCAGTCGCCCTTGGCCGAGCCGTCGCTACGCTGGATATACGGTTTGAGTTTTACCGTAAAGCCAAGGTTGCGCAGGATCTGCTGGAACTGCTGCTGCTTGCTGTCGCCACGGTCGATGGCATAGGCGTACGCCTCGACAATCTGCCCGCGCGCGCTGATGTCAGCCCACAGGGCGGCATAGTTGAAGTGGCAACCGTAGGCCTGGCGCACGGTGTAGTAGAGGTTTTGCACATCGGCGAACACTGCAATTTTTTTCACCGCACTTCCTCATGGACAGCCAGGCGCCAGCGCCCGGAAAGGGCGCCAGTATGCCAGCCAAGGGAGTGTTGCCGGGAAAAAATCAGACCGGAGCGCCACAGCGCTCCGGGCCTGGGTGTGTCAGACGAAGGAATCGTCGTCGCCAAAGGAAGAGGAATCGTCGGAATAATCGCTGTCGGCGAAGTTGTCAGCGTTGCTGCCCCAGCTGTCATTGCCGGCAAACTTCTGGTCATCGTTGCCCCAGTTGCCCTGGTCACTGGCCGGTGCAGGTTGTTCGATGATTTCTTCGACCACCTGCGGCTGCTGGTTGTGATGGAACAGGCTGCTGATGCCTTCGGCCAGCAACACGCCCCCGGCCACACCGGCGGCGGTTTTCATGGCGCCACCGAGGAAGCCGCTGCCAGCTGGCGCGGCGGCCGGTGCTTGCGGCTGTTGATAGTTCTGCTGCGGTGCTGGCTGGCCAAAAGCGGGCCGCGCCGGCTCACGCCAGCCGCCACCGGAGTTGTTCGGCGCAGGCTGTGGCTCGCGGGAGCCGCCGCCAAAGATGCTCGACAAAAACCCACCGCCGCTGGCCGGCGCCGGTTGCGTGGCCTTGGCCCGTTGCAGTTCATCCTGCAATTGCTGGATCTGCTGGGCCTGTTGCTTGTTCTGCGCGTCCAGGCTCTGCAGCGCGTGTTCCTGCACCAGAATCGACTGGGTCATGTAGTACCCGGCGGCGGGTTGGCGCGTCATGTGCTCCTTGATCCGCGCTTCGGCCTGGGCGTCGCGGGGGGCTGAGTCCGTTTCGGCTTGCTGCAACCGTGAAAACAGTCCATCGATCAGGGTTTGCTCTTCGCTGTTCATGGCGACCTCGTTAGATTGCCGATAAAAAATTCCGGTCCCGCCTGTGATCAGGCCGGGGGCTTTCCAGTTATGGGGATGTTACGAGTTGTTTCAATGGTCTTTACTCAAGGTTTACGTTTGCGCCCCCTGGACCCTGATCGGTTAAAGTGTGGCCCTCTGCTTCCAGGCCTGTGATGACCCTGATGAATCCGTTAGACGTTTTGCGCGACTCCTTGCGTTTTACCCAGCGCAACCTGGGCGCCATCGTGCAGTTGTGCCTGCCGCTGGTGATCCTCGAAGCCCTGCTGCAACAAATACTGGACCACACGCTGGGCCCGGATGCGTTTCCCGGCTACAGCGTGGTCGTGGGTTTATTGGTGTACCCGCTGTACACCGGCGCCTTGATCCTGTTTCTCGACGCCCGCTCCCGGGGCGAATCGCCGCGCACCAAGGATGTATGGGCCATGGCCCTGAGCCTGTGGCCGCGTTTTGCCCTGCTGACGGCGATGAGCACCTTGCTGATTCTGCTGGGGCTGTCGCTGTATTTCCTGCCGGGCTTATGGCTGATGGTGGTGCTGGCGTTTGCCGAATACCTGCTGGTGCTGCGCGGTATGCCGGCGCTGGCGGCGATGAAGGAGAGTTTTCGCCTGACCCGAGGGCATTTCTGGCGGATCCTGGTATGCCTGCTGTGCGTGATGACGCCGTTGTGGCTGCTCAAGGGCGCCAGCGTGGCGGCGTATCCCGAGCCCGCGCCGCTGCTGGGGCTGCTGATGGACAGCGCCCACAGCTTTTTGCAGTTGTTTACCAGCGTGGTGCTGTTCCGTTTATTCATGTTGATCGGTGGCGACGCCGACGCGCGGTGATATGCTCCGTGCCTCCTCTGACACGCATATAAGCCGAGCCGATGACCCGTTTATTGCGCATCACCCTGTTGAGCCTGTTGGTCATCGCCGGCCTGCTGGCGGCGCTGATCTACAGCCTGACCTGGCGCCCCGCCGACAAAGAAACCCTGCCCGTCAGCTGCGTGGCACCCCGCGCGCCGACGCTGCTGCCGGGGCAGGCGCTCAAAGTCATGACCTGGAATGTGCAATACCTGGCCGGCAAGAACTACGTGTTCTGGTACGACACCCCGGACGGCAGCGGCCCGGACGATCGCCCCACCGTCGAAGACATGGCCTTTAGCCTCGACGAAGTGGCGCGGGTGATCCGCGACGAACAACCCGACATCCTGCTGTTGCAGGAAATCGATGAAGGCGCCAAACCGTCCCACTATCAGGACCAGCTTGCACTGTTGCAGGAGCGTCTGGTCGACCTCTACCCGTGCAGCGCCCAGGCCTTCGACTGGAAAGCCGACTTTGTGCCCAGCCTGCACATCTTCGGTAGCGTGGGGCGCAAGCTCGCTACGCTCAGCCGCTACCAGATCGAACACGCCGAACGCCTGCAACTGCCAACCGCCGATGCCAACTTCATCAGCCGTCAGTTCCAACCCAAGCCGGCCCTGCTGCTGACGTATCTGCCCTTGAGCGACGGAGGCCAACTGGCGGTGCTCAACACCCGCCTGGACGCCGGTGCGCCTGGGCGCAGTGCCGTGCGTGAGCAAGTGACGAGTACGGTAAAACTGTTGGATAAACTCGAAGGTCGCGGCACCCCCTGGTTGATTGGCGGGGATTTCAACCTGCTGCCACTGGGCCAGTTCCTGCGCCTGGACGCTGGCAAGCGTGGCCAGTATTCGCCGGACAGTGAGTTGCATCTGCTGTGGGACAAATACCCGATGATCCCCAGCAACAGCCAATCCAGTGGCATCGACCGTGAGAAATGGCTGACGCACTTCCCCAACGATCCAGGCCTTGATGGCCCGGATCGCACGCTGGATTACCTGTTCTACAGCTCGCGGATCAAACGCGTGGAAGCCAAGGTGCGCCAGGAAGATACGTTGCGCATTTCCAACCACCTGCCGGTGATCGCCCGCTTCCTGCTGCCTGCCGCGCAATAAGCCCTAGGGTTTCAGCAGCGGCTTAAGCCACTCAAGGCTGGCAACCGTGGTGCCGGATGGGCGGTATTCACAGCCGATCCATCCCCGGTAGCCACGCTGCTCCAGCGCCGCGAACAAGCCAGCAAAGTCCATAGTCCCGGTGCCCGGCTCATGACGCCCCGGGTTGTCGGCGATTTGTACATGGACGGTCCTGTCGTAAAACTGCGCCAGCACCCCGGCGGCGTCGCCGGTCAACAGCTGGGCATGGTAAAGGTCCAGAATCAGCCCGACACTCGTAAAGGTTTCCAGCACCTGCTGGGCCTTGCTGAAGTCAGACAGGTAATAGCCTGGCATCGCCTGCGGGCTGATCACTTCAATCAGCGTTCGCAAACCCTGATCTTCGAGGTACTTGACCGCGTATTCCAGGTTATTGGTGTAGGCAACCGCGCTCTCATCCTGAGGCGTGGTCACGCCCGACATGATGTGCACATCCGAGCAGTTCAGCGCCTTCGCATAGCGGGCCGCTTCGCGCAGCCCATCGCGAAATTCCTGCTCCTTGCCCTGCAAGGCAGCGATGCCTTTGGTCACACCCGCCGGCGCCGCGAACTGAATCAACGGCAGGTTGTATTGGGCCAGGTGGTCGGCGAGCAGGCTGGCGTCGAATTCATAGGGGGACGGGAACTCCACTGCCCTGAAACCGGCAGCGGCCGCGGCTTCGATGCGTTGCAGAAAAGGCAATTCGTTGAATTGAAAACCGAGGTGAGCATTGAATTTGAGCATTGGGTACCTATCCATCCTGGGAATAAACAAATCATCAGCCTGGAGCCTCCTTCGCGGCTCCAGCGCCACGCTATCGAAAGTGGTCAGTGCAAATACTCATGCTCTTCGTATGGTATTTTCCCACTCCAGTGCGGTGGGGGCATCTGCCCCGACGGGAACGGACTGAAGCTAACCATTCGGAATAGAACCTGTGATCAAGAAAGACCTCGCCCTGCAGTTGGCCCCCCGCGTCATCGACCTGGTTCGCGCCCGTTCGATGAAAGCCGGTGAGCCCTTGCGCGAGCAGACCTTTGCCCAAGCGCTCGGGGTGTCGCGCTCGCCGATTCGGCGGGTTTTTGCCTTGCTCGCCGAATGGGACCTTGCCATTCAAGAGCCCAATCGTGGCTACTTCCTCAAACAAGGTGCCGGGCAGATTCAGGAGGCCGCAGTGCCGTGCGCGAGCGATCCTTTCGAGGACTTTTACCTGCGTGTGGTCGATGACATTCTGGGCGGTGAAATACCTGCGCACTTTTTCGAAGCGCAGTTGTTGCGGCGTTACGAGGTGCCGCGGGGGCAGTTGCTCAAGGTGCTGAACCGGCTGGCCAGCGAAGCGATGGTGGAGCGTAAGCCGGGCCAAGGGTGGGGCCTCAAGGACTTCGTGCATAACACGCAGGCGCACATTCAAAGCTACCGTTTCCGGATGGCCATCGAACCGGCGGCGCTGCTTGAGCCGGGTTATCAGGTCAATCACGCCGCGTTTGCGCAGGCCAGGCAACAGCAACAGGCCCTGATCGACGGCGAGATCCAGACCCTGTCCCGCGCGCAACTGTTCCAGGTGGGCGCTCAGTTTCACGAAATGATCGTGCAGTGTTCCGGCAATGTTTTTTTCATCGACGCCATACGCCACCAGAATCAGCTCAGGCGCTTTATGGGCTACAAGGCCAACATCGATCGCACGCGTCTTAAGGCGCAATGCCAGGAACACATCCATTTGCTCGACCTCATCGAGTCTGATCGGCGTGAAGAAGCCGCACAGTTTCTCTGGCGCCACTTGGATCAAGTCGGTCGACTCAAGACTGATCAACGCGCAGTGCCAGAAGAAAGCCAAATCTAGAGCACGTCATTGGCGTAATGCCGTGCGTTTTAAGGCTTTTTGTAGGAGCGAGCTTGCTCGCGAAAAAATCACAGGCGCCGCGTTAAAACAGGAAACACGCGTTATCGTTGATGTTTTTCGCGAGCAAGCTCGCTCCTACAGAGGGCGCTATACGCTTAACTGCACGGCATTACGCCAGTGCCGCAGCTTCGCCATCCCCCGCCCGATAAAGGGCCAATCAGCCTAGCACAATTGTTTCTAATCGAAACACAATACAAAAAAATCACCAAACAGTTAATTTTTTCACTACATATTGTATTTCGTTACAACAATAGGCAATCATGCGCGCCGCTCGGACACGGATCCGCATCGAAATCGCACAGGGATGGTTGCCATGAACGAAAGGACGTTGGGTAGCGCAGCGGGAGTCTCAAACCTCCTGTTCGGGGGGTACAACACAGTGGTTGCCCTGCTAGGCGTGATGCTGGCCTATAAAGGCGGCGTGCTGATGGCCGCAGGCGGGTCACCCTATTACGCGATGATGGGCACCGCGCTGTTGTTATCGGCCATCCTCATGGGCCTGAAAAAGCCCCTCGGCCTCTACCTTTATGGCGCGGCCTCTGTGGCCACCTATGCCTGGGCGGTGTGGGAGTCTGGTTACGATGGCTGGGCCTATATTCCACGCCTGGCGTGGCTGGCGGTTCTCAGCGTGCCGTTCCTGGCGTTCTGGCCCGTGGTACGGCGTGATTTTGTCAACGCCAGAAAAAGTCATTACTTCACCATCATGGGTGTGCTGCCGCTGGTGATGGGGGCTACCATCCTGGTGCCGCTGTTCTTCCCGAAAAGCGTTCACCTTGCCGACTCGGCGCTCGCCACCACACGCCCCACCGCAACGTTCAGCCGCAGTACCGTGGCCTCTCCAGACGGCAATATTGCCGCGTCACACACCGAGACCAACTGGACCGCTTATGCAGGCTCCAACTTGGGCAACCACTATTCAGCCGCGTCGCAAATCACGCCTTCGAATGTGTCGGGCCTGGTCAAAGCCTGGGAATACCACCACGGCGACGTGAAGCAACCCGGTGAGAAAACCAAGTACTTGAACGAAGCCACGCCGATCAAGGTGGGTAACTCGCTCTACACCTGCACCCCCAAGCAAATCATCATTTCCCTGGATGCCACTACCGGGAAGGAGAACTGGCGATTCGACTCCAAAGTCGACCCGGACTACTTCGCCAATGGCGGTGCCTATTGCCGTGGTGTCTCTTATTTCGAAGTCCCCAATGCCAGTGGCTTGTGCGCCTCGCGCATCATTTGGGGCACCAATGATATTCGCCTCGGCGCGGTAGACGCCCTGACCGGCCAGGCGTGCCCCGACTTCGGCAACGCAGGTTTTGCGGATTTGAAAGACGGGCTGGGCACCTTCAGAAAAGGCTCGACCGGCATCACATCTGCCCCTCTGGTCATTCGCGGAGTGGTGATCACCGGTGGCCGAGTACTCGACTCGGATGTGCGCCCTGCCCCCTCGGGCGTGGTACGCGCCTACGATGCAGTGACCGGCAAACAGAAGTGGGCCTGGGATTTGGGCCGGCCAGACAGCAACGCCCCCGCGCGTGACAACGAGACCTACACCCTCAGCACCCCCAACTCGTGGGCACCGCTGTCGGCCGACGATGAACTGGGCCTGGTGTATGTCACCACCGGCAACGCAGCGGGCGATTTCTATGGCGGCACCCGCACAGAACAAGAAGACACGTTCAGCTCTTCTTTGGTCGCACTGGACGCCACCACCGGTAAGGTCCGCTGGCACTTCCAGACAGTCCACCATGATCTATGGGACTACGACCTGAGCCCGCAACCCAGCCTGATTGATTTTCCGACGGCTACCGGGCCACGCCCGGCCGTGATTCAGGCGACCAAATCCGGCCAGTTGTTCGTGCTTGACCGCGCCACCGGCGAACCGCTGGTAGATGTCGTGCAAGCTCCCGTTCCACAGGGCACCGCCCCGGGCGACTACACCGCAGCCACCCAACCACTGTCCCCCGATATGCCGAGCACCATGGGGCGCCCATCGAAAACACCGGAAGTACTGACCGAAGCCAACGCCTGGGGCCTGACGCCTTTCGATCAGATGCAATGTCGCCTCGAATTTCGCCAGGCACGCTACGAAGGAATCTTCACTCCGCCGGTCGTGGGCCAGCAAAGTCTGATCTTCCCCGGCCATCATGGCGGCTTGAACTGGGGCGGGGTGATGGTAGACCTCAAGCGAGGGCTGCTGATCATCAATAACCAGCGCCTCCCTTATATGCAGGGGCTGGTGCCTCGCGAAGAACTCGATGCCATCAATGCCAAGTCGTTCCAGGAGTCGCCGGGCAATGCCCAGGGCTTTCGCGTCCAGGCCGGTTTGCCTTACGGCGCGATTAAAGATCCGTGGATGTCATCCCTTGACCAGCCTTGCATTGCGCCGCCCTGGGGCTTTATCGCCGGTATCGACCTGCGCACTCGCGATGTCGTGTGGAGTCGCCCGTTCGGCACAGGCTATGACAGTGGACCTTGGGGGATCGCCTCCCGGATGCGCTTCGAAATCGGTACACCGAGTGATGCAACGGGCGTGACAACCGCCGGCGGCGTGACGTTCATCGGTGCCGCTATCGACCGGTTCATGCGGGCTTACAACAGCGAAACGGGCGAACTGCTCTGGGAAGAGCGCCTTCCGGCAGGCAATCAGGCGTCGCCCTTGACCTACATGAGCCAGGGTCGACAGTACGTCGTGGCGGTGGTTGGCGGTCATGACCGGATCCCAACCAAGTTGGGCGACAGCATCATCGCCTGGGCCTTGCCCGCGCAATAAATCGCGTGCTGTTTGAGAGGCTCGCTATGACCATATGGGTAGACATGTTCTATCCCGTAAGTCATGGCGTAGCGTCTGGCGTGATGCAGTTCTCATTACTTATTGCGGGAAGGTTACAAGTAACGACTATCACGGCTGCCCTTTAAACACGCTTCAACACTCACTTCTACGCAAGTTTTAAAGCGCCTGACTCTCAGCGCGCTCGCAGGCGATTGCGCCCGGCTTATTCACCCCGTGAGAAGCCAGCGCATCGATATATACGTTTTATACTTTATAAAATGGGACAGGAATTAATAATGCTCGAACTTTCTGATGGTTTGTATCTATTGGTGGGCGTCAGTTTTATCACTTCATTCATGACGGCTGCCATTGGTGTGGGCGGCGGGATTGGACTGCTGGCGGTCATGCCTCAATTTATCCCTATCTCTGCGGTCGTACCGGTTCACGGTTTGATTCAAATGGTCAGCAACGCCAGTCGATTCGCGTTTGACTTCAAAAGTGCAAAAGTGGAAATCCTGCCCAAATACGTAATAGGTTGCCTGGTCGGCGCCTTCATCGGCTACTTCTTCATCGGCAAATTCCCCGAGCAATACTTATCACTGATTCTCGGCGTCTTCATTCTGGCCATCACGTGGACCAAGATCGTCGCGCGCCTGGGTTTTATATTTAAAAACTTTGCCCTGGTGGGCTTCTTTCAAACTTTCCTTTCGCTGTTCGTGGCCGTAACCGGTTTGATATCGCAGCCCATCCTGATGAAGATGAATATTAATAAAAACGAAGTCATTGTCACCCACGCCATGCAAATGAGCGTACTGCACGGGCTCAAGGTCGCCGCCTTTGTGATTGCAGGTTTTGCGTTCATGGATTACGCCAACCTGATCATCATCATGATTACCGCCTCCACATTGGGTTCTTACCTGGGCGGCTTTCTCAGAGACCGTATATCGCAGCGTGTCGGCGCAATGCTGTTAAAGGCAGGGGTGACGTTTTTTGGTTTGAAGATGATCTTCGATCATTTTTTCAACCGCCTATAAAAAGTTCTTCCAATAAAACAAGGAGCGTGAAATGAGCACACGTAAGTTTGATTTTTTTGAGACCCAAGAAATCTCGAGCTTTCTGAAAGAGCATGGCTATTGCATCATCAAACCTCGAGACCACTCTCTGGAAGCCTTTAGAGAGGCCGCCGGAAAGTTCGGGCTGATTCAGTTTCATACCAAGTCCGATGAACATGGTGTGGTGGGCGGTGGCGAACCGATCAACAAGGACTGGCAACGGTTCAAGGATGATTATCATGGTGAACTGTCGAGCGATTTTTTCCCGCATACCGATGGATCATTCTTGAATGGCATCGCCTACGTCGAGGGCACGGCGAAAAAAATCACGCCCCCCAAGTTTGTCATTCTTCAGTGCGTTTCAAAGCCTGAATTTGGCGGCGACAACTTCCTGGTGGATGGGCAGAAAATCTACAACGACTTGCTTGCCAATAATACCGAGACGTTAAACATATTGATGACCAGCGGCAGTGTCACCTACTGCCGCGACGATTTGTTGTCCATCGATTGCGCCGTCTTCGAAAAGATCGACGACCAAAAGTTAAGAATTCGCTACCGGTACGACAGCACCGCGTTTATCCCCGAGTGGGCCAACGCTGCGTTCAAATACATCCAGACCCACTACTCCACCAACGAGCACTACATCACCCCTGTCAGCCTTGAGCCGGGGGATATTCTGGTGATGGATAACCTGCGGGTCCTCCATGCACGGCATAAGTTCGTCGATGGCAACCAGCAGAGAAAAGTCAGAAGGCTGTGGATCGCCGATGATACAAGCACCACATTCAAGAACATCCTGGATCAGTCACCGGTGCGCAGGGCCATGCTGCCCTTTCAGAACTACAATATCGCCCAGTCTGAAACGGCCGAACATTCGTTCATCGAGTACACCTGCGGCATCCACGCTCAATCGAGCCAGTCGTTGCTGAACGCGCATAAGCAATTCGATAGCGCACTTGAAGCGCTTTAAGTCCTTCAAGGCAACCTTCTTGCGGTGATTACACCCTTTCAGGTAACCCCCCAGTCATCAAAAAAGACTGGGGCGTTACTGATACTCAAGGCTTTCTGGGTTTGATTCGCGCCGTTGCTTCAGCCACCAACGGGTCATCCGGCCAGTAATGCTTGGGGTAGCGCCCCTTGAGATCCTTCTTCACCTCGGCGTAGGTACTGCGCCAGAAGTTCGCCAGATCCTGCGTGACCTGCACCGGCCGCCGCGCCGGGGACAGCAGGTGCAACTTCACGGCCAGGCGCCCGCCGGCAATGCGCGGGGTGTCTGCCAGCCCGAACAGTTCCTGCAAGCGCACCGCCAGAATCGGCGGCTGCTCGCTGTAGTCCAGGCGTACCGACGACCCCGACGGCACTTTCACATGCTGCGGCGCCAGTTCTTCCAGGCGTTGGGGCAAGGGCCAGGGCAGCAGGTTGTGCAAGTAGCTGGAAATATCCAGATTGGCGAAATGGCTGAGGCGCGAGACCTTGCCCAGGTAAGGCATCAGCCAATGCTCCAGGCTGGCCAGTAGGGCCTTGTCGCTGAGGTCGGGCCACTCGCTGGTGTTGCCGGTATCCAGTTGGCGCAGCAGCATCACACGGGCTTGCCACTGACGCAGCTCCGGCGTCCAGGGCAGCAGTTCCAGGCCTTTGCGGCGCACCAGGTTGACCAGCGCCTGGCTGCGAGCGGATTCGTCAAGGCCGGTCAGGGGCTCGCGGCTGAGCACCAGTTCACCGACTTTGCGCTGGCGCTCGGCGCGCAAGACGCCTTCGCGTTCGTCCCAGTCGAGTTGGTCGACGTTGCGCACTTGCTCGGCCAGCACCGTGTCGAACAGCGTCGGGTCAAAATCCGCCGCCAGGTAGATGCGTTCTTCGCGCTGGCCCTGGCGGCTGCCCAAATCGGCGATCACCAGCCAGGGTTGTTTCATCAGGCTGTCGGCTTCGGCAAACAGCGCTGCGCGGCCATTGGCCAGGCGATATTCAGCGCCACCGGGGCGGCGTTGCTGGGCGACGCGGTCCGGGTAGGCCAGTGCCAGCAAGGCGCCGAGCCAGCGCGGGTGGTCGGGATTGTCCACCGGCTGGGTCGCCTTGCCGCGCAGGTAGCCACGGTATTGCCGGGCCAGTTGCTTGGCGCGCTGCACGCCACCCTGGGTGCCGCGTGCACGCTCCTCGCCGGACATCAGCGCCAGGCGGCTGTGCAAGTCGGCGCCGCCGCCGCGCAGGATGTCGCGTTCGCCCAACAGGGCCGCCACGTCACAGGCGGTGGCGGCGAGCCCCAGGTCTTGCCCGCGTAGCAGTAGATGAGCGATACGTGGGTGCGCCGGCAACTCGGCCATTTTCTGACCATGGGCGGTGAGGTTTTCGTCGTTCAATGCGCCGAGGCGTTGCAACAAATCCTGAGCCTGGGCATAGGCGGCAGTCGGTGGGATGTCCAGCCACACCAACTGGCTGGGCGTCACGCCCCAACGGGCCAGTTGCAAGGCCAGCCCCGCCAGATCGGCGGCGAGGATTTCCGCGCTGCCATAAGCGGCCAGACCGTCATGCTGGTCTTCGGACCACAACCGATAACACACCCCCGGTTCCAGCCGCCCTGCCCGACCGGCGCGCTGGGTGGCGCTGGCGCGGGAGATGCGCTGGGTGTCGAGGCGCGTCATGCCACTGCCCGGGTCAAAGCGCGGCACCCGCGCCAGCCCGGCGTCGATCACCACGCGTACGCCGTTGATGGTCAGGCTGGTCTCGGCGATGTTAGTAGCCAGCACCACTTTGCGCTTGCCGGCCGGCGCCGGGTCGATGGCGGCGCGCTGGGCGTTGAGGTCCAGCTCACCGTGCAACGGGCATAACAGCACATCAGGGCGATCACCCAAGGCCTCGGCCAGTTGCTGGTTGACCCGGCGAATCTCCGCTTGCCCCGGCAGAAATACCAGCACACTGCCGGTCTCGTCATGCAGGGCCTCAAGGACAGTTTGCACCACGCGCGGCTCGATAAACTCCCCGGCCTGAAAGGGCCGCCCCCAGCGCATTTGCACCGGGAACATGCGCCCTTCACTGCGCAGGATCGGCGCGTCATCCAGCAAGCCCGCCAGGCGCTCGCCTTCGAGGGTGGCCGACATCAACAGGATCTTCAGCGGCTGCTCGTCGCGAAACAGCTCGCGCCCGTTAAGGCTCAGGGCCAGCGCCAGGTCGGCGTCGAGGCTGCGCTCGTGGAACTCGTCGAAAATCAACAGGCCCACGCCGTCCAGCGCCGGGTCGTCCTGCAGGCGACGGGTGAGGATGCCTTCGGTCACCACCTCGATACGCGTGTTGGGGCCGACTTTGCTGTCCAGGCGAATGCGGTAGCCCACGGTCTCACCGACCTTTTCACCCAGCTCACTGGCCAACCGCTCGGCAGCAGCACGCGCGGCCAGGCGCCGGGGTTCGAGCATCAGGATGGTTTGCCCGGCGAGCCACGGTTCATTCAACAAAGCCAAGGGCACGCGGGTAGTCTTACCGGCACCGGGCGGCGCTTCCAGCACGGCTTCATGGCGATGCGCCAAGGCGTCACGCAGGGCGGGTAAAACATCATCGATCGGCAACGAATTCATACTGGCTCCAAAGCAGAGCGGCGAGTATAACGGCGAACTGCCGAGTGCCGATGCGGGTCTTAAAAACACCCACGCTTTGCACTGTGAATGCAGTCGAAGGTGGGAGCTGGCTTGCCTGCGATAGCGGTGTGACAGTTGCCGCTGTATTTCCTGAACCGTCGCAATCGCAGGCAAGCCAGCTCCCACATTGGATCATCGGCGTCTGGCCGATCTGGCTTATAGTCACCCTTAAACATGTTCAGGAGACTTTTTCATGCGTATCGCTTCTCGCGTCATCGGCGGTGTCCTCGCCGTTACCCTGCTGAGCCAACTCACCGCCTGCGGCTCGATTTTCTACCCCGACCGCCGTGGTCAGATCGACGGCAAGATCGATCCGGCCATTGCCGTGCTTGATGCCGTCGGCCTGCTGTTCTACGTAATCCCCGGCCTGATCGCGTTTGGGGTCGACTTCGCCACCGGCGCCATCTATTACGAACCGGGCAAGACCGCCCAGGTCGCGCCGGAGAAACTGCACGAAGCCATCGGCGCCGACGGCAAGGTCGACAATGCCAAGCTGCAAAGCATCATTGAGAAGGAAACCGGCCGCACCTTGCCGCTGGACGACCCGCGCCTGATCCAGTTCAAGGGCAGCGTGCAGCAACTTGCGTCCCTGGGCCTGCAACCCGCCGCGTAAGGACAGCTCATGACCAGCAGCCCCGAACACGCCCGGCTCTTGCGCCTGGCCACCCGCGCCTCAGTGGCCGTGGCCTGTGTGCTGATTATCACCAAGGCCATCGCCTGGTGGCTCAGCGGCTCGGTGAGTATGCTCGCCGGGCTGACCGACTCGTTGCTCGACGGTGTGACGTCGTTGCTGAATCTGCTGGCCGTGCATTACGCCTTGCGCCCGGCCGATGACGATCACCGTTATGGGCATGGCAAGGCAGAGTCGCTGGCGGGTATGGCCCAAGCCTTGTTTATCGCCGGCAGTGCGGTGCTGATTGCGCTCCAGGCCTATGAACGGCTCAAGCATCCGGAGCCGGTCGGCGCGCCGTGGCTGAGCATTGGCGTGATTGTGTTGTCGCTGGCACTGACCGTGGCCTTGCTGGTGCTGCAACACCGCGTGGTGCGCGAGACCGGCTCCAACGCGGTGCGCGCCGACTCGCTGCATTACCGCTCAGACTTGCTGCTCAATGGCAGCATCCTGATTGCGCTGGTGTTGGCCGGTTTTGGCTTTCATCAGGTCGATGCCTGGTTTGGCCTGGGTATCGCCGCCTACATTCTGTGGAGCGCGATCCAGATCGCCCGGGAAAGCTTTGCGGTGTTGATGGACGAAGAGCTACCGCCGGATGTCAGCCAGCACATGCTGGAACTGGCCCGTGGCGTACCCGGCGTGCTGGGGGCCCACGACTTGCGCACGCGGGTTTCCGGCAACCACTGGTTTGTGCAGTTGCACCTGGAGTTGCCGGGCGAGTTGACGCTGTCGGTGGCCCACGGCATCAGCGACCAGGCCGCCGATGCCATTCACCGGGAATACCCGAAGGCCGAAGTGCTGGTGCACGCCGACCCGCGGGAAGTGGTCACCGGCAATAAAACCTAGTACTGCACCTGATACCCACGACTGCCCAGGCAGTTGCCCTGAGCCTGGCGATAGGTTTGTACTACCGCAGGGTCCGGGGCGTAGGTGACGGTGCGCGGGTCGAAGCCACTTTGTTGCACCGCCCACCGATAACAGTCGTAGCCGTCCTGCTGCACCTGGGCCGGGGATTGGCCGTTGGCCGGGTATGCCACTACGTCATAACCGTTGCCTTGCGGCGCTGGCTGGGGTGATGGCACTTGCGCCGGCGGCTGCACCACCACGTATTGCTGGGTGCTTTGCTCATAGGCGTAATACGCGCCAGCGGCGAGGAACAACAGTGAGCCCCCGACCCACACTTCACGCGCGTAGTCGGGCAGGTAATGCACGCGGATGCCATAGGGCGGCGTCACCACCACGTAGCGCGGGCCTTGGGGGCGATACCAGTAGCCGCCGGAGAAGAAGTAGTCCTGGCCACGGTAAGGCACGCGGTAATTGCGGTCCGGGAAACGGTCGATGACATAACCAGGGCGATGCTGCGGGCCCGGGCCCCAGCCATTGCCATGCCCGTCGGGGCGTCCTGGCCAGCGATTATCACCGGGGCGATCGTAACCCGGACGCGAGCCGGGGCCGCCGGCCTCCCAATGCCTGTTGTCATCGGCGCGTCTGGGAATATCACGGTAATAACCCTGGCGCGGCTCCTGGGTCTGGCGCACGGTATCGGGCCGGCCCTGGATCGGCAGGTTATTGGAAGTTTGCGGCGCAGGTCGCCCCGGCTCATGGCCTTGAGGCCGACCTTGCCATTGGCCACCCTCGTGCTGGCCGCCACGTTCACCCTGCGGGTTTGGTGGGCGTGGCTGATTGTGCTCAGGCCGTTGCCCCTGGCCCGGTGAGTTATCGCGTTCGTCGGCCATCGCCTGGGAGCCGATGCTGACCACCAGCAAACCAACACCTGCCATACGCCAGATGCTCTTCATGCTTTTCCTCACTGCGGATTGGGGCTTGATCATGAGACTGGAAAAGCCTCGCCCGGTTCTGAGACAGGTTATCAGTCACGAGAACTATTTTCTGAAGGCAACGCGCACAAAGAAAAAGGGGTGACCCGTCGGCCACCCCTTGAGAATCTCGTCCGTGCTCAACGCTTTTGACGTTGGCTCACCTCACGCCGTCTTGTGGACAGTGTGCAGCCTGGAGGCCGGCTCAACCCTGCTGGGGCGGCGGCCGCAACGGGCCTGATTGGGCGCGTTGCTGTGGACTGTTGTCCAGGCGGTGATTCTGTTGGTAATCATAGGCGTGCCGAGCGGGCAGATGATTGCGAAGATTGCGTCAATAAACAGTGCTTGCGCAATTTTTAACCCTTCATGGATAATTCACCGCAATAGTTACGACAAAGGCTAACCCAATGAGCAAGCTTGACCGATACGACCTGAGTATTCTGGCGGAATTGCAGCGCGACGCGAGGATCTCCAACCAGGAGCTGGCCGAACGCATCGGCCTGTCGCCTTCGCCCTGCTCGCGCCGGGTCAAGCAATTGGAAGACGACGGCTATATCGCCCGCCAGGTCGCCTTGCTGGATCGCAAGATGCTCGGCCTGAGCCTTACAGCCTATGTGCTGATCGGCATGGACCGTCACACACCGGAGCGCTTCGAGAATTTCGAAGCCGCCATCCGCACCCTGCCGCAAGTGCTGGAATGCAGTTTGGTGACCGGCATGGATGCGGACTATCAGTTGAAGGTGGTGGTGCCGGACATGGACCATTATCAGAAACTGCTGCTGGGCCATCTGACCCGCATTGAAGGGGTGACCAGCGTGCGTTCCAGCTTCGTGCTGAATCAGGTGCTCAACAGCACCGAACTGCCCCTGACCCACCTGCGCACCTGAGAACAACGATGTTCAACTGTAGGAGCGAGCTTGCTCGCGAAAAACGTTAACGATAACGCGTGCCCCTTGAATGAACGCGGCGTCTGTGAATTTTTCGCGAGCAAGCTCGCTCCTACAATGGCATCAGGCCCCCCACATTTGGATTGTGCTTCGACTCAGGTCAATGTTGCGTCTGTAACGCTGTCGTATACTGCTCGCTTGTCTTGCCGGAAGAGCCCCATGAACAACATCGACCCCGCCCTCTTTGAAGAATGGATGATGACCGGCCTGGTCACCCTCCTGATTATTTTCATGGGCTTTATCGTTTGGGACCTGGCAAAGAAATCCAAGGCCGGGCGCTTTGGTTCGTTCATCCTGTTTTTCGTACTGGGCCTGGGTGTGGCCGCGTTCATCATCAAGAGCGTAGTGATCGGCCTGATTGAATCCGGCGCCTTATAAGCGCGCCGGTACTGCTTTCCATTGGCCTTGATCCAGGCCGTCGATAGACCAGTCACCAATGCGTACACGCACCAGGCGCAGCGTCGGCAGGCCCACCGCTGCGGTCATACGCCGTACCTGACGGTTGCGCCCTTCGCGAATCACCAATTCCAGCCAATGGGTGGGCACGCTTTTGCGAAAGCGTACCGGCGGGTTGCGCGGCCATAACGCCGGCTCATCCAGCAGCCGGGCCTCGGCAGGCAAGGTCATGCCGTCGTTCAGTTCGACGCCATCGCGCAGGCGTTGCAGCTGTTCTTCAGTCGGTTCGCCTTCCACCTGCACCCAGTAGGTTTTCGCCAGCTTGTGCTTGGGATCGGCGATGCGCGCCTGGAGCTGACCGTCGTTGGTCAACAGCAGCAAGCCCTCACTGTCACGGTCCAGGCGCCCGGCGGGGTAGATGCCCGGAATATCGATAAAATCCTTGAGGGTCGCGCGCCCGCCTTCGTCGCTGAACTGGGTCAGCACATCGAACGGCTTGTTGAACAGGATCAGCTTCGGCTCGGCCGGTGGCGCCTTGGCAACGCGGCGAGCGGCAGAGTGCGAAGGTTTCACGCCTGGGCGGCGCGAATCGGGACGGGTAGGACGGGACATGGCAAAGGAACATCTAACGGTCAGGACCGACAATGCTAGTGGCCTGACCGCCAAATGACCATCCCAACCGCTTAGCGGAACGGCGGTTCGTCGAAGCTGCGCAGTTTGCGCGAGTGCAACGAATTGAGTTCGGTGCGCAACAGGTCGACCGCCTCAATGCCGATTTTCAAGTGCTGGCTGACCGCACGCTCATAGAACGCGTTGGCCGAACCCGGCAGCTTGATCTCGCTGTGCAGCGGCTTGTCGGATACGCATAACAAGGTGCCGTAAGGCACGCGCAAACGGTAACCCTGGGCGGCGATGGTGCCGCTTTCCATGTCCACGGCCACGGCGCGAGACAGGTTGATCAGCGGCCGCTCCTGGGCCCAGCGCAGCTCCCAGTTACGGTCGTCGTAGGTCAGCACGGTACCGGTGCGCAGGCGTTTTTTCAGCTCTTCGCCTTTTTCGCCGGTGACTTTCGCCGCCGCTTGCTGAAGCGCCAGCTGCACTTCGGCCAGGGCCGGGATCGGGATGTTCGGCGGTACCACACGGTCCAGAATCCCGTCGCGGCGCATATAGGCGTGAGCCAGTACGTAGTCGCCGATGGTCTGGGATTGGCGCAGGCCGCCGCAGTGGCCGATCATCAGCCAGCAATGCGGGCGCAACACGGCCAGGTGGTCGGTGATGTTCTTGGCGTTGGAGGGGCCCACGCCGATGTTCACCAGGGTCACGCCATGGCCGTCACTGGCTTGCAGGTGATACGCCGGCATCTGGTAGCGGTGCCACACCACACCTGCAGCAATGGCCGAGGCTTCGCCGTGGTCCATGCTCTTGTCGATCACCACGTTGCCCGGCAGCACCATGCGGATAAACCGCGGGTCGCTGCGCAATTGTTCCAGGCCGTGCAGGATGAACTGGTCCACGTAGCGGTGGTAGTTGGTCAGCAGGATCCACGGCTGCACATGGCGCCAATCGCTGCCGGTGTAATGCACCAGGCGGCGCAGGGAAAAGTCCACGCGCGCCGCGTCGAACAGGGCCAGGGGCAGCGGGTCGGTGTTTTCCCAGTCATACAGGCCGTCGGCAATGCCGTCGGTGGCGGCGGACAGGTCGGTACTGGGGAATACGCGGGCCAGGGTCGCGGCGGTGACGCCGGAGCCGGCCAGTTCATCGCCCTGCTCCACCACGTACGGGTAGGGAATGTTCTGCTGGCTGACGCCCACTTCCACCGTGACGGTAAAGTCGTGCATCAGCGGCACCAACTGCTCCAGCAGGTACTTACGAAACGCGCCGGGATGGGTGACGGTGACGCTGTAGGTACCGGGCAACTGCACCTTGGCATACGCACGGGTGGTCTGTGGGACTTCGCCGTGGCAGTGGTAGGTCAGGCGCAGTTCCGGGTAGCGAAACAGTGCGCGTTGAGCGGCGTCGGGTTCGACGCGGTCCTTGAGGTATTGCTTAAGGGCTTGATTGAGCGCGCCGGTGGCTTGCTCATGCAGAGCCGCCAGCCGGTCCACGGCTTCTTCGGCGGTTTTAACGACAACAAAAGCTTCGGTCACGGTAAGCATCCTGTGTTCTGGACTTGCAGGCCTTTATCTTGCCTGTATCCCGGCCTCACCGAAACACCAGAAATGGAATGCGTTTATAGGTGGGAGCTGGCTTGCCTGCGATAGCGGTCTATCCGCTACATAATTGCTGGTTGGACCACCGCTATCGCAGGCAAGCCAGCTCCCACATTTGATTGTGTTTATTCAGAGGGATTGCGGGGTTGAGCGGGCGACAATTGCTTCCACGTCGACGCCACGCGGCAGGGTGCCGTATACCCGCCCCGACGACTCACCCAACCGGCTGGCGATAAACCCGTCACTGACCGCCGCATTGCCCGCCTCCAACAGCAACTTGGCCTGCAACGCCACGGCAATATCCTCGGTCAGTTGCCGCGCCCGATACTGGATGTCCTGGGTATCCATAAACGCCGACTTCAGTTGCTCGATCTGCCGCGCCAGCTGCTTGTCGCCATGACCATCCCCCAGCTCCACAAACAGCACCTCCAGCACGCCCGGCTCTTTGGACAACGCACGCAGCACGTCCAGGCATTGCACATTGCCGGAGCCTTCCCACGTCGAGTTCACCGGCGCCTCACGGTAAAGACGCGGCAGGATGCTGTCTTCCACATACCCGGCCCCGCCCATGCATTCGGCAGCTTCGTTGATCATCGCCGGCGCACGCTTGCAGATCCAATACTTGCCCACCGCCGTGACCAGCCGGGCGAACTTGGCTTCCTGTTCATCATCAAGATGATCCAGCGCGCGCCCCATGCGCAGGCTCAAGGCCAGGGCCGCTTCGCTCTCCAATGCCAGGTCGGCCAGCACGTTCTGCATCAGCGGCTGCTGGTTGAGCACGCGGCCACCGACCAGGCGGTGGGCGCAGTGATGGCTGGCCTGGGTCAGTGCCTGGCGCATCAAGGCGCTGGAGCCGACCATGCAATCGAAGCGGGTCATGGCAACCATCTCGATGATGGTCGGCACACCGCGGCCTTCTTCACCGACCATCCAGGCCAGGGCGCCGCGAAACTCCACTTCGCTGGACGCGTTGGAGCAGTTGCCGAGTTTGTTCTTCAAGCGCTGGATATAGAACTCGTTGCGCGTGTCGTCCGGTCGGTGCCGGGGCAGCAGGAAACAGGTCAGGCCCTTGTCGGTCTGGGCCAGGGTCAGAAAGCCGTCGCACATCGGCGCCGAGCAGAACCACTTGTGGCCCACCAGCTCATAGGCCTGGCCGGGCCCACCGGCGCCCACCGGATAAGCGCGGGTGGTGTTGGCCCGCACATCGGTGCCACCTTGCTTCTCGGTCATGGCCATGCCGATGGTGGCGCCGGCCTTGTGGGCAATGCCGACGTTGCGTGGGTCATATTGGGTAGCGAGGATTTTCGGCAACCAGCGATCTGCCAGGTCCGGTTGCAGACGCAGGGCCGGGACGCAGGCGAAGGTCATGGTCAGCGGGCAACCGGTGCCGGCCTCGGCCTGGCTGTGCAGGTAGGTCATTGCCGCACGGGCCACATGGGCGCCGGACTGCGGATGCGCCCAGGGCAGCGACGGCAGGCCATGCTCGACGGCGGTGCGCATCAGTTCGTGATAAGCCGGATGAAACTCCACCAGGTCGATGCGATGGCCATAGCGGTCATGGCTGCTGAACACCGGCTTGTTCTGGTTGGCCAGGAACCCGGCTTCCATCAACGGCCCACCAGCCAGCGCGCCGTAGGCATCAATTCGCGCTTGGGCCCAGCCGGCGCCAAAGCGGCGTGACCATTCCTGCAAAGGCAAGTCGATGCGATACAGGTTGGTGCCGTCCAGGGACGGTGGCTGATTGGTGACGTCGTGGGTTTCGGCAAACTGATGCAGGTTCATGACGGGCCTCCTGGAAAAAGGCCACGTGAAAGAGGGGCCTTGAATTCAGTTAAGCACCGACCTCACGCTTAAAACAGTGGCATACCCGCCGAATGCCCGGCGCTTTCGCCCTCACCCAAGCGCAACACGCGGCGCTCCAGTACCGCCTGCAAGGCTTCGAATCGTACGGGCTTGGCCAGACGATCGGTCATGCCGATGCCATGGCAGCGTTCACGCTCTGGTCCATCACTTGAGCCACTCAAGGCGATCACCGGCAACTCGCCGCAGTCGGGCAATGCACGAATCTGACAGCACAACGAGAAGCCGCCCTCGGGCACGTCGAGCAGCACGGCATCGAAGCTATTGCCTTGTAATGCCGCCAGTGCCGCCGGGCCGCTATCCACGGTTTTCACCCGGTAGCCGAGTTTGAGCAACATGCCTCGCACCGCCAACTGGCCGACGCTGTTGTCGTCCACCAGCAACACCGTGCAATCCTGGGGCGCACGTTGCCTGAGCTGGTTTTGCCCGTTCGGCCTGGCCTGCGCAGGCACCGCGCGGACGTCGAGCTCCAACTGGAAACGGCTGCCCTTGCGCGGTTCCGAATGATGGGTCAGGCGCCCACCCAGCAGCTCGATCAACTGCCGGCAAATCGCCAAACCAATGCCCAGGCCGCCGTACTCGCGGGTCATCGAGCCATCCAGCTGGAAGAAGCGCTGGTACAGCGTGGCCTCGTCGAGAAAGGCAAAGCCGATACCGGTGTCGGTGACAATAAAGCTCAGGTGCAATGCATCCTCCCCTTCGGGTACCCCGACCACGCGCAAGCGCACAGCGCCGAGTTGGGTAAATTTGAAGGCATTGTCCAGCAGGCAATCCAGGCACTGGAGCAGTTTGTCGGCATCGCCGATCAGCCGGTCCGGCAACTCATCGGCAACATCAATGGAAAACGCCAGGCCCTTGCTCTGCGCGCTGGGAGTGAACTGCTGGCGCAAGGTGTCGAGCACACTGCGCAGGCTGAACGCTTGCGGCTGGGCAGTCATGCGACCGGCCTGCAACTCGGTCAGGGTGAGGATACCGTTGACCATGCGCATCATGTCCCGCGCCGAGCCCGCGGCGGTTTGCTGGTACTGCGCCAGGTCCTCGCCCAACGGCACGGTCTGCATCAGTTCCAGGGAACCAATTACTCCGTTCATCGGCGTGCGCAGTTCGTGGGTCAGGGTGGCGAGAAATTCATCTTTGAGGCGGTTGCTGCGGGCCAGTTGCTGGTTGAGCGCTTCGAGCTTCTGGCTGGCGTCAAGGAGGATCTGCGCCTGCTGTTCGCGCATACCGTTAATGCGGTCGGCCAGGGCCAGGGACAGCAGCGCCACTTCAATGGCCGAGCCGATCTGGCTGGCGTACATGGTCAGGAACACGTTGGGCAGGTAGCCCAGCACCATCAGCGTATTGACCACCCCACCCAGCAGGAATGCCGACCAGGCAATAATGAAGTAGCGCGCCATGCGCTGCCCGCAGTACCAGGCCTTGATCGCGGCGACAAAGATGGTCACGGTAAACACCAGGGCCAGGCCGGTGGCCAGGCGCAGGGCCACGGCGTAGCTGGTCAATAGCGCCAGCGCCATCACCACGCCGCCGCAGGCCGCCAGCGCCAGCAGGATCCGGTCGATCCAACGGCTGTGCTGCGCGGTATGCAGGAAGCTGCGGGCAAACAGGCTGCCGAACAATGCCGCCGAACCGATCAGGAACGGCACCGCCGCATTCGCCCACCACGGGTTGTCGGGCCAGAAGTACTGCACCGCGACGCCATTGACCGACAGCTGGTACAAGCCGAACGATGCAATATAGAGAATGTAATAGAGGTAGCTGGTGTCGCGCACGCTGAGGTAAATGAACAGGTTGTAGATCAGCATACCCAGCAACACACCATAAATAGCCCCGAGCACATACAAGCGCAGCGGTTGCTCTTCCAGGTACGCCGTGCCCGCCCACAGCGTCAACGGCGCCTGGATCGAGCCTTGGCTTTGCAAGCGCAGGTAGACGGTTTGTTGCTGGTCGGGCAGGAAGTTGAGCTTGAACAGGTAATTGCTCTGGCTCACCTCACGGCTGGAAAACGGCAAGGCGCTGCCGGTGCGGGCGCTCAGGCGGTAGTGCCCGGTGCCGTCGCTCTGGTACAGGTCCAGGCGATTGAGCGGCGGGTAAGCCAGCTCCAGAAACCAGGTGCGCGGTGCGCGGGCGTCCTGGGCGGTGTAATGCAGGTCGACCTTGAGCCAGAACACCGAGCGCGAATAGCCGGCGTTGAGGGTGGTTTTGTCATGGGTCTTGAACTGGGCGGCGTAGGCGGGGGAACTGACATCGGCGATGGTGAGGGCGTCGGTTGGATCTTCAAGCACTTGCATGACCCGGCCCAACGGCAGGCTTCGCGTGTCCTGGTTGAACTCGACGGCGCCGGCGAGCAAGGGTAGCCCGCACAATATAAAGATCAGCAAATAGCGCATAGAGCCCCAGCGTGGCCTGTCCGGTTATGTCAAAAGCCCCCCATCCTTTTGAGAAGACGTACACCGGCGATACAGTAAGTTGTTTGAATGCACTTTAGCATAGCCATTAGAGGCCATTGGACACCATTGAACTATTTTTTTGAAAGGCTCTAAATCGTGGTTTTCAGCGCATTTTCAGGCTGTTTCAATTGCCAGAGAAGCGCCGTTCAAGCGCTCACACTTCGACCCTCGTCAGACGGCCACGCAAAAAGCGTTTGGTGGTAAGCTCGCGCACCATGAATATCTACAGCTCTCGCCCCGTTGTCCTCTGTCTCTCCGGCCACGACCCCAGTGGTGGCGCCGGCTTGCAGGCAGATATCGAAGCCCTGCTCGCCCAAGGCTGCCACGCGGCCCCGGCCGTCACAGCGTTGACCGTGCAGAACACCGTCAATGTCAGCGACTTCCGCGTGCTCGACCGTGAGTGGGTTATGGCCCAGGCCAATGCCGTGCTCGGCGACTCCGAAGTCGCGGCAATCAAGCTGGGCATGCTCGGCTCCACCGCCATGGTCGATACGGTGGTCGAACTGCTGCAGGCGCACCCGCATCTGCCGGTAGTCTGCGACCCCGTGCTGCGCGCCGGCGGCGGCGGTAGCCTGGGCAAGGACGAAGTCGGCTATGCGATGCGCGAGCGGCTGCTGCCCCTGTCGCTGATCGCCACACCCAACCTGCCGGAAGCGCGGATCCTCGCCGAATTGCCCGAGGGCACTGCCGACGAATGCGCCGAGAAACTGTTGCCCTACATCAAGCACCTGCTGATCACCGGCGGCCATGGCGACGAACACGAAGTGCACAACCGCCTCTACAGCCGCGACGGCACGCGCCATACCTTTACCTGCCAGCGCTTGCCTGGCAGTTATCACGGCTCGGGCTGCACCCTGGCCAGTGCCCTGGCCGGGCGCCTCGCCCAAGGCGAAGGTTTGGCCAGCGCGGTGCAATCGGCCCTCAATTACACCTGGCGCACCCTGCGTGACGCCGAACAGCTGGGCCAGGGCCAGTTCGTGCCGCGCCGACTGCCGCTGGATTTCTGCTCGTAACTTATCGCTCGTCAGCAAGGGGTTTGCCCGATGAAACTACGCGGCCTTTACGCCATTACCGACAGCCAGCTGTTGGCCGGCAAATTCCTCGCCTACGTCGAGGCGGCGCTGGACGGTGGCGTCACCCTGTTGCAGTACCGCGACAAAAGCAGCGACGAGGCACGGCGCCTGCGTGAGGCCGAAAAGCTGCATGAACTGTGCTCGCGCTACAAGACTCAATTGATCATCAACGATGATGCAGAGCTCGCGGCGCGCCTGGGCGTCGGCGTGCATCTGGGGCAGACCGACGGCCCGCTGACCCCGGCCCGTGCGCTGCTCGGCTCCAGGGCGATTATCGGTGCCACCTGCCACAGCCAGATCGAACTGGCCGAACAGGCCGCCAGGGAAGGCGCCAGTTATGTCGCCTTCGGCCGCTTCTTCAATTCCACCACCAAGCCCGGCGCACCTGCCGCCACTGTTGAAATGCTGGCCGAGGCCCGCACGCGCTTGCAGCTGCCGATCTGCGTGATCGGCGGCGTGACCCTGGACAACGCCGAACCGCTGGTGGCCCACGGGGCCGACCTGCTGGCCGTGGTGCACGGTTTATTCGGCGCCGACAGCACTCAGGAAGTCACGCGCCGCGCCCGTGCTTTCAACGCCCTTCTTAAAATCTGATTTCAGAGAGACGCCCATCATGTCCCGTTCCGAAACCCTGTTTGCCAATGCCCAAAAGCACATCCCCGGCGGTGTGAACTCCCCCGTGCGTGCGTTCAAGAGCGTGGGCGGCACGCCGTTGTTCTTCAAACATGCCGAAGGCGCCTACGTCACCGACGAAGATGACAAGCGCTACGTCGACTACGTGGGCTCCTGGGGCCCGATGATCCTCGGCCACAGCCACCCGGACGTACTGGACGCGGTGCGCCAGCAGCTGCAACACGGCTTGTCCTATGGCGCGCCGACCGCCATGGAAACCGAGATGGCCGACCTGGTCTGCTCGATCGTGCCATCGATGGAAATGGTGCGCATGGTCAGCTCCGGCACCGAAGCCACCATGAGCGCAATCCGTCTGGCCCGGGGTTTCACCGGCCGCGACAACATCATCAAGTTCGAAGGCTGCTACCACGGCCACTCCGACAGCCTGCTGGTCAAGGCCGGCTCTGGCGCGCTGACTCAGGGCGTACCCAACTCTGCCGGTGTACCGGCGGCCTTCGCCAAGCACACCCTGACCCTGCCGTTCAACGACATCGCCGCCGTCGAGCAAATGCTCAGCGAAGTTGGCCAGGACGTGGCCTGCATCATCGTCGAGCCGGTGGCGGGCAACATGAACTGCGTACCGCCGGCCCCGGGCTTCCTCGAAGGCCTGCGCGAACAGTGCGACAAGCACGGCGTGGTGCTGATCTTTGACGAAGTGATGACCGGCTTCCGCGTCGCCCTCGGTGGCGCCCAGGCACACTATGGCGTCACGCCGGACCTGAGCACCTTCGGCAAAATCATCGGTGGCGGTATGCCAGTAGGCTGCTTCGGCGGCAAGCGCGAGATCATGCAGCACATCGCCCCGCTGGGCCCGGTGTACCAGGCCGGCACGTTGTCGGGTAACCCGCTGGCAATGGCAGCCGGCCTGACCACCCTGCGCCTGATCAGCCGCCCGGGCTTCCACGCCGAACTGACCGACTACACCACCCGCCTGCTGGATGGTCTGCAACAGCGCGCCGACGCCGCCGGTATCCCGTTTGTCACCACCCAGGCCGGTGGCATGTTCGGCCTGTACTTCAGCGGCGCCGACGACATCGTCACCTTTGATGACGTGATGGGCAGCGATGCCGACCTGTTCAAGCGCTTCTTCCACCTGATGCTTGAAGGCGGCGTGTACCTGGCGCCAAGCGCCTTCGAAGCCGGCTTCACCTCGATCGCCCATGGCGACGCCGAGCTGAAACTGACCCTGGATGCTGCCGAACGCGCCTTTGCGGCCCTGAAATAAGTGACGCACGCTCTGACGTTGCCCCCAGGCAGCGTCAGATTTGCTACCTTGCTTACAGAAATTTCCTGGTTTTTTCGAGAATTGCCCTGCAATCCGGCAGATAACTTGCCCAAGCAGCATAAAAACGAGTAAAGACTTTGTAAGCAGAGGCCTGCTTATTTCATAATGCGCGCTTATTGGACTCCCCGAGGGTCCGCGCGCCCCGTCAGAGGTAAGTCGATTCCCATGAAACGCACCGGCCGCACCCTGGTTCTGGGCTGCCTGTTGCTCCTTCAGCCGCTGCTGGCACATGCCCAGGCAGGCGGCAACTCGTTGTTAATCCCAGCGATGGGTCGTTGCACCCTCAATACCCAGCCAGACAGCCAGGCCGAGGCCCTGAGCGCGTGCCAGAAACAGGCTGAGGAAGGGGATGCGCAAGCGCAATACGAGTTGGGCGAGTTCTACCATGACAGCAAGAACCCGGCCGTCGACCTCAACAAAGCGTTGAGCTACTTCGAAAAGGCTTCGCTACAGGGCCACGCCCAGGCGCAATTCCAGCTCGGCAATATGTTCTTCAAGGGCGAAGGTGTGCCGGCCAATAACGTGCAGGCCTACATCGTGCTGAAAATGGCTGCAGTCAATGGCGCTGAAGATGCACTGGACACCGCCGACGAAGTCGCCGAGCACATGCAACGCGATGAACTGGAAGTGGCGACCCAGGTGCTGGGGCAGATTTTCCGTAATTACCTGCAGGAATTGCAGAGTGCCGATGGGCGCTCGCCGTTCTCTCCCCTGCCCTGATTTTGTTGTAGACCTTACGTCGCTATCGCAGGCAAGCCAGCTCCCACATTCGACCGCGTTTCAATGCTGGAATGCAGTCAACTGTGGGAGCTGGCTTGCCTGCGATAGGCACACCTCGGTCTAAAGCCCTACTTCTCAGGCATCGGCATCGGAAAGGGCATCACGTTGCTCACGCCCCGAGCTTCACTGATCTTGGGCGTACCCAGGCGTTCAACCTCATCGATGCGCACAATCGAATGCATCGGCACAAAGCTGCGCACCACGCCTTCGAACTGGGCCTTGAGCTTTTCCTCGCCCGGATCGACCACCAACTGGGTGCGCTCGCCAAAGACGAATTCTTCCACTTCCAGGAAGCCCCACAGATCACTTTGATAGATCTGCTTGGCGTACATTTCGAACACCTGGCCCTGGTTGAGGAAAATCACCTTGTAGATTGGAGCTTCGCGTTTGGTCATGGTGGGCGGGGAACACATGGGGATATAAAGAGGGCGCGAACTATAGCATGGCACCCGATGCACAGCGCTAGGAACCGATGGGCATGACCCCTATAATGCGCGGTTCTTTACCACCAGTTGACGATTCCCATGGCCAAGAAGCTTTATATCGAAACCCACGGTTGCCAGATGAACGAGTACGACAGCTCGCGCATGGTCGACCTGCTGGGCGAACACCAGGCCCTGGAAGTCACCGCCCGCGCCGAAGATGCCGACGTGATCCTGCTCAATACCTGTTCGATCCGCGAACGGGCCCAAGACCGCGTGTACTCCCAGCTGGGCCGCTGGCGTGAATTGAAACTGGCCAACCCGGACATGGTGATCGCCGTCGGCGGTTGCGTGGCCAGCCAGGAAGGCGCCGCGATCCGCGACCGCGCGCCGTATGTCGACGTGGTATTCGGCCCGCAGACCTTGCACCGCCTGCCGGAAATGATCGACGCCGCACGCGTCACCAAGCTGCCGCAGGTGGACGTATCGTTCCCCGAAATCGAGAAATTCGACCATTTGCCCGAGCCGCGTATCGACGGCCCGAGCGCCTACGTGTCGGTGATGGAAGGTTGCAGCAAGTACTGCACTTTCTGTGTAGTGCCCTACACCCGCGGTGAAGAAGTCAGCCGGCCATTTGACGATGTGCTGGCAGAAATCATCCACCTGGCTGAAAACGGCGTGCGCGAAGTGACCCTGCTGGGCCAGAACGTCAACGGCTACCGCGGCCTGACCCACGACGGGCGCCTGGCCGACCTGGCGGAGTTGATCCGGGTGGTCGCCGCTGTCGATGGCATCGAGCGCATCCGCTACACCACTTCGCATCCGCTGGAGTTCTCCGACAGCCTGATCCAGGCCCACGCAGAGGTGCCGGAGCTGGTCAAACATCTGCACTTGCCGGTGCAATCGGGCTCGGACCGCATTCTGTCAGCGATGAAGCGCAACCACACCGCGCTGGAATACAAATCCAAGCTGCGCAAACTGCGCGCTGCGGTACCGGGCATCTGCATCAGTTCAGACTTTATCGTCGGCTTCCCGGGCGAAACCGAGAAAGATTTCCAGCAGACCATGAAGCTGATTGAAGACGTCGGTTTCGACTTCTCCTACTCGTTCGTCTACAGCCAACGCCCGGGCACACCGGCGGCCGACCTGCTGGACGAAACCCCGGAGGCGTTGAAAAAGGAGCGGCTGAACGTGCTGCAACATCGTCTGAATCAACAGGGCTTCGAAATCAGCCGACAAATGGTCGGCTCGATCCAGCGCATTCTGGTGACCGATTACTCGAAGAAAGACCCGGGCGAATTGCAGGGGCGCACCGAGAACAACCGCATCGTCAACTTCCGCTGCGATAATCCTACGCTGATCGGCCAGTTTGCCGATGTGCACATCGATGCGGCGCAGCCACACTCGTTGCGTGGCTCGTTGATCACCTGATCTCGCGGACCGGATGAAGATCAGAATGTGGGAGCTGGCTTGCCTTAATGCCAGTCAGTTAAGGCTTTTTTGTAGGAGCGAGCTTGCTCGCGAAAAACTCACCGGCGCCGCGCTCATTCAGCAAACACGCATTATCGTTGACGTTTTTCGCGAGCAAGCTCGCTCCTACAGCAGGCAAGCCAGCTCCCACAGGAGTTCTTCATGGTTATCGAGAGTGGGGCCAGGCTATTTAAGTGCTTTCGCACACCGGCGCCTGGCGTTATTCTCTCTCTCACCTCATCAGCCAAAGGGCGGCTAAAAGCAACCTTGAACGCACCCATAGCAGAACCACATCGTTTTATCCTCGAGCCGTTTGAGGCTCGCCGTTTCGCCAACCTGTGCGGACAGTTCGACGAGCACCTGCGCCTGATCGAACAACGCCTGAGCATCGAGATCCGCAACCGCGGCAATCAGTTCGAGCTCATTGGTGAACCCCAACACACCACGTCTGCAGAAAACCTGCTGCGTCGCCTCTACCGCGAGACCAAGGGTAGTGAGCTGTCGCCGGAGACGGTACACCTGTACCTGCAGGAATCTGCCGTGGAGGACCTGGCCAACAACCCGGTGGCCGAAGCCAGCGTGGCCCTGCGTACCAAAAAAGGCATGATTCGCCCACGTGGCTTGAATCAGCAGAAGTACGTCAAGGAAATCCTCGGCAACGACATCAACTTCGGCATCGGCCCGGCCGGTACCGGCAAGACCTACCTGGCGGTGGCCTGCGCCGTCGACGCCCTGGAGCGCGAGCAAGTGCGGCGCATCCTGCTGGTGCGCCCGGCGGTTGAAGCGGGCGAAAAGCTCGGCTTCCTGCCCGGCGACCTGGCCCAGAAGATCGACCCGTACCTGCGCCCGCTCTACGACGCGCTGTACGAGATGCTCGGCTTTGAGTACGTGGCCAAGCTGATCGAGCGCCAGGTGATCGAAATCGCCCCGCTGGCCTACATGCGTGGCCGCACCTTGAACAACAGCTTCATCATCCTCGACGAAAGCCAGAACACCACCGTTGAGCAGATGAAGATGTTCCTCACCCGTATCGGTTTCGGCTCCACTGCCGTGATCACGGGCGACATCACCCAGGTCGACCTGCCCAAGGGCACCAAGTCGGGACTGGGCCAGGTGATCGAGGTGCTCAAGGACGTGCCGGGTATCAGCTTCACGCATTTCATGCCCAAGGACGTGGTACGCCACCCGCTGGTGCAGCGCATTGTCGAAGCCTATGAGCGTTTCGAACACCGCGACGACGCGCCCGCCAAGGACGCTCGCCACGATGCTTGAGCTAGACCTGCAACTGGCCACTGACGCATCCGCCCCCAGCGAAGCCCAGTTCCGCCAATGGTGTGAACTGGCTTTGCGCCAGCGCACCGCCGACTCGGAGCTGACCATTCGTCTGGTGGACGAGGCCGAAGGCCGTGAGCTGAACCACACCTGGCGCCAGAAAGACTACGCGACCAACGTGCTGTCCTTCCCCGCCGACGTGCCCGACGAATTGCTGGATATCCCGCTGCTGGGCGATCTGGTGATCTGCGTCGCGGTGGTCGAACGCGAAGCGGCGGAACAAGGCAAGGAACTTGAGGCCCATTGGGCCCATCTAGTCATCCACGGCTGCTTGCATCTCTTGGGTTACGACCATATAGACGATGACGAAGCCGAGGAAATGGAAGCACTGGAACGAACGTTGCTTGCAGAACTGGGTCACCGCGACCCGTATGCAGACGACGAAAGCTGATCAACACTCAACTGTCATATCAAAGGATTTAGAGTAATCGCTATGAGCGAAGACCGATCGAGCAACGGGCAGAAGTCATGGCTGGGTAAACTGACCCAGGCTTTTGCCCACGAGCCGAAAAACCGCCAGGAGCTCTTGGAGCTGCTGCGCGAGGCCCACCAAAACAAGTTGCTGGACAGCGAAGCGCTGGCCATCGTCGAAGGCGCCATCCAGGTGGCTGACCTGCAAGTACGTGACATCATGGTCCCGCGCTCGCAGATGATCAGCATCAAGGCGACCCAGACCCCACGGGAATTCCTCCCGGCCGTAATCGACTCGGCGCACTCGCGCTACCCGGTGATCGGTGAAAGCCATGACGACGTCATGGGTGTTTTGCTGGCCAAGGACCTGTTGCCGCTGATCCTCAAGGAGAATGGCGACAGCTTCAACATCAAGGACCTGCTGCGCCCGGCCACCTTCGTCCCTGAATCCAAGCGCCTGAATGTGCTGCTGCGCGAGTTCCGCGCCAACCACAATCACATGGCTATTGTGATTGACGAATACGGCGGCGTGGCCGGCCTGGTGACCATCGAGGACGTGCTGGAGCAGATCGTCGGCGACATCGAAGACGAGCACGACGTCGAAGAAGACAGCTACATCAAGCCGCTGCCCAGCGGTGACTTCCTGATCAAGGCGCTGACGCCCATCGAGAACTTCAACGAGTTCTTCGACAGCGAGTTCTCGGACGATGAGTTCGACACGGTCGGCGGCCTGGTGATGAGTGCGTTCGGGCACCTGCCCAAGCGTAACGAAACCACCGAGATCGGCGCCTATCGCTTCCGCATTTTGAATGCCGATAGCCGTCGTATCCATCTGATCCGTTTGACACCTATTGCCCGCTAAGGACTGACATGCGCCGTCTCACCGCACCCGGCTGGCCCGGTAACCTGCTGGCCGTGGTGGCCGGCGCCATCACTACCCTGGCGCTGGCGCCGTTCGATATCTGGCCGTTGGCGCTGGTAGCGGTCGGCCTGTTCTATATCGGCCTGCGGGAGCTGACACCCCGCCAGGCCCTGGGCCGTGGCTGGTGTTTCGGTTTTGGCCTGTTTGGCGCCGGCACCAGTTGGATCTACTACAGCATTCACCACTTCGGCGGCGCTTCGGTGTTGCTGGCGGGCTTTTTGATGCTGCTGTTCACCGCCGCCATCGCCTGGTTCTTTGCCCTGCCCGCCTGGCTATGGGCGCGCTGGCTGCGCCGCAATGAAGCGCCGTTGGCAGATGCCCTGACCTTTGCCGCGTTGTGGGTCGGCCAGGAAGCCTTTCGGGGTTGGTTCCTCACCGGTTTCCCCTGGTTGTACTCCGGTTACAGCCAACTCGACGGCCCGCTGACCGGCCTCGCGCCGTTGGGCGGGATGTGGCTGATTTCCTTCGCGCTGGCACTTACGGCGGCCCTTTTGTGCAACCTGCCGCGCCTGCTGGCGAGCAAGCGCAATGCCTTCATCGGTGCGGGCCTGGTGCTGCTGGTCGCCCCCTGGGCCATCGGCCTGGCGCTCAAGCACCACGCCTGGACCTCGCCCTCCGGCGAACCGCTGAGCGTCGCCGCCCTCCAGGGCAACGTCGAACAGAGCATGAAGTGGGACCCCGAGCAGCTCAATGCTCAGTTGGCGCTGTACCGCGACATGAGCCTGAGCTCCAAGCGTGTCGACCTGCTGGTATGGCCGGAAACCGCAGTACCGGTGCTCAAGGAGTCGGTCGAAGGCTACCTGGGCATGATGGGCAAGTTTGCCGCCGACCGAAACACCGCGCTGATTACCGGGGTACCGATTCGTCAGGAAGTGCACCATGAAAAGCGCTACTTCAATGGCATTACCGTCGTCGGCGAGGGTGACGGCACCTACCTCAAGCAAAAGCTGGTGCCGTTTGGTGAATACGTGCCATTGCAGGACATGCTGCGCGGGCTGATTGCGTTCTTCGACCTGCCGATGTCGGACTTTGCCCGCGGCCCTTCAGACCAGCCCATGCTGCAGGCCAAGGGCTATCAGATTGCGCCGTTCATTTGCTATGAAGTGGTCTACCCGGAATTCGCTGCCGGCCTGTCGGCCCAAAGCGATTTGCTGCTGACCATCAGCAACGACACCTGGTTCGGCCGCTCCATCGGCCCGCTGCAGCACCTGCAAATGGCGCAGATGCGTGCACTGGAAGCCGGGCGATGGATGATCCGCGCCACGAACAATGGCGTGACCGGGCTGATCAACCCGTTTGGGCAGATCACCGCACAGATCCCGCAGTTTGAACGCGGCATTCTTTACGGCGAAGTGGTGCCGATGCACAACCTCACGCCGTACCTGCAATGGCGTTCGTGGCCGTTGATCATTGTGTGCGTGCTGCTCTTTGGCTGGGCATTGCTAGCTGGCAGGATGTCCAAAACAGTCTGACCTGAGGGAACTGGCTTGCCTGCGATGGCCATAGGTATCTACACAACTTTTAGGCTGTAGCCGCCGACGGTAACCACGATGCGAAGCGAGCCGCTCTTGATCTGCTTTTGATCTTAGGCGCCCCGTCAAACCACGCTGGCCGGAATTCGACAGGGATTTGGGGGGTAAACCGGCAGGGATGCCGGTTTAGCCGCCCCGCGCCATGGATGGCGCGTGGCGGCGGCCCCCCAAATCACTGGCGGATTACGGGCACACCGAGCCCAAGCGAGGTGCCGAGTGGTGGGGCAAGAGCCTTTTGGTTACTTTTGGGCTTTTCAAAAGTGACCCGCTGTAAAAGCGGAACCAATAGCAGCCATTACCGCAGGAACGGATATGTACGCGGTCTGATCCAAGATCCTGGTCGGCTTTCAGGCCGTCTTCGCAGGCAAGCCAGCTCCCACATTTGGATCGCGGTGCGTCAGCTAGAGCAGCGTCGGCTGTCAGGCCGTCACGGGAGCAAGCTCCCTCGCCACAGGTCCAGCGTCGCGCCGAAATTGTGTAGATACCTATGCTGCGATGGCGGTGTATCCGTGCCCTGAGTGCTCACTGACCCACCGCCATCGCAGGCAAGCCACCCCACAATTGATCTCCTGTGTTGCACCTACCGGTAGAACAACCGATACCCCACCTGCCCCACCGCTTCATTGATCAACTGCCCGCTTTGCCACACCGCCTTGACCTCCGGCATCCAGCCACCCAGCGGTCGGCCATGGTCCACCCCCAGAAAGCCCACCGGCCCCGGCACCACGGTGAAGCCGGCCTTTTCAAAACTCCACACCGAACGCGGCATGTGCCAGGCCTGGGTCACTACCACTACACGCTTGATGCCTTGCGGCAACAAAATCTCGGCGCTCATCTGGGCGTTTTCCCAGGTGGTGCGGCTGCGCTCTTCTTTCCAGCGCACGATCACACCGAAGTCATCCTGCATCGACACGGCCATCAGCTCGGCCTCACTGGGCGGCGTGCCGTAGTGCAAGCCACCGCTGGTCAGCACTGGCAAACCGGATGCCTTGGCCAGCCGCGCGGCAAAACGCTCACGCTCCAGGCCAATACCGGTGGGCTGGTCGCTGCCCCAGGCGATGTCCCCACGCTCGCGCCCGGAGCCCAGCACCACAATCGCATCGGCGCGCTGAGCCAGCGTGGCCCAGTCTTCGCGAGCCAGTGGCGGTGTTGTCTCAAGCGCACGGGCACCCCATTGCACCATCACTGGCAGGCTGATCAACCACATCCCGCCCAGACCGAGGGCAAAGCACAAGCCCGCCAGGCGCGGACGGCTGCGGCGAAACCACCAGGCACACGCCAACAACAGCAAAAAAATACCGGGCGGCAACAGCAATTGTTTAATGAAATAACGAAAAGGCATCGGGCATCTCCAAAGATGCCCGAAGCCTAAATGCAACGGGGTTAAGCGACAATCTTTACCAGCCTGTTTCAACAACGTTAATGGACAGCCCTGTGCGTCACTTGCACCGTACGGACCGGGAATTTTCCGGGTCGCGACCGGCCGCCAGGTCTTTGAGCCAAATGACCTTGGCTGAACGAGGAGGCTCCTGGGCTGGCGGGGAGGCCTGCCCATGAGAGGCGCGGTGTTGATTCAACTCCAGGTAAGTCCTGATCAATTCAAGCTCTGCCTGGCTCAAGCCTCGCAACTCCAGCTCCAGAGGCCGCTCATCACGCAATCGGCCTGCGGTTCTTGCAGCATCCAATGCCCGACCCAAACGGTCGATCAGTCCTTCATACAATTGCGGTTTCGTTAAAGTTCGCTGCGATTCAACCATCCCCTCACCTCATTGAAGAAATACTTGCTCCCCAATAAACAGCGTAGCCCCCGTGGCTGCGCCTGCCCGGTGCCGCGACAGACGGCCCTTGCCGCGCAATCAGGGTTTCCCTCGATAGAGTGGGGTCATGTATGCTACGGCGCTTCCTGTAACTCCACTTCCCGCAGGGTTTGGGCACGGACGCGCCACTTTCTGGTGTCGAACAACCCGGACTATGCACCGAAGAGGATTAGGCCACCCCTATTCAGTTCAAAAGTAGCCATGCACGAACAATATCAGCCCCGTGAAATAGAAAATGCCGCACAAACCTTCTGGGACGAGCAAAAGTCCTTTGAAGTCAGCGAACAGCCAGGCAAGGAGACTTACTACTGCCTATCGATGTTCCCTTACCCCAGCGGCAAGCTACACATGGGGCACGTGCGTAACTACACCATCGGCGACGTGATTTCCCGCTACCAGCGCATGCTCGGCAAAAACGTCCTGCAACCTATGGGTTGGGACGCCTTTGGTATGCCGGCGGAAAACGCCGCGATGAAAAACAACGTGGCGCCCGCCAAGTGGACCTACGAAAACATCGCCTACATGAAGACCCAGCTGCGCAGCCTGGGCCTGGCGGTGGACTGGTCCCGCGAGGTCACCACCTGCAAGCCGGATTACTACCGTTGGGAACAATGGCTGTTCACGCGCCTGTTCGAAAAAGGTGTGATCTACAAAAAAAGCGGCACCGTGAACTGGGACCCGATCGACCAGACCGTACTGGCCAACGAACAGGTTATCGACGGTCGCGGCTGGCGTTCCGGCGCGCTGATCGAAAAGCGCGAAATCCCGATGTACTACTTCAAGATCACCGCCTACGCGGATGAGCTGTTGTCGAGCCTCGACGACTTGCCGGGCTGGCCTGAACAGGTCAAGACCATGCAGCGCAACTGGATCGGCAAATCCAAGGGCATGGAAGTGCAGTTCCCGTACAACGTCGACTCCATCGGCGAAGCGGGCGCACTCAAGGTGTTCACCACCCGCCCCGACACCCTGATGGGCGCGACCTACGTCGCCGTGGCCGCCGAACACCCGCTGGCCACCCAGGCCGCACAGAACAACCCTGAGCTGCAGGCGTTCATCGCTGAATGCAAGGGCGGCAGCGTGGCGGAAGCCGACGTCGCCACCCAGGAGAAAAAAGGCCTGCCGACCGGCCTGTTCGTCGAGCACCCGTTGACTGGCGAAAAGCTGCCGGTATGGGTCGCCAACTACGTATTGATGCACTACGGCGACGGCGCCGTCATGGCCGTACCGGCCCACGACGAGCGCGACTTCGAATTCGCCACCAAGTACAGCCTGCCGATCAAGTCGGTGGTGCGCACCAGCTCGGGCGACACTAACCCGGCCCCGTGGCAAGACGCCTACGGCGAGCACGGCACCTTGATCAACTCCGGCGAGTTTGACGGCCTGGACTTCCAGGGCGCTTTCGATGCCATGGAAGTCGCGCTGATCAAGAAGAACCTCGGCGCCTCGCGCACCCAGTTCCGCCTGCGCGACTGGGGCATCAGCCGCCAGCGCTACTGGGGCTGCCCGATCCCGATCATCCACTGCCAAACCTGCGGTGATGTACCGGTACCGGAAGATCAACTGCCTGTTGTACTGCCTGAAGATGTAGTGCCGGACGGCGCTGGCTCGCCATTGGCACGCATGCCTGAGTTCTATGAGTGCAGCTGCCCTAAATGCGGCGCGCCGGCCAAGCGTGAAACCGACACCATGGACACCTTCGTGGAGTCCTCGTGGTACTACGCCCGCTATGCCTCGCCGCACTATGAAGGTGGCCTGGTGGAGAAATCCGCAGCCGACCATTGGTTGCCGGTGGATCAGTACATCGGCGGTATCGAACACGCCATTCTCCACCTGCTGTATGCGCGCTTCTTCCACAAGCTGATGCGTGACGAAGGCCTGGTGAGCTCCGATGAGCCGTTCAAGAACCTGCTGACCCAGGGCATGGTGATCGCCGACACTTACTATCGTCGCGAAGCCAATGGCGCCTACACCTGGTTCAACCCGGCGGATGTCGAGCTTGAGCGTGACAGCAAGGCCAAAGTCATCAGCGCCAAGTTGAAAGCCGACGGCCTGCCGGTGGAAATCGGCGGCACCGAGAAGATGGCCAAGTCCAAGAACAACGGCGTCGACCCACAGTCGATGATCGACCAGTTCGGCGCCGATACCTGCCGCCTGTTCATGATGTTCGCCTCGCCGCCTGACATGAGCGCCGAATGGTCCGACTCTGGCGTTGAAGGTTCGCACCGCTTCCTCAAGCGCGTCTGGCGCCTTGCCCATGCCCACGTCAGCCAGGGCTTGCCGGGCAAGCTGGATATCGGCGCGTTGAACGACGAGCAGAAAGCCGTTCGCCGCAGCATCCACCTGGCTATCCGCCAGGCCAGCCAGGACGTCGGGCAGAACCACAAATTCAACACCGCCATCGCCCAGGTGATGACGCTGATGAACGTACTGGAAAAAGCCTCGCAAACGACCGAACAAGACCGTGCGCTGATCCAGGAAGGCCTGGAAACAGTTACCCTGTTGCTCGCGCCGATCACGCCGCACATCAGCCACGACCTGTGGAACCGTCTGGGCCACAGCGGCGCCGTCATCGATGCCGCCTGGCCGGTACAGGATGACAGCGCCCTGGTTCAGGACACGCTGCAACTGGTCATCCAGGTTAACGGTAAACTGCGTGGCCAGATCGACATGCCGGCCAGCGCCAGCCGTGAAGAAGTCGAAGCAGCTGCACGTATCAATGAGAACGTGCTGCGCTTTACCGAAGGCCTGACCATCCGCAAGGTGATCGTGGTGCCCGGTAAACTGGTCAACATCGTCGCCAGCTAAATCGGATCGGGCGCGGGGCTTGGGCTCCGCGCCGAACTAAACCTTTAGGGCCCGATAAGGCCCACCTGGTTTCAAGGGGAGCAACAAAATGATCAAACGCAATCTGCTGGTTATGGGCCTTGCCGTGCTGTTGAGCGCTTGCGGCTTCCAGCTGCGCGGCACCGGCACCAATGAGCTGTCGATCAAGGAACTCGACGTCAGCGCCCGCAACGCTTACGGCGAAACCGTCACCCAACTGCGCCAGACCCTGGAAAACAGCGGTGTGCACGTGTACAACGGCGCGACCTACAAACTGATCCTGACGGATGAGCGAGAAACCCAGCGCAATATCAGCTACGCCAGTGCCGGCCGTGCGTCCGATGTGGAGTTGAACACTGCGCTCTACTTCGAAGTGCAGGGTCGCGATCAGTTGCCGCTGATGGGTGACAAGATCCAGGTGCAGAAAGTCGTGAGCCACGATGGTAACAACCTGGTGGGTTCGGACTCCGAGACCCTGCAAGTGCGCAAGGAAATGCGTCGTGAGCTGATCCAGCGCATGATGACTCGCCTGCAAATGCTGACTCCGGAAAAGCTTGCCGCCCTGCAGCAAACCGCCGACAACAAGGCCAAGGCTGACGCCGATGCCCTGAAAGCCGCGCAAGAGTACGAAGACAACACGCCGAAACAATCGCCTGTTGAAGTCCCTGTCGAGTAAGCCAGACGGGGCGCCGCTGGCGCCCCGTTCGCCCCGCCTATGAAACTCGCCCCTGCCCAACTCGCCAAACACCTGCAAGGTGGTCTTGCGCCTGTGTATATCGTCAGCGGTGATGACCCGCTGCTGTGCCAGGAAGCCGCCGACGCTATCCGTACCGCCGCGCGCCAGCAAGGTTTCGATGAACGCCAGGTGTTCAGCGCTGACGCCAGTTTCGACTGGGGTACCCTGCTGCAAGCCGGCGCAAGCATGTCGCTGTTCGCCGAAAAGCGCCTGCTGGAATTGCGCCTGCCCTCGGGCAAACCGGGTGACAAAGGCGCCGCGGCGTTGATGGAATACTGCTCGCGCCCTGCCGAAGACACCGTGCTGCTGATCAGCCTGCCCAAGCTCGACGGCAGCGCGCAGAAAACCAAGTGGGGCAAGGCACTGGTAGAAGGTGCGCAAACCCAGTTCATCCAGATCTGGCCTGTGGACAGCAGCCAGTTGCCGCAGTGGATTCGTCAGCGCCTGTCACAGTCGGGGCTTTCAGCGACGCAAGATGCCGTAGAGCTGATCGCCGCCCGGGTCGAGGGCAACCTGCTTGCCGCCGCCCAGGAGATCGAAAAGCTCAAGTTGATGGCCGAGGATGGGCAAATCACTGTCGAAACCGTACAAGGCGCAGTGGCCGATAGCGCTCGCTTTGATGTGTTCGGCCTGGTCGATGCGATCCTCAACGGTGAGCCCGCCCACGCGCTGCGTATGCTCGAAGGCTTGCGTGGCGAAGGGGTAGAACCGCCGGTGATTCTGTGGGCGCTGGCCCGGGAGCTGCGAGTGCTGGCGAATATCGCATTGCAATACAGCCAGGGCACACCGCTGGACAAATGCTTCAGCCAGGCCAGGCCACCTGTGTGGGACAAGCGCAAACCCCTGATGAGCAAAGCCCTGCAACGGCACTCGGCGCAACGCTGGGCGCAACTGTTGCTGGAAGCGCAGCGCATCGACGCACAGATCAAGGGCCAGGCAGCCGGCTCGCCGTGGATGAGCCTGAGCCGTTTGTCGCTGTTGATGGCCGGCCAGCGCCTGTCTCTGCCCGCCGAATAACCACCTCTGTACAACAGCACAAAACCCTGTGGGAGCTGGCTTGCCTGCGATGGCGGTGTATCAGTGCCTTTGTGCCAACAGACCCACCGCCATCGCAGGCAAGCCAGCTCCCACATTGACTCTGCCAAATGCCTATTTGCGACATTTCCCGCCTATCGACGGGCTTTACAGCGGGCCCACTTCGGCAGATGATTTGCACCGCTGCATTCCACACTCAAGCGAGAGAATCCACCATGAGCAAAAAGCCATCCAAGCATGGCCCCAACAAGGCCAAATCCATCATCGCCCAGCCACTGTTCCGCAGCCGTCAGGAACGCGCCGGCAAGGGCAAAGGCAGCTACCGCCGCGAAGCCTTCCAGTCTAATAGCTGGGAGGCTTCTTACTTTCTGGCTGCCTGAAGGCAAGCGCCCCTCTGGCATGATAAGGTCTGTACCTGATTTGTAACCCCCTGGACCTGTGCATGCCCTCTAGTCTTTCTCGTCGTTGGCACCTACGCCAATTGATCGCTGCCTCCAGCCTCATTCTGCTCGTCGCCTGCGCGGAAAAACCTACCGCTGCGGACGCTCAGCCTCTGCCCAAGCTCCAGACGGCACCGGCTATCGCACCCGCTGTGGTTGCCCCCCTGGCAGTGGATAATCTTGATATCCAACCGACCCAGACCTTTGCCGAATGGCAAGCTGGCTTCCGTGCGCAAGCGCTGCAAGCCGGGATCACTGCGGCCGTGTTCGATAACGCATTTGCCGGCGTCACCCCTGATATGGCGGTGATTCGCGCCGACCGCAGCCAACCGGAATTTTCCCGCCCGGTGTGGGAATACCTCGACGGCGCCCTGTCGCCGGTGCGCGTGCGCAATGGCCAGGCACTGCTGGTCAAGTACGCCGATATTCTGCAAAGCATCGAACAGCGCTATGGCGTCGACCGCCAGGCACTGGTCTCGGTGTGGGGCATGGAGAGCAACTTCGGCGCGTTCCAGGGCAATAATTCGGTGATCCGCTCCCTGGCCACCCTGGCCTATGAAGGCCGGCGCCCGGCCTTTGCCCAGGCGCAGTTGCTGGCAGCGCTGCAGATCATCCAGCATGGTGATATTCAGGCCGACCAGATGAAAGGTTCCTGGGCTGGTGCGATGGGCCAGACGCAATTTATCCCGACTACCTACAACACCCATGCGGTGGACTTTGACGGTGACGGTCGCCGCGATATCTGGAACAGCCCGTCCGACGCCCTCGCCTCCACGGCGCATTACCTGCAAAGCTCCGGGTGGCAGAAAGGCCAGCCATGGGGCGTTGAAGTGCAGCCGCTGCCGTCAGGCTTCGACTACAGCCTGGCCGATGGCGGCGTGCGCAAAACCGTGGCGCAATGGCTGCAACTGGGCATCCAACTCCCCCCTGGCGTGAGCCTGCCGGCCAATGTCGACCAGTTGTCCGCCGCCCTGCTGCTGCCGGCCGGCTACCGTGGCCCGGCGTTCCTGGTGCTGGATAACTTCCGCGCGATCCTCAAGTACAACAATTCGTCGTCTTATGCACTGGCGGTTGGTTTGCTGTCGGAGCGGTTTGGTGGCGGTGGTGTGATTCGGGGCAGTTGGCCCAAAGATGAGCTGCCGCTGAGCCGCTCCCAGCGTATCGACCTGCAAACGGCACTTAGTGCCAAAGGCTATGACGCCGGTAACCCGGACGGGATTATCGGCGCCAATACGCGCAAGGCGATTCGTGCGGCGCAGCAGGCGTTGGGCTGGCCGGCGGATGGGTATCCGACGGTGAAGTTGCTCGAATCGCTGCAGGGTCAGTAAACCGCGACAACCGCCATCGCAGGCAAGCCAGCTCCTACACTTGGAATGCATTTCAAAATGTGGGAGGGGGCTTGCTCCCGATAGGTCCTGATAAGCGACAACTATCTCAGGCCTTGAACACTACATCCTGCTCCAACACCACCCGCTGCTCCCCCGCATCCAGGCGCACCAAAGCGCCCATTGGCAACGTCAGGTTGGGGTCGCAATGCCCACTGCGCCAGCCCGCCAGCACCGGAACGCACAGTGGCTCGAAGGTCTGCTTCAGCAACCGCTCCAGCGCCCCGCTCTCCACACCTGCTACGTCCCCTACCAGCACACCGGCGACCTGGGCCAGCTTGCCGGCCAGGCGCAGATGCGTCAGCAGACGGTCGATGCGATAAATCGGCTCGTTGACGTCTTCGATAAACAGGATGATGCCTTCGGCGTCTATTTCGTACGGCGTACCCATCACCGCCGCAATCATCGACAAGTTACCGCCCAGCAAACGCCCGCAGGCGATGCCTGGCTCGATTGTGGTCAACGGGTAGGCCACCGGGTGCGCAAGCACACTGCCAGTACCCAGCTGGCCACGCAGCAGGCTGAACAGCGAGGATTCGGTTGGCTGTTGCTTGTCGCCCAGCAGGTCGGCATTGAGCATCGGCCCGTGAAATGTCACAAAGCCAGCGTAACGGTTTATCGCCAGGTGCAAGGCGGTGATATCGCTGTAACCCACGAACGGCTTGGGGTTGGCGCGCAGCAGGTCAAAGTCCAACGCGTCGAGCAAGCGTGGCGTACCGTAGCCGCCGCGCAAACAGAAGATGGCATCGACATCAGGGTTGGCGAAGGCGGCGTGCAGGTCGCGCAGGCGCACTTCATCGCTGCCGGCGAGGTAGCCGTCGCGCTCGTACACACCGGGATAAATACGCAGGTCGTAGCCGCGGGCACGCATCCATTGCCCGGCTTTTTCAACCTCCAGCGCGGCAGGGCCGGCGGGGGCGATCAGGCCGATGGTGCCTTCAGAACGAAGGGCTGGAACGGCTGCCGTCATATACAACTCTCCCTAGTCAACGCGAAACGAAATGTGGGAGGGGGCTTGCCCCCGATGACAGTGTGGCAGTCAATACATGAGTGACTGATACACCGCAATCGGGGGCAAGCCCCCTCCCACATTGAATCTGCGGTGTTGCGCAGACCTTATTACGAAACCAGGCTCGCCTTGACCAGCTTGGCCTGCTCATCGGCGTGGTACGAAGAACGCACCAACGGGCCCGACGCCACGTTCTTGAAGCCCATCTTGTAACCTTCCTCGGCGAACCAGGCGAAGGTGTCCGGGTGCACAAAACGCTGCACCGGCAAGTGGCTGCGGGACGGCTGCAGGTACTGGCCCAGGGTCAGCATGTCGATGTCGTGTTCGCGCATGCGCTTCATGACTTCGATAACTTCTTCGTCAGTCTCGCCCAGGCCCAGCATCAAGCCGGACTTGGTCGGAATGTGCGGCATCATCTGCTTGAATTTCTGCAGCAGGGTCAGCGACCACTGGTAGTCCGAACCCGGACGCGCGGCCTTGTACAGGCGCGGCACGGTTTCCAGGTTGTGGTTGAACACATCCGGCGGCTCGGCGGCGGTGATTTCCAGCGCCACGTCCATACGGCCACGGTAGTCCGGCACCAGGGTTTCGAGCATCACGTTGGGTGACAACTTGCGGATCTCGCGGATGCAGTCAGCGAAGTGCTGAGCACCACCGTCACGCAGGTCGTCACGGTCGACCGAGGTGATTACCACATACTTGAGCTTCAGGTCGGCGATGGCGATGGCCAGGCTTTCTGGCTCGTTGACGTCCAACGGCTTCGGACGGCCATGGCCGACGTCGCAGAACGGGCAGCGACGGGTGCAGATGTCACCCATGATCATGAACGTGGCGGTGCCGCCGGAGAAGCACTCGCCCAGGTTCGGGCAGGAGGCTTCTTCGCATACGCTGTGCAACTTGTGTTTGCGCAGCAGGGACTTGATACGGTCGACTTCCGGCGAAACCGGGATGCGCACGCGGATCCAGTCGGGTTTCTTCGGCAGTTCGGTGGTCGGGATGATCTTGACCGGGATGCGTGCAACCTTCTCGGCGCCGCGCAGCTTGACGCCGGCTTCCACCTTGGCACGCGGGGCCGGGGCTGGACGCTCAGTGATGTCCAGCGTCGGGATCATGGTTTGCACAACATCAGTAGTCATATCAATCGATTCCGCCCGTCAGGGTCGTCTGCTCTGCATAGTCGAGGTGTTTGACGAGCTGCGCGCGCAGCCGGGCACTTACCTCGGCAAATTCTATGGATGTTGCATGGTCACTCAACTGGGTCATCGCAAGCCCGGCGTAACCGCACGGGTTGATCCGTCGGAACGGCGCCAGGTCCATGTCCACATTCAAGGCCAGGCCATGAAAGGAACAACCGTGGCGAATGCGCAGCCCCAGGGAGGCGATTTTCGCGCCATCCACGTATACACCCGGTGCATCGGGCTTGGCCACGGCGGTCACGCCGTAACTGGCCAACAGCTCGATCAGGCACGTCTCCATGCGGCTGACCAGGTCGCGCACGCCAAACCCCAGCTTGCGCACGTCCAGCAGCAGGTAAGCCACCAGTTGACCGGGCCCATGGTAAGTCACTTGCCCCCCTCGGTCGACCTGCACCACCGGAATATCACCCGGCAGCAGCAAGTGTTCGGCCTTGCCGGCCTGGCCCTGGGTGAATACCGGTGGGTGTTCCACCAGCCAGATTTCATCCGGGGCCGAGGTGCCGCGCTCGTTGGTAAAGCGCTGCATGGCATGCCAGACCGGCTCGTAGGCCATCTGGCCGAGCTCGCGAAAGCCCAGAACGTGCGACATCACAGCACCATATGCACGAAACCGGTGGCCCGCAGTTCGCTGTTGATGTTGTAGAGCTGGTCCTGATCGGTCGCAACGATGTGCAACTGAATCGTGGTGTACTTGCCGGTGGAGCTTTGACGCTCGTCCACGCGGTTGTCGTTGATCGTCGCGTGCTTGCGCACGATTTCGAGAATCTTGTCCTTGCGGCCGACACCGGTATCGCTGATCACCTTGACGGGATAATCCGTCACTGGGAATTCGATCTTTGGCGCCTTTACTTCTACGTCTTTATCGGTCATGGCAGAACAGCCTCGTAAGCGCTAAGCCGTGGCGACGGGCAAAGCCCCGCGCTGGATCAGCGCGGGGCTTTGCAGGTGCACACAATCAGTTGAACAAGCCGTAGAAGAATAGACGGATGCTATCCCATACGCGGCGCAAGATTCCACCTTCCTCGACAGCGTCCAGCGCGATCAGGTCGGCGCTGTGCACCACCTTGTCGTCCAGCTTGACTTCGACTTTACCGATCACGTCGCCCTTGGCGATTGGGGCAACCAATTGCGGGTTCAGCGTCATGCTGGCAGCGAGCTTTTTCAGCTGGCCTTTAGGCATGGTCAGGGTCAGGTCGTCGGCCAGGCCGGCCTTGACTTGCGAGGTTGCGCCCTTCCAAACCGGTGCAGTCGCAAGCTCGGTACCCTTCTGGTAGAAGGTTTGGGTTTCGAAGAAGCGGAAGCCGTAAGTCAGCAGCTTTTGCGTCTCGGCCGCACGGGCCTGTTCGCTGTTGGTGCCGAATACCACGGCGATCAGGCGCTGGCCATCACGCACGGCGGACGACACCATGCAGTAGCCGGCTTCGTCGGTGTGGCCGGTTTTCAGGCCGTCAACGGTCTTGTCGCGCCACAGCAGCAGGTTGCGGTTAGGCTGTTTGATGTTGTTCCAGAAGAATTCCTTCTGGGAGTAGATCGCGTAGTGCACCGGGTCAACGCGGATGATCGCGCGCGCCAGGATCGCCATGTCATGAGCCGACGAGTAGTGCTCCGGGTTCGGCAGGCCGGTCGGGTTCATGAAGTGGCTGTTGGTCATACCCAGCTCACCGGCGGTTTTGTTCATCATGTCGGCGAAGGCGTCTTCGCTGCCGGCGATGTGCTCGGCCAGGGCGACGCTGGCGTCGTTGCCGGACTGAATGATGATGCCGTGCAACAGGTCACTGACGGTGACTTGCGAGCCGACCTTGATAAACATCCGCGAACCGCCGGTACGCCAGGCGTTTTCACTGACGGTGACCGGGTCGTTCTCGCCGATCTGGCCGCGACGGATTTCCAGGGTCGCGATGTAGGCGGTCATCAGCTTGGTCAGGCTGGCAGGCGGCAGGCGTACATCACCGCCGTTTTCGACCAGCACGTTGCCACTGGCGGCGTCCATGAGGACCCACGACTTGGCGGCCAGTTGCGGGGAGGCCGGCACCATTTCAACCGCCCAGGCGGCCGGGGTGATGATCAGCGAGATAAGCAGGCACGTGCGTTTGGCTAAGGTGGTGATGTTCATCCGTCTCTCGAAATTGCTTATGGAAACTTGCCCTCGCGGGCAAAACTATTCAGACAGCCCGCTTCCAGACTGTCACGTTTTCGGTTGCCCGCTCACCCCTTGCCCCTGGGTTTTTATTGTTCAACGAGCCAACAACCTGGGCTCAAGCACGCAGACGCACCTGAGCCATCAATCCATTACTTATTCTGCGGTGACCACGCTGGGCTGCCCCAGGTTGGCCAGGCGTACGCTGTTCTGCACTTGCGCCACTTCGCTTGGCGAGCCGATCGGGCCCATGCGTACACGGTGCAACGTTTGCTGGTTACGCACGATGGAGCTGATGAAAACCGGCGCGCTGACCATACCGCTGAGCTTGGACCTTAACAGTTCTGCCGCATCCGGGTTGGCGAAAGCGCCGACCTGCAGGTATTGCCCGCCCGCCATCGAGGCGCCCGGTGCCGCGTGCGGCACGACGACAGTATCCGGAGCATGTTGCGCCGGCGGCGGCGTCCACTGCTCGATCTTGCCGGTCGAGGCCGTCACTTGCGGTTGCGGGGTAGCCGGTTCGTTGAGCATCAACGGCGCCGGTTTGCCGCGCTGGGCCCAGTACTGCGCCGGGTCGATGCCTTCGACTTTCACCCGAGCGGTGCCGGTTTCGGCATACCCGAGTTTCTTGGCGGCGGCGTAAGACAAGTCGATGATCCGGTCGGAATAGAACGGCCCACGGTCATTGACCCGCAGGATCACCGTGCGGTTGTTGTCCAGGTTGGTGACGCGAACATAGCTGGGCAGTGGCAGGGTCTTGTGCGCCGCGCTCATGCCGTACAGGTCATACACTTCGCCGTTGGCGGTGTTCTGACCATGAAACTTGGTGCCGTACCAGGACGCAGTGCCAGACTGCACGTAGGTCTTGGATTCCTGCAGCGGGAAGTAATTCTTGCCCAGCACGGTGTAGGGGTTGGCCTTGTAGGGCCCGGTGTGCAGCGTCGGCGTGGCGTCCGGAATTTTCGAGACATCCACATCCCACCACGGCGCGCCATCTTTGTGCGCACGGTTGATGTCCAGGCCCGGCTGGGCGCGCACCACCGCGCCGCCGGCCTTCTTGGCCGGCGCACGGTTAGGGGTGGTGGAGCAACTGGCTACCAACAAGGACAACGCGGCGAACGCCACCAGCTTGAGCGGTTTTTTGAACGGCGATACCCGCATTACTTGTTGCCCCGTGCTTGAACCAGCTCATCTGACAGCTGATGCACGGCCATGGCGTACATCACACTGCGGTTATAACGCGTGATTGCGTAGAAATTCTTCAGGCCCATCCAGTATTCAGGGCCATTTGCGCCTTCCAGGCGGAATGCCGTCACCGGCATGTCGTCGCGTGGCGCATTCTGACTCGACCAGCCCAGCGCTCGCAACTCCCCGACGGTCTTGACCGGCTCGATGCCCTGGGTCAAGCCTTCATCGGCGCGCTCACCTGTGACATCGGCGCGGATAACCACCGGTTCGCCGCCAACCCAGCCGTGACGCTTGAAGTAGCTGGCAACGCTGCCGATGGCATCGTCGGGGTTGCTCCAGATATTGATATGGCCGTCGCCGTCAAAGTCCACTGCATAGGCGCGAAAGCTGCTGGGCATGAACTGCGGCAAGCCCATTGCACCGGCGTACGAGCCCTTGAGCGTCATTGGGTCGACCTGTTCTTCACGGGCCAGCAACAGGAACTCGCGCAGTTCCTTGCGGAAGAATTCGGCACGCGGCGGGTAATCGAAGCCCAGGGTCGACAAGGCGTCGATCACCCGGTAGCTGCCGGTATTGCGGCCGTAGAAGGTTTCAATGCCGATGATCGAGACGATGACCTGGGCCGGCACACCGTATTCCTGTTCGGCGCGGGCCAGTACGGCTTCATGCTGGCGCCAGAAGTCCACGCCGCGGGCAATACGTGCGTCAGTGAGGAACATCGGGCGATATTCCTTCCACTGTTTCACACGTTCGGCAGGTCGGGAGATGGCGTCGAGGATCGCCTGCTTTTTCTGGGCTTCGCGGAACACGCCCATCAGTTGCTCACCGGCAAAACCGTAGTCGCGGGTCATTTCACCGACAAATTCGGCGACCTGGGGTGAACCATCGTAGTCACCGGCCCGCGCCTCTTGCGTTGCCCCCAGCAGCCCAATCAGGCCCATCCAGGTCGCATGCCGAGTCGCCCAGCCGCGCATTACTTGCATTGACATCTTCACCTTATTCAAACCTGTGCGATCCACTTGCGATGCGTATGAATCGACATCAAAACCCCAAACGCTGACAGCAATGTCACCAGCGAAGTTCCGCCGTAGCTAATGAATGGCAACGGCACCCCAACCACCGGCAGCAGGCCACTGACCATACCGATGTTGACGAAAACGTAAACAAAAAAAGTCATGGTCAGGCTGCCGGCAAGCAATTTACCGAACAGCGTCTGCGCCTGAGCCGTGATCACCAGGCCGCGACCAATCAACAGCAGATAGATCAACAACAGTGCGCAAATGCCCACCAGGCCGAACTCTTCGCCCATCACCGCGATGATGAAGTCGGTATGGCTCTCGGGCAAGAAGTCCAGATGGGATTGGGTGCCCAGCAACCAGCCCTTGCCGAATACACCGCCGGAACCGATGGCCGCCTTGGACTGGATGATGTTCCAGCCGGTGCCCAACGGGTCGCTCTCCGGGTCGAGAAAGGTCAGGATCCGCTGCTTCTGGTAGTCATGCATAAAGAAGAACCACATGGCCACGGCCACGGGGATGGCGGCAGCCAGCACGCTGAGAATCCAGCGCCAGCGCAAGCCGCCCATAAACAGCACGAACGCGCCGCCGGCCAGAATCAGCAACGAGGTGCCCAGGTCAGGCTGGCGCACGATCAGAATAAACGGCACGCCAATCAGGATCAGGCTGATGCCCACGTGCTTGAGCTGTGGCGGCAAGGTGCGCTTGGACAGGTACCAGGCGATGGTGGCCGGCATCAGGATCTTCATGAATTCCGACGGCTGGAAGCGAATCACCCCCGGAATGTTGATCCAGCGCGTGGCCCCCATGGCGTTGTGACCCATCACATCCACCACCACCAGCAGCAACACGCCGGCGACATACCCCAGGGGCACCCAGCGCGCCATAAAGCGCGGCTCAAGCTGGGCGATCACCACCATCGACAACAGGCCAAGGCCGAACGAGGACGCTTGCTTGATCAGCAGGTCCCAGTTTTTGCCGCTGGCCGAATACAGCACGAACAGGCTGCCGGCCGCCAAGGTCAGCAGCAGGATCAGCAGCGGCCCATCAATGTGCATGCGTTGCAGCAACGTCGCACGGCGACGCATCACATCCTCGCTGGAGAGGATGCGGTCAAAATTACTCTTCACGGGCCGTAACCTCGGGGCTTGATGGGGGGCCGCCATATTCGGGCTTGAGCTTGCCATCCTCGGCCAACAGCCAGGCATCCATGATCTGCCGCACCACGGGCGCCGCGACGCCGGAACCGGACTCACCGTTCTCGACCATCACCGACACCACGATTTTCGGGTCGTCGGCCGGGGCGAAGCCGACAAACAAGGCGTGGTCGCGGTGACGCTCCTGAACCTTGGAACGGTCATATTTTTCGCCCTGCTTGATCGCGACCACCTGGGCCGTACCACTCTTGCCGGCGATGCGGTATTGCGCGCCGGCAGCCGCCTTGCGTGCGGTACCCCGTGCGCCGTGCATCACCTGCTGCATGCCGTGGTTGACCTTGGCCCAGTCAGACGGGTCGCGCAGCACGATGTCGGGAATCGGGTTCTCATCCACCGGCTTTTCGCCTTCGATGGTCTTGGCCAGGTGCGGCCGGTTCCAGACGCCCTTGTTGGCTACCAGCGCCGTGGCCTGGGCCAGTTGCAGCGGCGTGGCCTGCATATAGCCCTGGCCGATCCCCAGAATCAGGGTTTCACCCGGGAACCACGCCTGACGGCGAGTCGCACGCTTCCATTCCCGCGACGGCATCAGGCCGGGGGATTCTTCGAACATGTCCAGGGAGACTTTCTGACCGAGGCCGAACTTGCCCATGTAGGCAGACAGTCGATCAATCCCCAGCTTGTGGGCCAGATCGTAAAAATAGGTGTCGTTGGAGCGCATGATTGCGGTGTCCAGGTCGACATAGCCGTCACCGGAGCGGTTCCAGTTACGGTATTTGTGATCATAGTTGGGCAGCATGTAGTAGCCGGGGTCATAGACCCGGCTGGAGGCCGTGACCACGCCCGAATCCAGGCCGGCAATTGCCACCGCCGGCTTGATGGTCGAACCCGGCGGGTACAGGCCACGCAATACGCGGTTGAACAGCGGCCGATCGATCGAATCGCGCAGCTCGGCGTAGGCCTTGAAGCTGATGCCGGTAACAAACAGGTTAGGATCGAAACTCGGCTGGCTGACCATCGCCAGCACTTCGCCGGTTTTCGGGTCCAGCGCCACCACAGCGCCACGTCGGCCACCCAGGGCCATCTCGGCCGCTTCCTGCAACTTGATGTCCAGGCTCAGCACAATGTCCTTGCCCGGTATCGGGTCGGTGCGCTTGAGCACCCGCAACACGCGGCCACGGGCGTTGGTCTCGACTTCTTCGTAACCCACCTGGCCGTGCAGCTCGGGCTCGTAGAAACGCTCGATGCCGGTCTTGCCGATATGATGGGTGCCGCTGTAATTGACCGGATCGAGGGTTTTAAGCTCTTTCTCGTTAATCCGCCCCATATAGCCGACCGAGTGGGCAAAGTGCGCCCCTTGCGGATAGTGGCGCACCAACTGCGCCACCACTTCCACACCCGGCAGACGGAACTGGTTGACGGCGATTCGGGCGATCTGCTCTTCGGTCAGCTCGAACAGGATCGGTACCGGCTCGAACGGCCGGCGCCCCTGCTTCATGCGTTTTTCGAAGATCACCCGGTCTTCCGGCGTCAGTTGCAGCACCTCGACAATCACATCGAGCACCTGCTGCCAGTCGCCGGAACGCTCACGGGTCATACTCAGGCTGAAGCTTGGGCGGTTATCCGCAACCACCACACCGTTGCGGTCGAAGATCAGCCCACGGGTCGGCGGAATCGGCTGCACATGCACCCGGTTGTTTTCCGACAACGTGGAGTGATAGTCGTACTGGATCACCTGCAGGAAATAAAGGCGCGCAATCAGCACGCCCATCAACACCGCCACCAAAATCGCACCGAACACCACCCGCGCGCGTACAAGACGTGCGTCTTTCTCGTGGTCCTTGATGCGGATCGGCTGGGTCATCGGGGGCGGCGCAGACTATTTGTGGTAAGGGTGCCCGGACAGGACTGTCCAGGCGCGATACAGCTGTTCACCGATCAGAATCCTTACCAACGGGTGCGGCAATGTCAGCGCCGACAGCGACCAGCGCTGATCGGCTCGCGCGCAGACTTCCGGCGCCAGCCCCTCGGGGCCACCGACCATGAAGTTGACCGTGCGCGAATCCAGGCGCCAGCGATCCAGTTCCACCGCCAATTGCTCGGTGCTCCAGGGCTTGCCGTGCACTTCGAGAGTGACGATGCGCTCGTTGGGGCCGACCTTGGCCAGCATGGCTTCGCCTTCCTGACGGATAAAGCGTGCCACATCGGCATTCTTGCCCCGGGTATTGAGCGGTATTTCCACCAGCTCAAGCGACAGCTCAGCGGGCAGACGCTTGGCATACTCGTGCCAGCCTTCTTCCACCCACTTGGGCATGCGTGAACCGACAGCGATCAGACGCAGGCGCACAGCCGTTCCTTATTCCTGGTCTTTGTTGAGCTTGTCGAAGTGCGCGTGGCCCACTTCCGGGCTGTGGTGCTTGCCATCGGCGGCGCGGCTCTGCTCGGCGCCTTTCCACAGACGTTCCAGGTCGTAGAACTGGCGAGCGTTGGAGGTCATCATGTGAACGATCACATCGTCCATGTCCAGCAGTACCCAGTCGCTGTCGCCCTTGCCTTCTTCACCCAAAGGTTTCACGCCCTGGGCTTTGACGGCTTCGCGAACCTTGTCCAGCATCGCGCCGATCTGGCGGTTGGAGGTACCGGTGGCGATGATCATGAAGTCGGTGATGCTTTGCTTGTCGCGTACGTCCAGCACCTGAATGTCCTGGGCCTTAACGTCTTCCAGAGCGGCCACGGCCACTTTCACCAGCTCTTCGCCAGCCAGTTCAGGGCCCACGTGGGCTTCAACCGGCAGCGGTGCGCTTTTGAAGGTGCCTTTGCGCTTAACTTTGCTTACGTCTTTGTTCGTCATATAAAACTCGTTTTGCTCGTATGTTCGGGCGCTTGCTGCACGGTTCGTGCGTTCAAGCGCGCCTTTTCAGTTCGACGCACGGTAAAGCCCGTGCGCATCGATGTAGGCCAGGACCGCGTCAGGCACCAGGAAACGTACCGACTTACCGCTGGCCAGCAGTTGACGGATCTGGGTGGCGGACACCGCAAGCGGGGTCTGCCAGACGAATGCAATATTCCCGTTCGGCCCGGTCAGGGCCAAGGGGTCACTTACCGACCGCGCGGCCAGCAGGTTGCGCAAGGCATCCGGCGGTTCGCTGTCGGCATCCGGGCGTTGCAAAACCAGGATGTGGCAATGCTGGAGGAGCTCCTCCCAGCGGTGCCAAGAGGGCAGGCCGCAAAATGCGTCCCAGCCCAAAAGCAGAAACAACTGGTCATCTGCGGCCATCTCGGCGCGCATCAGTTCCAGGGTGTCGACAGTGTAGGACGGTTTATCGCGCTTGAGCTCGCGGTCGTCCACTCTCAACGGCTGTATGCCCTCTACGGCAACTTGCACCATTTCCAGGCGCTGCTGCGCTGACACCTGTGGCGTATCGCGATGCGGCGGCCGAAAATTGGGCAGCAGCCGCACCTCGTCCAGCGCCAGGGCGTCGGCGACTTCCAGGGCGCTGCGCAAATGGCCAATGTGCACGGGGTCGAAAGTACCGCCGAGCAGCCCGATGCGTTTAGCCATCAAGTGCGCACATGACCATCGCCGAACACCACGTACTTCTCGCTGGTCAGCCCTTCAAGGCCAACCGGGCCGCGTGCATGAAGCTTGTCGGTGGAGATACCGATCTCCGCCCCCAGACCATACTCGAAGCCGTCGGCAAAGCGTGTCGAAGCGTTGATCATCACTGAAGCGGAATCCACTTCATTGAGGAAACGCCGGGCATCGCTGAAATGCTCGGACACGATGGCGTCGGTGTGCCTGGAACCGTATTTGTTGATGTGTTCGATGGCCTGGTCCAGGTCGTCGACGATGCGAATCGACAGGATCGGCGCCGTGTATTCGGTGTACCAGTCTTGTTCAGTCGCTTCGATCACGTCGCTGCCGAGCTGCGCACGGGTACGCTCACAACCGCGCAACTCCACACCCTTGTCACGGTAGATGGCAGCCAGCGGCGGCAGCACGCGCTCGGCAATGCCGACGTGCACCAGCAGGGTTTCCATGGTGTTGCACGGCGCGTAGCGGTGAGTTTTGGCGTTGTCGGCAATGCGGATCGCCTTGTCGAGGTCGGCGGCGATGTCGATAAAAACGTGGCACACACCGTCCAGGTGCTTGATAACGGGCACCTTGGCATCGCGGCTGACCCGCTCAATCAGGCTCTTGCCACCACGAGGCACAATCACGTCGACGAATTCCGGCATGGTGATCAACGCCCCCACGGCAGCGCGGTCGGTGGTTTCCACCACTTGCACCACTTCGGCGGGCAACTCGGCCACGGCCAGGCCCTGCTGGATGCAGGCGGCGATAGCACGGTTGGAGTTGATCGCCTCGGAACCACCACGCAGGATAGTGGCGTTGCCCGACTTCAGGCACAGGCTCGCGGCGTCGATGGTCACGTTCGGACGCGATTCATAGATGATGCCGATCACGCCCAGGGGCACGCGCATCTTGCCCACCTGGATACCGGACGGCAGGTAGCGCATATCGCGGATTTCACCGATGGGGTCAGGCAGCTTGGCCACCTGACGCAGGCCCTCGATCATGTCGTCGATACGTGCTGGGGTGAGTGCCAGGCGATCCAGCAAGGCCGGTTCCAGGCCATTGGCGCGACCGTTGGCCAAATCCAGTTCATTGGCAGCGGTCAACTCGGAGCGCGAAGCATCCAGAGCATCGGCAGCCGCCAGCAGCGCACGGTTCTTCTGCGCAGTGCTCGCACGGGCGATCAACCGCGAGGCCTGACGGGCAGCGCGACCCAGGCGGGTCATGTAGTCAAGAACGGACTCAGTCATGGTCAGGGAGTCTTGGCAAAGAGGAAAGCGGCAGATTATAGCTGTGACGCCGCTCGACTGACAGCGGTGAGGGGCGGATGGTCGAAATGAACTGTAAAAACCCGGGGTTCAGCGGTAATTAAGGTGAGAGTTGTTATTATTCCGTCACATTTAGCCGTAATAACCCTGAACGCCATGCCCGGTCTTACTGCCCAACTCCCCGCAAGCGCCCTGCCCGACGGCTTCTTCGACCGCGATGCACAGCTGCTTGCGCAAGAACTGCTCGGAAAAGTCATTCGCCATCGTGTCGGTGATCTTTGGCTTTCAGCGCGCATTATTGAAACCGAAGCCTATTACGTGGCCGAAAAAGGCAGCCATGCGTCCCTGGGTTACACAGAAAAGCGTAAGGCTTTGTTTCTGGATGGCGGCCATATCTATATGTACTACGCCCGTGGCGGCGATTCGCTGAACTTCAGCGCCCATGGCCCGGGGAATGCCGTGCTGATCAAGACGGTAGCGTTTAACCTGTGATTTTTTGGGTGTCGTTTCATCACTGGCATCATACCGGGAGTAATCGCGGCAAGACATGGAAACAGGGCTTGAAAGTCGGGCACTATGCCACCATGTAGGCTTGATCACTCAGTCAAGGGATACGACCAGCATGTCTAGTAGAATTGACGAAATTCTCGCCAAGTTACTGAAGGCGAACCCTACGTCTATCAAAGATATCAATGACCAATACGATTACGAGGATGCAAAGGGTGGAGGTAAGCGAGACGCTTCCCTCGTCTCGTGCGGTCAATGTGGTGATTACAATGAGCTTCAATACATATACGACACTAAGCTAAAACCGCTGGTCAACAGGTTCAAAATCACCGAAACGCAAGCCCTTATCGCCTTGGAAGAGTGTTGCTCAGAACTGAAAAACCCCCGTAATCGTGAGGATTTCTACGAACTGCTGGGCAAAAAACTAAATCTGGAAATCAAGTAATAGGGAAACGGCCCGTCTATGCGACTGATCATGTGTGGATGGGCTTTAATCATAGGGAGAATAGTATGGCTTACGTTCAGCTAAATCACGACTTTACAAAGTTCATTGATCCGGAATTATACGCAAGTGTTTTGGATAAAAAAGACGATGGAGATTGTGTTCTTCGACTTCAACTGATTTGCGAGCGATTTTTAAACGTATATTTAAAAGAGCGGATTGCACCCGAAAATATTGAATTCTTCACCAGTGGGCAAGGCAAGGGAGCTGAAATCCTCCGACATTTTAACGAAAGACTTACAACTGCTGTCGCATCTGGGCTACCCGCCGAACTGGCCCGACCGCTGAAACATCTGAACAAAATAAGAAATAATTTCGCACACAATCTTGATTATGAAATCAAGGATGTGGACATGAATAAATATTTTGAACTAGTAGACTTATTCACAGTTGACGTTGGGACGCCCCATGGGTTTGAAGGCAACGTAAAAGACTTTCAAATCCACGGCGATGGGAAAATCACAAAAGCCACCGATAACTTCCAAGCCGGATTTACGGCGGCAACCTATGCCTTGATGACAAAAGCGGGGATCTGGCTAGTCAATGATTTGAATAGACGCGGACAGTTGAACGTTGGCGGTCCACTGCAATAGCGTTTGCAGTCAAGACGGTAGCGTTTAACCTGTGATTTTCTGGGTGTCGTTTCATCACTGGGATCATACCTAACCCCCCGGCATTTCTCACTCCGTGGGTATTGGCCCGGTTGCGAACGCCCGGCCAATGATGCGTTAAAAGCTCCTAGGCTTCGATCAGGGTGGTTTGATGTGCGGGGACTTGTACCCGTGCAGAAAATCGCCGGGATACGCGATGTGTGGCACGGCATCCGTAGGGTTGGGTAGAATCAACGCAAGGTGCCAGTGCAGGGCCACTACTCAACGATCTCTAAGGATGGCGAATGAAAAAAATAATTTTTGTGCTGGTTGCTGGATCACTACTGACTGGCTGCGTAACGCAAAAGCCACCGCTTTCTGATAGCCAATACACTGCATTTGCTACTCAATTGATAGGCATCCATAAATGCGTTGCCAGCGGAAACATGCCACCAGATACAGGTGCCCGTGGTCAGCAATATTCGATGGCAAATCTTAACACTTGGCAATTCGACCAAAATTATTTCATGAGCCGAGCTAAGCAGATAGCGGATTCGGTCAACCCGTCGCAAGGTGATTGCAACACATTGGCGATGAATATCATGCAAAGAAAAAATCAGATCGAGGCACAAAATCAGCAGGCCGCACAGGAAGCACAAGCGTGGCAAAACCTGCAAAATCAACAGGAACAGAATAAAACCACTTATTGCAATCAAATAGGCACACAGACTATTTGCAATCGATACTAAAACAAGGCGTGCAGCGGCTCGCCTATTCTGGTGGTCGCTTTGCTTGGAAAGTCAAAATAAAGGGCCTAACACCTAATAAAGTAAATGCCGTAAAAATGGGGAATTTCAATAATCTATTGCCGTGTTATTTCCCAATAACGGGTTATTGACATTTGAAATTTAAAAAGCCGATTTGATCAAGATCAATGATCTCTTAAAACGGACCACGGAAAACGTAAAAAGCCCATGAATGAGCCTTTTTTTGTTTTTTCCCTTTAAATCAAGTTTTTTAAATTTTCATGATATCAACCATATCTCGATAGTCCTTTTTACGGTCGTTAAATGTAGCCATAAACTCAATACCATCATCTTTATAAACCGGATTAGATAATGATGGCCTAGTGGCCTTTTTCTGCTTGCTGTCTTCTTCTTGATAGTCATATGGCTTTGAACCAACGATCAACGTGAAATAGCCAATATTGACAGTCATTTTTTTGATCAGCTTTCTATTTTTTACAAGTGAAATCGAAACCCTAAACTCTGTGCGGACTTCTTGAAATTTGAAAAAGTCGTCAGGCTCTAACATTCCTTCAAAAGCCATTCTCAATACTGGATCAATCTCTATGCCGTTTGATGACGGTGTTTTACGGGTTATTATTCTCGTAAGCTTCTGGCATTTGGACAAAGATGAAACCGGTTTAAATTTATGTGTCCTAGTGAGCTTTATAGATGCCGCATCGTAATCATACTGATCAAGATCAATGATGTGAAATTTCTTATGGGTAGCGTCTTGATATTGAGAAGATGCGAAATAGTCTTTCAATAAATATTGCACATTAGACAACGTAGATTTGTTATCTGTGATCAATAGGTGTTTTGTGCTTATATCAACTACATGAACACCAATAACCGCTTTTGCATGACCGTGTTGAAACGTTTTATCTTTACCAAAAGTCGCATTCATGCAAAAAGCTTGGCTACCTAATTCGACCGGATTAAATTTAGTATTATTCATAAATCTCCTTTCTGTTTTGTTACTTAAAATTAGAACACAGAAAAAGATAATGTCAAATTAAAGGGCCGCACTATTTTCATGAATGGGCTTTATTGTCTAACCCTATTTTTAAATAATATTCGACCTTAAATATATTTTCAACTTACTATTGACACGCAATTAATGGCTTGTCTAAGCCAAAATACAACCATCACAAAAATGACAAAACTCAAAAATTTGCAAGATATTCCAAAATAAAATTGTCGATATTTTATTGAAAAATAAATTGTCAAAATAAAGGGCCTAACATCATCAGGCACAAAAAAGCCCCGGTTAGGGGGCTTCATGGTGTCGCTAGATTTTAGATCTTTTCGGCTTTGAGTTTGTCGATCAAAGCTTCGAACGTATCAACCTCGTTTTTCTGCATCAGGTCAGCCAAAAACAAAGCGTAGGTTTTAAATCCTTTATCTTTCATGGCTTGACTGGCAATGCCTTGCTTCGCCTTCTTCAAGATAAATTCAACGCCGTCAATCTGCACTTTCCACTTATCGCTAGGCTCCTTGGGTGCCTTTTGTACGTCCTCGCTCACGCTTTTAGGTGTTTTAGCGGGGGTTTTGATTTGGTGAAGGGAATGCACCACATCAACAAATTCAGCCACTGAATAGCCGTATTTGTCGCGAAGGGTTTCAAGCTCTTCAACAAATTCGATGACTTTTGCTTCTTCTTCATTTTCTCTTAGGTTCTTGATTTGTTCTTCAAGCTGTTTTTGCTGTGCGAGTAGATCAAGCAATTTCGACATTTTTCTTTTTTCCTTCAAGAATAAGATTGATCATCGGAGGACAAATAAACCAGAAAACGGCTGAACTCTATATTGATACGCTCGTAAAATTCTTGCCAATTGGCATCAACCAATTCAGCGATGGAACTACGACCATGTTCAAGGTTTTCTTGATCTTCAATTTCAGACGCTTCAAGTTGAAGGGTGTAAAGAATGACATAAAGGACATAGGGCTTTAATGCTGCCTTCAAAGCTGCTTCAACGCCGAATAAGCCAAGATCAACCGGCTTCTTAATCTCCAATATGTCGATGCAATATCGATCAAAATAAAGACAGTCTGATGGCTTGTCGGCCTTCGATCCTCTCCACCACTCATCACTTAAAGCACTATGGATAAGTTGTGTATTTACAAAAATCTCACCAATTTTCAAAATATTGTCCATTGCACATGGTTATGGAAAATGGATTTTAAAATCAATCCTTGAAAATGTCAAAATAAAGGGCCTGAGCTCTTACGAGAAAGGTTTTTGATTTTAGATCCACCAGATGAGCTTTTGACGTTGTGCCCTACATCTTATATATAGATTTACGAAGTAAATATCTTTTCTTTTGTGAAAACGTTCGAATAAGCCCGCAAGGATAAGGAAATCTCAAAAACCCCGGTTAACGCTCCTTATTTATTCACCCCCTTTCGGTTAACGCTCCTTATTTTTAAAAGCGGTTTATCTTTTAAAATATGGATAATCTCAAAGCATGATAATACGGTTAACAGCATTTGTTATTTTTTTACTGCCTTAATCTTGTAATTAGTTTTTTTTGTGGTTAATTATAGGTATAACAAGGGTGAAAAATAACCATGAAATACATTTTAAAGGAAAGCGGTAAAGAAAAAGAGGTGTTCAAACTCAAAGGTTATGTATCAGTTCCACGCGTTTTCCTAGCTCTTCCATTGTTCAACACAATAAACGCTCACAAAGAGCCGAGAGGCTTTGAGATAGCTAAAAACCACAATGCTAAAAACATTCATATTGCTTCAACGTCGCTGACTATATTCAATGACTTTGAAGTATTTCTTTTTATTTTGCGAAAAGTATACAGCAGCAAAAGCAATGAATTTGAATTTACTCTTGATGAAATAATGAATGACTTTGATGTTAAAATATCACATAGAACAATGTATTTTTCGATCTTCAAGCAGTCAATTAGAAAGCTCAATAAGATCAATATTGAATATGAAGAAGAAACAGAAGATGGAACGAAAACTGTTTTTCTAAACTTCATTACCGGCGAGCTGACTAAAAAAGGCGGAAAGATTGAAGTATCAAAACGTTTTATTGATTTTTTTGGTAGCCTAAAAGAGTTGTACGAGATCGACACGAAGATGCTGAGCTTGTTAACTAATGAATATCAGCGAATTCTTTATGTATTGTACGTTTGTAATAGACGCAACAAAACAAACTATTTCAGCGTTGACATGTTAAAAGAACGTTTCCGCATCAGCAATAAAATGCCTTGTAAAACGTTCATAATGAAAATAAGAAAGGCCAATGAGGCACTCCAAGAAATGGGCCTAATTGAAGGTTTTAAAGAAGATAAAACTAATCGAGTAACTACAAGATTTTTAGTCGACTACAGTTATAAGTCGCTCTACAAAGATTTTAAAGAAAAAAAGGCAATTGCTGAAAAAAAGAAAGCGGCAAGCATCGAAAAGAAAGCCGTTAAAGGGTCGAATTCAGACGATTTTGATCGTGAGTTGAGTGAAGATTTTTACGAAGAAATTGAAGAGCCAAAAGCACCAAATGAATTAACAGATGATGGAGACGAAGAATGGAGATGAAAAAAGAAGAACAGAAACCGCAATTGCCCGGCTTAATAGTAGAAGCTTTGATAATGAGAATTGAGGCACTTATTCACCTAATAAAAAGCGACGTGATTAGATCGTCTATATCTGCAAAATTGGGCGAAATAAAGGACATTAAAGCTTTGTATCAATTGTTATCGCTAGCACAAACATCTATTGAAAATAGTGAACTGATCGAAAATAAGATCAAGGGGGGTCTAGTTTTCAATCCGTTTACTGGTGAGTTAATAAGTGAGCTTGATTACCACTACGCCATGGAAGATATGATCGAAATGATGAAAGGAGTTGTTAACAATCCAGCACCAAAAATGAACCCAAAACCGCCAACGGTTTAACATCGATCAGAGGGTAAATGAATGTAAGAAATTTAATCACCGCTTTAACGCTTTTATTATCAGTCAACGCTTCTTTAGCTGATGACCCTGCATGGTGGAGCGATAGCAAATGCAGAGAGCAAAGAAACAAGGATTACGCTTCGCTAATGTTGCACGGTTTTAAATCTCACGATGCTATTAAAAAGATAGATGAACAATTCAAAATTTGTGTTTGTTCGTCGGGCGATGAAACGAGGGTCGCAGTTCAGTCACTTGCGGATAATCATGAAATTGAAATGATGAGTAACGATGGAGTTATAACCGTCCCTATTAAGTATGGTCGAGATTTCGGAATGATGGCCTATAAAGGCCAATGTTATCTCAATATTGGAAAGCCGGAACTATGCAAAAATTCGACGTTTATGGGTGAAGCAAAACAGTCATTTAATGTATATGAAACATACGACGAAAAAAACAATGTATGTGCTTTTGATTTCGACAAACAAAATAAATCAACGGGGGGATAATATGAACGAAGAATATTGCAGAGCAATGCTTGAACATTTCAGCATTAGAATATATTCATTACAAAAAGAATTCGACGCTTACAAGAATGACCAGATTATCCCAAGCGATGAAAGAAAAGCCGCAATGTTCGACCGCTATCACCGCATTAGGCCGTTAAAATTAGAGTTGCTTTACTTGAAATTGATTTGAAATAAGCAACGATCCCAGTTGGTGAATGTTCATGATGAAATCTAAGAAAAAACAAACGCCATAAGGCGTTTTTTTAATCTGGTCTTAACTGCTGCCTTCTTCTTTTTTCGTTTTGATAAGCTTCGTTTTCGGAACTGCTTTGACTGTTTTTAGCTTGTGCAGCAAGAACACGCATCTCAGAAAGTTTTTCATTCATCGAACCTGCGGCATCATGCACTGCGAATACATCAGCAGTCTTAACAAATCCATCGGCTATACCAACGGCCCCGGTTTTTCCAAGCCTTTTGGCTTTCGTATCATCGTCAGCATTTACAGGAGGTATAAAGCTTTTTGATTTAGGATCTTCAAGATGATCCACCGCTTTTTTAACAGGTGTTGTAGGATGTGGCTTTTTAGCTGGCTTATTAGTCGGTGAAGATGTAACGCTAATCGCTTCAATCGGCTTCTTAAACGCTGGATTTTCAAGCTTCAATTTTTCAAGCTCTGCTTTGTCGTTGGCGTTAGGTGTAAAACCACTTAATGAATACCCTTTTTGGTCTAGTCCCATCATTTGGAATTGTAGCCACGCATTACGCTTAAAATCGTGCGTTCCTGTTAAGTGCAGGGTTTGGGGTTTGCCGCTCTCTGTGAGCTTCTGCAAGCCCGCTTTAATCGCCATTGGGCTGGTGGTGTTGAAAGTGGCCGTGCCATCGCTGTATTCAAAAGCTTTCTTGTTCGTCCCTTTATAATAGAAATCATGACCATCAGGGGTATCGAAGCGAGTATCTAGGACGCGATTAGATTTCTTGATCCTTTTTTCGGTGATGCTTGATTGCTCATCATGAAAATCGCCGCCAATGCTGCCCATTTCACGTATAGGAGCCGTTTTTACTCCAAGACGTGCAAGCGTGTCGGAGAACAGGGGATCGTCGCCAAAACGGGCTTTAAGAGCTTTGTAAGAAGCTCCAACCTCAGAGGCTTTGAAGATCTGGCCGTCTTTCTCCATTGAGTACGCATTGTTGCCGTTGGTGATCAAGGTGAAGCCGTCAGCATGGAGGAACTCAAGGAACTCACCGGCTGTCATGGCCATTTCAGTCACAGCGTTTACAGCCTCTTTAAATTTTTTCTTCTCGGATTTAATGCCGCGATTTTCAAGCCTATATTCGTTCGATGGTTTTGGACTTGTAGGCATTCCGGGATTTAAAGACTTTCTGTTTTCAACGACTTTTAAGCCGTATTCTTCTTCGATTTCCTGACAAGCTTTTTCAAATAAAGCAAAATCATTATGCTTAGTGTAAAGGTTTCCTTTGTTGTCTCTTTTATTCCATACAAGATGAACGTGAATTTCATCGGTGTCAGTATGAACTGCCCAACGGTGTTTTCGATTATCTAAGTCAAGAACGTTACGCCAAACGGTTAAAGCCAAATAACGGGCCATTTCAGGCGAAACTTTATCATCAGTGTGAAAGCTGATGATTTCATGTACTGCTTCTATTTCCTGAGTTCGACCAGTTTTAGATTGATACTTGTTGTTAACCTGCCTGAATTTCTTCGCCCCGAATTCCGCATATTCTTCCATGCTGGTGTTGTTAAATTTTTCTTCACTACCGCCAACCAACTCAGCTTTTTCTAAAATATAATTCATTGTGCGAGTGGTCGCAGCATTGTCAGGGAGTTTGCTTTTTACGTCCCTGATCATTTTGAACCTCTTTTTTTGATTACTGCTTTTTTTGTTTTAGTTGCAACGAAGTCATAGAGCTTTTCAAAGCGGTCAGATACTTGTTCAAGTGTTTTACTGTCTTGCTCTGTGAACCTGCCGCCAGCGTTCACCTTCCTCGCCATCTGGTTAACATTGTTCCCAATGCTTTCGAGCATTTTTTCGATTTTTGAAAAAGAAGCGAGAAGATCGTCGTTGGTGATTTCGACAGTTTGAGCAAAGCCATCGTTAACGATTTTTTTGATTACTGCTGTTTTAGTCATTGAAAGACTAAAAGCGAGTTCGTTGAATTTTTGCATGTCTTCTTTTGAAATTCTTATTGATACTTTATCTTGTGCCATGTTTCTCCTGATCGATGTGTTTTTAATTTGGTGAACAAAGGCCGGGGCCTGTTGTTCGTTGGTGGATCATTAGCTTTCCGAAACGTCATCACCTTCAAGATCACCATGAATAATTACATTTAATCCATAGGTGAAGGCACCCATACATTGTAATTTGATTTCGTCTTTTATCAGGTCGTGTGTAAAAACCTCGCCAAGAAGATAAGTGATAAACTTGATTTTTTCATGGTCGTCACTACCTAATAATATTTCTTCTACTATCCCTTCTTTCAAATTGAATACGCATCCCTCATTAAGTCCTTTAATTAGTTTGTATAGTTGATCTAGATCTTCACCTGCTGAGCTATTTGGCTTCTTAGATTTGTGTGCATCAAAGTCGAATACGTTAGTGTCTTTTTTGTCTTTCATAATTTTCCTCATGTTTAAGTTTATTTTTCTGTAATGTCCGAAGGCATTACAGGGACTTGCTTTTGCCTTACCATTTTCAAACGAAGTGCGAAAATCAAGAAGGAAACGGAACAAAAAAGACCGAAGGTTTTTTTGTGCCCGACAAATTTAACGAAGTTAAATGTCGGACGTTTCCATTGCTTGCCTGTTCTTTAATAGACTTCTATAAATGTTGTATCATATATTTTAATGTTTTCAATAGTGTCCGACAAATCTGTATGACAAAAAAGTGTCCGACAAATTTTAAAAGTGTCCGACAAAAAACGTTTGATGATTAGACCTTTTATGTACTCTTTTGCCGTTTGATTTTTAGACTGCATAAAAAAAGGCCATCAAATTAATGACAGCCTATTTTTAATCGTTTGATGGTTAGATTTTTTCGGGCGGCTTATAGTTTAGGATTTCTTCAAATTCTCTAAAAGACTGCTCGCTGAAGCTTTTGGCGATGTATACATTTTGAATAATTCCATCATTTATAAACCGCTTCACGCCATTTTTAAAGATTATGGCAAAATCTACTAGCTCGAAATCAATATTGATGCTTTTTATAATTTCATGTAGCAAAAGGTTGATTTTTGCACGGGTTTCATAAGTGCCATTCTCTTTAAGTTCTTCAATGGCGTTATCTACGTTGGTGTTATAGACGTTTAATTGTGAGATTTGAGCGTGTAGCTCAGTGCGTTCAATTTCCAAGGCTTTATTGGCTGTTTCTGCGTTCTTGGCCGCTTCAATCATGAAAGCCGGAAGATCGCCGGTTTCAACAAATGACTTTTGAAAATTTTCAAGAAGCTTTTGGTTTTTCTCGATCTTGGTTTCAATTGCCCGGATTTGCTTGATTAGTTGTTCAAGCGGGTTATTTTCGTTTAGAACGTCCGCGAGGTTGATTTCTTGAATAGCGTTCAACATGACAGCTTCGAAATCGTCATAACGCAAACGCTTCAAAATACATTCGCGTGTAAACTTCCCTTTTTTACAAACAATATAATTGACCGACTTCGGAACTTTCGCCCGTTTATCAATACCGGGATTGAGTAGATGAACAGGGCCACCACAATCGACACATTTCAAAAGGCCGGTGAATAGGTTTGTGAATAGCTTCCCCTTGCGACCTTTACGGGTCGAATTTGCAGCGGTGATGCGTTGGCATTGCTCAAATGTTTCACGGCTCACAATTGCCGGGAAATAGTTCTCAATAGGTTCACCCGCTGGGATCAGGTCGCGTTTCCCGGTGCCTTGCTTTTGTGGTTGGTAAAATCCGAAGGTTGCCGGGTTTCTCAACATTTTTGAAATGATCGAAGGTTCCCAGTATTCCGCACCTTTGAAGGTCGGAATATTTCGCTCATTCAAGATGTTTTTGATTTTCAGCGAACCATTACCATTTTGGAAAAGTTCGAAAATTAGGCGGACGGTTTCAGCTTTTTCGGGATTTAGGACGTATCGACGGCGTTTAATCTGTTTACCCTTGGTTTCGTCCATTAGATAAAAGGTTTCCGTATCAAGCCACGCCGGGGCCTGTGCGGTCATTGCTACGCCATGACTGGCGGCTAGTTTTCTTTTTTCTTCCCAGTTCGACAGACCTTTGTCGCTTTTGTTTTTACTTTCACCATGCGAACGGGCTGCATCAATGGACAAATTGATGATGGTGAAAACGTCATTTACATCTTCAATTATTTTTTGTTCATTGTTGCTGATGATCGCCAGCTTCAACCCTTTTGAAATGATCGCATTGACCTTCAAGATGGCATCAATGGGGCCGCGACGGGTCAGCCGGTCGATGTTTTCCAGTGCGAACACATCACCGGGCGAAAACTTCCCGGCGTCTAGGTCAGTGAAAAACCGAGCAAGCTGCCTTTGCTCCGCATCGTCGGAGAACGACGAACGCCCAATGTCTTCAATTGAATGACTTTCATCGAGCGAAAGCCCATATCTTAGGGCAAAATCAGCGATCAGCTTTCGCTGACGTTCAAGCGAAAAGCCCTTCAATTGCTCGCTTGTGGACATACGAAGGTAGGAGATTAAACGTGCCATTTGCTGCCGCCTGTAAGATCCGATCTTGCAGGTATTATACGTCCGACTTGATCAAGTCGGCCTATCCCTGGGTCGATGACATTTCCGGCGCGGCGAGCCTGGCGCAGATGCTGTTGAACAACCCCAACCCCGATGGCAGCCCACGCCCCTCGCAAAAACTGTGTGCGGGCCAGACGCTGCTGTGCAAGGCACTGGGCCTGAAAGTGCCGATGTGGGACGCCAAGCGCTTCGATCAGGAACTGCTGTATGTCGAAGACGTGGGCCAGGTGCCCACGCAGATTATCCAGACCACGCGCCTGGGCATTCCCAGCGGGCGCGATGAGCACTTGATGTACCGCTTCGTCGATGCTGGCTATGCGCCGTACTGCACGCGGAACCCGCTGCGCCGCGGGCAGGTCGAAGGCCGGGATTATTTTTTGATCTAACGGGCGACACATCCCATGTGGGAGCTGGCTTGCCTGCGATTTAGCGGTGGGCCAGGCAACTTCCATGCTGGCCATGCCGCAGCCATCGCAGGCAAGCCAGCTCCCACAGTGGAAATTCACCGTCTCATTATGGAGTGGATTGTATGGGCCAATGGCTCGATAGCATCACCGGCTGGTTGACCCTCAACCCACAATGGCTGGCAGCCGCGGTGTTTATCGTCGCGTGCGTGGAGTGCCTGGCGATTGCCGGGCTGATCGTGCCGGGCACCGTATTGCTGTTTGCGATTGCCGCGCTGGCCGGCAGCGGCGCGCTGTCGTTGAGCGAAACCCTGCTGCTGGGCTTGCTTGGCGGCCTGTTGGGCGACGGGGTTTCCTACTACCTGGGGCGACACTTCCATCAAAACATTCGGCGCCTGCCGGGCCTGCGCCATCATCCGGAATGGATGGATGGCGCAGAAACCTACTTCCACAAGTACGGCATCGCCAGCCTGCTGGTCGGGCGCTTCATCGGGCCATTGCGCCCCATGCTGCCGATGGTCGCCGGTATGTGCGACATGCCGTTCCCGCGCTTTGCGATCGTCAGCGTGATCGCCGCCGCAGGCTGGTCGGTGGCGTACCTATTGCCTGGCTGGGCAGCCGGAGCCGCGTTCCGCCTGCCCTTGCCTGAAGGTTTCTGGCCGCAAGCGGCAATTGTCGCGGCGTGCCTGGCGGCGCTGTTGGGGTTGAGCTTGAACAGCAGCCTGCGCGCCCATCGTCGCGCAACGTTGTGGATCGGTTGTGCCAGCCTGACCCTGCTGATCGCGCTGTTTATCGGCTACCCGCATCTCAATGAGTTCGACCAGGGCCTGAGCGCCCTGGTACAGGAGCATCGCAGCCCATGGCTGGACGAGGTGATGGTGCGTATCACGCAACTGGGCGAGTTCAAGAAAATGTTCTTCGCCAGCGCCGTGTTCACCGGCCTGCTGTTCGTGGCACGGCAATGGCGTCACGCGCTGTTTGTGGGGGCAACCCTGGCTGGCGCGGCAGTGATCAACACTGGCACCAAGCTGTTTTTCGCCCGTGGCCGCCCGGAAATCCTCACAGACCCGTTGACCAACTTCAGCATGCCCAGCGGCCATGCCTCCGGTGCCTTTGCCTTCTTCCTGGCGCTCGCGGTATTGGCCGGTCGCGGCCAACCCACAAGGCTGCGCCTGACCTGGATGCTGCTGGGCTGCATACCCGCTGCATTTATTGCCCTGTCGCGGGTATACCTGGGCGCTCACTGGCCCAGCGACATCCTCGCAGGCACGCTACTGGCCATGACGGTATGCGCGTTCAGCCTGACCGCGATCCAGTACCGCAGCCCATTACCGGCAATGACGCAAAAAGCCTGGTGGCTGGTATTGCCGGCGGTGGTGGCGGTACTCGGCTTCATCGCCTTCACCGGCACTTCCCACGCCTTGCTCAGGTACGCCTACTGACCCTTGGCCGGGCCAATCCAGTCCACTGAAGCAGAGCGACGCTCAACGCAACGTTCGCGTCGCTCCAACAGCATCTCGTCGGCAATGTCGGCAGCGCGCTCGGCGATGAATTCCGCGCCCCGGGTGGCGTCCTGCTGGAGTAATTGCGTGGTCACGCTGACAAAATACGCGTCCCAGGCGACTTGTTCCGATGGTGTCAGACGAATCATGGTCTTCCCGATCATTATGGTGTGACCGGAAAATATTGCAGGCGCCGCGCCTGAAATGACGAAGCAAAATCTGAAAGTGGCTACAGATAATTCCCTCTCTCAGGTGAACAACTCACCCTGCAACTCATCCAGCAACATCTGAATGGCATCGAGCCGCTGCTGTGGATCATCAATTCGCAACAAGTCGACCTTATCGGCGTCAGTGAACGGCAGCAGATACGCCAGTTGGTTGCCGAGGGCCTGCTGGCCTTCGGCATGGGCGTTCATTTCCAGCGAAGCTACCATGGGGTGCTCGGCCAGAGCCTCCAGCAACGCGAGCAAGTCGGCATCCTCTTCTTCCAGAGACCGGTCCGGCATCTCCTCCAGCCATTGCACCTCGGCCACCAGCAATTGATCTTTCTGCACCGTCACGTCCAGTACGCGGAAACGGCGGCCACCCTCGACACGAATCCCCAGCAGGCCGTTGTCCTGCTGCTTGAAGTCGCGAATAAACGCTTCGCAGCCGATCAGCGCATAGCCGTCCGGGGCCGTGCCCACTTCCTGACCATTGAAGATGCACACCACGCCGAAGCTTTCGCCCTTTTTCATACAGCGGCTGATCATGTCCAGGTAGCGCGCCTCGAATATCTGCAGGTCGAGGGTGCAGCCAGGGAACAGCACAGTGTTGAGTGGGAACAGCGCCAGACTCATAACGGTTTCCTTAAAACCCGGGTTAAACAATTACCGACACAGCCAACGGCAGAAACACCGCCGTCGCCACGCCCATCAGGCTCATGGCCAGCGCCGCAAAGGCGCCGCACTCTTCGCTTTCCTGCAGGGCCACCGAGGTGCCAACCGCGTGGGCCGTCATGCCCAGCGCCATACCGCGCGCTTCAGGGCTGTGCACGCCCAGGCGCGACAGAAACGCCGGGCCGATCATCGCGCCGACCACCCCGGTGATCAATACAAACACTGCCGCCAATGCTGCCACGCCACCGATCTGTTCGGCGACCAACATGGCAATCGGCGACGTCACCGACTTGGGCGCCATGGTCATCAACACCCGGTGCTCGGCACCAAACCACCACCCCAACAGCACGCACAAACCGGTAGCCAACACCCCGCCTATCACCAGCGTAGTAAAAATCGGCCAGAACAATTGGCGAATCCGGCGCAGGTTGAGGTAAAGCGGGACCGCCAGGGCCACCGTCGCAGGCCCCAGCAGAATGCCCATGATCTGGGTGCTCTCGCGGTATTCGGCGTAACTCAGGCCGCAGGTGAGCAGCACGCCGATCACCAGTAACATCGACACCAGCACCGGTTGCAGGAAGATCCAGCGGGTTTTCTCGTACCCCGCCAGCACCAACTGATAGGCGCCCAGGGTGATGCCGATGCCGAACAACGGATGATGAATGACCGCCGTCCAGGCGCCGTGCCAGTCAAGCATCATTGGTCCTTCTCCTTGCGCCTGACCATCTGCTGCATCAGCACACCGACAAAGCCCATGGCGATCACCAGCGACAACACCAGCGCCCCGACGATGGCCCAGAAGTCCGCGACAATGTCCTTGGCGTAGACCATCACTCCCACCGCCGGGGGCACCAACAGCAACGGCAGATAACGCAACAGGCTGCCGGCCGCCAGGCTCAGCGGTTCGCCGACTTCACCGCGCCAGACCAGAAAACCCAGCATCAGCAGCAGGCCGATGATCGGCCCCGGCAGTACCGGCAACAGCAAATGATTGATCGCCGTGCCGATCAATTGAAACAGCACCAGCCAGGTCAGGCCACGTAACAGCATCCCGCTCTCTCCCCTCAAAGCTTGTGCGCATTATAAGCATGACCGCTCTATGCTCCGGCATTCGCCAAAAGCATGTTGGGTTGACCGGGCCATTTGCCCATGATGATCTACATTGGTTCTCTGTATGCCATAAAAAGCCCCTTCTCAACGGGGGGATAAAAATGATGAACCCAGGAGAGACGCAATGCCCTATGTACCCGTAGCGCAGCTCAAAGATTATGTCGGCAAGGAACTGGGACGTTCCGAATGGCTCACCATCGACCAGGCGCGCATCAACCTGTTCGCAGAGGCGACCGGCGATCATCAGTTCATCCACGTCGACCCGGTCAAGGCCGCGCAAACCCCGTTCGGCAGCACCATCGCTCACGGTTTTTTGTCGCTGTCCCTGATGCCCAAGCTGATGGAAGACATCCTGATCATGCCCGAAGGCTTGAAAATGGCCGTCAACTACGGCCTGGACAGTGTCCGTTTCATCCAACCGGTGAAGGTCAACTCCAAAGTGCGCCTGAACGTCACGCTCACCGACGTCACCGAGAAAAAACCGGGCCAATGGCTGTTCAAGGCCACCGCCACCCTGGAAATCGAAGGCCAGGAGAAACCTGCCTACATTGCCGAGTCGCTGTCACTCTGTTTCGTATAACCACCACACACCCACTGTAAGAGCGAGCTTGCCCGCGAAGGTCGTCAACGATGACGCGTGCTTGCTGAATAAATGCGGGGCCTGTGAGTTTTTCGCGGGCAAGCCCGCTCCTACAGGTGGTAGATCCTGCGCATAGACCACTAGGTTCGGCACCCCGGCTGCGGCATACTCGGCGCTCAATTATCCGGATCCCGCTATGCGCCCACTCGCTCCCCTTGCCCTTGCCCTGTTGCTCACCGCTTGCGGAGACGGCGAATCGCTGTTGCCGCCCGATGCGCGCCTGCCCGATGGCGGCCGCTACCGTGGCGATGTGGTCAACGGTTTGCTGCAAGGCCAGGGCCGCGTGGACTACCCCAACGGCAGTTGGTACGCCGGCCAGTTCGATAAAGGCCAGTGGCACGGCCAGGGCGAATGGCATGGCAGCAATGGCGAAGTCTATAAAGGCCAGTTCCAGCAGGGCCTGTTTGATGGCCAGGGCAGCCTGACCACTGCAGGCAGCAGCTATGTCGGCAGCTTCAAGAACGGTCGACGCAATGGCGAAGGCACCCTCAAAGAGGGGCAGATGACCTATCGCGGCGAGTTCAAGGATGACCAGTACGCGGGCCTCGGTCGCCTGGAATTAGCCGATGGCAGCCAATACCAGGGCCAATTTGCCCATGGCAAGCCCAACGGCGAAGGCCAGCGCAATGACGACAGCGGCAATCAGTTCAGCGGCCACTTTGTCGACGGCCAACTGGAAGGCAATGGCACCTTCAACAGCGCCGAGGGCGATATCTATGTCGGCCAATTCAAGCAGAACCAACTCAACGGCAAAGGCCGCTATGAAAACGCCGACGGCGACGTTTGGATCGGTCAGTTCAAGGAAGGCGCACTCAGCGGCAAAGGCGAATTGATTGGCGCCGATGGCAGCCACTACGTCGGTCAATTCACTGACTGGCGCTTTACCGGTGAGGGGCGCCTGAACCTCACCGATGGCAGCTTCTATATCGGGGGCTTCGACAGTGATAACTATCAGGGGCGTGGCACCCTCGTGCTCACCGACGGCACCGTGCAGGCCGGCACCTGGGTCAATGGCCTGCGCGTGCGCGATGCCGATGGCAAGTTGTTGCCTGACCCACTGGAAACCGGCCTGTTGGCCCAAGGCCGCTTGTTGGACGAAGCCCTCGCCGCTGTTCCGCCCTCGACACCTGCCGTCGAGCTTTACACCTTGGCGTTGGCCGGCGACGGCAAACAAAGCGTGTTCCTGCGCGAAGCCGATTACGTCAGCAACCTGCTCACCACCCGCTTCGGCGCACGTGGACAGGTCCGCCTGGTCAACCATCGTGACCATGTCGCCGACCGTCCGCTGGCCACCCGTGAAAGCCTGCGGCGTTCCGTACAAACCCTGGCCGAGCGTACCGGCCCCGAAGACCTGGTGTTCATCTACCTGACCAGCCACGGCACCCACGAACACGAACTGGTGCTCGACCAGCCGCGTATGGAACTGGCCGATCTGCCCGCCGATGAGCTGGCCGCCGTGCTGGCCCCCTTGAAAAACCGCGACAAGATCATCGTGATTTCCGCGTGCTACTCCGGCGGTTTCATTCCAGCCCTCAAAGATGAGCGCACGCTGATCATGACTGCCTCCCGTGCGGATCGCGTATCCTTCGGTTGTTCAGAGGAAGCAGACTTTACCTACTTTGGCGATGCCCTTTTCGCACAAGCTTTCAACCAGACGGACGATTTGCAAAACGCGTTCAAACTGGCACAACGGCATGTGGCCGAACGCGAACAGGCGGACAACTTCGAAGCCTCCGAACCGCAGATCTGGGCGCCCAAAGGCGTGATCGCCCATTGGCAATTATTACGTAAACAGCAGGCACGAAAGGCGCTCGAAAGCGTCTCAATGAATAGCAAGGAAGCCAAAGGCAACTAAGCTGTAACGTGTAACAAGGGGGAAATATCATGTACCTGACACCTCAGCATATCTTGTTGGCCGGGGCCTCTGGCCTCACCGGCGAACACCTGCTCGACCGCCTGCTCAACGAACCCACCGTGACCCGCGTACTGGCGCCGAGCCGCAAGCCACTGGCTGAACACCCACGCCTGGAAAACCCGGTGGGCGACCCGGCGGTGTTCCTGCCGCAACTGAGCGGCCGAGTGGATATTGCCTTCTGCTGCCTGGGCACCACAATCAAGAAAGCCGGTTCGGAATCGGCGTTCCGTGCGGTCGATCTGGACATGGTGGTGGCCTTCGCCAAGCGTGCGCGGGAACTGGGTGCGCGCCATTTGATCGTGATCAGTGCGATCGGCGCCGACCCGAAATCCTCGGTGTTCTATAACCGGGTCAAGGGCGAAATGGAGCAGGCGCTGAAAGCCCAGGACTGGCCGCAACTGACCATCGTGCGGCCTTCCTTGCTGCTGGGGGAGCGGCTGGAACCGCGTCTGGCCGAACAACTGGCCGGGCCGTTGTCGCGTCTGATTCCGGGCAAGTACCACGGCATCGAAGTCTGCGAACTGGCCCGCGCCATGTGGCGCCTGGCGCTGGAAGAGCAGGATGGCGTACGGGTGGTGGAATCGGACGAGTTGCGCAAGCTCGGCAAGTAATGCTGCGGGGCTTGTACTGGCCTCATCGCAGGCAAGCCAGCTCCCACACTTGAAATGCATTCCCCAGTAAGAATGATCTGCAGCCCTCCTATCTGGAATGCGATCCCCTGTGGGAGCCGGGCTTGCCCGCGATGGGGCCGGCCCAGGCAGCCACTAACTTACAGCCCGCCCGTGGCGTTGAAGCCCACACCCAGCACCGTCAACACCGACAGTGGCAACAATAAGGTATCGAGCAACGCGCTGGCCGGCAGGTCGAGATGGGGAGAGCTCGGGGCCTCGGCGCCAAAGCGGTCCTTGGCGCAGCAGCCGCCATTGATCGCGTACAGATCCAGGCGTGTGCCGGCATACACCACCGGGGCGCCCGGTTGCGCAGCATCCAGAGTACGCGCGGTGGCACAGCCGGTGAGTTGCAGCGCCATCAACAGCAGCAGTGCTTTATTCATCGCCGCCCAGATGGTGCTCGCCCCAACGCGGCAGCATGTCCTGGGGAATGTTCAGCAAGTTGAGAATGCGCGCCACCACAAAATCCACCAGGTCATCGATGGTCTGCGGCTGGTGATAGAAACCCGGCGACGCAGGCAAAATGGTCACGCCCATGTTCGACAACTTGAGCATGTGCTCCAGGTGAATACTCGAATACGGTGCTTCGCGCGGCACCAGGATCAATTGGCGACGCTCTTTCAAGGTCACGTCCGCCGCCCGTTCGATCAGGTTGTTGCAGGCGCCCGTGGCAATCGCCGACAGGGTGCCGGTGGAGCATGGCACCACCACCATCGCTGCCGGCGCACCGGAGCCCGAAGCCACGGGTGACATCCAGTCTTCTTTGCCATAGACCTTGATCTGCCCCGCCGCCGCACCGGTGTATTCGGTGAGGAACGCTTGCATCATCTGCACCTTGGCCGGCAACTGCACGTCCGTCTCGGTCGCCAACACCAACTGTGCGGCCTTGGAGATCAGGAAGTGCACTTCACGGTCTTCACGCACCAGGCAATCCAGCAGCCGCAATCCATAGGGCGCACCGGATGCGCCGGTCATTGCCAGGGTGATACGTTCCGGGCCGCTCATTTCAGCGCCTCGGCCAGCTTGCCGTGCAAGCCGCCGAAGCCGCCGTTGCTCATCACCACCACGTGGGTGCCGGGCTTGGCCAAGAGCTTCACATGCTCAATGATGCCTTCCAGCGAATCACACACAGTCGAAGGCACGGTGCACAACGCAGCAATCCCCGGCAGGTCCCAGCCAAGGTTGGCAGGCGCATACCAAACCACCTGGTCGGCGTCGTTGACGCTTTCCGGCAGGCCATCGCGGTGCGCCCCCAGCTTCATGGAGTTGGAGCGCGGTTCGACGATCGCAATGATTTGGGCATCACCCACGCGCTTGCGCAGGCCATCGAGCGTAGTGGCAATGGCTGTTGGGTGGTGGGCAAAGTCGTCGTAAATGGTAATCCCGTTCACGTCGGCGACTTTTTCCATGCGCCGCTTAACGCTTTTGAACGCACTCAAGGCAGCGATGCCCATGGCCGGCACCACACCGACATGCCGGGCAGCCGCCAGGGTTACCAGCGCGTTAGCCACATTGTGCTGGCCGGTCATATCCCACTCCACGATGCCTTGGGCCTGGCCATCGAACAGCACTTCAAATCGGGAGCCATCTTCGCTGAGCAACTTGACCTGCCATTGCCCGCCCACACCGGTGGTCTGCACCGGTGTCCAGCAGCCCATGTCGATCACGCGCTGCAAAGCCGGCTCGGTGGTCGGGTGGATGACCAGACCTTCACTCGGGATGGTACGCACCAAGTGGTGGAACTGCCGCTCAATCGCCGGAAGGTCCGGGAAGATGTCCGCATGATCGAACTCAAGATTGTTCAGGATCGCGGTGCGCGGGCGGTAGTGGACAAACTTGGAACGCTTGTCGAAAAAGGCGCTGTCGTATTCATCGGCCTCGATCACAAAAAACGGCGTATCGCCCAGGCGCGCGGAAACGGAGAAATTCTGCGGCACACCGCCGATCAGGAAGCCCGGGCTCATGCCCGCGTGTTCCAGTACCCAGGCGAGCATACTGCTGGTGGTGGTCTTGCCGTGAGTGCCGGCGACCGCCAATACCCAACGACCTTGCAACACGTGATCAGCCAGCCATTGAGGGCCAGAGACGTAAGGCAAACCTTTATTGAGCACGTACTCGACCGCCGGGTTGCCGCGGGACATAGCGTTGCCGATCACGACCAGATCCGGCACCGGGTCGAATTGCGAGGGGTCGTAACCTTGGGTCAGCTCGATACCTTGCGCCTGCAGCTGCGTGCTCATGGGCGGATAGACATTGGCATCGGAGCCCGTAACGTGATGGCCCAGCTCTTTGGCCAGAACCGCCATCGAACCCATGAACGTGCCGCAGATACCCAGAATATGAATGTGCATAGTTGACCTCGTAAACATCGAGGCAGGTTAGCGTAGGGTGGGAAAGTTCGCACGCTTTAGCTGAAGGCGAAACGCCCGCCGGTAGGATCCGGCGGGCAAAGGAATTGCTTTATTAAATTGCGGACCCGGCATCTTTGGTTTTAGCACCATCCAAAAGAATGATTTTCTCGGCAGCCTGCTCCAGCGCGTGATAACGGTGTTCAATCGACCCCAGGCGGCCACCTTTTATAGGGGGCGCTTCGGATTGTGCGTAAGGTTTGAAAATAATGCCGCGGTTCTCTGCCACTTGCTTCATGTGCGGCTCGGACAGGCTCAGGCGCCGCTCAAGATGACTTAATCGAGCCCCGCGCTCCTTGGGCACGGTCTCTTCCATGGCGCGCCTTTCTTCGTCGCTTGCCGACGACAGCGTGGCCATGACATCGGCATACTGGAGCACCAGGCGTTCAACTCGATCAAGACGGGGCGTGGCCGACGTCTGTGGCGCAGCCGTGTCAGTGGTGGGCGACGATTCGGGCTTTGCAGCGCCCGGCAGGTGCGCAGGGGGCAAGGCCGCTGGCACGTATTGCCCCTTGATTGCCTCGCCAGCAGCCACCGACCCGGCATAAGCGCCCACATTGATGGGCGCACTGACCACACCGTTGACGCCTGCGGTGATGAAGGCATCCTTGACCACCTTGCCTGTCGATGGCGAGGTGGAAATAACGCCTGCCTTGACCAGCTTGTCGGCATCCATCAGCCGCTGGGTGACGTCCGCCACGCTGACTGTCGGAGGGTCCAACGGTTTTACAATGACAGGCTTATCCGCCGGGGACGACTGAGGACTTTTGGTCGCCAATGCTTTGAACCTATCCACCAGCGATTGGTTTGAGCTACCGACGGGCGTGCCCGGGACAGCACTGTCCGCAGGTAACGAAGGTTTCCCTGCGCCCATTGCAGCCTGAAACCTGGTCGCCGTGGGATTGAACGCGGCAGGCGTCCCCCTGCCAGGAGGCGCCGTAGGGATGGGTGGGGCGAGCCGAGCACCCGACACATTTATAAATGTCGGTAGCGAGAGCCGCCGTCCAAAGGCAATACCTCGTTTGTTCCGTACCAGCGGCTGTTGCCCGGCAGTTTCTTGCGGTGGCGAGGTATTTTCGTGCTGAGCATACGCATCTACAACGGTTGACGGTTGCGGTTGCGGTTGATCCATCGACGCAGCGGCCGGTTGATCAAGGAGTGATGGCACATAAGTACTTGTTGGATTTGTAATATTCATGTGTTGTGACTCGATAAGTTTTAAGCGACTGTTTTTATAAGGACAGAGCACTACGCCCTTATTTAATCAGTGCAAAAAACAACTCGTTGCGTTCCGGGACGATGTCCACAATTGCCCCAACAAAACGCCGTAGCGCGTGTGAGACAAACAACACAGCAAAGAACGACTTATGGCAGGGCACCTCGTGCAATCCCATGTTTACGCAACTTGCGATAGAGCGTATTGCGACTAACCCCCAGTTGTTCAGCCACGCGGCTCATGTGCCAACACTGTTGTGCCAGCGCCTCCAATAAAGCCTGGCGTTCAGCACTTTCAAGGGGCAAGGCGCGGGGCTCGTCCACGCCGCCCCCCTGCGCCATGGCCTGGCGAATGGGCATGGGTAACGCCTCCAGCCCTACCCGCCCGTCCTCACACAGCGCCACCAGGGTTCGCAGCACCGTGCGCAACTGCCGCACGTTGCCCGGCCATGAAAAGGCCAACAATGCCTGACGCGCCTCATCATCAAGCACCACCACGTCCTTGCCTGCCTCCTGAGCCAACAGAAAATCCAACAGCTGCGACTTGTCGCTGCGCTCGCGCAAGGCCGGCAGCGCGACTTCCAAGCCATTCAGGCGGTAATACAAGTCTTCACGAAAACTGCCGCTCTGCACGCACTCAAGCAGATTACGGTGCGTGGCACTGATCACGCGCACATTCAAGGCTTGGGGCTCACCGCCGATAGGGACGACCAGCCGGTCTTCCAACACCCTTAACAAGCGGGTTTGCAAGGCCAGCGGCATGTCGCCGATTTCATCCAAAAACAGCGTACCGCCCTCCGCCTGTTGCAACTTGCCGCGCACACCCTCTTTAAGGGCACCGGTAAAACTGCCACCGCGATAACCAAACAGTTCGCTTTCAATCAGGTTTTCTGGAATGGCGGCGCAGTTCAGTGCCACAAAAGGCTTATCGGCCCGCTGACTGGCCTGGTGCACGGCCTTGGCGAAAGCCTCTTTGCCCGAGCCGGTTTGACCATTGATCAGCAGGGGCACGTCGCGCTCGAATACGCGCACCGCCTTGCGCATCTCGTTTTGCAGCGCCGGGTCGTCCAGGCAGATGTCGCACGGACGTGGCGCTACAGGCTTGGGCGCCGGGGTCGAGGGAGTGCGCGCCTGGCCACGCAGCGCCGCGAACAGACGTCGGCCATCGCGGGTCAGCAATGGCCAACTGGCGGTGGCATTGGCGCTGGCGCGCCCGAGCAACTGGTCCAGGGAGCAGTCGAAAAACGCGTCCACCGATTGCCCCATCAAACTGCCGCGAAGCTGCCCGAGCAGGTTCAGGGCGCTTTGGTTGACCGCACAAATGCGCCCTTCGCCATCGAACGCCAACAGCCCTTCGCTGAACAAGCCCACCGACTCCGCTTGCAGATGAAAGCGCAGCAACCAGTGGTGCTCGAAATGACGCAGGAAGTAGCAGCTCTCGATCATCTTCGCCGACAGGTTCACCAGCGCCATCGTATGGAATTGGCTCTGACGCGACACGGCTTCGCGGGCCGACGACACGTCCAGCACCGCCAGCAGCTCACCCTGCGGATCGAACACCGGGCTGGCCGAACAGGTCAGCCCGGTATGGCGACCGCGAAAATGCTCGTCACGGTGAATAGTCAGGGATTGACGCTCCACCAGGCAGGTGCCGATGCCGTTGGTGCCTTCGCAGGCTTCACTCCAGTCGGCGCCCAGCCACAGCCCGGCGCGTTCGAAAATCTTGCGCTCGGACGGCGCGGTGACACAGTTGAGAATCACCCCGCGAGCATCGGTAAGCAGCACCGCGTGACCGGCACCCGAGAGTTGCTGGTGCAGGCTGTTCATTTCGTTGCCGGCGATGTGCAGCACCTGGCGCAGGCGTTCGCGGCTTTCCAGCAGGCGACCATGCTCAAGCACCGTGGGCGCAATGGTAAGCGCAGGATCGAGGTGGTAGTCCTCAACGCAACGCAGCCAGGAACGGGCGATGGAAGGGTCGCTGCCCGGCCCCTGGAGCGGCTCTTGCCCCCGGGTGACGGTGAGCACCTGTTGCGCATGGCGACTGAAATGATCGTTGTGCATGTTCTTATTATTCTCCCTGCGTGAGAACGCCCAGCATCCACCAGCCATCCGGCCATTGCAATCCCGGGCCGACCCACCGGTCACAGGCTGTACCGTTTATGGCACAAACTGTCACCCCACCTGTATCTCCCCTGTCACAGTCATGCCTTGTAAACAAAACCAAACCCTTGATTTACCGGGCCCGCACACAGTGGCCCGACCTTTGCTCTACGCTTTATAACGCGCTCGCAGCGCTGTACTCCGATAAACATAAAAGCAGGAGATGCCCACCATGCGTTACGCACACCCCGGTACCGAAGGCGCCATCGTTTCGTTCAAGGCCAAATACGGCAACTACATCGGCGGCGAATTCGTTGCGCCGGTCGATGGCAACTACTTCTCCAACACCTCGCCGGTCAACGGCAAACCGATCGCCGACTTCCCGCGCTCCACTGCCAAAGACATCGACAAAGCACTGGACGCCGCCCACGCAGCCGCAGACGCCTGGGGCAAAACCAGCGCCCAGGACCGTTCGCTGGTACTGCTGAAAATCGCCGACCGTATCGAGCAGAACCTCGAACTGCTGGCCATCACCGAAACCTGGGACAACGGCAAGGCCGTGCGTGAAACCCTCAACGCCGATATCCCGCTGGCCGCCGACCATTTCCGCTACTTCGCAGGCTGCATCCGCGCCCAGGAAGGCAGCAGCGCCGAAATCAACGAACTCACGGCCGCCTATCACTTCCATGAACCGCTGGGTGTGGTCGGCCAGATCATCCCGTGGAACTTCCCGCTGCTGATGGCCGCCTGGAAACTCGCCCCAGCCCTGGCCGCCGGTAACTGCGTGGTGCTCAAGCCCGCCGAGCAAACCCCACTGGGCATCAGCGTGCTGATGGAACTGATCGGCGACCTGCTGCCGCCAGGCGTGCTGAACGTGGTGCACGGTTTCGGCAAGGAAGCCGGCGAAGCCCTGGCGACCAGCAAGCGCATCGCCAAGATCGCCTTTACCGGTTCCACCCCGGTGGGCTCGCACATCATGCATGCGGCGGCCGAGAACATCATTCCGTCCACGGTTGAACTGGGCGGCAAGTCGCCGAACATCTTCTTCGCCGACATCATGAAAGCCGAACCTGCATTTATCGAAAAAGCCGCTGAAGGCCTGGTGCTGGCGTTCTTCAACCAGGGCGAAGTGTGCACCTGCCCATCCCGCGCGCTGGTGGAAGAGTCGATCTACGACGACTTCATGAAAGTGGTGATGAAAAAGGTCGAGTCGATCAAGCGTGGCGACCCGCTGGACACCGACACCATGGTCGGCGCCCAGGCGTCCGAGCAGCAGTTCGACAAGATCCTGTCTTACCTGGAAATTGCCAAGGGCGAAGGCGCGCAACTGCTGACCGGCGGCAAGGTTGAAAAGCTCACCGGCGATCTGGCGACCGGCTATTACATCCAGCCAACCCTGCTCAAGGGCACCAACGACATGCGTGTGTTCCAGGAAGAAATCTTCGGCCCGGTGGTGAGCATCACCACCTTCAAGGATGAAGCCGAAGCCCTGGCGATTGCCAACGACACCGAGTTCGGCCTGGGCGCCGGCCTGTGGACCCGCGACATCAACCGCGCCTACCGCATGGGCCGGGCGATCAAGGCTGGCCGCGTGTGGACCAACTGCTACCACCTGTACCCGGCGCATGCCGCGTTTGGCGGTTACAAGAAGTCCGGCGTAGGGCGCGAAACCCACAAGATGATGTTGGATCACTACCAGCAGACCAAGAACTTGCTGGTGAGCTACGACATTAATCCGTTGGGCTTTTTCTAACTTAGCCTTGTAGCAAGCAACCCGCTCCCAACTTGAAATGCAATCAAGTGTGGGAGCTGGCTTGCCTGCGATAACGGTGTATCAGCCAAATAACGGGTAGCTGACAGGCTGCTATCGCAGGCAAGCCAGTTCCCACATTTGATATCACAAGCAATTGCTACCTCGTTCGGCACAAAGACGCCGAGTCAAAAACAATAAGAATGGAAGGTACTTCCCATGCCTAGCGAACCCACTGGTTCTTCTGTCGACTTTGAAAAAGTCGGCACCGATTACTTTCAACAACGCGAATTGAAAAAAGGCGCCGCCGGCTGGGTGTTGCTGGTTGGCCTTGGCGTCGCCTACGTGATCTCCGGCGACTACGCCGGCTGGAACTTCGGCCTGGCCCAGGGTGGCTGGGGCGGCATGTTCCTCGCCACCTTGCTGATGGCCACCATGTACCTGTGCATGTGCTTTTCCCTGGCCGAGTTGTCGTCCATGATCCCCACCGCTGGCGGTGGCTACGGTTTTGCCCGCAGCGCCTTTGGCCCCTGGGGCGGCTTCCTCACCGGCACCGCGATCCTGATCGAGTACGCCATCGCTCCCGCCGCTATTGCGGTGTTTATCGGCGCTTATTGCGAGTCGCTGTTCGGCATTGGCGGCTGGATGATTTACCTGGCGTTCTACATCATCTTTATCGGCATCCACATCTTTGGTGTCGGCGAAGCGCTGAAGCTGATGTTCGTGATCACCGCCGTCGCCGCAATCGCCCTGGGCGTGTTCCTGGTGTCGATGGTGCCGCACTTCAACATTGCCAACCTGCTGGATATTCCGGTGACCGAGGCCAAGGGCGCCAGCAGCTTCCTGCCGTTCGGCTACGTCGGTGTGTGGGCGGCTATCCCCTATGCGATCTGGTTTTTCCTCGCGGTCGAAGGCGTGCCCCTGGCCGCTGAAGAAACCAAGAACCCCAAGCGCGACCTGCCCCGCGGGCTGATCGGCGCGATTGTGGTGCTGACCAGTTTTGCCCTGTTGATCCTGGTGATCGCGCCGGGCGGTGCGGGCACGTATGCGCTGATCAAATCCGGTAACCCCTTGGTGGAAGCCCTGGCGCTGTCTTACGGCGGCTCGACCTGGATGGGCAGCTTCGTCAACCTGGTCGGCCTGGCTGGCTTGATCGCGAGCTTTTTCTCGATTATCTACGCCTATTCGCGCCAGATCTTTGCCTTGTCTCGCGCCGGCTACCTGCCGCGTAAATTGTCCGAGACCAACAAGAGCAAGGCGCCGGTACTGGCGTTGGTCATTCCCGGCATCATCGGTTTTGGCCTGTCGCTGACCGGCCAGGGTGATTTGTTGATTCTGGTGGCGGTGTTTGGCGCGACAATTTCGTACGTGCTGATGATGGCCGCGCACATCACCCTGCGCATCCGTCGCCCTAAAATGGAGCGCCCATACCGCACGCCAGGTGGCATCTTCACCTCGGGCGTGGCGCTGATACTGGCCTGCGTGGCCGTGGTGGCAGGCTTTTTGGTCGACCCGCGGGTGGTGATTGGCGCGGCGGTCATCTATGGAGTATTAATTGCTTACTTTGCTTTCTACAGCCGGCATCACTTGGTAGCAGGCACGCCGGAAGAAGAATTCGCGGCGATCCAGGCCGCAGAGGCCGCCCTGCACTAAGTGCCGCAAACCTCGACGCGGGCGCCTGCTTGCGTCGCCAAGGAGACACTGTATGGCAAGTTTTTCCCACGCGGTGGGTGCACACACCTACCGCTTCGACAGCCTCAAGGATCTGATGGCCAAAGCCAGCCCGGCGCGCTCCGGCGACTTCCTGGCTGGCGTCGCGGCGCAGAATGACGGCGAACGGGTCGCCGCCCAAATGGCGCTGGCCAATACACCGCTCAAGCACTTCCTCGAAGAAGTGCTGATTCCCTATGAAAGCGACGAAGTCACCCGGCTGATCATCGACACCCACGACAAACAGGCCTTTGCCACGGTGAGCCACCTCACCGTCGGTGGCCTGCGCGACTGGCTGCTCAGTGACGCGGCGGATGAACAATCCCTACGCGCACTGGCGCCGGGGCTGACACCGGAAATGGCGGCGGCCGTGTCCAAGATCATGCGCGTGCAGGACCTGGTGCTGGTGGCGCAAAAGATCCGCGTGGTCACCCAGTTTCGCGGCACCATGGGCTTGCGCGGGCGCTTGTCCACACGCTTGCAGCCCAACCACCCCACCGACGAACCGGCGGGCATTGCCGCGAGCATTCTCGACGGCCTGCTCTACGGCAACGGCGACGCCATGATCGGCATCAACCCGGCCACCGACAGCATCGCCTCGATCTGCGCCATGCTGGAGATGCTCGATGCGATCATCCAGCGCTACGAAATCCCGACCCAGGCCTGCGTGCTCACCCACGTCACCACCTCTATCGAGGCGATCAACCGTGGCGTGCCGCTGGACCTGGTGTTCCAGTCGATCGCCGGCACCGAGGCCGCCAACGCCAGTTTCGGCATCAACCTGAACGTGCTGCAGGAAGGTTACGACGCCGGGTTGAGCCTCAATCGCGGCACCCTGGGCCAGAACCTGATGTACTTCGAAACCGGCCAGGGCAGTGCCCTGTCGGCCAATGCGCACTTTGGCGTCGACCAGCAAACCTGTGAAACCCGTGCCTACGCCGTGGCTCGGCACTTCAAGCCGTTCCTGGTCAATACCGTGGTCGGTTTTATCGGCCCGGAGTACCTGTACAACGGCAAGCAGATCATCCGCGCGGGCCTGGAAGACCACTTCTGCGGCAAGCTGCTCGGCGTGCCCATGGGCTGTGATATCTGCTACACCAACCACGCCGAAGCCGATCAGGACGACATGGACACCCTGCTGACCCTGCTCGGCGTGGCCGGCATCAACTTCATCATGGGCATCCCCGGCTCCGACGACATCATGCTCAACTACCAGACCACCTCGTTCCACGACGCCTTGTACGCCCGGCAAACATTGGGTTTAAAACCGGCGCCGGAGTTTGAACAGTGGCTGGCGAAAATGGGCATCTTCACGCAGGCAGACGGCAAGGTGCATTTTGGCAACAGCCTGCCACCGGCGTTTCGCCACGCTCTGGCGCAATTGGGATGAAGGAGCCGACCGTGCAACCAGAATTGCCTGACAACCCGTGGCTGGAACTGCGCCGCCTGACCCCGGCACGTATTGCCCTGGGCCGCACCGGCACCAGTATTCCGACCAGCGCCCAGCTGGACTTTCAGTTTGCCCACGCCCAGGCGCGGGATGCGGTGCACCTGCCCTTCGACCATGCCGGGCTCAGCAGCCAATTGGCCGAACGTGGCCGAGACAGCCTGTTGCTGCGCAGCGCCGCCACAGACCGGCATATGTACCTGCAACGCCCGGACCTTGGGCGACGCTTGAGCGATGAGTCGGCCCAAACCCTGCGCGACTACGCGTTGGCGCATTCGGGCGGCGTGGATTTGGCCATCGTGGTGGCCGATGGCCTTTCGGCGCTGGCGGTACATAAACACACGGCGCCGTTTCTGACGCGCCTGGAAGAACAAACCCACGCCGAAGGCTGGTCCTTGTCACCGGTCATACTGGTGGAGCAAGGCCGCGTGGCGGTGGCCGATGAAATCGGGCAATTACTCGGCGCCAAAATGGTGGTGATCCTGATCGGTGAACGGCCGGGGCTCAGCTCGCCGGACAGCCTGGGCCTGTATTTCACCTACAACCCCAAGGTCGGCCTCACCGATGCGTATCGCAACTGCATCTCCAATGTTCGGCTCGAAGGCTTGAGCTACGGCATGGCGGCCCATCGCTTGCTGTACTTGATGCGCGAGGCGTGTCGTCGGCAACTGTCGGGAGTCAACCTCAAGGATGAGGCACAGATTCAGACCCTTGAATCCGACGACCCGGACCTGATGAAGGGCAATTTCCTGCTCAGCCCACCGGGTGACCAATAGCGGCACGATTGCGCTTTTTTGCCGCATTAGGCAGCATCAAGTCATGGCCGCTCGCGTGGTCATACCCCATTTGGAAGTTGAGGCCTGGCATGCGGATTACTCAAGCGACCCTGGAACACCTGGACCTGTTGACCCCGTTGTTCGTCAAATACCGCGAGTTCTACGGGGCCCTGCCATTCCCGGATTCATCCCGGGCCTTCCTGGAAAAGCGCCTGCGACGCAAGGAATCGGTGATTTACCTGGCCCTGGCCGACGATGATGACAAGCGGCTGCTGGGGTTTTGCCAGTTGTATCCGAGCTTTTCTTCGTTGTCGCTCAAACGCGTGTGGATCCTCAACGACATCTACGTGGCCGAGGATGCCCGCCGGCAGCTGGTGGCCGACAACCTGATGCGCACGGCGAAGAAGATGGCCAAGGAAACCCACGCCGTACGACTGCGGGTGTCCACCAGCAGCGACAACGAGGTGGCGCAGAAGACCTATGAGTCCATAGGTTTTCGTGAAGACACCGAGTTCAAAAACTACGTGCTGCCGATCAACGAAGACTGAAAACCAGTCAGCCAGACACCGCAATATCCTTGTGGGAGCTGGCTTGCCTGCGATGGCGGAGTGTCAGCGAGCATTTCTCATACTGACCCACCGCTATCGCAGGCAAGCCAGCTCCCACATTGGATCCGACGACTGGCTTGAAGCCCAACCCCTTCACAATTTCGCGACACTCCCCGCTACAAAAGCCACACGCTTTTCACCTCTCAATCCGTATAATGCCGACCTTTCAGGGTTGTAAGAACCGCGACAATTACTTGTA
>NZ_JAEKCN010000008.1:0-291860 GCF_016405455.1 Pseudomonas sp. MF7453 | reverse complement strand
TAAGCGCTGTGAGGCGTTGAGCTAACCAATACTAATTGCCCGTGAGGCTTGACCATATAACACCCAAGCAATTTGAGTCGAAAGGCCAGATTGCGGTGTGTGAAGACGCAATGAACCGAAAGTTCGACGCTCACAAAACACCGAAAGCTATCACATACCCAATTTGCTGAAGCGAGGCCATCTGGTCACGACTCAGTACCCGAATTTCTTGACGACCATAGAGCATTGGAACCACCTGATCCCATCCCGAACTCAGCAGTGAAACGATGCATCGCCGATGGTAGTGTGGGGTTTCCCCATGTGAGAGTAGGTCATCGTCAAGATTAAATTCCGAAACCCCTGTTTGCTAACGCAAACAGGGGTTTTGTTTTGGGCGGTCGAAAAGCGTCTACCTTGTCCCCGCACGCCAGTGATCCTTCAACCGCCCAACAAAATTGCACAGTTATTTCCGAGCCAGAGCACTAGAATAGCCACCTAACTATTTTTAGAGTCAGAGCCCTATCTATGCCCGATCCGGTTGATGCCGTTGAGGTGTCGGATTTACCCCTGGACGAACTGGTGGCATGCCATGAGTGCGACTTGCTGATGCGCAAGCCAACGCTCGCCCTCGGCGAAAAGGCCCAGTGCCCGCGTTGTGGCTACGAGCTGTACGCCCACCGCCATAATGTGGTCGAGCGAAGCCTTGCTTTAGTCCTTGCGGCACTGCTGCTTTACATCCCGGCGAACTTTTTGCCCATCATGCAGCTCAATCTACTCGGGCAGTCCTCGGAGGACACCGTGTGGAGCGGCGTTGTTGGCTTATTCGATACCGGTATGCAAGGCGTTGCTGCCGTTGTGTTCCTGTGCAGCATGGGGATCCCCTTACTCAAGCTGCTTTGCCAATTGGCAGTGTTGCTCAGCATCCGCTGGAACATCGGCCGCAGTTACGGGCTGTTGCTGTACCGCATCTACCACCATATGAAGGATTGGGGGATGCTGGAGGTCTATTTGATGGGCGTACTGGTGGCAATCGTAAAGCTCGCCGACATGGCCTCCATCACGATAGGCCTGGGTCTGGTCTGCTTCGTCAGTCTATTAATGGTTCAAGTTCTGCTTGAGGTGGTCATGTCGCCCCATCAGATCTGGCAAGCACTGTCAGGAGAGGATGACCATGCGGGCGATTGATGCAGGCATTCTGATTTGTACTGAATGCCATGAGCTCAATAAGCAAGAAGCGGATGCCGATGAGCAACTCTGTACTCGTTGCGGTGCGCTGATCCATGCGCGCCGCCCTAATAGCCTTGCACGCACCTGGGCGCTGCTCATCACTGCGGCGATCTTGTACATCCCCGCCAACATGCTACCCATCATGACCGTCAACTCTCTCGGCCAAGGCGACCCGAGTACCATCATGTCCGGCGTGATACAGCTGGTGCAGCACGGCATGTTTCCCATCGCCGCCGTGGTGTTCATCGCCAGTATCCTGGTGCCGACATTCAAGCTGGTAGGTATCGGCCTGCTACTGTTCTCGGTGCAGCGTCACCAACCGCTATCCGCGCAACAGCGCATTGTGATGTACCGCTTTATCGAATTCATTGGCCGCTGGTCCATGCTGGATATCTTCGTGATCGCCATCCTGGTGGCGGTCGTTAACTTTGGGCGACTTGCCAGTGTCGAGGCCAATCTCGGCGCTGCCGCGTTCGCCAGTGTGGTGATCTTGACGATGCTTGCCGCAGTAACTTTCGATCCCCGACTGATTTGGGATAACACGGAGTCGGACGACGACCATGAGTGATTTGCCTAAAGCTAAAACCCGCCCGGCCTCCAATTGGTCGGCCATTTGGGTACTGCCCCTGATTGCCCTGATCATTGGCGGCTGGCTGGGATGGCGTGCCTATTCCCAGCAAGGTCTTGAGATTCAGGTCCGCTTTGAGAGCGGCGAAGGTATCCAGGTGAACAAGACCGAAGTGGTCTACAAAGGCATGACTGTGGGCAAGGTCAAAACCTTGGCTCTGGATGACGAGGGCAGTAATCGCGGGGTAATCGCCACCATCGAGATGAATAAGGATGTTGAGCAGTACCTGAGGACCAACACCCGCTTCTGGTTGGTCAAGCCCAGCGTGAGCCTTGCCGGCATCACTGGCCTGGAAACCCTGGTCTCGGGCAACTATATCGCCGCCAGCCCCGGTGACGGAGAGCCTACGCGCAAGTTCAAGGCACTCTCTGAAGAGCCACCGTTATCCGACGCCAAGCCGGGCCTGCACCTGACGCTCAAGGCAGACCGCCTCGGCTCGTTGAACCGTGGCAGCCCGGTGTTCTACAAGCAGATTCAGGTCGGCCAGGTCAAAAGCTATCTGTTGTCCGAAGACCAGAGCATCGTCGAAATCAAGGTCTATATCGAACCGACCTACGCCAGCCTGGTACGCAAGCACACACGTTTCTGGAACGCCAGCGGCATCAGTATCGACGCCAACCTCTCCGGGGTGAAGGTGCGCAGCGAATCGCTTTCCAGCATCGTGGCTGGTGGTATCGCCTTCGCCACGCCAGAGAATCGCCAGGACAGCCCACCCACCGACCCGAGCCTGCCTTTTCGCCTGTACGAGGACTTTGATGCCGCCGCAGCGGGCATCAAGGTCAAGGTCAAACTCACCGATTTTGAGGGCCTCCAGGCCGGGCGTACCCCGGTCATGTACAAAGGCATCCAGGTCGGTAGCCTGAAAACCCTGAAGATCGACCCGGACCTGGCCAGTGCCAGCGCCGAGTTGACCCTCGATCCTCTGGCCGAAGACTATCTGGTTCAGGACACGCAATTCTGGGTGGTCAAGCCGTCCATCTCCCTGGCGGGCATCACCGGCCTGGAGGCTCTGGTCAAAGGTAACTACATCGCGATCCGCCCGGGTGACAAAGGCACTGCGCCACAACGTGAGTATGTGGCTCGCGCCAAGGCGCCGCCTTTGGACCTGCGTTCCCCTGGCTTGCATATGGTGCTGCTCACCGACAACCTGGGTTCGCTGGATGTCGGCAGCCCGATTCTGTACAAACAGGTCAAGGTGGGTTCGGTACAGAGCTACCAGTTTTCACGCAAGAAGAAGCAACTGGTGATCGGCGTTCATATCGAGAAAGAGTACGAGGGCCTGGTCAACGGCTCGACGCGCTTCTGGAACGCCAGCGGTGTCACCCTAACCGGTGGGCTCACCGGCGGCATCCAGGTCAAAAGCGAATCCCTGGCCAGTCTGATGGCTGGGGGGATCGCCTTCGAAACGCCGGAGCCGAACGTTCCCCTGAAACACCGTATCCCGCGCTTCCGCTTGTTCGCCGACCGCGACGCCGCGAATCAGCACGGTACCGTGGTGACGATCAAGGTTGATCGTGCCGACGGCCTGCGCCCCGGTACGGCCGTGCGCTTCAAAGGCCTCGACGTTGGCAAGGTCGAGAGCGTCGACCTGAGCGCCGACATGCAGTCCGTATTGCTGCGTGCCCGTATCACTCAGGTGGCTGATCGTATCGCCCGCGCAGGCAGCCAGTTTTGGGTGGTCAAGCCGGAGCTGGGTCTGATGAAGACCTCCAATCTTGAAACCCTGGTCACCGGTCAATACATCGAGGTGCAGCCGGCGGTGAAAAATGCCGGGCCGCAAAAAAGCTTCGTCGCCCTGGATCAGCCGCCGGAAGCTGTTCATCGAGAGCAAGGCTTGAGCCTCACACTGAGTGCCGCACGCCGTGGTTCGCTCAAAGAAGGCGTGCCGGTCACTTATCGTGAAGTTACCGTGGGCAAGGTCACCGGCTATGAGCTGGGCCAGACCGCCGACCGTGTGCTGGTGCATATCCTGATCGAGCCCAAGTACGCACCTCTGGTACGCAGTGGCAGCCGCTTCTGGAACACCAGCGGCTTTGGCCTCGACTTTGGCTTGTTCAAAGGCGCGACCGTGCGTACCGAGTCCCTGGAGACGTTAGTGGCCGGCGGGATCGCCTTTGCCACCCCGGATGGCGAGCGCATGGGCAACCCGGCACGACCGCAGCAGACGTTCCCGTTGTTCGACAAGTTTGAGGATGAATGGCTGACCTGGGCGCCCAAGATTCCACTCGGTAAATAAACCGAGGCGCGGCTATCGCGGGCAAGCCCGGCTCCCACAGGGATATGCATTTTCAGCAAGTATGCATTCCAACTGTGGGAGCCGGGCTTGCCCGCGATGAGGCCCACAAACACACCGCAAATCCCAAGCCGAAAAAAAGGCCGCGATCCAAAAGATCGCGGCCTTTTTGCCTTTCAGTACAACCCGTCAGACTTCATCCAGCTCCGGCTCGTCCGCTTGCACATTCATCGTCGCCTTCACTACATCATGGCGACGGATGTACTTCCAGTCCGCCTCATCGATGTAGATCCCGTTCGGCCCGCTGCCGCCTTCCAGGTCGATGGCCACCTGGGCAGAGACCTGCGGCTTCACACTCGCCAGGATCGGCACGAAGCCCAGCTGCAAGCTGGTTTCCAGCAAGGCGGCCTGGTTCTTCTCATCGATGTCCGCCGCCTCATCGAGGTAGTACGGCAAGCGCACACGGCCGGCCTGGTCGCGGTCCATCAAGTGCAGCAACAAGTACATGTTGGTCAGCGCCTTGATGGTCATGGTGGTGCCGTTGGACGCGGCGCCGTCGATGTCGGTATGAATCACCGGTTGACCGTGCACCTTGGTGATCTCGAACGCCAGCTCGAACAAGTCCTTGAGGCCCAGTTGGTTATGGTTGGCCGCAACGAGGCGCGCCAGGTATTCCTTGGCTTCCTCGTTCTTGTTGTCCTGCTCGGCGCTCTGGCTGAGGTCGAACACCGACAGCGTCTCGCCTTCTTCATATTGACCGGCACTGTGGATGATCTGGTCGATATGCTTGAGGGCTTCCTTGTTCGGCGCCAGCACGATGCGAAAGCTCTGCAGGTTGGACACCTGGCGTTTGTTGATCTCGCGGTTGAACAACGCCAACTGGTGTTCAAGGCTGTCGTAGTCGCTACGGATATTGCGCAGGGTACGCGCGATATCGGTCACCGCGGCACGGCGTGCCTTGCCCAGTGTCAATGCCTCATCGGTGCGGTGCGCGTAAGCGTTGATCAGCAGCTGCAGGCGACGCTCCATGTCATCCTCGCTGTCGAACTTGGCCACACCCTTGAGGCGTACCTGGGCGTACAGCGCTTCAATCTGGCCGTCAGCGCGCAGCAAGCCCTGCCAGCTGTCCTGGTAGTCGTTGAGCAGTGGCAGCAGGTTGTCCATGGAATCGTCGACCGGGTCCATAAACGGCGTGCCGAACGGCAGGTCCGCCGGCAACAGCTGACGACGACGCAGCGCGTCATCCAGCGTGCGTTGCTTGGCTTCCATATCGCCGATCTGACGGCCGACCAATTGCAGCTTGGCCGACAGTTGCTGGACACGCTCGGTAAAGGCATCGCTGGAGCGCTTCAGCTCGTCCTGGGCCGCTTCCATTTGTGCGAGGTTTTCCAGTTTTTCGCCTTCTTCGGCGCTCAGGGTCTGGGTGCGGCGGAAGTCTTCCAATGCCTTCTGGGCATCCAGCACCTGCTGGTACAACGCTTCGGTCTGGGTCTTGCTCGCCGCGCGGTCGGACGCCACGGCCTGCTGGGTTTTGAGTTGCTTGAGTTCTTTTTCCAGGCGCTCTTTCTGATCGCGCAATGCGGCGCGGTCAGCCAGGGCCTGCAACGCAGGCGGCTCGATGTGCGAGATGTCGATGGACAGCCCCGGCACTTCAAAGCGCTCACCCTTGAAGCCATCAAGGATCTGCTCCAGGGATTTGACCCACTGGCCGTCCTCGTCCAGCGTGATGCCGTGCTCACCCAGCGGCAGGCTGAACAACGAGCTGTTGAACAGGCGCATCAAGCGTTCGACATCCTGTTGCGAGAACTCCTCGCGCAGCTTGGCGTAGCTGTTGTTATCGGCGTGATCGAGTTGCTGCCTGACCGACTTCAAGCGCTTTTCCAGGTCACGCAGGCGCTCGTCCAGGTCCTCGGCGCTGAACTGTCGCGACTGCGCCAATGCGCCCGCCAGTTCATCGTGAGCGTCCTTGGCGGCGAGTAGTTGTTGCTCCAGCACCTTGACGTCATCCACCAGGGCAAAGCGGTGCTTGAGTACCGACAGCTCGCCCAACCAACGCTGGATGCCGCTGATTTCGCGCTCCAGGCGCATCAGCTCCTGGGTGCCGCCACGCTGGTCGTTCTGCAGCGCGTCCTGCTCGTTGCGGTAGTGCTCGGCCTGGATGGTCAGCTCTTCCTTGCGCGCACTGGCGTAGTCCGACCAGGTGCCCAGCAACGAATCCAGCAGCGGTGACAGGCGATGCAGTTTGCCGCGCAAGGCGTCGCGTTGTTTGACGCCATTGGCCAAGGCTTCAACCAACGGCCCGGCGGCAACCAGGGAGTTGTAGTCCTGCTCCATGCGTCGCACATCGCGGAAGGCTTCTTCGCACGCAGCGATGTAGTCGACACTGCCGGAGCGCAGGCTGTGTTCGAAGGCATCGAGGAACAGTTGCTTGAGCTTGGCCGCAGTGATTTCACGCATGTGCAGCAGGTTGATAAACAGCGCGCGGAACGTCTTCAAACTCTGTTCGCTGGTGGAGCGCAGCGGAATCAGGGTCAGGTCCAGCGGGATCGACGTATGGCCGCCCACCAGCAAGCGCCGCAGTTCATCGGGCTTGAGTTCGTAGGCTTTGAGGCCTTCGCGCTCAAGGTTGGTGAACAGCTCTTTCTGGCGCAGGCAGGTATCGTTTTTCTGGTAGTGAGCCAGGTCCAGTTTGCCCGCATAGGCAAAGAACTGGTGACCGAAACCGCCGCCCGGCCCGCGTCCGACCACGCCGATAACGTGCGGGCCGTGGGGCAGGGAGACTTCTACCAGGATGTAGCTGGTGTCGGTGGCGAAGTAAAAGCGCCGCGATTGTTCCAGGGTGTACTTGCCGAAACTCATGTCCGACATGCGCGCCAGGATCGGGAACTGCAAGGCGTTGATCGACGCGGATTTACCCAGGTTGTTCGCGCCATACACCGACAGCGGCTCTTCCAGCGGGAACAAGCCCAGGCTGTAGCCGGCGGTGTTCAATAGGGCGAAGCGGCGGATGCCGTAGCGTTCCTTACTCATGCGTCGGTTTCCTGTTCTTCGGCAATGGCACGGGCCAGGGCGTCTTCTTCGCTTTCTTCATCGAAGGCGCTAAGGTCCAGCGGGTCATCGGTCTTCAGCAGTTTTTCATCGCTGTCTTGGTCGATGATCACCGGCACCGGCAGCGGCAATACGCTGTGCACGCTGGCGGCAAGGTCGCGGTCCTGCTGCACCGACAGGCACACGTCGAGGAAACGGTGCATCGGCGGCAGGAAGCGGTAGATGCCGTTGTCTTCGCTGGCAAAACCCAGTTGGGTCATGCGGCGCATGATTTTTTCTTCGAGTTCTTCCTGGGTCTGCACTTCGGCCTGGATAAACAGGTCGCGGTACTTCTCCAGCAACGAAGGCAATTCGTCGCGCCCCAGGCTGCCGCCGTCAAGCACGGCAACCGGGTCGCGGCCCTGGTCGGCCAGGTGCTCGACGATGATGAAGGTAAACAAGGCCAGGCGCTGGGCGGTCTTGTTGACCTGCGCAGCAGCCACGGCGGTGTCCGGGACGAAGTAGTAGAAACCGCGGGTATCGCATACCAGCTCAAAGCCCAGGGCCTTGAACAGCGTGCGGTACTGGTCCTGGAAGTTCGACAGCTGCGCGTACAGCTCCGGGTCGCGGCGGCTGACGTGGTAACCCTTGAACAGCTCGCGAAAAATCGGCGCCAGCTGGGACAGTTCGGATAGATCAAGATGCATAAGGGGTGCTCGCAGAATTCTCGGGGGCGTCAACGCCGGCCGGGAGCAGGGCGAAAGAGCGCAGGCTGACCTGGTGCTCGTGGGTGTGGTAATCGCGACGTTCCAGGCGCTCGCGCTTGAAGCGTTTTTCCCGGGACAGGCGCGAGAACCAGTACAGCAACTCGTCGGTGGCACCGTCCGGCTCCTGCTCCAGCAGCCAGGTCATCAGGTCCGGCATTGGCAGCGCGTCTTCGCAGCGCTCAAGCATTTCCTTGACCGTACGCGGCGCGCGCGGGGCTTCGCCCTTGTGGGATTTGTGTGCCTTGGGGAATCGCGCCGGTTTCGGCTCGAAATTGGCCAGGGCATACACATAAGCCTCGACCTGGCTGGCACTGCCCAAAAAGGTGCTTTGCGGTCGGGTAAACATCGGCATCGCCGCTTGCGGCACCGCGTCCAGGCCTTTGCGGCGGATCGCTGACAAAGCCAGCGCCGCGCCGCGAGTCACTGCGTTATGCCGGCGTGCTTCTTCACGCAGCGGCAGCAGCAACTCCCGCGCATGGCGCAAGGTCAGCTGGGCGCTGGTCTGCATTTCGAGGATGCGTGCGTGGGTGCGCAGCAGCATGTCGTCGTCCACCAGGTGGCCAAGACGCTGTTGCTCGGTAAGCATGCGCAGCAGCACGTTTTCCACCTTGCGCACGCCTTGCTCGAAGGCGCCGTCGGCGTTCACCAACTGGATCATCGGCTCGACGTATTCGTCCCAGGTCGCCAATACTTCGGCGTAGCGCTGGCGCAACGGAATCTGGCGGTCGCTGGTCTTGGCGCGATCGGCCACGGCCGCGAGGGCCTGTTCGTCGTTGGCGAGTTTTTTCAGCACGTCGCGCACGCGCATATCCAGCAAGCGCAGTTGCCGGGCCAGATCGTGGCCGTCGCGGATGTCGAAGGCGTCCTGGATGTAACCGGCCAAGCGCTCCAGGTGGCGCAGGTAGGCTTCGATTTCCAGGCACAGGCCAAGCCGGTGCTCCTTGCGAAGATAGGCGAGGAAGTCGTGGATCTGCGCGTTGAGCTCGAAACGGTTCGGGCTCTTGGCGACAGGCACCAGGATATCCAGGCGAATCCACACGTCCAGCAGGCTGGTAATGTCCTGGGGCGTGCTGTCCAGTTGTTGGGCGGCCAACTGTGCGCGCAGCTCGCCCAGGCTCAGGGTGCCTTGGTCGAAGTGTTCGCACAGAGGCTCAAGTAAGGCCCAGTGTTCGGCGAGGGCGCGCAGGACGCGCTTGGGTTCGATCATGGGAATGGCCGGCTGGTTGGCGATTAAAAGTCGCGATTGTACTGCATCAGGCGCGGGATTTATCCACAGCCGGTCAGTGCGCAGTGGGCGATTGTTGCCGAACAGCGGTAGAATCCCCGCTCTTTACTTATCCACAAGTGGCCGAGCTGTGCTTATCGAGTCCCGACGTCGCGCTTACTTGACCGCCATGCAGGTGGTCAACTGGCTGCCCCGCACCGAACTGCCGTTTGCCGCACCATCGCGGCCCGAGTTGTTGCAGGCGCTTGAGCCCTACGAGGCGTTCGAGTCGTCGGGGGAGGAAGCGGCCGCGCCCGTGGCGGTGGTCAAGCCCACCCCTGAGGCGCGCCCGGTGGTCGAACGGGCCAGGATCGAAGTGCCGCGCCCTGCGCCGGTGACCAAGGCTGCCAAGGTGGTCGAAGAGTCTGCGCCGGTGGCCAAGGCGCCAGTGATCCCGCCGCCACGTTTTGCCCTGCAATTGCTGCGGGCCGGGCGTTGCCTGTTGCTGGTGGAACTGCCGACCGGCGAGCGTTTCCAGTCCCGTGACCCGGCTTACCTGTTGCTCAAGGACATGCTGCGCGCCGCCGGCCTGCCCGACAGCCCGCAAATCATCGGTGAGCCGGTGCGCTGGCCGCTGTTGGTACGCGGCACCATGGATCAGGGCCCGGATGCTGCGCGGGATTTTGTTCAGGGCTTTGTCTCGGCGCGCCTGGAAGACGAACCCTGCGTGTGCCTGTGGCTGATCGGCTTGCCCGCCGTGCGGTTTGCCGGTGAAGCCAATGCCGAGGCCTGGTACCGCGAATTGCAGGTCGATAGCCTGGGTTCGGTATGGGCCCTGCCGGGCCTGGAATTATTAATGGAAGAGCCACAGCGTAAGGCTGATGTCTGGCAAGCCATGCGCCGGCTGATGGCGCGCTGGAAAACAACTGATGAGTGAGGCTTTATCCTTTCGCCCGATGACCGAGGCTGACCTCGACGCGGTGCTGAAAATTGAATACGCAGCGTTTAGCCATCCCTGGACGCGGGGGATCTTTCTCGACGGGCTGGGCAAATACCAGATCTGGCTGATGTTCGAAGGCGAGCAGCAAGTGGGCCATGGGGTGGTGCAGATCATTCTCGATGAAGCACACCTGCTGAACATCACCGTTAAACCGGAAAACCAGGGCCGTGGTTTGGGCCTGGCGCTGCTGGAACACCTTATGTCCCGTGCTTATGCGGCCAATGCCCGGGAGTGCTTCCTGGAAGTGCGGGACAGCAATACCGGCGCGTTTCGCCTGTATGAGCGTTATGGCTTCAACGAGATCGGCCGTCGCCGGGATTACTACCCCGCTGTGGGTGGCCGCGAAGATGCAGTCGTGATGGCGTGCACCCTGGTCGATTAAATGCAAAGGCCCTATGTGCAAAGCCTCTGTGGGAGCCGGGCTTGCCCGCGATGCAGGCACCTCGGTCTTTAAGTAACACCGCGGTGATACCATCGCAGGCAAGCCAGCTCCCACAGGGTCAGCGCTTGCCGTTCAGTGGGTCCAGATCAGCCAGTTCCGCCTCATCCAGCCCACTCCCGCCGCCAATGTCATTTTCTCCCACGACGCTCAAGTCATAGTCGGCGGCGTTGTCGTCGCCTTCCTCGCGCGCATCCCGCGCGCCGTCCTCACGGATCAGCGTTTCCGGGCTCATATCGTCATCGGTGGATTCATGATCATCGGTCGAAGCCCCGGTCATCCCGGCTTCGCGCACCCGTTCGTCGGGCATCAGATGCTCGCGCTCGCCACGCGGGATTTCATCGCCGATTTCCGCAGTCTGGTCTTGCTCGTCAAAATCCAGCTCGCGCATCTCACCCATGCGGTCCTCGTTGTCGTCGATCGGTTCCGGCTGGGTTGCGCCGTAGGGACGTCGTGATTCAGTCATGGCCAATCCTCATACTGTGGGGCTTATAGTGTGTGGACAGGCTGTGCGCCCCAAAGATTCAAGCTAATTTGCGCCAGGCGTGACCCGGACGAGGGGTTGTCAGTCACAAAACTGCGCATCATTCCTGAGGCTTTCCCTGATGAACGAACTACAAGACCTGCTTGATAACAACGAACGCTGGGCGGATGCGATCAAACAGGAAGATCCCGAATTCTTCGCCAAGCTCGCCCGCCAGCAAACCCCGGAATACCTGTGGATCGGTTGCTCCGACGCCCGGGTGCCGGCCAACGAGATCGTCGGCATGTTGCCCGGTGATCTGTTCGTGCACCGCAACGTGGCTAACGTGGTGCTGCACACCGACCTTAATTGCCTGTCGGTGATCCAGTACGCGGTGGACGTGCTCAAGGTCAAACACATCCTCGTCACCGGCCACTATGGCTGCGGCGGCGTGCGTGCATCGATGCAGGACCGCCAGTTCGGCCTGATCGACGGTTGGCTGCGTACTATTCGCGACCTCTACTACGAGAACCGCGACGTGCTCGCCCAACTGCCGACTGAAGAAGAACGCGTCGACCGCATGTGCGAACTCAACGTGATCCAGCAGGTGGCCAACGTAGGCCACACCAGCATTGTGCAAAATGCCTGGCACCGTGGGCAGAGCCTGTCGATCCATGGCTGCATCTATGGCATCAAGGACGGTCGCTGGAAGAGCTTGAACACCACCATCAGTGGCTTCGAGCAACTGCCGCCGCAATACCGCCTGCGCCCGTTGGGCGAAGCCTAAGAGCGCTTGTGCTCGCGCCACCAGGCCATGAAGGCCTGGCCTTCGGCGTTCAGCGCCTGCTTGCTGCCGGTGATCCAACCCCGGCAGTTCAGCTCGCCGCAATGGCAAGCGAACTGTCGGGTCAGGGCGTCTTCGGTCGTGGCGTAATCCAGCGTCAGCAGGCTACCGGCGGCTATCGGTTGCACGCTCCATAGCTCCAGGTACGTAGTGTCCAGGAACACGTTCGGATTGCAGGAATGCTGGAGCAGGCCGCAAAACCAACAATCGTACAAGTGAATACGTGTCGACAACTGCAGCGTATGCGGGCGCCGTTCGCTGACGGCATAGCCCGAAACCTGGGCAATGCGCACGCGGCTGTCAAAGGCCGTGCGAGCCATGACCCCGGCCGCCGCGCCGTGGGCGTCTTGCGTGACCTGGAAATGCGCGTTCGAGGGGTAACCTTGCTCCACGAGCAGTGTATTGAAGGGGTACAGGCAGCTACCCGCCGCGGTCTTAGCCTTATCCCTGGCTTGAGTTTTCATCGCTCTCCTGAACCAGGCTGCATGGACCTGTGCGTATTGGCTGACAGCCAGTCTTGCAGCAAATGGGTGCGGTTCAAGACTCGCCGAAGTGAGATCCGATTTCTACTGTCAAATCTGACAGTAGAAATCGCTGGCTCGCATTAAAGCGCGGGAGAGGCGACGGTGGGGGCCGGTGCGGCATTTCTCAGCTGCTTCAACTGCGCCTTGACTGACGGGGTGGCGCACTTGGCGTTGGCTTGCTCCGGGGTCAGGTTGCGCACCGAGGTGTAGAACAGCTCGCAGGTCTGCTCTTTGCGCGTGACCTGCCAGGTGTTCAAGCAGGCTTTGAGCAACACATTCGCATCGCTGGCGGGTTTCTGACCCATTCCGGCTTGCCAGCAGGCCGCGCTTAAATCCTGGCCCATCACTTTCAATCCGGCATCGTCGGCTTTTTGCTCATCGCCGTCATAGCTCGTCGGGTCCGCCGCGTACCAGATGTAGCTGGGGTGATTGGCGCCCAGTACGGATACGCTTTTGCCCGCTGCCGGGCTGATCTGCGCCAGCTCCAGCACGCCCACGCTCTGGCCATATTGTTGCTTGATCCAACTGCGCACCGGTGCGCCGAACGCCACCATCGGCAGTGAGCCGTTGGCGTGCAGGCTTAGTTCCCTGACCATGCGGGTCTGGTAGTCGGTGAAGTAGCTATAGACGCTTTCCAGATCCTTACCGGCATTGGACGGCGCGGCGATGGGCGCGATATCGATGATGGTCTGGTAAGCCGGTGTTTCGCTGACCGGGATGCCGTTGTCGGTGAGCAAGGCCGCCCAACGGTCAGTGGTGGCCGACTCCAGGTAGTCCTGGGCCTGGGTGAGCGAATAATCCGGTGGGAAATGCAGCAGTTCGATGCTTTTGCGATTCTCCAGGGCCATGCCCAGCGGCAGAAACAGGTACCAGTTATAAGCCCACTTGCCATCATCGTTGAGCCGGCTGGCACCCTGGTAAGCCAGGTCGGCGGTATCGAGTAAGGTGGTCAAGGATCGGCCGTAAGAATCAGGTACGCCGCTGAAATTCGCCGAGACCTGACCATCGCGGCTTTTCACACTGACCCTGGCTCGGCTGTAGCCGTCACGCTGCAGGCTCTGGTTCAAATAATGCTCAGCGGTCTGCTCCAGCGTCCATGGCCGAAAGCAGATCACATTGCAGTTATTGGGAAATGCGAATAGCTGGGTGACGCGCTGCGTACTGCCCAGAGGCACCTCGATGTCGGCCTGTACGACCGCACTCACCAGCAGTGCGGCGAGGGTGAAGGACAGCCTGGTCGGTTTAAACATAGTTGGTTCCTTGTCAGCGAAGCCCGTCTGCGCGGGATAAAAGCCCACCTGCACACAGTAGCGGCTGACCGGAAAAATCGCGTGTTAAATCGCCAGGCATGTCGTTATTGGATAAGCCCCTAGGGTTGAAATTGCAACGCGTTGGTCAGGTCGCCCATGGGTTTCTGGCCGCGGGCGATCATTGCGTCGTCACGCTGCTTGAGGCCGTCCAGCGTCTCCAATTGGAACACCCGGGTGATCAAACGCAGGATCGACGCGGTGTCGTACACCGTGTGGTCAACGGTGCCTTTGCGCGCAAACGGCGACACCACCAAAGCCGGCACACGCGAGCCCGGGCCCCAGCGGTCACCCTTGGGCGGCGCGACATGATCCCACCAGCCGCCGTTTTCATCGACGGTGACCACCACCACCATGTTTTTCCACTGCGGGCTCTCTTGCAGCACTTTCAGGGCGCGGGCGATATGGCGGTCGCCCGAGGCCACATCGGCATAACCGGCGTGCATGTTGAGGTTGCCCTGGGGTTTATAGAAACTCACCGCAGGCAGCTTGCCGGCCTGGGCATCGGCGAAGAATTTATTGGTGCTCGATTCATCGCCCAAGCCGCCGTCGCGCAGGCGCTTGGCACGTTCTGCGGGGTTTTGCGGCCCTTGCTGCTTGAAGTAGTTGAACGGCTGGTGGTGGTACTGGAAATTCGGAATCTTGGGGATCCCGCCCGAATCCTTGAACTGCTCCAGGGTGGCTTGCCACGCACCGGCGTACCAGGCCCAGTCGATGTTCTTTTTCGACAGTTTGTCGCCAATGTGCTCGTGGGTTTGCGGCACCAGCACGTTGGGCAGATCAGGCTTTGAGTAATCCGGGTTTTGCGGGTCGCGGATCCAGGTAGGCCAATAGGGCGGCGCCAGAGTGTTCACGGCGTAACCGTCCGGGGTCAGCGCACTCGGGCCGAACTGCGGCGGGCCGCTCATGGCGCTGGCCGGAGATGCGTCCAGCGGCTTGAGGCGTGTGTCGGCGGGGTCATCGCTTTGCAGCGTGGCGATCTGCGCCTTGGCCACTGATTGCGCGGCATTGGGATAAACCGGGGCCGTGGCGCTGATCAGGTACTGGTGGTTAAGAAACGAGCCGCCAAACGCGCCCTGGAAGAAGTTATCGCACAGCACAAACTCCTTGGCCACGTCCCACAAGCGCAGGGCATAACGGCTCTGGGCGTAATGGCCCATCACCAGCCCACCGGAATCGCCCCAGGCGACAAAACCATCATTCTTGCCGCCGTTGATCTGCATCTGGTTCTGGTAGAACACGTGCCACAGGTCGCGAGTCACCAAGCTCAATGGCAGGTCTTCGGCGTTCGGGCCCTTGAGGGCAAACGGTGCATTGGGCAAATTTTCCTGAAATTGCACGCCGGCGGGGTAAGTCACCCCGTCCACCGTTTGCGGGCCGACTTGCAACACACCGCCCCAGGTGGGCGGCAGGCTGGCCAGCACACTACCGTCGCGGTCGCGCTGCTGGGTGTCAGTGGCAGATAACGCCGACAGCGGTTTCTCAAGCCCAGGGAAATCGGCAAACAGGTTGTTGAAGCTGCGGTTCTCGGCGTAGATCACCACCACGGTCTTCACCTGCTCGCGCAGCGCTTTGTCCAGTTCCTGGGGCGTGAGCGGCCGGGTCACGGGTGGGCCAGGTGCTTCGCTGGTATTGCCGCAGGCACTCAAAGTCGCACCCACCCCCAACACCGCCGCACCGCCGAGGAAGCGCCGACGGCTGGTGTCTACCGTCGGTTGGGTGGCGGAATCGGAGGAGGGAAGGTCTTCGTGCTCATCACTCATTGCGGGGGAGTCCTTGGCGAGATGTTGCAAGATATTTCGCAGGACGGTAGCAACGGAATGTGACGGAACAAAGACAGGCGGGTGATGGGGGGCGTGTCTACACGGCTCAAGCGCTGCTAAGGTTGCAAGGTGTTGAACGTCGCCAAGGTGAACTGTGAAGCCTTCTACCGCACTTGATCTGAACAGGATCGCTATTCGTGTGATGGTTACTCGCTTTCGAGCCTTTAATCCGCGAGTCTTTGGCTCTGCTTCAATGGGCGAAGACAGAGAGGGGAGTGATCTTGACCTGCTTGTTGATGTACTCCCTGGCACCACGTTATTTGACTTGGGTGGCCTACAGGTAGAGTTGGAGGAGTTGTTGGGCGTTAAGGTTGACCTGCTTACACCCGGTGATCTGCCAGCAAAACTACGCCATCAGATATTGGCTGACGCCAAATCGGTATGACAGGGCGCAGAACATACTGTGGCAGCGGGCTTGCTCGCGAAGGCTGTGTGTCAGTCGCCGGATTTTTTCTGACAGTCCACATTCGCGAGCAAGCCCGCATCGACCCCTTTTAAGGCATCACAGGCGGCAAATACTTCAGCGTCGTCCCCAACGCCCACAGCAAAAACAACACCAGCGGCGTATGCACCAGCAACTGCACAAACGAAAATCCGATCAAGTCCCGTGCCTTTAACCCCAATACCCCCAGCAACGGCAGCATATAAAACGGGTTGATCAAGTTCGGCAGTGCCTCGGCGGCGTTGTAGATCTGCACCGCCCAGCCCAGGTGATATTGCAGGTCATTGGCCACTTGCATCACATAAGGCGCTTCGATAATCCACTTGCCGCCGCCCGATGGAATAAAGAAACCCAGCACCGCCGAATACACGCCCATCAGCAGCGCGTAGGTGTCGTGGGAGGCGATGGAGGTAAAGAACGTCGAGATATGGTGCGCCAGGGTCTGGCCATCACCGCCCTTGACCACCGTCATCAGCGCGGCAATCGAGCCGTACAGCGGAAACTGGATCAGCACGCCGGTGGTGGTCGGCACCGCACGGGCCACGGCATCAAGAAAGCTGCGCGGGCGCCAGTGCAGCAGGGCGCCGACCATGATGAACAGGAAGTTATAGGTGTTGAGCCCGGAGATGGCACTGATCGCCGGCTTGGTCGAGAACTCATGGAACAGCCAGCCGGCTGCCAGCAATGCCAGCAATATCGTCAGCAACGGGCTGTGTTCCAACCATTCGCCTGGACGCGTCGGCGCTTGTGGCTTGGGCAGGTTAAAGGCCGGGTCGACACCACAGGCCTTGGCATCCCGGGCGCTGTTGGGGCCGGGCGCTGTGGCGTAGGCGATGATCAGCGAAACCACGATCAGCGCCAGCAGCAGCACACCGGATTGCCACAGAAAGATGGTCTCGGTAAACGGGATCATCCCGGTGATCGACAGGATCGACGGCGGCAAGCTCGCCGGGTTGGCCTGTAACTGCGCGGCTGACGATGACAGCCCCAGCGCCCACACGGCACCGAGGCCCAGGTATGCCGCAGCGCCGGCGGCGCGGTAGTCCATGCGCAAGTCGGTACGACGGGCCAACGCCCGCACCAGCAAACCGCCGAATACCAGGGACAGGCCCCAGTTCAGCAACGAGGCCACCATGGAAATCAACGCCACCCAGGCCACCGCCGAGCGGCCATTCTTGGGGATGCGCGCCAGGCGGTCGATCAGCTTCACCGCCGGCGGTGAGCTGGCGACCACGTAACCGCCGATCACCACAAAGGCCATCTGCATGGTGAACGGGATCAGGCTCCAGAACCCGTCGCCAAACGCCTTGGCCGCTTCGGCGGGCGCCGCGCCCATGCCCAGGGTCGCTACGGCGACGATGATCACGGCGAGGGCGGCAAACACCCAGGAGTCGGGAAACCAGCGCTCGGCAAAATTGGAGCAACGCAGGGCAAATCGAGCGTAGCGGCTTTCTTCGATAGCATCGGCCATGAAGCTTTCCTCTTGTATTTATTATGGGGTTTGGCAGTTTTACGGCATGTTCCTCTACCCCCATTGATTTGGGAATGTAGTTATCTTCAACGATCAATGAGTAAAACAAATATATCCATCGTGATTGCCATCAAGGGACTCAGCTCATAACCTGCACGCCATTTTGTTTGTCTGCCGAGCCTGCACATGACTGCCACCTTTTCCCCACGGGCGCAGCGTTTTTCCCGCTCCGACTACAAAACCCTGGGCCTGGCCGCCCTCGGCGGAGCCCTGGAAATCTACGACTTCATTATTTTTGTGTTCTTCGCGCTGACCCTCAGCCAATTGTTTTTCCCTCCGGAAATGCCCGAGTGGCTGCGCCTTTTGCAAAGCTTCGGCATCTTCGTCACCGGTTACCTCGCGCGTCCGCTGGGCGGCATCCTGATGGCGCACTTTGCCGACCATTTGGGACGCAAGCGTGTCTTCAGCTTGAGCATCCTGATGATGGCCTTGCCCTGCCTGCTGATCGGCATCATGCCGACCTACGCGCAAATCGGCTATTTCGCCCCCTTGATCCTGCTGGCGCTGCGCGTGCTGCAAGGTGCCGCAGTAGGCGGCGAAGTGCCCAGCGCCTGGACCTTCGTCGCCGAGCACGCACCGCGTCATCACCGTGGCTACGCCTTGGGCTTCCTGCAAGCCGGCCTGACCTTTGGTTACTTGCTGGGGGCACTGACCGCCACCTTGCTGGCGCAAGTTTTTACACCTGCTGAAATCCTCGACTACGCCTGGCGCTTGCCTTTCCTGCTCGGCGGCGTATTCGGCGTGATTGGCGTATGGCTGCGGCGTTGGCTCAGCGAAACCCCAGTGTTTCTGGAAATGCAGGCGCGTCGCCAGGCCGCTGCCGAAATGCCATTGCGCACCGTGCTGCGCGAGCATCGCGCCGTGCTGCTGCCGGCCATGATCCTGACCTGCGTACTCACCTCAGCCGTCGTGGTGCTGGTGGTCATCACACCGACCATGATGCAGAAAACCTTCGGCATGAGCCCCAGCCATACTTTCGCCCTGAGCGCGTTGGGCATCGTCTTTCTGAACATCGGCTGCGTCCTCGCAGGCTTGCTCGTGGACCGCATCGGCGCCTGGCGCGCGGTATTGGTCTACAGCCTGTTGCTGCCGGTAGGTATTTTTATCCTGTATGCCAGCCTGATCAGCGGCGGCGTGTGGCTGGGCGCGGCGTACGCCGTGGCAGGCTTGAGCTGCGGCGTAGTGGGCGCGGTGCCGTCGGTGATGGTGGGCCTGTTCCCGGCGCAGGTGCGGGTGTCGGGGATCTCCTTCACCTACAACATTGCCTACGCGCTGTGGGCGAGTACCACACCGCTGCTGTTGATCGCGCTGATGCCGACCAGCCCGTGGATCTGCGTGGGATATTGCGTGGTGATGGGGGCGGTGGGGGTAGCGAGTGTGGCGTTGTTTGGAAAGCGCCACGCGTTGGCTGCCTGAAGATCGGTTCAGGAGAGCGCTCGAAGCTAACGACGTTCTGGCGTGCAGATGACAATTTTGCAAACCATGCCCGTGAATCTGGCCTATAGCTCTATGATCCGCCCCATCCCAACCCACGAGAACATCCCATGAGCGCAGGACACAGCCACGCCCAGGTACGCGCCGGTCACGAACGCAAGTTATGGATCGCACTGGGGCTGACCGGCAGCTTCATGCTGGCCGAAGTCATCGGCGCCTTTATCACCGGCAGCCTGGCGCTGTTGTCGGACGCGGCGCACATGATGACCGACGCTCTGGCCCTGGCGATTTCCCTGGTGGCGATCCAGGTCGCCAAGCGTCCTGCAGATCGCAAGCGCACCTTCGGGTATGCGCGGTTCGAGATTCTTGCAGCGGCGTTTAATGCATTGCTGTTGTTCGCCGTGGCGTTCTACATCCTGTACGAGGCTTTTCAGCGGCTGCAGGCGCCGGCCGAAATCCAGTCCACCGGCATGTTGGTGATTGCGTTGCTGGGGCTGGTCGTCAACCTCATCTCCATGCGCCTGCTCAGCGCCGCCAGCGGCGAGAGCCTCAACGTCAAGGGCGCCTATCTGGAAGTCTGGAGCGACATGCTCGGCTCCGTCGGCGTGATCATTGCTGCGTTGGTGATCATGTTCACCGGCTGGGGTTGGGTCGATTCCGTGGTCGCGGCCGCCATCGGCTTTTGGGTATTGCCGCGCACCTGGACATTGCTCAAGGCGAGCATGAACATCCTGCTGCAAGGTGTGCCGGAGGGCGTTGATATCGAGCAGGTGGAGCAGGGCATTCGCAGCGTGCCTGGGGTCAAGGACGTACACGACCTGCATATCTGGGCCCTCACCAGTGGCAAGAACGTGCTGAGTACGCATTTGGTCGCGGATGCGTCCCAAGGCACTGAGCAACAGATCCTCAGCCGAGTGACGGAATTGCTGCACGAACAATTTGATATTTCTCATGCCACGATCCAGGTCGAGGGCGAGGGCTTTGCGCATGACGACCATGACGACGTGCATGCCTGAGCCTGGCTAACGGATTTGTAATCTTTCACACACGGCCCTGATAAGTACCGACAGCTACATTGCCCCCGCTGGGAAACCCCAGCAACTTCATGGGCGTGGAACTCTCGTTATGGCAATTTCCGTTAGAACACTCTTGGGGGCGGCGGCAGTGTGGGTCGCTGCAAGCGCCGCCCTGGCACAACCTCTGACCCTCGATGCAGCCTTGCAAACCGCCTTCGCCAATAACCCGGACCTGGCGGCCGCACAATGGGACATCGACATCGCCCAGGGCGGCCGTCAGCAAGCCGGTTTGATCCCCAACCCGGTGGCTTCCTGGGACGCTGAAGACACCCGCCGCAACAGCCGCACCACCAGCATCAAGCTCAGCCAGACCCTGGAACTGGGCGGCAAGCGCGGTGCGCGTATCGAGGTGGCCACCCGCGCCCAGGACGCTGCCGCGCTGAGCCTGGAGCAGCGCCGCAACGTGCTGCGCGCTGAGGTGATCGACAGCTATTACGGCGCCCTGCGTGCCCAGGAACGCCTCGATCTGGCGCAACGCTCAATGGCGCTCGCCGAACGCGGCCTGGTGGTCGCCAACGGGCGTGTTACCGCGGGCAAATCATCGCCGGTGGAGGCCACCCGCGCCCAGGTGCAGGTATCGGAAATTCGCCTGGAATTGAATCGCGCTCAGGTGGGTCTCACTGACGCCTACCGTCGGCTGGCCGCCAGCACCGGCAGCGCCGCCGCCGACTTCCAGGCGGTCGCCACGCAAGGTAGTTCCACACCGGCATTGCCTGGCGCCGCGCAATTGTTGGCGCGACTTGAGCAGACCGCCGAGTTGCGCCTGGCCGAACTGAACATTGTGCAGAACGAAGCCAGCGTGGGCCTGGAAAAAGCCCAGCGCATCCCGGATCTGGACGTATCCATCGGCAGCCAGTACGACGCCAGCGTGCGCGAGCGGGTCAACCTGGTGGGCGTGTCGATGCCGATCCCGTTGTTCAACCGCAACCAGGGCAACATCCTCGCGGCCAGCCGTCGCGCCGACCAGGCGCGCGATTTGCGCAATGCTGCTGAGCTGCGCCTGCGCACCGAAACCCGCCAGGCCCTGGACCTGTGGCAAACAGCGAACACCGAAGTGCGCACCTTCAACCAACAGATCCTGCCTGCCGCGCAGAGTGCGGTCGACAGCGCCACCCGTGGTTTCGAGATGGGCAAGTTCAACTTCCTCGACGTGCTCGACGCCCAGCGCACCTTGATCGCGGCGCGCACCCAGTACCTTGCGGCGACCGCCCAGGCCACCGACGCCTGGGTGCGCATCGAACGAATTTACGGCGACCTCGCCCGGTTTTGATTTTTTCTGGAGTCCCCTGATGAACAAAAAACATGGCATGGCGCTCGCCGTCGCCTTGGGCCTGCTGCTATCGGGCTTGGCCCACGCCGAGGAAGAAGAAGGCAAGCTTGAACTCACCGAGCAGCAGATCCAGGCGGCCGGTATTGAACTGGCCCAGGCGCAACCGCGCTCAATCAGCACCGTGCTGACGCTGCCGGGCGAGGTGCGTTTTGATGACGACCGCACCTCCCACATCGTGCCCCGTGCGGCGGGTGTAGTGGAGGCGGTGAAGGTCAATCTTGGCCAGTCAGTGAAGAAGGGCGAGCTGTTGGCAGTGATTGCCAGCCAGCAGATTTCCGATCAGCGCAGCGAGCTGGCGGCCAGTGAGCGCCGGGTCGAACTGGCGCGCACCACCTTCCAGCGCGAGCGTCAGTTGTGGCAGGACAAAATCTCTGCCGAACAGGATTACCTGCTGGCGCGGCAAACCCTGCAAGAAGCCGAAATTGCCCTGAACAATGCGCGGCAAAAAATGACTGCGCTCAGCGGCAGCGCCGTATTGGCAGGCGGCAATCGTTATGAACTGCGTGCGCCGTTCGCCGGTGTGGTGGTGGAAAAACACCTGGGCGTCGGCGAGGTGGTCAGTGAAACCAGCAACGCGTTCACCCTCTCGGACCTGTCCCAGGTGTGGGTCACCTTCGGCGTATTTCCCAAGGACCTGAACAAGGTGCGCGTGGGCAAACCGGTAAAAGTCAGCTCGACGGAAATGGGCACCGAAGTACTGGGCACCGTGGCCTATGTCGGCAACTTGCTCGGTGAGCAGACGCGCACCGCTACCGTGCGCGTGACGGTACCCAACCCCGACGACGCCTGGCGCCCGGGCTTGTTTGTGGCCGTGCAAGTCGCCACCGATACCTACCAGGCCAAGGTCACCGTACCGCAGGCCGCCATCCAGACCGTCGAGGACAAACCCTCGGTGTTTGTGCGCACCGCGGACGGTTTTATCACTCGCCATCTTGAACTGGGCGTGAGTGAAAACGGCTACGTCGAAGTGCGTAAAGGCCTGGAGGCCGGCGCACAGGTGGCGACGGCTGGCAGCTTTATCCTCAAGTCCGAACTGGGCAAAGGCTCGGCCGAACACGCCCATTGATCCTGCGAGTGATTCCCCATGTTTGAGCGCCTTATCCAATTTGCCATCGAGCAGCGCATCATCGTGCTGTTGGCGGTGCTGTTGATGGCCGGTGTCGGCATCGCCAGCTATCAGAAGCTGCCCATCGACGCGGTGCCTGACATCACCAACGTACAGGTGCAGATCAACTCGGCGGCGGCGGGGTTTTCGCCGCTGGAAACCGAGCAGCGCATCACCTTTCCCATCGAAACCGCCATGGCCGGTCTGCCCGGCTTGCAGCAGACGCGTTCGCTGTCGCGTTCGGGCTTGTCCCAGGTGACCGTGATCTTCAAGGACGGCACCGACCTGTTCTTTGCCCGCCAACTGGTTAACGAACGTCTGCAAGTGGCGCGTGAACAATTGCCCGCGGGCATCGAAACCGCGATGGGGCCGATTTCCACCGGGCTTGGGGAAATTTTCCTGTGGACCGTGGAGGCCAAGGACGGTGCACGCAAGGAAGACGGCACGCCGTACACACCGACTGATTTGCGGGTGATCCAGGACTGGATCATCAAACCGCAACTGCGCAATGTGCCGGGCGTGGCCGAGATCAATACCATCGGCGGCTTCGCCAAGGAATATCAGATAGCACCGGACCCCAAGCGCCTGGCCGCCTACAACCTGACGCTCAATGACCTGGTCACCGCGCTGGAGCGCAACAACGCCAACGTCGGCGCCGGTTACATTGAGCGCAGCGGCGAACAGTTGCTGATCCGCGCGCCGGGGCAAGTGGCGTCCATTGATGACATCGCCAACATGGTCATCAGCACCTCGGACGGCACGCCGATTCGGGTGCGCAACGTGGCTGAGGTCAATATCGGCCGTGAATTGCGTACCGGCGCCGCGACCGAAAACGGTCGTGAAGTGGTGCTGGGCACGGTGTTCATGTTGATCGGCGAGAACAGCCGCAGCGTGTCTCAGGCAGTGGCGAAAAAACTTGAGGAGATTAACCGCTCACTGCCCGAAGGCGTGGTGGCGGTCACCGTTTACGACCGCACCAACCTGGTGGAAAAAGCCATTGCCACCGTGAAGAAAAACCTCTTCGAAGGTGCGTTGCTGGTGGTGGCGGTGTTGTTCCTGTTCCTGGGCAATATTCGTGCGGCGCTGATCACGGCGATGGTGATTCCGCTGGCGATGCTGTTCACCTTCACCGGCATGTTCACCAACAAAGTCAGCGCCAACCTGATGAGCCTCGGTGCGCTGGATTTCGGCATTATTGTCGATGGTGCGGTGGTGATCGTCGAGAACGCCATCCGTCGTCTGGCCCATGCGCAGCAGCGTCACGGCCGCCTGCTGACCCGCAGTGAGCGCCTGCACGAAGTATTTGCCGCCGCCAAGGAGGCGCGGCGCGCGCTGATCTTCGGGCAACTGATCATCATGGTGGTGTACCTGCCGATCTTCGCGCTCACAGGTGTGGCCGGGAAGATGTTCCACCCCATGGCCTTCACCGTGGTGATTGCCTTGCTCGGCGCGATGATTCTGTCGGTGACCTTCGTACCGGCGGCGATTGCGTTGTTCGTCACCGGCAAGGTCAAGGAAGAAGAAAACTTCGTCATGCGCAGCGCACGCCGGGTATATGACCCGGTGCTCAACTGGGTGATGACGCGTCGCCCCTTGGTATTTGGTCTGGCGCTGCTGACCATCGTTGTATCGGGCCTGGTTGCCAGCCGCATGGGCAGTGAATTTATCCCCAGCCTCAGCGAAGGCGACTTCGCCCAGCAAGCGCTGCGCGTGCCCGGCACCAGCCTGACGCAATCGGTGCAGATGCAGCAGCAACTGGAAAAAACCTTGCTGGCCCAAGTGCCGGAAATCGAGCGGGTATTTGCGCGCACCGGTACGGCCGAAATTGCCTCCGACCCGATGCCGCCGAATATTTCCGACAGCTACGTGATGCTCAAACCCAAGGATCAATGGCCTGACCCGAAGAAGTCCCGCGAGGCAATCATCGCTGATATCCAACGGGCCAGCGCGATTGTGCCGGGCAGCGCGTACGAGCTGTCGCAACCGATTCAGCTGCGTTTCAACGAGCTGATTTCCGGGGTGCGCAGTGATGTGGCGGTGAAGGTATTTGGCGATGACATGGCGGTGCTCAACACCACCGCCGGCGAAATCGCCGAAACCTTGCAGAAGCTCAACGGTGCCTCGGAAGTGAAGGTAGAACAGACCTCCGGCCTGCCGGTGCTGACCATCAATATCGACCGCGACAAGGCTGCCCGCTTTGGCCTGAACGTGGGCGATGTGCAGGACACCATCGCTGTCGCCGTCGGTGGACGTCAGGCCGGTACCTTGTACGAAGGTGATCGGCGTTTCGACATGGTCGTGCGCTTGTCCGACGCGCTGCGCACCGATATCGACGGCTTGTCACGCTTGCTGATTCCGGTGCCGGCGCTGGCCGGCAACACCTCGGGGCAATTGGGCTTTATCGCCTTGTCACAGGTCGCCAGCCTCGACCTGGTGCTGGGCCCCAACCAGGTCAGTCGCGAGAACGGCAAGCGCCTGGTGATCGTCAGCGCCAACGTGCGCGGGCGCGATATCGGCTCGTTTGTCGAAGAGGCCGAAGCCGCCATCACTGCCCAGGTGAAAGTCCCCGCCGGCTACTGGACCACCTGGGGCGGCCAGTTCGAACAGCTCAAGGAAGCCTCCGAGCGCCTGCGTATCGTGGTGCCGGTGGCGTTGCTGCTGGTGTTCGGGTTGCTGTTCATGATGTTCAACAACCTCAAGGATGGCCTGCTGGTGTTTACCGGCATCCCGTTCGCGCTGACCGGTGGGATCATGGCGCTGTGGCTGCGGGATATACCGCTGTCGATTTCGGCGGGGGTGGGCTTTATCGCATTGTCGGGCGTGGCGGTGCTTAACGGGCTGGTGATGATCGCCTTCATCCGTAACCTGCGCGAAGAAGGTCGCTCATTGCCGGTAGCGATCCACGAAGGGGCGCTGACCCGTTTGCGCCCGGTGCTGATGACCGCGCTGGTGGCGTCTCTCGGATTTATCCCCATGGCACTCGCCACCGGCACCGGCGCCGAAGTGCAGCGCCCGTTGGCGACGGTGGTGATTGGCGGGATTATTTCCTCCACCTTACTGACGTTGCTGGTGCTGCCGGCGTTGTATCAGTGGGCTCATCGCCGCGAAGAGTGAGTTGCCTGATACCTTGAAGACACCACAAAGCAAAGTGGGAGGGGGCTTGCCCCCGATAGCGGTGTGTCAGCCAGCTCATGCATCAACTGACCCATAGCCATCGGGGGCAAGCCCCCTCCCACATGAGATCTCTGTTGTCTGCAAAGGAAACACCAGACTGAACCGCGTAAAGCGTCCCGGCTGGCTGGTGACATGGGCATGCCCCTCATGAAGATGCATGATCGACTTGACGATCGCCAACCCCAACCCGGTGCCGCCTTCGGCACGGGCACGGCTGCTGTCGGCGCGGTAGAAGCGTTCGAACAGGTGCGGCAGGTGATTCGCGTCGATACCTCGACCCGGGTTGCCCACCGACAGCGACACGCTCTGTTCATAGGTTTCCACCAACAACAAGATGCTTGAACCTTCAGGCGTATGGCGGATGGCATTGGACAACAAGTTGGAAATCGCCCGCTGGATCATCAGGCGATCACCGGTCACCCAGGCATCGCCGCGCAGGCTCAGGGTGACGTGCTTGTCTTCGGCGCTCAGGGCAAACAGCTCCATCACTCGCTCGGCCTCCTGCCCCAGGGATACGTCGGTGAATGAGGCCCGCGCCGCCGGATGGCTGACCTGAGCCAGGAACAGCATGTCGCTGACGATACGCCCCAAGCGTTCCAGCTCTTCGGTGCTCGATTCCAGTACCGCCTTGTATTCCTCGGGCGGACGCTGGCGCGACAGGGTCAGTTGGGCCTTGCCCATCAGGTTGGTCAGCGGGGCGCGCAGTTCGTGGGCCAGGTCATCGGAGAATTGCGAGAGTTGCTGTACGCCCGCATCCAGGCGGTCGAGCATCACGTTGAAGGCTTGGGCCAGTTCCCCCAGTTCGTGGGGCAAATTGCCCACCGACAAACGGTGCGTCAGGTCCTGGGTGGTGACCTTCGCCGCCACCTGGCTGAACTGCTTCAACGGCGCCAAGCCGCGCTGCACCAGCCACCAGGCGCCCATGCCGATCAGTATCAACAGCAGCGGCAGCGCGATCAGCGTGGCGCGCAGATAGGCGCTGAGCAGTGCCTGGTCGTCTCGGCGGTCCAGGGACAGCAGCACCCGCACGCGCTCGCCGCTGGCCAGGCGCATCAGGCTGGAGGCGCTGAGCACCTGGTTGCCGTCGCTGTCGGCCCAGTTCAGGTAGCCGAGGGTTTCCCGCGGCTTGAAGTCGGTGAGCAACGGCGCTTGAGGCTTGGCGCCGATGTTGAGCAATACGCTGTTATTGGGCGCGGTACCGACGATGGTCAGGTAGAAATTGTCGTGGCCGATGACCAGGTCCAGCAGCGCATGGGGGCGGGCGCGAATGGCCTGGGCATCGAGCCCCAGGGACAGGCTGTGCTGGATCTGTTCCATCTTGCTTTCCAGGCCCTTGCGCGCCAGTTTTTCCAGTTCATGGGTCAGGGCCAGGTAGGCCAGGGTGGCCAGCAGCAAGACCAGGCCCGCGCCCATCAGGCTGACGGTCAACCCCAGGCGCATCGACAGGCTGCCGGTTCTCATGGGCGCGCCTCCAGCACGTAGCCCACGCCGCGGATGGTGTGGATCAGCTTGACCTCGCTCTGGTCATCGACCTTGGCGCGCAGGCGGCTGATGGAGACTTCCACCACATTGGTATCGCAGTCGAAATTCATGTCCCACACCAGCGAAATAATCTGCGTGCGGGTCAGCACTTCACCGCTCTGGCGCATCAGCACCTGCAGCAGCGCAAACTCCTTGGTGGTCAGGTCAATGCGCCGGGTGCCGCGATAGGCGCGGTGGCGACGCGGGTCCAGCTCCAGGTCCGAGACGCGGAACACTTCCGGCTGGGGGATATGCTCGCTGCGCCGCAACAGGGTCCGTACCCGCGCCAGCAGCTCGGGGAACTCGAACGGTTTGACCAGGTAATCGTCGGCGCCCATGTCCAGGCCCTTGATCTTGTCCGCCAGCCGGCCTCGGGCCGTGAGCATCATCACCCGCTGGTTGCCATTGCGGCGCAGTTGTTCCAGCACTTGCCAGCCATCCTTGCCCGGCAGGTTGACGTCCAGAATCACCAGCTCATAGGCATGCTGCTCGGCCAGGTGCAGGCCATCAATGCCATTGGCGGCGCAGTCGGCCACGTAGCCGCTTTCGTTCAAGCCTTGTCGCAAATAGTCAGCGGTTTTTTGCTCGTCCTCAATCACAAGGATACGCATGGGGGGTTACCTCTTGAATGATGGAGAGAAGGCGCCCATGTCCTTATGGCGGCGGTTATTGAAGTGGGAAAAGTCTGAAGGCTAAAGTAGCTTTAGGGTCAACTGCGACCATCGGTCGCATAACCCTGCGCACAAAAAAAACGCCCCAAGCGGGGCGTTAAAAATTCATCTCTTTCCAAAGGAGCTACACAACAGCTTCAGAGATGAACGTGCTCGGTGAATAAGTTGACGCGAGTATAGAAAGTTGAACTTAACGAGAAGCTGAGGCCAATATTACAATTTTGATAATCGGCTATTTGTGAACAGATGTTAGTTAATCGCGAGCGAATGTAAGGCGTCATAGCACGGCCAGTGGATATTCGGCGATCAAGCGAACTTCTTCCAGGTCGGACTCAAAGGCACTGGAGCGCACGGTGGCCTGGCGCAAGCGCAGGGACAAATCCTTGAAACGCCCATTTTGCACCACGTACTTGGCCTCGATATCCCGTTCCCAACGGCGTTGATCGGTCAGCGGGTTACCCGCCGCATCGCGCCGCATATACACGGCGTTGGCGTTGCTGTAGTCGGCGCCGGTGCCTTTGCCGTAGCGGGTCATGAACGACAGGCCTGGAATGCCGAACGCCTGCATGTCCAGGTCGTAGCGCACCATCCATGAGCGCTCCTTGGGCGAGTTGAAGTCGCTGTACTGGATCGAGTTATTGAGGAAGATCGAATCAGACTGGCGCAAGTAGTCGAAGTCGTCGTCGCCATTGTTGCGCTGGTGCGACACCGCCACGCTGTGGGCGCCGACCTTGACCCCCAGCCTGGCGCTCCAGATGGTGTTGTCGAACTCGCCGAGCTGTTTGCTGCCTTCGTCCACCGCCTTGTAGACGTTGAAATCGCCGAACAGTGACACCTCGTCGGTCAGCGCATAATTGGCGTTGCTGCCCAAATAGTACTGATTCCAGGCATCTTTCAAACGGCTGCTGTAGAGGCTGACGCTCAGGTGTTTATTGAATTGATAGTCACCGCCGACATAGCCCACCCAGGGTGAGTCGACCTTGCCCGCATAGAACGTCGCAAAGCCGTTGTTCATCCCGCTTTCATTGGGCTGGCTCATGCCGCTCAAGCGTCCGCCTTGCAGGCTCAGGCCTTCCAGGCTGGTGTTTCGCACGGTGAAACCGCGAAAGCTTTGCGGCAATACCCGTGAATCGCCGTACGCCACAACAGGCGTCAGCGGGAATACATCGCCGGCCTTGATTACCGTATCCAATACCCGCAGTTTCGCCGCGCCGCCGAGTTTGCTGTAGCTGTTTTCGGGCTGATTGGCGCTGTCCACCGGCAACACACCGAACGAGCCCTTGCCGCCGCTGCGGCCGGCACCGGAGTCGAGCTTGAGCCCCAACATGGCAAACGCATCCAGACCAAACCCCACGGTGCCTTGGGTAAAACCGGATTCAAACTGGCTGATCAGCCCTTGCGCCCAGGCTTCGGAATAGCCGTTACCGGTGGGGCTGGATTGGCTCTTGCGATCGTCGCGGTTGAAGTAAAAAGTGCGCGCCAGTACGTTCAGGCTGCTGCCTTCGATAAAGCCTTCGGGCTTTTCCTGCTCTGCGGCCACGGCCAGGGGCAAGGCGGCCATCAGTGAAAAGGGAAGGGTGTAGTGACGAATATTCATGATGCGCTCCTCGGTGATGGCAGTTATCGGCTTCTTATAGAGGCGGGCATTCTTATTGATCTGGCCCGGGCTGATAGTTGCAAACGGCGGATAACAGTGGCATTGCATGAAGATTACGATTCTGGAAACTAACGGCCCTCTAACAAATACGTAATGTTTTGGTGAACCTGGCGTCAGGGTTGATTGATTAGTCTCGACACTTAACTTTTATGTCGAGGACTTGGTCATGAACTTTTATAAAGTGGGTTTGGGCGTATTAACGGCGGTCTTGTCCTTCGGTGTACTGGCCGAAGGCGGAGGGGATCGCACCTTTGCCCTGATGATGGAGCGCAACGAGAAAGCCATGGCTGCCTACGCGATCAAAAAAGGCAAGGCTGTGCCCCAGGTGCAGACCTATCGCTACGGCATGGACCTGGACATCGCCAAGGTGGTCAACGTGACGCCGCCGATCCGCTCGTGCAATGCGGTGCCGTCGCGCATGACCTATGAAGACTCCAGCGGCAAGCTCAATACCCTGGAATATCAAGTCATGGGTGTGTGCCGATTCAATGGGGGCTGATGGGGCTGAAAATATAGTTCGACTTGAGTCCCGAGCCCTCTTCAGAAAACTGCGCCAGCGCCGATGCAGGTTAGTACGCCCACCTCACTTGCCTAATGGTGCCCCATGTTCAACACCCGCCTGAAGCAGGAGCTGACCGCTCTGCGCGAAGAATTGTCGAGCTTGCTACAGGTGAAAGAGAGCCTGGAAAGCGAAATGCTCTGCCTGACGCTGGACGCCGAGGGCCGGGTGGAGTGGGCGAATGCCAACTTCCTGGAGGAACTGGCCTATTCACTGAGTGAGATTGTGGGGCGTGCAATCGAAGACCTGGTACCGGCCCATGTACGCCAGGACGAGTTCCAGTTGCGCTTCAAGCACGCGCTGGCCCGTGGCGAACACTTTGCCGGGGCCGTGCGCCTGATGCGTGGCAATGGCAAGGAGGCGTGGTTGCGTTCGATCGTGCAACCGGTGCGCAGTTCGGAAGGGCGCATCAAGCATTTTTCGATTTTTTCCAGCGACCTCACCCGTACCATCGAGAGCTCGCGTGAACATGAAAACCTGATCACCGCGCTGATGCGTTCCACCGCGCTGATCGAGTTCGACCTGGACGGCAACGTGCTCACCGCCAACGACCGCTTCCTCAGCAGCATGGGGTACAGCCTGGCGCAGATTCAGGGTAAACATCACCGTATGTTCTGCGAGCCGCAGGAATACAACAGCCCCGAGTACCAGCAGTTCTGGAAGCGCCTGAACGCCGGTGAGTTCGTGGCGGCGCGCTTCAAGCGTGTCGACAGCCATGGCCGCCTGGTATGGCTGGAAGCCACCTATAACCCGGTGCTGGACGCCAATGAACGGCTGTACAAAGTGGTCAAGTTCGCCACGGTCATCACCGACCAGGTCAACCGCGAGCAGGCGGTGGCCGAAGCCGCCAACATTGCCTACAGCACCTCCCTGCAAACCGACGACAGCGCCCAGCGCGGCACCACCGTGGTCACCCAGGCGGTGGACGTGATGCGCGACCTGGCCCAGCACATGCAACAGGCCGGTGAGGGTATTGAGGCGCTGAATGCCCAGTCCCAAGTGATCGGCAGCATCGTCAAGACTATCAGTGGCATTGCCGAGCAGACCAACCTGCTGGCGCTCAACGCCGCCATTGAAGCCGCACGCGCCGGTGAACAGGGGCGTGGCTTTGCGGTGGTGGCCGATGAAGTACGGCAACTGGCGTCACGCACCAGCAAAGCCACCGAGGAAATTGTCGGCGTAGTGCGCCAGAACCAGGACATGGCCCGCGATGCGGTTGCGCTGATGGCCGACGGCCGCCTGCAAGCCGAACAAGGCCTGGCCCTGGCGGCCGAGGCGGGCACGGTGATTGTGGAGATTCAGGACGGTGCGCAAAAAGTGGTGAGTGCGGTCGGGCAGTTTGCCAATCAGTTGTCGAGCTAAAGAGCACGTTCGGACACCAAACTCGATTTTGGCGACAACAGAACCCAAATGTGGGAGCTGGCTTGCCTGCGATAGCATCACCTCGGTGTACCTGATGTACCGAGGTGTCTGCATCGCAGGCAAGCCAGCTCCCACATTGGTTTTGTAGTGTTTTCAGGTTCTCGGCATGCACTCGATAGTGCGGTTTACCACGGTCTTGGCCATCTCCAGCAAGTGCCACGCGGCATGGATTCTGGCGCGGTCATGGGGTTGCAGGTGATCGCAGCAGTCCCACACCGTGGCCGATGCGCTGTTGATCAGATGGGAAATGTAGAGTTGAGCGTCTTCGAAGCTGAGCTCTTCGTTGACGACTAGGCAATCCATGGGTGGATCGGGAAGTGCTTTGGTCATGGTGTAACTCCTATTAACTCAAAGGAGCCGACCCGTCGCGACTAAACGTTGGGTGGCGGCTGTACGCAGGTTAGTCGACCGGCAAATAGGCAAAGTCCGGCGCACCCGAGGGCGCCCTGCGCACAGCCACCATAAAACCTCATGGAGGACCATGCGCCTATTAAATCCGAGCGACTAAACCCGATCACTGAAAAGGCAGTGACGGACCGAAGACTAGCCATCGATTCCAACAGGCACAAGGTGGCAAGGATTGTCTCGGAAACGTCCTGCAATTTAAAGGGACACGGCTTGCTGGCCCTTTACAAACCATGACCAAATGCCAGCAACACCACCTCATCCAACTGTGGGAGCTGGCTTGCCTGCGATAGCGGTGTGCCTGATACACCGAGGTGTCTGCATCGCAGGCAAGCCAGCTCCCACAGTTTGAACGTATTCCAACCCAGCACTCAGCGTCCGAGCATCTTCACCCAGCGCGAGGGCGGCATACCGTAAGTGCTGCGAAATTGCCGGGTCATGTGGCTTTGGTCGGTGAAACCTGCGGTCATCGCCGCATCCACCAGCGATTGGCCCTGGGCCAGCAAGTGACGCACCAGATCCAACCGGCGCATGGTCAGGTAGCGGTAGGGGCTGGTGCCGAATAGCAGACGAAAATCCCGCGATAACGCCCAGCGGTCGCGGCCGGCATGGTCGGCTATTTCATCCAGGGTGATGCTGCGGCCCAGGGCGCTGTGGATAAATTCACGGGCGCGTTCGGCGGCTACGTAGTCGAAGGCTTTGCGGCTGACAACCGCACCGGATGCCTCGCTCAGCGCCTGAGCCAGGTCGAACATGGCGTCCTGCTCTTGCATCGGGTCAATCGGGCAATCCAGGCTTTGCAGCAACAATTCGCTGGCGCGGTGCAGCCGAGGGTCGGTGGACAAGCCGCCGGGAATGAAAGGCAAGGGTTTGCCGCCGAGGATCTGCTGGATCAACGCCGGCTCCACATAAATCATCCGGTACTTGAAGCCTTCGTCGCTGCCGGCGCGACCGTCATGAATTTCATCCGGGTGAATCACCATGGTGGTGCCGGGCATACTGTGGGTCATGCCGCCGCGATAATGAAAACTCTGCACGCCGAACAACGTGCGCCCGATGGCGTAAGTGTCATGGCGATGGGGGTCGAATGCGAAACCGGCAAAGTACGCCTCGATGCGGTCCAGGCCGCTGGCGTGCGGGGCGCGGTGCAGCCAGTCGAGGGAGTGGGTGGGTTTGCCCATGGTGACTTGTCACAGATAGAGGTGGGAACACGTTAACCGAGTCTGCCGCGGTTGTCTGCTCGGGGTCTTGTACGATTGTGCAGGTGTTGGGCGGCGCAGATTGCTAACGAAACGCAGCGGATCGTCAATCGAGCAAAAACCGTGATCCACGCCGGGGAGGGCATTGAGGTTATGGGTTTTGTGCATCGTGCATTCTCCTTTGATCAAAACACCTTAATCGCCCAACGCCTCACCCTCACGCCGTGGGTCCGCACCGCCGCTCAGTATCACCTTGCCCTGGGCATCCCGCGTGCGCACGATGGCCTGGACGCCACTGGTCATATCGATCTCGCTCAGGGCATGGCCCTTGTCCTTGAGCGCTTGTTTGAGCGCAGGGCTGAACAGGCCGGTTTCCAACTCAGTGGCGCCATTGCGGCTGCCGAAATTCGGCAGGCTGATGGCCGCTTGCGGGTCGAGCTGCCAGTCGAGCATGGCGACCAGGGATTTACTCACGTACTCGATGATCTGCGAACCGCCCGGGGAACCCACGGTGGCCAGCAACTCACCACTGTTGCGATCGAACACCAGGGTCGGCGCCATGGCCGAGCGCGGGCGCTTGCCGGGCTGCACGCGGTTGGCCACCGGCTGGCCGTTTTCTTCGGGGATGAATGAGAAATCGGTCATCTGATTGTTGAGCAAAAAGCCCTGGACCATCACGTGGGAGCCGAACGCTGCTTCCACAGTGGTGGTCATCGACACGGCGCCGCCCTGGTCGTCCACCGCCACCACTTGCGAGGTGGAGATGCGCAGCGGCGAACGATCCGGTGCATACGCCACTTGCACGCCCGCCGGTTGGCCAGGCTTGGCGATCCCCATGCTGCGCTCGCCGATCAGCGCGGCGCGCTGAGCCAGGTAATTGGGGGCGACGAGGCCAGCAACGGGCACGGGAGTGAAGTCAGCGTCGGCCACGTACAGTGCGCGATCGGCAAAGGCCAGGCGCCCGGCTTCGGCGATCAGGTGCACGGCCTCGGGCGTTGGTTCAAGCCCGGCCGGCGAGGCACTCTTGACCGGCGTCATCGGTGCAATCGCCAGGCGTGGGTCGCGGGCCTGGAGCGCCTGCAAGGTGCCCAGGATCTGCGCCACGGCAATGCCGCCTGAGGAGGGTGGCGGCATCCCGCAGATTTTCCATTGCTTGTAGTCGGTACACAGCGGCGCGCGTTCCTTGGCGTTGTAGCCCTTGAGATCGGCTACGGACAAGCTGCCGGCATTGTGATTGCCCTGTACCTTGCGGGCGATCTCATCGGCAATCGGCCCGTGGTACAGCGCATCCGGCCCCTCCTTGGCGATGCGCTTGAACACCGCGGCCAGCGCAGGGTTTTTCAACAGCGTGCCGGTGGCTTTTGGCGAACCATCGGCATTCAAAAAGTACGCCGCCATCTCGGGCGATTGCGCGATAAAGCGATCCGCCGCGATCAAGCTGTGCAAGCGCGGTGAAATGGCAAAGCCCTGCTCCGACAGGCGGATCGCCGGTTCGAACAGCTTGGCCCATTGCAGATGGCCGCTCTTGTTGTGCGCCATGTGCAGTGCGCGCAATACCCCGGGCGTGCCCACGGAGCGCCCGCCAATCTGCGCGTCGGTGAAAGCCATCGGCGTGCCGTCGGCCTTGAGGAACAAGCGCTCGGTCGCCCCCGCCGGTGCGGTTTCGCGACCGTCGTAGGCCTGCACGTTTTTGCCATCCCACAACATGATGAACGCACCGCCACCAATGCCGGAAGACTGTGGCTCCACCAGGGTCAGCACCGCTTGCATGGCAATCGCCGCGTCGATGGCCGAACCGCCTTGGCGCAACATCTCGCGTCCGGCTTCGGCGGCCAACGGGTTGGCGGCGGCAGCCATATGGCGCTCGGCGTGGCGGGTGCTCAGGTCCGTGCGATAGCCCGAACCCAGCTCCGGTGCCGGTGGTTGTTCGGTGACGGACGTGTGGCAGGCCGCCAGGGCCAGGGCTGCTGCGATGACCGTCAACTGACGGCGGGAAGTCAAAAACACGCGCTGAACTCCGTTCATTTTGAGAATGATCTGTTGTCCTTCCGGTACTGGGTTTTACAGGTAAATCGTACCTTGCATGTACAGCACCGCCTTGCCGGAGATAATCACGCGGTCGCCCTTGAGTTCACAGCGCAACTGGCCCTTGCGCTGGCCACCTTGCTCGGCGGTCAATTGCGACTTGCCCAGGCGCTCGGCCCAGAACGGTGCCAGCGAAGTGTGCGCCGAACCGGTGACCGGGTCTTCATTGACACCCACATTCGGGCCGAACCAGCGTGAGACAAAATCAAACTGTGTGCTCTTGGCGGTGACTGCGATCCCGCGTTTGGGCAGGCCCTTGAGCCGTGCGAAATCCGGAGTCAGTGCCGCCACCTGCGCTTCATTTTCCACCAGCACGATGTAGTCGTCGGTGCCGAACACCTCGGCAGTTTCAATGCCCAGTGCGCTCAACATCCCCGCCGGTGGTTCGCAGCGTTCAGGCTGTTTGGCCGGGAAATCCATCGCCAATTCGTCGCCATTGCGCGTCACCCGCAATTCGCCGCTACGTGTGGCAAAGCGCAGCACTTGCGGCGCATCTTCCAACATATGGATCAACACCCACGCCGCCGCCAACGTGGCATGGCCGCACAGGTCTACTTCAACTTCCGGGGTGAGCCAGCGCAGCTCGTAGAACTCGCCACGGGGCACAAAAAACGCGGTTTCCGAGAGGTTGTTTTCAGCCGCGATACTTTGCAGTTGTTCGTCGGGCAGCCATTCGGCAAGTGGGCACACCGCCGCCGGGTTGCCGCCGAAGGGGTGCTGGCTGAAAGCGTCGACTTGGTAGATGTCCAGTTTCATCGGGGCACTCCGCATTTTAGGGAGGCTGGACACTAACAGTGGGGGTGGGGGGCGTCAAAATACAGTTGGGGAGTTTTTTACGCTCATAAAAAAACGGCTTACCTTTCGGTAAGCCGTTTTTAGTACTTGGTGGCTACACAGGGACTTGAACCCCGGACCCCAGCATTATGAATGCTATGCTCTAACCAACTGAGCTATGTAGCCAAGTGGCGCGCATTATTCGCTCGGAACGGCAATGCGTCAAGCCTTTTTGTTGAAAATTTTTCTACGCTTTCAACTGTTTAACCGAAAACGGCGGTTTTGGCGACGGGCGGCGGCGGACGCGCTCTGTAGCAATGGTGAGATACAGAGCCGTAGCGTCTTGGAAAGTGTCTTTGAGGCTATGCCTGACAGTGTTGGGCAGATATCCCTGTCGCCCAACGCTTGCAAGGCTAATTCAGCTTAGCGGTACAGGTGCGTGTGTGTGACGCGCTTGAGCTGTTCGCGCGCCCGTGACAGCCGCGAGCGCACGGTGCCGATAGGGATGTCCAGCACGTCGGCGGTGTCCTGATAGCTACCATCGGTTTCCAGTGAGGCGTAAAGCGTCCTGCGCATTTCGGTGGGCAAGTGGTCAATAGCGCTCAGGGTATTTTCCAGGCGCCGGTTGATCTCAAACTCCCAGTCCAGGCTGTGGGTTTCTTCCTGGCCATGCCACAGCGATTCGTCGAATTCGCAATGGGCGGGTTTGGCATACAGGCGCCGAAAGTGATTGCGGATCAGGTTCTGCGCGATGCCGCACATCCAGGTGGTGAGCGTTGCGGTGCCGCTGAAACGTTCGCGATTACGCCAGGCTTCCAGGTAGGTCAATTGCAAAAGATCATCAGCATCTTCCGGGTTGAGCACGCGTTTATGAATGAAACGGCGAAGTTTTTTCTGTTGATCGTCTGTCAGGTGAAGCATGAATTGAGGCGAGTTACCACCAAGGTGAACTAAGGCTTCAATAGGGATATTCATGATTTTTTCCTTAAGGTAGACGCAGTCGAAACGTATCGACAGGAACCCGATTGCACTGCTTGTGCCAAACAGAAAAAATCACGTAACTACTTAATTTATATATATAAATATCTTGAATTGAAGCTTTTTTACGCAGGCTGTTGCACGTGAGGATCAGGCGCCCGTGCAAGTATTTTCAAATATGCCGTCGTTTCGAATTTCAATGGAACCGTATGGGTAGGCTTTGCCACACAGAGACACACTCTTCCGGAACTGGCCTGTCCATGAAAGTCGAATCGCGCAACGATGTGCCAACGGTCCAACGCCTGGATCAACCTGTTATCAGCAATACCACCGTGCCTGCGCCTGCGAAGGGTGTTGATGAACTGGCGCAACTGTTCAATCAGGAAGTCGTGCTCAATAAACTCCCGCTGGCTCAGCGGCAGATGGGCGTGCGCGTGCCTGCGGCGGAGCAACTGGTGCAGCTTTATGAGCAGTTGGGGCATCCGGCCCAGGCGAGCATGGCCTCGGTTTCTCGCCGCATCAGAATGCAGTTACTCAAAGACGCCAGCGTCGATAAATTGCTCGACCTCGCAGGCGGCGACCCGGCGCGTGCGTTCGTGGTGCTCAAGCACGTGGCGAGCCAGGCGGATGTCGAACTGCGTAAATCCGAGGCTGCCTTGGCCCGCGCAGCCATTGCCAAATTCGAGGCGCGTTTCAAAAGAGAAATCCAGGCAGGCCTGAACATTGCCGTAACCTTGCAAGCGGCCGGTGTGGACCCGCAGGAGCGCCAGGCGCTCCGTGCGCTCTACTATGCCAGCGTGGTCACGCGCCAATCGCTGGCGACCATGATGCAAGCCCTGCTGGGCGTATACGGCGGCGAGCGCTTCTATGAAGGGCTCAATGTGATGCGTAAAGCCTTGGCAGACGATATCGCGGCCCGGGTGTCATCGATGCCTACGCCACTGTTGCGCTCTTTGCTGCAGGGCCTGCGCAGTTGTGGGCAGTTGGGCACCGTGTTGGCCGATTGCCTGGCGTTTAACCAGCGACTGGACGTCGATCAGGACGCGGTTTCCCTGCTGCAGCGCCTGCTTGGGTACGCCGACAGCGGTATCGCGGCTGATGAAATCCTGCGGTTGGGGAGCGAGATGGGCAGTGGTTCGTCTTCCAGGCAACTGGCAGCGCTCAACGCGCTTTACCCTCTTATCCGGCAGATGCCGCTGGCCTTATGGTCTGACGATAGAGTCCGTGAGGAAACCTTGTTCAGGTTTGTCGCGGTGATGGACGAGCTGAACCGGATCGACGGGGGGACCCAGCGTTTTCCTGAGTTGCCGGGGGCTATGACGTGACCCTGTTGTCGACCATCAACGGCTTGCTGCTCAAAGTGGCACAGCGCGCTGAAGTGCTGGGCGCTGTGGTGGTCATGGCCATTGTGTTTATTTTTATCGTGCCACTGCCGACCTGGCTGGTAGATATTCTGATTGCGCTCAATATCTGCATATCCTGCCTGCTGATCGTTCTGGCGCTTTATCTCCCAGGCCCTCTGGCGTTCTCGTCGTTCCCGTCGATCCTGTTGCTGACCACCATGTTTCGTTTGGCGCTGTCGATTGCGACCACGCGCTTGATCCTGCTGGAACAGGACGCCGGTGACATCGTCGAGGCCTTCGGCAATTTCGTGGTGGGCGGAAACCTGGCGGTCGGGATGGTGATCTTTCTGATCCTGACCCTGGTCAACTTCCTGGTGATCACCAAGGGCTCGGAGCGGGTTGCCGAGGTGGCGGCGCGGTTTAGCCTGGATGCGATGCCCGGCAAACAGATGTCCATCGATAGCGACCTGCGTGCAGGGCTGATTGACGGCATGCAAGCGAGAGACAAGCGTGAGCAGTTGTCGCGCGAGAGCCAACTGTTCGGGGCCATGGACGGGGCCATGAAGTTCGTCAAAGGCGACGCCATCGCCGGCTTGATCATCGTCGTGGTCAACCTGTTGGGCGGCTTCTCCACGGGCATGTTCCAGCACGGTTTGAGCGCAGGCGATTCGATGGCCTTGTATTCGGTACTGACGATCGGCGATGGCCTGATTGCACAGATTCCGGCGCTGCTGATCTCGTTGACTGCCGGCATGATCATCACCCGAGTTGCACCGGATGGACGCAAAGGCGTCAGTAACATGGGCGTCGAAATTGCCCGGCAAATGACCAGCGAGCCCAAGAGTTGGGTGATTGCCTCGGTGGGAATGCTTGCGTTTGCCATGGTTCCCGGCATGCCAACCCTGGTATTTATCTTGATCGCGCTGATCACCGGCAGCGTGGGTTACTACCTGGTGCGTCAGCGTCAACAGCAGGCAGAGCCTTCCAGCGAGGCCGCTGAAGTGGTTCGCCCTGAAGAGAACGGCAAAGAGGACCTGCGCGGCTTTGACCCGTCGCGCCCTTACCTGTTGCAGTTTTCCCCCGTGCTGCGTGGCACGCCTGAAGTGACGAATTTGATTCACGGGATTCGCCAGGCGCGAAATTCACTGGTCGCCAATATTGGCCTGACGTTGCCGCCGTTCGAAGTCGAACTGGATGACTCACTGGCCCCCGATGAGATGCGCTTTTGTGTGCATGAAGTCCCCATGGTCAGGGCGTCGGTGGTCAATCATGTGGCCGTTGAACGCAAGGCGCTTGAGGTTGAGCCTGAGCACGCCATCGCCGGGCTGGTTGAGCGCGATGAACAGGATTGGCTCTGGTTGGCCCCTGACGATCCGCTGCTTGATGATCCGCAACTGGAGCGCTTCACCGCCACAAGCCTGATTCTGGAGCGTATGAGGAAGGCGATGATGCTCAGCGGGCCACAGTTCCTGGGGATTCAGGAGAGCAAGTCGATCCTGAGTTGGCTTGAGCATAACCAGCCGGAACTGGTGCAGGAGCTGCAGCGCATCATGCCGCTGTCGCGTTTTTCTGCGGTATTGCAACGCCTGGCCAGTGAAGGTGTCCCGCTGCGGGCGGTGCGCTTGATTGTCGAATCGCTGATCGAGTACGGACAGCATGAGCGTGAACCGGAAGCCCTGGCCGACTATGCACGCATTGCGCTCAAGGCGCAGATCTATCACCAGTACAGCGAGGCCGACGGCCTGCATGCCTGGCTGTTGTCTCCACAGAGCGAAAACATCCTGCGCGAAGCCCTGCGCCAGACCCAGACCGGGGTGTTCTTCGCGTTGGACCAGGACCACAGCGCGGCGTTTATCAACCTGCTCAATCAGGCCTTTACCTTAAGGGCCAAGAGCAAAAGCGTGATGTTGGTGGCGCAGGACTTGCGCAGCCCCTTGCGGACCTTATTGCTCGAAGAGTTCAACCATGTACCGGTGCTGTCTTTCGCTGAGTTGGGAAGCACGTCCAGGGTCAAGGTATTGGGGCGCATTGACCTCGGTCAGGAAGCATTAATGCGTGGTGCAGCGGCATGAGTTCACAGCCATGGACCGTCCGAAGGAGGGCTCGATGATGTATGAGTTACGCGTGCTTGATGGGCTGCGCCAGGGTGCCGCGTTGCCGTTGTTCGGCGAACGATGGAGCATCGGTGCCGAGTCGGATGCTGACCTGGTGCTGAGCGATCCTGGGGTCGCCGAGCATCATGCCCTGCTGCGATTTTTCGAGGCTAACTGGTCGGTGCAGGCCCAGGCGCAGCTGTTGTACGGGGCTGATGGCCAGGCCCTGGCGCAGATCCCGAGCCTGGCGCTGAACGTGCCCTTTGTGGTGGGCAGCGTGCGATTGTGCGTCACCTTGGCCGATCATCCATGGCCTGAGCCGGAGGCCCCGGTATCTGCAACATTGCCACCACCGGGCCAACCTGTGCAGGCACTGCCGTTATCGTCCATCTCATCCTCGCAGCAAAAGCGTTTGATCAGCCTGATGCTGGTGGTGGCGGTAGTCATCGCGGTGGTGGGTATGGTCTCGACAGGGGAGCATGAGGCGCAGGCTTCCCTGATGCCACCGGTGATTGGCAAACATGAATTGGCCTCACCGTTTGATGTGCGTCAGCAGTTACTGAAAATGCTCGGCGAGCGTGAGCTAAGCCAACGGATCGACTTGCAAGTCATCAACGGCCAGGTCGTGCTCAGCGGTGATGTTTCCCAGGACGAAGTGGAGCTGGTGTCGCGGATGCTCAGCCGCTTTGGTGAGCAATTCGACAGTATGGTACCGGTGCTCAGTCGTGTACGTGTGCGAGATGACGCCTTGCCGTTCAGGATCGTGCAGATTGTCGGCGGACCTAACGGCCATGTGGTTCTGGAAGAGGGTAGCCGCCTGTTTTTGGGGGATCAGGTGGACGGGCTGCGCCTGGTGCTGATCGACAATAACAAAGTGGTTTTTGATGGCGCACAACGCTATGAGGTGCACTGGTGAGTACACCCGTGCAAACGCGTCTTGACGCCTGGCAACAACGCCAGGCCCAGTCGCTAGGCAGCTTTGCGCCGGTGGCCATGCGCGGGCGAATCCAGCGCGTCAACGGCATGCTTTTACAGTGTCGGCTGCCTCAGGCGCGCATCGGTGATTTGTGCCAGGTGGAGAAAGGGCCGGGTGATTGCATGCTTGCTGAAATCATCGGGTTTGATCAGCAGGATGCGGTGCTCAGTGCCCTTGGGAACCTGGAAGGCGTGCGCGTGGGGGCACCGGTTGAGCGCCTGGGCGTGTCGCATCGGGTGCAGGTCAGCGAGGCGCTGTTGGGGCAGGTGCTGGATGGCTTCGGGCGGCCGATTACGGGCCAGGGTGCCAGCGCATTTGTCGAGTCCGAACTGCCGGATACCAGCCCGGTGTTATGTGAAGCGCCCTTGCCCACCGAGCGACCGCGTATCAACCGGGCGCTGGCCACCGGGGTGCGGTCCATCGATGGCTTGATGACGCTCGGTGAGGGCCAGCGCGTGGGTCTGTTCGCCGGGGCCGGTTGTGGCAAAACCACCTTGTTGGCCGAGATCGCCCGTAACGTGGAGTGCGATGTCATCGTGTTCGGCTTGATCGGCGAGCGGGGGCGCGAACTGCGTGAGTTTCTCGACCATGAGCTCGATGAGCAATTGCGCTCCAAAGCGGTACTGGTGTGTGCCACATCTGATCGCTCCAGCATGGAGCGTGCCCGCGCCGCCTTTACCGCCACGGCACTGGCTGAAGGTTTTCGGCGCAAGGGTCAACGGGTGTTGCTGCTGATTGATTCGCTGACCCGGTTCGCCAGGGCCCAGCGTGAAATTGGCCTGGCTGCCGGCGAACCCCTGGGGCGCGGAGGCCTGCCGCCTTCGGTGTACAGCTTGCTGCCGCGCTTGGTGGAGCGCGCCGGGTTGACCCGTGACGGCGTGATCACAGCGATCTACACGGTGCTGATTGAACAGGACTCCATGAACGACCCGGTGGCCGATGAAGTACGTTCATTGCTCGACGGCCATATCGTGTTGTCGCGCAAATTGGCTGAGCGTGGGCACTATCCGGCGGTGGATGTGTTGGCCAGCCTTTCACGAATACTGAGCAACGTCGCGGCGCCTGAGGATATTCAGGCGGGCACGGCATTGCGACGTTTGTTATCGGCGTACCAGCAGATCGAGTTGATGCTCAAGCTGGGCGAGTACCAGCCTGGCAGTGATGCGTTGACGGACCTGGCCGTGAACAGTCGCCAAGCGGTGGACGGCTTCCTGCGCCAGGATCTGCGTGAGCCGACACCAATGGCCGTCACGCTGGAGCAACTCAGGGAGCTGACCCGCTATGTCCCCTTCTGATGTGCTGCTCGGTGAAGTGCAGATGCTGCGTTGCCTGCGCAGGCACAGGGCTGATCGTGCCGAACGTGCCCTGCGTGAGGCCAAGCGTGCGCAGCGGGCCCTGCTCGCGCATATCCAGCAGGCCCAGGATGCACTTGAACACACTCGGCAGGAGCAGGCCCGGCAAAGTGCTGAGTTGCTCAGTCAGCACCAGGGCCAACTCTTGACCTTGGCGGGCCTGAAATCCTGGAACGCACAGGAGCGCTCTTTATCCGCCAGTACCCGGCGCGAAGAGGGGCAGCTGGAGGCGCTGTGCAATCAACGGCAAGAAAAGGAACACCACGTTGGCAGTGCCCAGAGGCAAGCCACCGAATGCCTGCGGCAGGTGGAAAAGTTGCAGGAGCTATCACTTTTGCTTGCACAGGAGCCGACATGACCCAGGTTGCGAATACACCCACTGAACGACCAACCCTGCGTGAGCCTCGCGAAGAGCGTGAGTCAGGCGCAGCGGGCGTGGTGCCGTGGGAGCAAGGGCGACTGTTTGCGCGGTTGTTTGCCGGGGATGGGGAGGGCGCCGGGACGAGAGCCTCCTTGCCGGGAAAAAAACCAGCGGCAGGTGTCGCCATGATCGAGGCGTTGGCCGAGCAACTGGCGCCTCGTGTGTTGGCCGGTTCGCAGTGGCCATTACAGGCCGTGCTGTACTTGCCACGTCTGGGACGGATCAACGCCAGTGTGCGCCGAGAGCAGAGCGCCTTGGCCATTGAACTGGAAGCGGAACACGACGCCACGGCTCGCTGGCTCAGCGGCGTACGGCAACAGTGTGAGGACCGTTTTACCCAAGCGCTGGGGCTGCCGGTCAGCCTGCTTCTGCCAAGCGTCGGCAACCCATGATCGTACCGCTGCTGACACTTCCGTCGATCAAGAGCGACTGGGTTGCCGCACGCCGCCGGCTGGGCCGTGGCCTGTACTTGCCGTTCCATGTTGCGGGTCAGGCCGGGGAGTTGCGGCTTGAGCCTGGACGTCCGCCAGTTGGCGCTGACGCGGTGTGCTTCGACACGCAGTGCGGTGTGCTGGCACTCGCTAAGGCGGGGCCGTTGCTTAGCCTGCTGGGCGAATGTCCGGTGACCCTGGCAAGGGGCGACAACGAGCCTGATTCCTGGTTCTGGACGTTGTTCCAGTATTACCTGAGCCCCGAAGTGCGAGCGCTGTTGGGGTATGTGCGATTGCTACACACCGAGCGACCAAAGGGCTTTGGCTGTCGCGTCACCGTGACCCTGGGGACCTCGTGGGTTGAGGGTTATGTGTGGTTGAGCACCAAAAGCTTTTTGGCATTGCACGAGGCGGGGGCCTGGCGAGCCACGGCTGCACCGCTGCCGTTGTCGTTTCAACTGGCAATTGCCGTGACCCTTGGGCGGTTGCGGTTGCCGATCGTACAGGCCGGCAGCCTGCGAGCCGGCGACGTGCTGGTGCTTGAACAGACTTTTTTCCAGGCCCGGGGCAGCGGCTATGTGTCGGTCGGCAGAGAGCGCCTGCATGGCGGCATTGACGATGACACCGGGTGGTTACGTTTCACTCTTACTTCTATCGAGGACATGTCTGTGGACGAAGATTTAGCTGTACCTCATCACTCGGGGCATGAAGACGATGAACCCGTAGTGGACGTATTCGGGCCAGAGCCGTTCGATGAATTGAGCATGACGCTGAGCGTACGCTGCGGAACATTGAACCTGACCCTGGGGGAGTTGCGCAACCTGGTGCCCGGCTCGGTATTGGGCATTACCGGCTTTGCCCCTGGCATGGCAGGTCTGTTTTATGGCGATCGGCCCATTGGCCAGGGGCAGTTGGTGGAAGTTGACGGGCGCCTGGGGTTGCAGTTGTCCCGAGTGGTGTTCGGTCGATGATTCTTCAAGGGCTGGACCCGATAGTCCTGGCGGTATTTCTGGGCGCGTTGTCGTTGATGCCCATGCTGTTGGTGGTCTGCACAGCCTTCTTGAAAATCGTGATTGTGCTGATGATTACCCGCAATGCCATCGGCGTACAGCAGGTACCTCCGAGCATGGCCATCAACGGAATTGCCCTGGCGGCCACCTTGTTCATCATGGCGCCGGTGGGGTATGAGATCGCCGAGAATATCAAGGCTTCGCCTCTGGACATGAGCAACGTGCAAACGTTTCTGCATACCGGCAATGAGGCCATCAACCCTTTGCGTGCATTCATGCTGCGTAATGTGGACCCGGATGTGCTGACCCATCTACTGGACAATACCGCAAGGCTGTGGCCTGCGAAAATGGCGCAGGAGGTACAGCGAGAGGATCTTATCCTGCTGATCCCGGCCTTTGTGCTTTCGCAATTGCAGGCGGGGTTCGAGATCGGGTTCCTGATCTACATACCCTTCATCGTGATCGACCTTATTGTTTCCAACCTGTTGCTGGCGCTGGGTATGCAGATGGTCTCGCCGATGACCATTTCTCTGCCGCTCAAGCTGCTGCTGTTCGTGCTGGTGTCTGGCTGGTCGCGGTTGCTCGACAGCCTGTTCCTTTCCTATCTCTGAGTGGCGTATGGAACCTATCGTGCTGTTCAAGCAGGGCATGTTGCTGGTGGTTGTACTGTCGGCGCCGCCGCTGATCGTGGCGGTGGTGGTGGGGGTGCTGACCTCGTTGGTACAAGCGCTGATGCAGATCCAGGACCAGACATTGCCCTTTGGTATCAAGCTGGTGGCGGTGGGTGTCACCTTGATCCTGACGGGCCGCTGGATTGGCGTGGAGTTGATCCAGCTGATCAACCTGACGTTTGAAATGATCGGCCGTTCGGCCCTGAACTAAGGCGTTGCCTGTGCTGCTTTATCTCGAGTATCTCCCCAGCCTGGTGATTGGCATGGCGCGTATCTACCCCTGCGGCATCCTGGTGGCGGCGTTCTGTTTTCAACATGTGCGCGGCTTGCCTCGGCACACCATCGTGATGGTCATGGCGCTGTTGCCCGCTCCGGGTATTCATGCTGCTTTGGCGGGGCAGGATTATTCAGCATTGATGCTTGGTGCGCTGATGCTCAAGGAGGTCGCGTTGGGGTTGCTGCTGGGGGTGTTGTTGGCGATGCCGTTCTGGATGTTCGAGTCGGTGGGTGCGCTGTTGGACAACCAGCGTGGCGCCTTGGCCGGTGGCCAGCTCAACCCGTCACTGGGGCCGGACGCGACGCCGATCGGGCACATGTTCAAGCAACTGGCGATTTACCTGCTGATGGCCATCCTGGGCTTGGGCACGCTCACCCAGGTGATCTGGGACAGTTACCTGATCTGGCCACCCACCGTGTGGTTTCCGCTTCCGGCAGCTAATGGCATGAGCGTATTTGTCGGGCTGCTCAATGACACGTTCATGCACATGCTGCTGTATGCCGCGCCCTTTATTGCCGTGCTGTTGTTGCTGGAGTTCGGTATTGCGTTGCTGGGGGTCTACAGCCAGCAATTGCAAGTGAGTACCTTGGCACCGCCGGTCAAATGCCTGGCGGGAATCGGTATTTTGTTGCTGTACTTTGCATTGTTGCAGGACCTTATTGTCGGGCGTATGAGCCAGCTGGGTGAGCTAACGCACTACCTGGGGCTTTTGTTCAAGGTCGCGACGCCGTGAGTGATTCGGGCGAAAAAAAGCACCCGGCGTCTGCCAAGAAACTGCGTGACCAACGTAAGAAGGGTCAGGTCGCGCAAAGCCAGGATGTGAGCAAGCTGCTGGCGCTGACGGCGATCAGTGAGGTCGCCTTGTTCACTGCCGAAACCAGTCTGCAGCGCTTTCAGCAACTGTTGGTGTTGCCGATGTCACGCTTGGGCCAGCCGTTTGCGCGGGCGCTGGAAGAAGTGCTGGTGGAGGGCCTGGTGATGTTTTTCTCGTTCTCTCTGTTGATGGCCGGGCTTGCGATTGCCGCCAAGCTGATCGCCAGTTGGATGCAGTTCGGCATGCTGTTCGCACCGGCCACACTGAAGATGGATTTCAATCGCCTGAACCCTGTCAGCCAGATCAAGCAGATGTTCTCTGCTCAGTCGTTAATGAATCTGCTGATGAGCATCGCCAAGGCATTGCTTCTGGGCTTGATGGTGTACGTGGTGGTCTGGCCCGCTTTGGGGGCGTTGATTAACCTTGCCAACAGCGACCTGCAGAGTTATCTGCTGGCGCTGATCGCGTTGTTCCGTCACTTGCTGCATGCCTGCCTGGGGCTGTTGCTGGTGTTGGCGCTGATCGATCTGACCTTGCAAAAACACTTCTTCGCCAAGCGTATGCGCATGACACAGGTTGAGGTCGTCAAGGAGTACAAGGACATGGAGGGCGACCCCCATGTGAAGGGCCAGCGCCGCCAATTGGCGCATGAATTGGCGCAAGAGGAGCCGAAGGTCAAACTGCCCAAACTGGAAGAGGCCGACATGTTGGTGGTTAACCCCACGCACTTTGCAGTCGCCCTCTACTACCGCCCAGGCGAGACGCCTTTGCCCCTGCTGATCAGCAAAGGCACGGACGACGAAGCGCGAAAACTGATCGCGCGAGCTAAGGTCGCCGAGGTCCCGGTGATTCAATGTGTGTGGTTGGCCCGCACCATCTATACCAAACAGGTGGGTGCAAGTATTCCTCGCGAAACCTTGCAGGCGGTAGCATTGATCTACCGCACCTTGCGTGAGCTGGATGACGAAGCCAAGCGCGAAACGCTGGAACTGCCTGAGCTTGATCAACGCTGATCAGCGACTGGAACCTGGGTCCAGTGCGCTGAGATTGGCCAGCGAGAGCATCCTGCCGAGGATCCTGCCCGTATCGCCGTGAGAGGTGGGCAATGCGTGCCAGATCACCAGGGCGTCCTGATTATCGAGATAGATAAAACATCCATCAAACACCTGTGCCTGCTCAAAGCGCCGTTGCAATGCGCGTTGTAATTGCCCGGCTTGCAACGCTTCGCGAGCGACATGCAAGGCCAGCCCAGGCCGATTGCCTGCGTGCGCCACACGCACCTCAATACCGCAAGCGAGAACCTGGTGAGTGGCAGCGCCGCTCACCAGGTTCTCCAGAAATACCTGGCGTGGTTGGTCGGGTATTTCCTGGATGCTCATCGTTCCAGCGATATCGTCTGGTAATCCGCTCGCTCCCCGGAAGGGCCGGGTTCGACACGCATGTGAGATGGCCACCAGATCACCATCTTTTGTGCGGTCGATTGCGGGCGTGAGCAGGAGTCGCCTTTGCACGTGGGGGTGCAAGCGCTGACGAGCAGCGCCGCACCGATCAGAGTGACGCACAACAATTGATGTTTCATGGGCGGACCTTATGAGGTGGCGTAATCAAAGTGGGGCGCGGTACGCTGAGGTGTTCATCCTTCACCACCGGACGCATGGCGATAAATACCTCGGCTTCCTCACCCGGTTTCAACCAGGCGTGTGGCCACACGGTGACGGCAAGCGTTTGCGAGTTGCTGCATTCTTTTTCGTCGATGCGCACATTGCGGTTGAACTGGTTGCGCAACACCACGACTGCAACGTTGTACTCAGCGCCCGCGTACCATTGGCTGCGATCGGTACTCAGCGCGAGCAGGTCGCGGGTGCTGCACAACGTGTTCAGCCCCAGGGGCATTGGCGCCAACTTGAAGGCCTTGGGCACTTGCCCCGTCACCAGGTGCGCCAGGGTACTGATCACGTCGCTACGTTTGATTACCGGCTGGTGCGGGGCGTTACGCCTGGCCAGCGGTGCCAGCGCCGTCTGCAATTGGGCCTGGTCCGCCTGAGGCAAATAGCGAGACGGATCGGCCTGGTCGCCGATGACGCGTGGCGTGATGATAAACAGGCGTTCACGTCGATTGTTCTGCCTTTCGCTGGAAGAGAACAGCGCCTTGCCCAGCAGCGGGATATCGCCCAGCAGCGGCACCTTGTTTTGCCTGTCGGTGCTTTCTGTGACGTGGAAGCCACCCACCACCATCGAGCGCTTTTCCGCCATGACGGCCTGGGTGCTGACGTTACCGCGGCGCACATCAAGGTCCCTCAAGCTACGGTTGGGGTTGGATTCGTCGAAGGTGCCGTCTTCGATATCCACCACCAGGTGGATCTGATGGCTTCCCCGGCTGGTGATCACGCGGGGCACGACCTGGACGCTGGTACCGACAGTGACCGGCAAGATGGTGGCGTTTTCACGCCCGGGCGTCAGGTATTGAGTGCGGTTGAAGTCGATCACCGCCGGCTGGTTTTCCAGGGTGAGCACGGACGGGTTGGAAACCATGGTCGCCAGCCCCTTGGCTTCCAGGGCACGTATGTCGGCATAGAAACGGTCGCGATTCTCAATCGACAGCTGTTGGGATGTGCCCGGCGCCATCTGTACACCGCCACGGAACCGGCTGTTCTGAAAGCCCCAGTTCACGCCGAACTCGTCCAGCTGCGTACGCTCGATATCCAGAATGATCGTGTCGATCTCCACCAGTTTGCGCGCCACATCGAGTTGAGCGATCAACTCGCGGTACATGGCCTGGCGCTCGGGCAGGTCGTAGATCAAGACTGCGTTATTGCGAATGTCGGCTTCGACGCGAATCCGGCTGCTGGGGGCAGGCGCACGCGGGGGCAGTGTGGCGCCAATGTCCAATGGCATGTTGTTGCTGTTGGTACCGAGGATCTGCCCCAGCATGGGATTGCTCAAGCGGGGAGCATTCGGCGCTATAGGCGAGGGCTGTGAGGAGGGGCGTTGGCTCAGCACCGAGGAAATCGGATTTGAACGCGGCTCCAGCAACCCTCGCACAATGCTGGAAACACCAGCAATGATCAGCTTCTGGCCGCGGTAATCCACTTGACGATCCGCGGCATTGGCGAACTTCAGCGGGAAGCTCAGCACGGTCTGTTTTTCATCGGCGGTGCGGCGTTGGCTGCTGAACTGCTTGATTTGTTCGATATAGCGCCGAGGTCCGGAGACCAGCACGACGCCATCTTCGGGCAACTCACCCCAACCGAAGCGACTATCGAGCAGGCCAATATCCGTGAGCGCCTGCTTGAGGTCGGCAATGGTCTCGGAGGAAACCTCCAGGCGCGCGGACTCTTGCTGGTCCAGGGTGCTGATGTAGAGCGTGTTGTTGTACAGATACCATTGGAAGCGATGTTCTACTCCCAGCCGGTCGAGCAAGGATTGCGGGGTATTGGCGCGTATCTTGCCGTTGACGGTGCCCTCCAGCAGACCCTCGATTTGCAGTTGCGTACCAAAGGTTTGGGCGAAGTCGTCGAGCACGTCCCGAACTGGCTTATGTTCGGCTTCATAAGCGTAGGCAATGTTCCTCCATTCGGCGGGGATCGCCGCGAACGCGCATGGGGTTGAAGCCAGTAGCCAGGAAAACAGGAACACTTTGCGCCAATGGGCTCTTTTGAATGAAGCATCAGGCGAGTCAAGGCACAAGCGGCTGCCCTTATGGGTCTTGTTAGGCATAGACAGTTCTCTGATTAGTACAAGCGTGAACGTAGCGGGGTGGGTTTGAGGTTCTGGGCGGGGCGAGCAAGACGCGCAACGATTGCGCGCCATGTGTCGCGTTGGTTGAGCAGGGTCTCGAGGCAACTCAGTACGTGGGCTTGGCCACGGTCTGTGCGCAGACGTTGAATCAGCCATAGCGCACCTGTGTCAGCTTTTTGAGCCAATGCCCCCTGAAAATGATTCAAGCTGGCCGCGCCCAGGCGCAGCCAGCCTTGCAAGGCTGCGTTATCTGGCAGAGCTGAGGTCAGTTGAACGCCCAATAAAATGGCGTCGCCCTGACGTCGCAAGGTGACTGGGTCTTCGCCTTCAAATAGGGCGATTTCTTCCTCCTTGCCGCTCAACCAGTCACCCACGAGCGCTTTCATTTACTGAAAACTTTCAATCGTTGTTTTGAGCATCTGATTGACCGTTTTACCGTGCTCGCTATAAAGCGCAAACGTGACCTCTCTGCGCGTTACCAAGTTGTGAAACAACTCGCTGTCTTCGGCGGCCAGGCTTTCTTCGAAACCGGACTTGAATTCTTTGTACGTCGATGTCTTATTTCGGGCGATCGAATGAGTCAGTTCTTTGAAGAAATCCATGATTTCCCTCTGATACATAGGTTGAAAGGTGAATTTAAACAGTCGGTTCTAAGTGCTGAATATAAATAAAGTCTTTGTACTCGTAGGATTAGATCTCGATCGAATACTCTTTGCCCTGGTTGAAAAAAGTATCGAGCATGGCATTCCAGCTGATACGGAAGTCCCCCTCATCTGTTTTCAATACGAGTGTTTGAGGATGAACCGTGTCGTCGGCGGTTACTTTCCAGAATCTGCTCTTGTGACGGGCTAGGCCCTGCCTTATTTCCTCAAGATCATGGGGATGACAAAGCAACGTCGCACTGACTTCCTGAACTTGGCTATCCAGCAACTGCTTCAACAGCGCTGCGAGACGTTGCGGGGCAGTTGTCTCGTCGAGCAGGCAGCGAATGGCCTGGTTGGTGATGGAGGTCGCATAGTGTTCAAGGTTGTCGCACATCGATTGACGGTCGCGTTCCCATTGCTTGAGTTGAGCGTCGGCACGTTGCCAGATTTCCAATGAGGCGTGTTCAAGCATGGCCTCGCATTTTTTTTCGGCCATACGTATCAATTCGTCGGCCTGGGCATTGGCCTGGCTCAACAGATGGTTGGCCTGCTCCCAATTGGCCAGCTCTTCGCGCGGGATAAGGTTGGCTCGCGGGCCGGAGGCGTCCTTGCGTAACTCAATAGTATGTCGGCATAACATCGCTGCTTTCCTCCTCCTGGCGAGACAGGGGCAGGCCGTCGCTCGCCATGGTTGCGACGCGCCAGACGACGGCCTGCCAGAGCGTGTTCAATCGGCTGCTTGCATTTTCGAGTGGGGCGTCTGCTGTTTCAGCCTCGCTCACACGCGTACGGGGGAAGCGCAATCGAAGGCGCTGCCAGGTCGCGGGTTCAACCCAGCTGTGAAGCAGTCGTAGCGGATCGGACTGTGGGGGCAGCATGGAAGGGTACAGCGCCATGGAGAGGCGCATGCACCACTCATGATGATCTTCACTCAAGGATGCTGCTGCTTGGGGATTGAACGTGTGATTAGCCAATGCCAGGACCAGGTTGAGCTGGTTCGTGGAGGCCAGGGCCAACCGAAGCACAGTGGCATTAGGTGCAGCCGGCAAGCAGGCTGCAAAACCCGTAAGGTCGTCTGGCACTGACCGAGCGCTATAAAAAAGCCTTTCAATCGCCCGGTACTTGTCGCCTCTCCAGTCTTCGTGGGCGTGCTTCCAGGGAAAAGCCCACCATTGAGCCCAGGCCAGTTGCTCACGCATCAGATGATCGGGTCTAGGTGCCATGCGTTGGCCCCGTTGAGTTTCCTGTCAGTGCGGGCTGTTGATGGGGACGCTTGCGCCGCGCTTGCAGGATGATCATGGCAGCCACGGCCGAAGCCAGGCTGAGCAGCAAAATCATGATGCTGGTTCGCCAGAATCCGAGATCGTCGCCGGGCACCAGGAAGGGGCCGAAATACACCAGGCGTTGTTGTTCCTGATAAGTGGAGGCCGGTACAAACACCACGGTGAGTTTTTGCGGATTGTCCACGGCGGTGGTCATTCCAGGGATGCTGCTCGCCACCATTCTGCGGACCCTTGCGCGGATGTTGTCGGGGTCCAGGCGTGGATCATGCTTGATGAATACCGACGCGGATGCGGGTTGGACCGGCTCTCCGGGCGCGATGCGTTCAGGCAACACCACATGCACGCGTGCGACGATGACGCCGTCGATCTTGGACAGCGTGGTTTCAAGCTCTTGAGATAAGGCATAGATGTAGCGGGCACGCTCTTCCAGCGGCGTGGAAATGACCCCTTCCTTGCGAAAGGTATCCCCCATAGTGGTCCGGGCCAGTCGGGGAAGGCCGGCGGCTTCCAGGGTACGCACGGCGCGCCCGATGTCGCTCGTATTAACCGTTACGACGACACCGTCTTTGGCCGGGACTTTTTGCGCGCGAATATGTTTATCAGCCAATTCGGCTACGACCTCATTGGCTTCTTGTTCGGACAGTTGGCGATGCAGTTCTACCCGGTCACCACATCCGCTCAATATAAAAGTCATACTCAAAACTAAAGCGACAAGCAGAGAGTTATTCATGCTCAAGACTGCATGTTGCTGATCTTGTCAATGCACTGGGTTGTCTTGGCAAGGCATTTCACCATCAGTTGTGTTGTCAGTTGTGCGTTATGTAACTCGCGTGGGTAATTGCCTATGGCCTCAACGTCTATCCCTTTTTTGGTCGACCGTATTATTTTGGCGAAGCCATCTCTTGAGTTGCTGAGGTGCTTGGATGCTTCTGTCAAAAGGAGTGAGACGTCAGGCTTGGAAGCGATTGTGTTTGTGGGATGAGAACCTTCGAACAGTGATGTGAAAAAACTGACGTCCGTGCTGCCTGCCGAGTGTTCCGGTGGCGTACGGTCATGCTCGGTACTGCTGCTTTTCTGTGAAAAACGGTCGTTGACTATTTGCATGGGGTGTTTACTCGTTCAGGGTGGACAGTGGCGCTAGAACACTAAAATGATCTGTCGGCCGGTTGGATGATTACCTTTCGGGCTGGAAAGCCTGAAAGGTAATCGGTCACCTCGTAGTTATTGGCCAGCGCCCGACCGGATCAATGCTTGAATATTTTTTACTTCAGCACTCTTCCAGCCGTTTTTTATGGCATCAGCCTTCATTTTCTCGAAGATAGCTTCGGCTGAGCCTTCGCTGCTGCCTGCGGCTGCACTTGTACCTCCTAGAGATGCAACTGTTTGCGCTATACTTTTCATACCACTTGATGCGTCAATACTCATATAAAAAATCCTGTTGTGGGTTTTTGGGGCTTTATTTTTCCAGCGGTCAAATCGCGGCAACGTCTGCGTGTTGCAGAAATTTTCTCCTGGCAACCACTGTGTGGCCCGTATAAGTAATGCGTTCCAGATGTTTCCAGGTGTCGATGTTGCTAAATATTTTATCGAGGCGCTGGTTGATGAAAATGTTGGCGATACAGGCTGTTATGACCTACTTATTAGCGGTGAGATGAACGGTTGAACTTATGCCAGTGAGATGTTCAATTGTTTCATCCTGTAATACAGCGTGCGCTTAGCGACCCCCAACTCAATGGCTACGTTATCTACGCAGTGATGGTGGCGGTACATGGATTCTTCAATTAACGCTTTTTCAATTTGTTGAAGGCGTGTCTTCAGGTCCATCTGAGGTGGTTGCTTTCTGCCCACGGGGGTTGAGAGCGGTGGTAGGCCCAGGACGAACCGTTTCGCCGTCGAACGTAGCTCGCGCACATTACCCAGCCAGGAGTGGCAGAGCAGTTGATGCAGCAGGCTGTCAGGAGGCGATGGAGCGCTGCATTTGAACTGCTCCGCTTCTTCCTGAACCATTTCCAGAAACAACGGGATGATCCGTTCGCGCCGATCTCGCAGGGCCGGGAGTTCGATGCTCACGACATTCAGCCGAAAGTAGAGATCACGCCTGAAGGCGCCTTGTTCGACCATGATTTGCAGCGACTGCTGGGCTGACGCAATCACGCGCATGTCCACGGAGATCAAGCGAGTCGAGCCCAGGCGTTCCACCCCGCGGCACTCCAGCACGCGCAGCAGCTTGGCTTGCAGGCTCAGGGGCATGCTGTCGATCTCATCCAGGTACAGGGTACCCAGGTGGGCTGCTTCGACGAATCCAGCCCTGGATTGTATGGCCCCGGTATAAGCCCCGCTGTTGACCCCGAATAACTGACTTTCTGCGAGGCTTTCTGGAATGGCCGCACAGTTCACGGCAACAAAATTACCGCGTCGCCCCGATAATCGATGAATCCGCTGCGCAAGCGTGTCTTTTCCGGTGCCGGTTTCTCCCAACAATAGAATGTCAACGTTGAGTGCGGCAGTGTTGTTAAGCGTGGTTTCAATTTCTGGACCCTCAATGAGTGAAACGTCTGTTTTATTATCCTTCTGGACGTAGGTCGACATGAATTGATACTCCCTGTTCGCTATTACTTCACTGTTGCAAATACGGTCTGCGCGCGCCAGCTCAGTAGAACGTAGATTATAAAAGTTGTCACTCGGTGTAGAGAGGTTTAAGTGGAGGGGTGATGTAGGAAAATGATGGTAAGTTTTGGTTTGTCGGTGACGGCAGTAAGTGCGAGGTTAATGCGGTGATTGGTAAGTAGGAATATTCTGAAAGTCTGATTTTTTGGATGTAAGTCGCCTTCATAAACAGTCACCCACAAAAAAGCCGATGCACGGCATCGGCTTTTTTATGGGCTCGTAGTAAATACCGTGGTGGGTACTTATACGTTAAAACGGAAGTGCATTACATCGCCATCCTTGACAATGTATTCCTTGCCTTCAAGGCGCCATTTGCCGGCTTCCTTGGCACCGGCCTCACCCTTGTACTGAATGAAGTCGCTGTAGGCGATTACTTCGGCGCGGATGAAGCCCTTTTCGAAGTCGGTGTGGATCACGCCGGCAGCTTGTGGCGCGGTAGCACCGACCTTGACGGTCCAGGCACGGACTTCTTCGACACCGGCGGTGAAGTAGGTCTGCAGGTTGAGCATCTCGTAGCCGGCGCGGATCACACGGTTCAGGCCAGGCTCTTCAAGGCCCAGGGCTTCAAGAAACATGTCTTTCTCTTCGCCGTCATCAAGCTCGGCGATTTCAGCTTCGATCTTGTTGCATACCGGAACAACAATGGCGCCTTCTTCCTCGGCAATGGCCTTGACCACGTCGAGCAGCGGGTTGTTCTCGAAGCCGTCTTCGGCGACGTTGGCGATGTACATCACAGGCTTGGTGGTGAGCAGGTGGAAGCCTTTGATCACAGCCTTCTCATCGGTGCCCATGTTCTTCATCAGGCTGCGCGCCGGCTTGCCTTCGGTGAAGTGAGCGATCAACTGCTCCAGCAGGCCTTTCTGGACCACTGCGTCCTTGTCTCCGCCCTTGGCGTTACGCGCGACTTTCTGCAGTTGCTTTTCGCAGCTGTCGAGGTCGGCGAAAATCAGCTCCAGGTCGATGATTTCGATGTCGCGCTTGGGGTCGACGCTGTTGGAGACGTGGATCACGTTCTCGTCTTCAAAGCAGCGGACCACATGGGCGATGGCATCGGTTTCACGGATGTTGGCCAGGAACTTGTTACCCAGGCCTTCACCCTTGGATGCGCCGGCGACCAGGCCTGCGATGTCGACGAATTCCATGGTGGTCGGCAGGATGCGCTTGGGGTTGACGATTGCCGCCAGTGCATCCAGGCGAGGGTCCGGCATCGGCACGATACCGCTGTTGGGTTCGATGGTGCAGAAGGGGAAGTTCTCCGCCGCAATACCGGACTTGGTCAGGGCGTTGAACAGGGTGGATTTGCCGACGTTGGGCAGGCCGACGATGCCGCAATTGAATCCCATGGTGTTTCCCCTCGGGTAAAAGTCAGGCCTTCTGGCTGTGCAGGTTTTTCATCGCGCGGTTCCATTCACCGGCGAAGATATCCGGCAGCACGCCGAGGGCAAAATCGATGCTGGCATCGAGTTTTTCCTGTTCGGCGCGTGGCGCACGACCCAGGACGAAATTTGAAACCATACTGGCAACGCCTGGGTGGCCAATGCCGAGCCGCAGACGGTAAAAAGTATTCTGATTGCCCAGCTGCGCGATGATGTCGCGCAGGCCGTTGTGCCCGCCGTGTCCGCCGCCTTGCTTGAGCTTGGCAACGCCGGGTGGCAGGTCCAGTTCGTCATGGGCCACCAGGATTTCTTCGGGTTTGATCCGGAAGAAACCCGCAAGCGCCGCGACAGCCTGGCCGCTGCGGTTCATGTAGGTGGTGGGAATCAGTAGACGAACATCCTGACCCTGGTGCGAAAAGCGCCCGGTCAGGCCGAAATATTTGCGATCGGCCACAAGATTGACGCCTTGGGCGTGGGCGATGCGCTCAACAAAAAGGGCCCCCGCGTTATGCCGGGTCTGTTCGTATTCGGCGCCTGGATTTCCCAGGCCAACGATCAGTTTAATGGCAGTCACGACAGGGGCCCTTCCTTTGGAGTTGTGGATAACATCGCTACACCAGCGTGCGGCGAAAGTGGACGACAGGAGCTCACTTATCCAGAGATAAACTTCGCGTTGTTGCCCGCTTTCTCGCTACGTTTCGGTCCGCGATGTTCCCTCAAGCTCCTTCGTTGCAGAGTGTATTACTCGGCAGCGGTTTCGCCGGCTTCATCTTCTGCTACAACACGTGGCGCGTGGACGTTGGCAACAGCCTTGTCGTCGTTGTGAGCCAGTGCAACGAACTCAACGCCTTTAGGGGCCTTGAGGTCGGACAGGTGGATGATGGTGCCGATTTCAGCGGCCGACAGGTCGACTTCGATGAACTCAGGCAGGTCTTTCGGCAGGCAGCTTACTTCCAGCTCGGTAGTGGTGTGAGAAACAACGCCACCTTTCTTGACTGGAGCTTCTTCGCCAACGAAGTGTACAGGCACGATAGCGGTCAGTTTCTGACCGGCTACAACGCGTACGAAGTCAGCGTGCAGTACGTGGCCCTTGGAAGGGTGGCGCTGCAGGGCCTTGATGATAACGTTCTGCTTTTTGCCGCCAACGTTCAGTTCGATAACGTGGCTGTAGGCAGCATCGTTTTCGAGCAGTTTGGCAACTTCTTTAGCCAGCATGCTGATGGATTCAGGGGCTTTGTCGCCACCGTAAACTACAGCTGGAACCAGGCTTGCGAGACGACGCAGGCGGCGGCTCGCACCTTTCCCCAGGTCGGAACGCACTTCAGCATTCAGAGTAAAATCGTTCATGTTGTATCTCCAAAATAACCACATTCGCCCCAGCGTTTGCGACCAGCGCTAAAGGCGATATGGGCAAAAAAGCCCCGCCCCAACAGTATGTTGGGGCGGGGCGCTTTTCGTCAGTGAGGTGCTCCGAAGGTTTGACCCTTAACGGAACATCGCGCTGATCGATTCTTCATTGCTGATGCGGCGAACCGCTTCGGCAACAACCGGTGCGATATCCAGTTGACGGATACGCGAACAGGCTTGAGCAGCAGCGGACAACGGGATGGTGTTAGTCACCACCAGTTCGTCCAGCATGGAGTTCTCGATGTTCTCGATCGCTCGGCCCGACAGCACAGGGTGTGTGCAGTAGGCGAAGACTTTTGCAGCACCGTGCTCTTTCAAGGCTTTCGCCGCGTGGCACAGGGTGCCGGCGGTGTCGACCATGTCATCAACCAGAATACAGGTACGCCCTTCGACATCACCGATGATATGCATCACTTCAGAGTGATTGGCTTTTTCACGGCGTTTATCGATGATCCCGAGGTCCACGCCCAGGGATTTGGCAACGGCCCGTGCACGCACGACGCCACCAATGTCCGGGGACACGATCATCAGGTTTTCAAAGCGCTGGTCTTCGATGTCATCCACCAGAACGGGGGAGCCGTAGATGTTATCTACCGGAATATCGAAGAACCCCTGGATTTGGTCAGCGTGCAGGTCAACCGTGAGAACACGGTCGATGCCTACCACGGTCAGCATGTCAGCAACGACTTTCGCGCTGATAGCCACACGTGCGGAACGCGGACGGCGATCCTGACGGGCATAACCAAAGTAAGGGATTACAGCTGTGATTCGAGTCGCTGAGGAGCGGCGGAAGGCATCAGCCATCACGACGAGTTCCATCAGGTTATCGTTGGTCGGAGCGCAGGTCGGCTGAATAATGAAGACGTCTTTACCGCGGACATTTTCATTGATCTCGGCTGTAATTTCGCCGTCGGAGAATTTACCGACAGAGATGTCACCGAGAGGGATATGCAGCTGACGTACGACACGTCGAGCCAGATCGGGGTTGGCATTCCCCGTAAAGACCATCATCTTGGACACGCGCAGTACCTAGAGGCTGAGGGTAACCTGGATGAGTATTAGAAAATGGCAGGGGCGGCTGGATTCGAACCAACGCATGGCAGGATCAAAACCTGCTGCCTTACCGCTTGGCGACGCCCCTGTATCTGTTGCAACGAGTGCCTAACACTCGATTCCTTTTAGAGCAGACTTTGCAGCTTGCGATGCAACATCGAAACGTTGCTTCCCTTTGCTACAAACCCTGTAAGGGTCTCTGTAAGAAGGGCCGAGACTTTATCAGCTTCAGCTTTGCTTGGGAAGCCCCCAAACACACAACTTCCAGTTCCGGTTAATTTTGCTTCGGTAAATTTACCTAACAAATTCAAAGCGTTACGTACCTCTGGATAACGCCTTGCTACAACCGGTAAGCAGTCATTTCGACTGTTTCCCTTGGGAACGGGGCGCACTTTAATGGGAGAAGAGTTACGTGTCAACAACGGATCTGAAAAAATTTCTGCTGTACTTACAGATACTTGCGGCACAAGCACGACATACCAGGGTTCTTCGGGCTCCACAGGGGTAAGTTTCTCCCCCACGCCTTCGGCAAACGCGGCGTGCCCACGCACGAAAACCGGGACGTCCGCGCCCAGTGTCAGGCCCAGCGCAGCCAGGCGATCGTGGTCCCAGCCCAGTTGCCACAAGTGGTTCAGACCCAGCAACGTCGTTGCGGCATTCGAGCTGCCGCCCCCGATACCGCCACCCATGGGCAGAATTTTGTCGATCCAGATATCGATCCCGAGCGGGCAGCCGGATTGTTGCTGAAGTTTTTTCGCCGCCTTCACGATCAGATTGCTGTCGTGGGGCACGCCTTCGAATTCGGTGTGCAGCTGGATCACACCGTCGTCGCGTACGGCAAAGGTCAGCTCATCGCCATAGTCGAGGAACTGAAAAAGTGTCTGCAACTCGTGATAGCCATCTTCACGGCGACCCAGAATGTGCAGCATCAGATTGAGTTTCGCGGGCGAGGGCAGGGTCAGGCGTTCTGTCACGTTATTGCCCCAACTTGCGCGGCTGCCAGTCCTTGATCACCAGCGTGACGTCAAGGTCGGTGCCGTGCAGCTTGATGCGCTCGGGCAGCCAATAACCGTTCTGTTGCACATAGCTCAGGTACTCCACCTGCCAGCCGTCCTGCTCCAGGGAGGCAAGGCGACTGTCGCCGTTGAGGCTCAGGCGACTTTTGCTCTCGGGCGCCGGAAGGCCGCGTACCCACCACACCAGGTGCGAGACGGGCAGTTTCCAGCCGATCTGCTGTTCCAGCAGTTCCTCCGGGGACGTCGCTTCGTAGCGTCCCTGGTTGGCGACTTCCAGGCTCACCTGTCCCGGCCGGCCCGTCAGGCGAGCAGCACCCCGACCCAGCGGTCCGGAGAGGCGGATGTCGTAATAATCCTGGCGTTGCAGCCAGAACAGGGTACCGCTGCCGGAATCTTTCGGCGCACGCACCCCGACCTTGCCCTCGATCTGCCAACCGTCGATGCTGCTCAGCTGATCCTTGTGTTGTTTCCATTGCGCCGGGTTGCCCTGGCCCTCAACGGATTCACGGGTGCCTACGCCCGCGCAACCGGCGAGCAGGGCGATAAAACTGAAGACGATAATGTGGCGCAAGAACATAAGCTTAAAGGGTCTCGGATCCGGTCAGGCGCTTGATGGTGCCGCGCAGGATGGGGCTTTCGGGTTGTTCCTTGAGGAATTTTTCCCAGATTTGTCGGGCTTCGCGTTGCTTGCCTTTGGCCCAGAGCACTTCGCCCAGGTGTGCGGCGACTTCTTGGTCGGGAAAACGCTCAAGAGCCTGGCGCAGCAAGCGCTCGGCCTCGTCGAGGTTGCCCAGGCGGTAATTCACCCAGCCCAGGCTGTCGAGCACGGCCGGGTCTTCAGGGTTGAGCGCATGGGCCTGTTCGATCAGCGCCTTGGCTTCGGCGTAACGTGTGGTGCGGTCAGACAAGGTGTAACCCAGGGCGTTGAGTGCCATGGCGTTATCCGGGTCGCGCTTGATGATCAGGCGCAGGTCCTTCTCCAACTGGGCCAGGTCATTGCGTTTTTCTGCCTGCATGGCGCGGGTGTACAGCAGGTTCAAATCGTCGGGATATTGCAGCAACGCTTGTTGCAGCAGCTTCCAGGCGCGTTCGCCCTGCTTGTTGGCCGATAAGGTCTCGGCCTGGATCAAGTACAGCTGGATGGCGTAGTCCGGCTCGGCATCGCGGGCCGCGGCCAGGCGTTTTTCCGCTTCGTCGGTACGGCCATTGCTCATCAGGATGTCGGCCTGGCGCAACTGGGCGGGCAGGTAGTCATTGCCGGGGCCGACCTGGGCGTACTCAAGCAGCGCGGCCTGCGGGTCGTTGCGTTCTTCAGCGATGCGGCCCAGGTTCAGGTGCGCCGAGTCCACATGGCTGTCCCGTTCGATCAGTTGTTCCAGATAGCCTTTGGCCTCGTCCCAGGCTTTGGCTTCCAGGCACACCAGGGCCAGCGAATAGCGCAGCTCGTCGTCGTCCGGGTATTGCTGGACGAGGTTGGCAAACTGCACTTTGGCGTCTTCCATGCGGTCCTGCTCAACCAGCATTCGTGCATACGTCAGGCGCAGGCGCTTGTCGTCCGGGTATTTCTTGATGCTTTTTTCCAGCAGAGGAATCGCTTCCTTGCCGCGATTGAGGTTTTGCAGCAGGCGTGCTCGCAGCAGAATCGGCGCGATCTCGCCATCTTCCGGCGGGTTCTGCTCAAGCAATTTGAGTGCGGCGTCGGCTTCGTCATCCTGTTGCAACAGCAAGGCTTTGCCGAAAATCAACTGGCTGTTCTTCGGATGCTTTTGCAGCAGGCGGTCGAAACTCTTCATCAGGCCATTGCGCGTGTCCTGATCGGTGTCGGCGGCCGACAGCGCCAGGAAATCGAAATGCGTGTCGCCCTTGCCCTGCAGGACTTTCTCCATATAAACCATGGAGTCGTCATAGCGACCCGCGCGCGCCAGTTGTACGGCGGCGGCGCGCTGGGCTTCCAGATCGTCGGGGGCATTTTTTGCCCAGATCAGCGACGTGTCCAGCGCAGCCTGGTCGGCTCCCAGGTATTCGGCAATGCGAAAGGCTCGCTCGGAAATGCCCGGATCCTGGGTATTGATGGCCTGGGTCACGTAATTATCCAGCGCAATATCGAAACGATTACGCTGGCCGGCCAGTTCCGCCGTCAGCAGGCTGTAGATCGTTTCTTCACTGAACGAGGAATAAACCTTGGGCTTTTCAGGGGCGGGGGCGGTGTCTTCTGCCGGCGGCGTAGCCTCGGGCGACACGGGTGCCATGGCCTGGCAGCCGCTGAGGAAGACAAAAGCAAGGAGCAACGCGGAAGATCTATTCATATAGGAAGAGGACGACTAACCTGCGGTCGGATCATCATGACACAAGCCTTCGGCCAAACATAACCGGGGCACTCGGAATACGACTATTGCTGCCTTTTGCCTTGCCTTTGTAGGAGCGAGCTTGCTCGCGAAAAACCTGAGAGCGCCGCTGGGCGTCAGGCTTACCGCGTTATCGTTGACGATTTTCGCGAGCAAGCTCGCTCCTACTAAGAGGCGATGATAGGCATAAGGTATAGGGACAATAGACGACGGTGGTTGTTCTGGATCTTTCGAAGTAGGACAATTGTCGGCTTCCCGACATCATCAGCGATATTGAATGGCCTTCCTCGCACTCGGTATTAACCACAAGACTGCCTCCGTAGACGTGCGCGAGCGCGTGGCGTTTACCCCTGAGCAGTTGGTTGAGGCCTTGCAGCAGCTCTGCCGGATCACCGACAGCCGCGAAGCTGCGATCCTTTCGACCTGCAATCGCAGCGAGCTCTATATAGAGCAGGAACATCTCTCGGCGGATGTGGTGCTGCGCTGGCTGGCCGATTATCACCATTTGAGCCTCGATGACCTGCGCGCCAGTGCTTATGTGCACGAAGAGGATGCGGCAGTTCGTCACATGATGCGCGTGGCGGCCGGTCTCGACTCGCTGGTGCTGGGCGAGCCGCAAATTCTTGGGCAGATGAAGTCTGCCTACGCCGTGGCGCGTGAGGCCGGCACGGTCGGTCCGCTGCTGGGGCGTCTGTTCCAGGCCACCTTCAATTCGGCCAAACAGGTGCGCACCGACACGGCGATCGGCGAAAACCCTGTATCGGTGGCCTTTGCCGCTGTCAGCCTGGCCAAGCAGATTTTCAGCGACTTGCAGCGCAGCCAGGCGCTGCTGATCGGTGCTGGTGAAACCATTACCCTGGTCGCGCGGCACCTGCACGATTTGGGCGTGAAGCGCATCGTGGTCGCCAACCGCACGCTTGAACGGGCGAGCATCCTTGCCGAACAGTTCGGGGCTCATGCGGTGTTGCTGTCGGACATCCCGGCTGAACTGGTACGCAGTGATATCGTCATCAGTTCCACCGCCAGCCAGTTGCCGATTCTCGGTAAAGGCGCGGTCGAAAGCGCGTTGAAGCTGCGCAAGCACAAGCCTATTTTCATGGTGGATATCGCCGTTCCGCGGGATATCGAACCAGAAGTCGGCGAGTTGGACGACGTTTACCTCTATAGCGTCGACGATTTGCATGAAGTCGTCGCCGAGAACCTCAAAAGCCGCCAGGGTGCTGCCCAGGCCGCCGAAGAAATGGTCAGCACCGGCGCAGAAGATTTTATGGTGCGTCTGCGTGAATTGGCGGCGGTGGATGTGCTCAAGGCGTATCGTCAGCAGGGCGAACGCCTGCGTGACGAGGAGCTGAGCAAGGCCCAGCGTTTGCTCGCCAACGGCAGCAGCGCCGAAGAGGTGCTGATGCAATTGGCCCGTGGCCTGACCAATAAACTGCTCCATGCACCCAGTGTTCAGTTGAAAAAGCTTACCGCCGAAGGCCGCCTCGATGCGCTGGCCATGGCCCAGGAACTCTTTGCCCTCGGTGAGGGCGCGTCAGACAGCTCTTCGGATAAAAAACCGCAATGAAAGCGTCACTGCTCAATAAACTGGACGTGCTCCAGGACCGTTTCGAAGAACTGACCGCCTTGCTCGGCGACGGCGAGGTCATTTCTGATCAGGCCAAGTTTCGCGCTTATTCCAAGGAGTACGCCGAAGTTGAGCCAATCGTAGCCACCTACAAAATGCTCACGAAAGTACAGGCTGACCTCGAAGGCGCTCAGGCGCTGCTCAAGGACAGCGATCCGGACATGCGTGAAATGGCCGTGGAAGAAGTCCGCGAAGCCAAGGAAAAGCTCGCCGAATTGGAGGGCGACCTCCAGCGTATGTTGCTGCCCAAGGACCCCAACGATGGGCGCAACGTGTTCCTCGAAATCCGCGCCGGCACGGGGGGTGACGAGGCGGCGATTTTCTCCGGCGACTTGTTCCGCATGTATTCACGCTACGCCGAACGACGCGGTTGGCGGGTCGAGATTCTGTCCGAGAACGAAGGTGAGCACGGTGGCTATAAAGAAGTCATCGCCCGAGTTGAAGGTGACAACGTCTACGGCAAGTTGAAGTTCGAATCCGGTGCCCACCGCGTGCAGCGTGTGCCGGCCACGGAATCCCAGGGCCGTATTCACACCTCGGCGTGCACTGTGGCCGTGTTGCCCGAGCCGGACGAACAGGAAGCCATCGAGATCAACCCGGCGGACTTGCGCGTTGATACCTACCGCTCGTCGGGCGCCGGTGGCCAGCACGTCAATAAGACCGACTCGGCGATTCGGATTACCCACTTGCCATCGGGCATCGTGGTGGAATGCCAGGAAGAACGCTCCCAGCACAAAAACCGGGCGCGGGCGATGTCCTGGCTGTCGGCCAAGTTGAACGACCAGCAAACCAGCGCCGCCGCCAACGCCATTGCCAGCGAGCGTAAGTTGCTGGTGGGCTCGGGCGACCGTTCCGAGCGTATCCGTACCTACAACTTTGCCCAGGGGCGGGTAACCGACCATCGGGTCAACCTCACCCTTTATTCCCTGGACGAGATTCTCGCCGGCGGCGTGGATGCGGTAATCGAGCCGTTGCTCGCTGAGTACCAGGCTGATCAGCTGGCCGCGATAGGTGAATAAATGACCATCATTGCCAGCCTGCTGCGCGCCGCCGACCTGCCCGATTCGCCCACCGCGCGCCTGGATGTGGAACTGCTGCTGGCCGCCGCCCTGGGCAAGTCCCGCAGTTATCTGCACACCTGGCCGGAAAAGATCGTCAGCAGCGAAGATGCCCTGACCTTTGCCGATTACCTGCAACGTCGTCGCAGCGGCGAGCCGGTGGCCTATATCCTCGGCCAGCAAGGGTTTTGGAAGCTGGACCTGGAAGTCGCACCGCACACGTTGATCCCGCGCCCGGAAACCGAATTGTTGGTGGAAGCTGCACTGGAGTTGCTGGCTGCTACCCCCGCCAAAGCGCTGGACCTGGGCACCGGCAGCGGCGCCATTGCCTTGGCGTTGGCCAGTGAGCGCCCGGCCTGGCAGGTTACCGCTGTCGATCGCGTGCTCGAAGCCGTGGCCCTGGCCGAGCGCAACCGCCAGCGCCTGCACCTCAATAACGCCACAGTGCTGAACAGCCATTGGTTCAGTGCTCTGCAAGGCGACCGCTTCGACTTGATCATCAGCAACCCGCCTTACATCGCCGACAACGATCCGCACCTGGTGGCGGGTGACGTGCGGTTTGAACCGGTCAGCGCCCTGGTGGCCGGGCCTGATGGCCTGGATGATTTGCGTCTGATCATCAATGAATCACCGGCCCATCTGAATGCCGGTGGCTGGCTGTTGCTTGAGCATGGCTACGACCAGGCGCTGGCTGTGCGTGACTTGTTGCTGGGCCAGGGCTTTGAAGGCGTACACAGCCGTATCGATCTTGGTGGTCACGAACGCATCACCCTGGGGCATCGCCCGTGCTGACCGACCAGGAGCTGTTGCGCTATAGCCGGCAGATTCTGTTGCAGCATGTCGACATCGACGGGCAGTTGCGTCTGAAACAGAGCCGTGCGTTGATCGTCGGCCTCGGTGGCCTGGGCGCTCCGGTTGCGCTTTATCTTGCCGCTGCCGGCGTGGGTGAGTTGCACCTGGCGGATTTTGACACGGTGGATTTGACCAACCTGCAACGCCAGATCATCCATGACACCCACAGCGTAGGGCAGACCAAGGTCGATTCGGCCATGCGTCGCCTGAGCGCGATCAACCCTGAAATTACGTTGATCACCCATCGCGTGGCGCTGGATGCCGACTCGCTGGTCTGTGCAATCGGCGCGGTGGACGTGGTGCTCGATTGCAGTGACAACTTCTCTACCCGCGAAGCGGTGAATGCGGCCTGCGTCGTGGCGGGCAAGCCATTGATCAGTGGCGCGGCCATTCGCCTTGAGGGGCAATTGTCGGTATTCGATCCGCGTCGCGTCGACAGCCCGTGCTATCACTGTTTATACGGGCATGGCAGCGACACCGAGTTGACCTGCAGCGAAGCGGGTGTGGTCGGGCCGTTGGTGGGGCTGGTCGGTAGCCTGCAAGCGTTGGAAGCCTTGAAGCTGCTGGCAGGTTTCGGTGAGCCGCTGGTGGGTCGCCTGCTGCTGATCGACGCCTTGACCACGCGTTTTCGCGAGTTGCGCGTCAAGCGCGACCCTGGCTGCAGCGTGTGTGGAACCCGGCATGGTTAAGGGCGCGCCCATCGGTGTGTTCGATTCTGGCGTCGGCGGCCTGACGGTGCTGGAAGAAATTCAGCAGTTATTGCCCCATGAATCGCTGCTGTACGTGGCCGACTGCGGGCATATCCCCTATGGCGAGAAGACGCCGGCGTTTATCCTTGAGCGTTCTCGAACCGTCGCCGAGTTCTTCCGCGAACGCGGCGCCAAGGCGTTTGTGATCGCGTGTAACACCGCAACGGTCGCTGCCGTTGCCGATTTACGCCAGGACTACCCCGACTGGCCGCTGGTCGGCATGGAACCTGCGGTCAAACCTGCTGCTGCCGCTACCCGCAGCGGCGTGGTGGGGGTGCTCGCCACCACCGGTACGCTGCAAAGCGCCAAATTCGCGGCCCTGCTCGACCGCTTTGCCACTGATGTGCGAGTGGTTACCCAACCCTGCCCGGGTCTGGTTGAGCTGATCGAAGCAGGGGATCTGAACAGCCCCGCCTTGCGCACGCTGTTGCAGGGCTATATCGAGCCGCTGCTCAGCGCCGGTTGCGACACCATCATCCTGGGTTGCACCCACTATCCCTTCCTCAAGCCGCTCCTGGCGCAGATGCTGCCCGCCAGCATTATCCTGATCGACACCGGCGCCGCCGTGGCACGCCAGCTCAAGCGCTTGCTGGATGAGCGCGACTTGCTGGCGACTGGCAATCCGGAGACTGCACAGTTCTGGACCAGCGGCGATCTGTCTCACCTAAGAAATATCCTACCGACACTCTGGACACATCCCGGCGTTGTGCGAAAATTTGGCCTGTGAAAATTTCGTGAAATAACGCTGAAAAAAGCTGAACTTCTGGCTACACGCCAGCTTCTATAGGCCGTTAGCCTGTACAAAACTTAATAAACTAGTTCGCAAAGGATGTTTCTGATGAAGCGCTTGTTCTGTTTGGCCGCGATTGCGGTCGCTATGTTGGGACACTCTGTTTCAGCCCAGGCCGCCGGCCTGGAGTTCGGCCTGGGAAGCACCAGCGATTCGACGCTGACCTATCGCTTGGGTCTGACTTCCGATTGGGATAAAAGCTGGATGCAGAGCAACGTCGGCCGACTGACCGGCTACTGGAGCGGCGCCTATACCTATTGGGAAGGTGACGATCGAGCAGGCGCGAGCAGCCTGTCGTTCTCGCCGGTATTTGTGTATGAGTTTGCCGGCGAGTCGGTCAAGCCTTACATCGAAGCCGGTATCGGTGTGGCGGTGTTCTCCCGCACGCGGTTGGAAGACAACAACATCGGCCAAGCCTTCCAGTTCGAAGACCGCCTGGGTTTCGGCCTGCGATTTGCCGGTGGGCATGAAGTGGGCATTCGTGCCACGCATTATTCCAACGCCGGTATCAGCAGCAATAACGACGGGGTTGAGAGCTACGCGTTGCACTACACCATGCCGTTGTAGGCAATGTAACGCACTGTAGGAGCGAGCTTGCTCGCGAAGAACGTCAACGATAACGCAGTGAATCAGGGTCGTGGCGCGTTCGGATTTTTCGCGAGCAAGCTTGCTCCTACAGGTCAGCGATAGACCGTGGCGATGCCTTCGCGTTCTTCAAGGCATTCCGGCGCACCCATCTCGAACTCCCGGCAAATCAACGGTCGCAGCGCATAGATCGTGCACATCATCGTGTCTCGATCCAGTGCGGCGCACCAGCCGTCGTCCAGGCGCAGCATCACTTCGCCGCCCCACTCATCGGTATCGATAAAGCGCTGCGGCACGCCCGTGTCGGTGATCAGCATGACTTCCAGTTGGCAGCAACAGGCTGCGCACGTCGAGCAAGTGACGGCCGGTTCAGTGATTTGAATATGGGGGATGTTGGTCATAGCCGCGCAGTGTAAGGCAAGTGCGTTAAACGCGTATGAGCGCTCGGACAAAACGTCAGTGTTCCAGCCTGCGTGCTAGCCCGTGCAGCAGGGGAAACAGCATGGCCCATAACAGCGCCAGGCCGATCAGGGTCGTCGTCGTACCGTAACCAAAACCCACACCAGCCAATTGGCTGCCTGCGTAATAAGACAACGGCCCGCCCACCGCGCCCAACAGGCTGGCAAGCCACCAGGGCCGCGCGCTCCAGGCCAGGCAATGGCGCAGCGTTGTGGCCAGCAACGCCCAAAGCACGATCAACCAGAATGGAATCAACGGCCCGGGCTCGTTGAAGTGGAACACGCCCAGGCTGCGCAGCAGCGTGTCCAGCAATGTGCCTGCCAGTGTCACGTTGAGCACGAGCAGGCCGTCATCTGCCGGCGAACTTATCCACAGCAGATGCACCCCCAGTGCCGCCACGCCCACCAGCAGCCATAGGCTGTCGCCGCCGATTACGCAGGCAAACCAGCCGCACTGAAACAGCGCGGCATTGGTCAGGGTTTTAAGCACTGAAGCGCCCGAGCAGCGGCGGGTTGATCGCGGCCGGTTTGGCCAGCAGCAATTGTGCGGTACCAATGGTGCGTTCCATAAACCCGCCTTCGCAATAGCACAGGTAGAACTCCCACAAACGCAGGAAGTACTCGTCGTAGCCCAGTTCTGTGAGACGGCCATGGGCGCGGCGGAAGTTTTCATGCCACAGGCGCAGGGTACGGGCGTAGTGCAGGCCGAAGTCCTCCATGTGCAGCAGGTTCATGTCGGTGTCGCGGCTGACGATGTGCAGCATGTTCTGCACACAGGGCAGGGCACCGCCGGGGAAGATGTAGCGCTGGATAAAGTCGACGCTGCGCTTGGCCTGCTCAAAGCGCTGTTCGCGAATGGTGATGGCTTGCAGCAGCATCAAGCCGTTGGGCTTGAGCAAATGCGCGCATTGTTTGAAATAGGTCGGCAGGAACCGATGGCCCACCGCCTCGATCATCTCGATTGACACCAGCTTGTCGTATTCGCCTGTGAGGTCGCGGTAATCGCTGAGCAGCAAGCTCACTTGCTCTTGCAGGCCCAGCGCCTGGATGCGTTTTTCGGTGTAGGCGAATTGTTCCTTGGATAAGGTCGTGGTGGTGACCTTGCAGCCATAATGCTGCGCCGCATATAGCGCCATGCTGCCCCAGCCAGTGCCGATTTCCAGCAGATGGTCGCTGGGTTTGAGCGCCAGTTTCTGGCAGATGCGCTCCAGCTTGTTCAGTTGCGCTTGTTCCAGCGTATCGTCGGGGGTCAAGAACTGCGCCGCCGAGTACATCATGGTCGGGTCGAGAAATTCTTCGAACAGGTCGTTGCCCAGATCGTAATGGGCGGCGATGTTTTTCTGCGAGCCCTTGCGAGTGTTGCGGTTAAGCCAATGCAGGCCTTGGGTGAACGGGCGGGCCATGCGCGCCAGGCCACCTTCCATGGCGTCGAGCACTTGCAGGTTGCTGACCATCACCCGGACCACAGCGGTAAGGTCGGGGCTGGTCCAGTAACCGTGGATATACGCCTCGCCGGCGCCGATCGAACCATTGGCGGCCACCAGGCCCCAAACCGCCGAGTCGAGAATCTGAATCTCGCCCAACAGGTGCGCTTCCCGTGCGCCGAACACTTGCCGCTCGCCGTCTTCGATCACCACCAATTGGCCGTGACGCAGTTGGCTGAGCTGGCGCAGCACCGCCTTGCGCAGCAGCGCAGCGGTCATGCCGTTGACGTTCAGGCGGTTAGCCTTGACCGATAAGCTAGGGGATTTCATGGCGGCGATCCTTGGTATACCCGACTGCGGTGCGAGAGGCGCCATCGGCGGCCCGGTGGGAGAAAATCGGTGTGCGTTTGAGCAGCAGGCGCAAGGCTTGCCAGTAGATGGCCAGGCAAGTCTTGGCGGTCATCCAGGGGAAGCGCCACAAATAGCGATGCAGGCTGGCGCGGCTGAGTGCGTGTTTTTCCAGGCTCAAGGTGGCGTCGAAGACTTTTTGCGCGCCCTGCCAGTCGGCCATGTGTACACCGAGCCGGGCGGCGGGCGGGCTGAAACTCATGCGGTATTCCAGGTCACGCGGCAAGAAGGGCGACACATGGAACGCCTTGGCCACAGCGAAGTGCTGGTGCTCATCGGCCCCGAGGGGCTGGGCCGGCAGGATGTAGTGATAGCGCTCGCGCCATGGCGTGTTGGTCACTTCACACAGGATCGCGGCCAGCTGCCCGTCGGCTTCGAAACAGTAGAAGAAACTCACCGGATTGAACGCCAGGCCCCAGCTGCGGGCCTGGGTCAGCAGGCAGATAGCGCCCTGGGGTGTACGTCCCAGAGCCTTGCCGACTTCTTGGCGCACCGCATCGCTCAAGCTCATGCCATGGCGCGTCAGTTCACGCAGGTAATCCTGCTGGCGAAAGCCGAAGGGCGCCAGGCGACTCGCTCCGGCCAACGGCGAGAGCGCCAGTACTTGATCCTGCTCGCTGAGGTCCAGGTACAGCAGGCCAATGCGGTAGCGAAAGGCGTGGGCCCTGGGCGTAAACCGACGATGGGCGATCCAGCCGCTGTACAAGGCGCTGTTCACAGGGTTTCCCCAAACGCCTGGGCCACGCGCAGAGCGCTGACCACGCCGTCCTCGTGAAAGCCGTTGGCCCAATATGCGCCGCAATAGAAGGTGTTGCGGGCACCGTGCAATTCTTCCCAGCGTGCTTGAGCGGCCACGGCGGCCAGGCTGTACTGCGGGTGGGCGTAGGTGTAGCGCGCGAGGATCTTCAGTGGGTTGATCATTTGCGTCTGGTTGAGGCTGACACAAAAGGTGGTGTCGCTGTCGATGCCCTGCAGGATGTTCATGTCGTAGGTGACGGCGGCCTGATTTTGCGAGTTGCCGGTCAGCCGGTAATTCCAACTGGCCCAGGCCAGCTTGCGGTCGGGCAGCAAGCGCGTATCGGTGTGCAGCACCACATCGTTGTCGGCGTAGGGCAGGGCGCCGAGGATCTCTCGTTCGGCCTGGCTCGGGTCTTCGAGCAACGCCAGGGCTTGATCACTGTGGCAGGCGAATACCACACGGTCGAAGGTTTCGCTGCCGGCCGGGCTGTGGATAACCACCCCATCATCGGTGCGCTGCACTTTATGCACAGGGCAATCGAGGCGCACATGTTCGCGAAAGCTGCGGCTCAGTGGTTCGATGTAACTGCTTGATCCGCCTTCGATCACGCACCATTGCGGCCGGTTGTTGACCGATAGCAAACCGTGGTTTTTGAAGAAACGCACGAAGAATTGCAGCGGGAAACCGAGCATGTCCGAAAGGGACATCGACCAGATCGCTGCCCCCATCGGCACGATGTAGTGGCGGATAAATCTTTGGCCATAACCGCCGGCTGCAAGGTAGTCGCCGAGGGTCATCTCGGCGCTGATACGCTGCTCTTGCAGGTCCAGAGGCGCCTGGCGATTGAAGCGCAGGATATCGCGCAACATGCCCCAGAAACCCGGTGACAGAATATTGCGGCGCTGGGCAAACAGGCTGTTGAGGTTGTTGCCGTTGTACTCGAACCCGCTGCTTTGGTCGCACACCGAAAAACTCATTTCGGTGGGTTTGAACTTCACGCCGATCTGGCCCAGCAACTGGATGAAGTTGGGGTAGGTCCAGTCATTGAACACAATAAAGCCGGTGTCCACGGCATGGCGTTCACCCTCCACGGTAACCTGGACGGTGTGCGTATGCCCGCCGATGCGGTCGCCCGCTTCGAACACGGTGATGTCGTGGCGGCGGCTGAGCAGGTAGGCGCTGGTCAGCCCGGCGATACCGCTGCCGACAATGGCGATCTTCACAGATCATCCTTTTTCGGTGGTGGGCTGCGCAACATGCGCTTGCCGATGATCAGTTGCGCGCGATTGGGCAGCTTCGACAGCGGCCACAGGGTGGCGATGAACATGGCCGGGAAGGCGATCTCCAGCGGGCGTTTTTCCAGTTTTGCAAAGATGTGCCGCGCCGCCTTGTCGGCGGGCCAGCTCAAGGGCATCGGGAAGTCGTTGCGCTCGGTCAGCGGGGTGTCGACAAAACCGGGACTGATCACGGTGACGTCGATATTTTCCGGCGACAGGCTGATGCGCAGGGACTCGAACAGGTAGCGCAGGCCGGCCTTGGATGCACCGTAGGCTTCGGCGCGGGGCATCGGCAGGTAAGTCACGGCGCTGGCCACGCCCACCAGGTGCGGAGTACGCCCGGCGCGCAACAGTGGCAGAGCGGCCTCGATGCAATAACTACTGGCCAGCAGATTGGTGCGCACCACATGCTCGATGATCGATGCATCAAATTGCCGGGCGTCGACATATTCACAGGTGCCGGCATTGAGGATCACCGTGTCCAGGGCGCCCCAGACCTGGGCGATGTGTTCACCGATCTCGCGCACGGTCTGGCTGTTGGTCAGGTCACCGGCCACCACCAGCACTTGCCCGGGATAACGATGGGCGAGAGCCTCCAGCGGGCCTTTTGTGCGGGAACTGAGGGCCACGTGCGCGCCACTGTTGAGCAGTTCTACGGCCAATGCTGCACCGATGCCACTGCTGGCGCCGGTCAGCCAATAACGGCGGGGCGATACAAGGCTCATCCCATTCTCCTTTTCAGCCAACTGATGACGCCGCCGACAATCGGCACATGTTCATAAAGCAATGCACCAGCATCGAAATAATCACGATGCTGATAAACCTTGTCGCGCCACATCAAGTGGGAACAGCCCTCTACCCGGATCATCTTGCCTGCGGCCAGGCGCGGATGACGAAAACTCATGATCCAGCGCAGGTAGCCTTCGCCTTCGGCGGTCTGGTCGACACCCTGAAACTCGAAATCCAGTTGGCCGACGTTGCTGTACAGCTGCGCGAAATAACGCTGCAGTTCTGGCAGCCCATGCACGTGATGCAGCGGGTCGGCAAATACGATGTCATCGCTGTACAAACTGCCGAGCAGGTGCAAGTTGTGCTTGTCCAGCGTAGCGAAGGTTTTGGCGAATTGGCGCAGGAAGTCACTCATGCTCAGCCATCTCCTGACGTGAAGGCAGGCGGCGAAAAGCGGCCAACGCGCGCTCCCGGGAGGCTTTGAGGTCGACGATGGCGCGCGGGTAATCCGCCACGCCAAACAAACCGCCGGCCGCTGCCGGGTTGTGCACTTCTTTTTTATTCAGCGTGACCAGTTCCGGCAGCCAGCGTTTGATGAAGACGCCGTCGCCGTCGAATTTTTCCGATTGGCTCAGCGGGCTGAAAATCCGGAAGTACGGTGCCGAGTCGGTACCGGTCGATGAGCTCCATTGCCAGCCGCCGTTATTGGCCGCCAGGTCGCCGTCGATCAGGTGGCGCATAAAGAAGCGCTCGCCTTCGCGCCAGTCGATCAGCAGGTTTTTGGTCAGGAACATCGCCACCACCATGCGCAGGCGGTTGTGCATCCAGCCGGTTTCCAGCAATTGGCGCATGGCCGCGTCTATGATCGGCAAGCCCGTGCGTGCTTGCTGCCAGGCGGCGAGGTCTTCGGGAGCGTCGCGCCAGGCCAGCGCTTCGGTTTCCGGGCGAAAGGCGCGGTGGCGGGATACCCGTGGGTAGCCGACCAGGATGTGCTTATAGAATTCGCGCCATAGCAGCTCGTTGATCCAGGTGATGGCGCCGATGTCGCCGCTTTCGAACTCGCCCTGGTTGGTTTGCAGCGCGGCGTGCAAGCACTGGCGCGGCGAAACCACGCCGGCGGCAAGGTAGGCGGAAAGCTGGCTGGTACCGGGTTTGGCCGGAAAGTCGCGCTCGTCTTTGTAATAGCTGATCTGCTGGTCGGCGAAGGCGTCGAGGCGGCGGCGCGCTTCGTCTTCACCGGCTGGCCAGAGGGCGCGCAAGGTTTCGCTGGGCGGCTCGAACCCGTCTACCGTAGTCGGCACCGGGTCGCTTTTCACGTCGAGCCTGGCCTGGGCTTTCGGCGTTGCCACCAGGCGCGGCAGGGCGCTGTGCAGGCGGTTGTAGCACACCTTGCGAAACTGGCTGAACACCTGGAAATAGGTACCGGTCTTGGTCAGTACGCTACCGGGTTGGAAAAACAGTTGGTCCAGATAGTGGTGAAACGTCACGCCGCGCGCTTGCAGAGCGTGGGCCACTGCGCTGTCGCGGCGGCTTTCGTGAATGCCGTATTCCTCGTTGACGTGCACCGATTCCACCGACAGATCCCGGCACAGCTCGCTCAGCACCGCTGGCGCCTGGTCCCAGGTGGCGGCGTGGCGGATTAACAGCGGGATGTTCAGTTCGCCCAGCGAACGGCTCAGGCATTGCAGGTTGCGCAGCCAGAAATCGACTTTGCACGGCGCGTCATCGTGGGCCAGCCACTGTTCTGGAGTGATCAGGTAAATGGCCGCGACGGGGCCGCGCTGGCTTGCGGCAGCCAGGGCAGTGTTGTCGTGCAGGCGCAAGTCGGTGCGCAGCCAGATCAGATGCATTTAGACAATTCCACGCTGGATCAATAACTGGTGGGCCGACAAGGGGTCTTGCGCCACGAACAATTCGGGGATGTCGCGGGCGAGCGCGGACAACTCGGCGTTGTGAATACACACGGCCGGGCCGGCAATCAGGGTTGGGCAACTGACACCGCCCAATAGTTTTGTGAGTGCCGACAAATGGAGGGTTTTACTCGAATACAGCAGTACTGCGCGGGGTCGCAGGTGTTCCACCGCCAGGGCCAATTCACCGGCAGGCAGCGGCCAGTCGAATACTTCCACCGGGCAGTCGGCGCTGCTGGCCAGCCAGGCACTGAGCCACAGGTGCGGCTCCAGCGGCAGGTCGGAATGGTTGACCAGCAACAGCGGTGCGCCGTGGAGTTGGCGATTGTTGTGATAAATCCGCGCGCCGAACTTGCTGCGCAACCATGACAGAAAAAAAACCCGCTCCATCTGCGCGCCGAACTGGCCCTGCCATTTCTGCTCCAGCTCCGTGAGCAGCGGCAGCATCAATTGCTCGCACAAGGTACGTGGCGGGTAGAGCGCCATGGCTTGGTTGAAAGCGTCGTCGACCCGACGTTCGGCCAGTTCGCTGATGGCATCCACCAAATGCTGGCGCAGGGCGTGCCACTCGTTTTCCATGGGTTCGGGGCTGGCCTGGGCTGAGTCGATCAAGCCTTTGACCTGGCTGACGGGCACGCCACGGTTAAGCCATGTAAGGATCGCATGGATGCGTTGTACGTGTTCGGCACTGAACAGCCGATGCCCCTTGGGTGTGCGCTGCGGCACGATGAGGCCGTAGCGGCGTTCCCAGGCGCGCAGGGTCACGGCGTTGACGCCGGTCTGGCGCGCCACTTCGCGGATCGGCAACCAGCCGTTTTCAAGGGCCAGGGCAATGTCTTCGCCGGGTTCGTCTAGCAGGGCAGCTTTCATGGGTTATATCGCATTACGCAGGCTGAGGTTTTCCGGGTGCGGTTGCAGGTAGGCCTGCTGCGCAATGTAACGATCCGGGTGCTGACGAAAGTGGTGCTTGAGCAGGGTCAGTGGCACCACCAGCGGTACGATGCCCTGGCGGTACTGGCTGATCACTGTTTGCATTTCCTGTTTGTCATCGGCGCTGATGGCCTGCTTGAGATAGCCACTGATGTGTTGCAGTACATTGCTGTGGGTGCCGCGCGTGGCGCACTTTTTCAAACCCGCCATCAGCTCGCTGAAATAACCATGGGCCAAAGCCTGGAGGTCGACGTCCTTGCCCATGCTGCCGAGCAAGTGACCCAGGCTTTTGTAATGCACCGGGCTGTGGGCCATCAGCAGGTATTTGTAGCGCGAGTGGAAGGTCAGCAGGCCGTGGCGGGTAAGCCCCTCGGCCAGCAGTTGTTGCCAGGTGGCGTACACGAATACACGGGTCAGGAAGTTTTCCCGCAGCACAGGGTCGTTCAGCCGACCGTCTTCTTCCACCGGCAGGTTGGGGTGGCGTGCGCAAAACGCCTGGGCATAAATGCCGCGCCCGCCACCGTCAACGGGCGTGCCGTTGGCGCGGTACACCTTGACCCGCTCCAGACCGCAGGATGGCGACTTTTGCATGAAGATATAGCCGCACAGGTCGGTGTGTGCCTGGGCCATCTGCTGACCGTAGTCGTGCAGTGGCTGCGTGACGTTGAGTTCACGGTTTACCGTGCCAACGGCTTGTGGCTGCGCAGGGTCACCCACCAGGCGGATTGGCTCGCGGGGGATGCCCATGCCAATGGCGACTTCAGGGCACAACGGCACGAAGTCGAAGTAGTCGCTGAGCGTCTGGGTGCACAGCAGAGACTGTTTATGCCCGCCGTTAAAGCGCACGTTCTCGCCAAGAAGGCAGGCACTGATGGCGATCTTCGGTTTTGTACTCCTGGACATACCCAAAACCTCTGCAAGAATCCTGTACAAGTTATAAAACTTGTACAACTAAACCTCATCATAGATTCGATGTTGTACAAGTCAAATAGTTTGTAGAGGTTTTTTCTGCAGCGTTACTTCCAGCCGATTTTCCACTGTTCGGCGTTTTGCAGGGTTTGCCAGGGCAGGCGTTCAGCGCGCCGGGTCAGCACGGCTTGCAGTTCGATTTCCAGCACCGTGCCTTCGTCGTCACGAAACAACTCGGTGACCAGAAAATGTTTTTCCTTGTTGCGTGGCTGTGCTGCCGTCCATTTCGACAGCAGCAACTTGCTGGGGTTGAGGCGGTTCATTGCAGGTGTTCGATCAAGCGTCGCGCCGCTTCCTGGCCACTGAGCCAGGCGCCTTCCACCCGGCCCGAGAGGCACCAGTCGCCGCAGACGAACAGGCCCAGGTCGGCATCGGCCAGTACACCAAACTCATGGCTGCCCGACGGGCGAGCGTAGAGCCAGCGGTGGGCCAAACTGAATGACGGCGCGGGCATGGCGCTGTGCAACAGTTCGGCGAAGGCGCCGTGCAGATGCTCGATCACCGCGTCCTTGGGCAGGTCCAGGTGGGCCTTGCTCCAGGCGCTGGTGGCGTGCAGCACCCAGGTGTCGAGGGTGGTGTCGCGCCCGGGTTTGCTGCGGTTGCGCGCCAGCCAGTCAAGGGGGCTGTCTTGCACGAAGCAGCCTTCCATCGGCGTATCCAGGGGCTTGTCGAAGGCCAGAGCAATGGCCCAGGTCGGATCCATTTTCACCCCGGCGGCGGCACTTGCCAGCTTGGGGGCAGCGGCCAGCAGGGCAGTGGCCTGAGGGGCCGGCGTGGCGATGACCACATGGCTGAAGGGGCCATGACTGTCACCGTCGGCGTCGAGCAGGTTCCAGTGCTGCGTGCCCTGGAACACCTCGGTGATGCGGCAACCGAACTCCACCGGCAGGTCATCGAGCAATGCACGGGTGATGGCGCTCATGCGCGGTGTACCGACCCAACGAATCTGTTCATCGGGGGAGGGAGTCAGTTGTCCGGACTTGAAGTTGTACAGCTGGGGTTTCCACTGTTCGGCCCAGCCGTTGCTTTGCCAGCGCTGTACTTCGTTGACGAAGCGTCGGTCGCGGGCGGTGAAATACTGCGCGCCCATGTCCAGCGCGCCGGCATCGCTGCGCTTGCTGGACATGCGGCCACCGCTGCCGCGGCTTTTATCGAAGAGTTGCACTGCGTGGCCCGCGTCTTTTAACGCTCGGGCGGCGGAGAGACCGGCGATGCCGGTACCTATGATCGCGATGGGGACAGTCATGGGAGGCCTCGTTTTACCGTTGGGTACAGACTACGCCGACACCAATAGCTGTACAATATTGTTTTTTGGTATAAGTTTTGGCGTGCCTGATTGTGTGGCGTGACCTATGGTTAAGCTCAGGCTTTAACGCGCGTCACGCTCGATTATCAAATTGATCCCTGCTTATAAAATAGACCAGTGAGCGGCGGCGAACGTTACATGAGGAGAGTCCCATGCATATTTTGCTGACCGGCGGTACCGGCCTGATTGGTCGTCAACTCTGCCAACACTGGCTCGCCCAGGGCCATCGCCTGACGGTGTGGAGCCGGCAACCGGAAACGGTCGCCAGGCTCTGCGGCGAACAGGTACTTGGGGTGGGTCGCTTGCAAGAGGTGATTGGCGCGGTGGACGCGGTGGTCAACCTGGCCGGTGCGTCCATTGCCGACCGGCCCTGGACCCACAAGCGCAAGGCATTGCTGTGGAGCAGCCGTATCAACCTCACCGAAACCCTGCTGGCCTGGATCGAAAGCCTGGAGCAGAAACCGCCGGTACTGATCTCCGGCTCCGCCGTGGGTTGGTACGGCGACGGCGGTGAGCGCGAACTGACCGAAGCCAGCGGCCCGGTGCTGGACGATTTCCCCAGCCAGTTGTGCATTGCCTGGGAAGAAACCGCCCAGCGTGCCGAAGCCTTGGGCGTTCGCGTGGTGCTGGTGCGGACCGGGTTGGTACTGGCGGCCGAGGGCGGCTTTTTGTCGCGCCTGTTGCTGCCCTTTAAACTGGCACTGGGCGGGCCGATCGGCACGGGTAGGCAGTGGATGCCATGGGTGCATATCAAGGATCAAATCGCCCTGATTGATTTTCTTCTGCACAAGACTGACGCCAGCGGTCCTTATAATGCCTGCGCGCCACACCCGGTGCGTAATCGCGAGTTTGCCAAGACCCTCGGCCAGGTGTTGCACCGCCCGGCATTCATGCCGATGCCGGCGTTTGCACTGAAGGTTGGTTTGGGGGAGTTGTCCGGTTTATTGCTGGGCGGGCAAAAAGCCTTGCCTGAGCGGCTGCTGGCGGCGGGTTTCACTTTCCAGTTCACTGAGTTGCGTGCGGCTCTGGACGACCTGTCCAGCCGCCTCTAAAGATAGGATGTTGCATGACCGATCACGCGTTGTTACTGGTCAACCTGGGCTCGCCAAAGTCCACCTCCGTGGCCGATGTGCGCAGCTACCTCAATCAGTTCCTGATGGACCCTTATGTGATCGACCTGCCATGGCCGGTGCGGCGTTTGCTGGTGTCGCTGATCCTGATCAAGCGCCCGGAGCAGTCTGCTCATGCCTATGCGTCGATCTGGTGGGATGAGGGCTCGCCGTTGGTGGTGCTGAGCCGTCGCCTGCAGCAGCAAATGACCGCTCAGTGGACCCAGGGCCCGGTGGAGCTGGCGATGCGTTATGGCGAGCCGTCGCTGGAAACCGCCCTGACACGGCTGGCCGCCCAGGGTATCGGCAAGGTGACACTGGCGCCGCTGTATCCGCAGTTTGCCGACAGCACCGTGACCACGGTGATAGAAGAAGCCAAGCGCGTGGTGCGCGACAAGAAACTGAGTATTCAGTTTTCGATCCTGCAGCCTTTTTACGACCAGCCCGAGTACCTCGATGCCCTGGCGGCGAGTGCGCGCGCTTATGTGGAGCAGGATTACGATCACTTGCTGCTCAGTTTCCATGGTTTGCCTGAACGTCACCTGACCAAGCTTGACCCTACCGGCCAGCACTGCTTCAAAGACGCTGACTGCTGTAAGAACGCATCCCCTGAAGTGCTTGCCACCTGTTATCGCGCGCAGTGCTTCAGCGTGGCGCGGGACGTAGCCGAGCGGCTGGGCTTGCCGGAGGGTAAATGGTCGGTGGCGTTCCAGTCCCGCCTGGGTCGGGCCAAATGGATCGAACCCTACACCGAGGCGCGCCTTGAGGCATTGGCCCAGCAAGGCGTGAAGAAGCTGCTGGTGATGTGCCCGGCGTTTGTCGCCGATTGCATTGAGACGCTGGAGGAGATTGGTGATCGCGGTCGCGAGCAATTTCGTGAAGCGGGGGGCGAGGAGTTGGTGTTGGTGCCTTGCCTGAATGATGAGCCGCAGTGGGCGGCAGCCCTTAATACCCTGTGCGAACGAGCGCCGACGACGCTGTAACCCGGGCCGGATTAAGATCAAAATGTGGGAGGGGGCTTGCCCCCGATAGCGGTGGATCAGTGACAGATATGCTGACTGACACACTGCAATCGGGGGCAAGCCCCCTCCCACATTTTGTCCTATGTTGTCAGAGGTTGAGGGTCAAGCTGACCGTGAGGTTGCGCGGTTCACCAGGGTTGGCCCAGTACCTGCTGTAGGACCGCTCGTAGTACTTCTCATCGAACAGGTTATTCAGGTTCAGCCCCACAGTGACATTCTTGGTGGCCTTGTAGTGAGCCAGCAAATCCACGGTGTGGTAGGCCGGCAGTTCGAAGCTTGTGCCCGCTTCACCGGAGCGGTCCCCTACATAAGTAAACGCCGCCCCTACGTCTGAACCGCGCAACATCCCATCCTGAAATTCGTACACGCCCAACAGGCTGCCGCTGCGCTTGGCGACACCGAGAATACGGCTGCCCGTGGGGATGGCTTTGTCGCCCTTGGTCACTTCGGCGTCGATGTAGGCCAGCGCGCCGATCACGCGCAGGGCGTCGGTCACTTGCCCGGTCACTTGCAGGTCGAACCCCTGGCTGCGGGCCTTGCCAATGGCGCGGTCGGTGTTGGTCGCCGGGTCCAGGGTCAGCACGTTTTCCTTTTCGATATGAAAGGCCGCCAGGGTGGCGCTGAGGCGCTCGTCAAACAGCTCGCTTTTGATACCCACCTCATAGCCCACGCCTTCTTCTGGCTTAAAGGATTTGCCGCCGGCATCCAGGCCGCTATTGGGCTTGAACGAGGTGGATGCGTTGGCAAATACCCCGACTTGCGGCGTGAGCTGATAGAGCAGGCCGGCGCGTTGGGTCAGGGCGTCGTGGGTCTGGCGGCTCTTGGCGTGGTTGCGGGCGAAATTGTCGGTGCTCTGTTCGAAGTGCTCGAAACGCGCACCGATCATGCCGCGCAGGCGGTCGGTGAAAATGATCTGGTCTTGCAGGTTCAGCGCGTGGCTTTTGGTCTGTTCGAAAAAATCGGTGCCGGAACGTTCTCCGTTGGGTTTGGACTGGCCGTAGACAGGGTTGTAGATATCGATGAGGTAACGACTGCCGCCGATGGTGGTGACGCGTTCTTTTTTGCGGTAATCCTCGTATTCGGTGCCGATCAGCAGTTCATGCTGCCAGCTGCCGATATCGAACAGCCCGCGCAGTTCCAGCTGGGTGATGCTGTCATGCCAACCGGTGGAGCGCTCACGATAGCGACGGTTGACGGTGTGGCCATCCCCATTCAACGCACGGCTTTCCGACGCATCGCCCCACAGGCTGCCCTGCTTGTAGTGGCTGGCCAGACGCAGCTTCCAGGCGTCGTTGAGGTGATGTTCGAGCGCGGCCTGGATGCGGTTGTTGTGGTTGCGAATATTGCCGTCGTTGGGCTCGCCGAGGAAGGTGGAATGGGACATGCCGGTATCGGCGACGATGCCCCGGTCGAAGGTGGAGCTGTGGCGCACGAATTCGCTTTCGACCAACAGCTGGGTGTCCGGGCTCAACTGCCAACTGAGCGAGGGCGCCACGAATACACGCTTGGCGTCTACGTGATCGCGAAAGCTGTGGTTGTCTTCAACGGCCAGGTTCACCCGCGTCAGCACGCGTCCCTCGCTGTCCAGCGGCGTATTCACATCCAGCGCCGTGCGGTAGCGGTCCCAACTGCCGGCACTGGTTTGCAAGGTGGTGAACGCTTCGGGCTGGGGTTTCTTGGTGACGATATTCACTGTGCCGCCAGGATCGCCACGCCCATACAGGCTGGCGGCGGGGCCTTTGAGAACTTCAATGCGTTCGATATTCGCAGTGTCCGGCGTACTGGGGTAACCGCGGTTGGCGCTGAAACCGTCCTGGTAGAACTCGGACGTGGTGAAGCCGCGCACGCTGTATTCGTAGAGGGTCAGGCCACCAAAGTTGTTTTGCTTGGACACGCCGCCGGCAAAGTCCAGGGCGCGCTCCACGCTGGTACTGCCCAGGTCTTTGAGCACCGTGGCCGGGATCACGCTGATCGATTGCGGTATGTCGCGCAGGGCGGTATCGGTCTTGGTGGCACTGGCCGAGCGGGTGGCGCGATAGCCCTGGACCGGGCCGGTGGCCGACTCATACGCCTCCGAGGTCACGCTGATGGTGTCCAGTTCCAGGGTGTTGTCTTCGGCGTAGGCAGGGTCGAGCAGAAAACCCAGGGCCAGACCGGCCAGGGGCACAAACTTTCGAGACGGCATGAGAGAGCGTTCCAATAGCGATATTGAAACAATATAACATGCCTATTGAGAATGAGTCGCTACGAACGTAAACTTGCCAGTGCCCGCGAGCGGGCACTTGGGTCGTATCGGCTACTGCTCTTCTTTTATCGGTGCGGTTGCCGGCGGCGGACGCAGGCCGATTTCCGCCGAGAGCTTGATCTCTTTGCCGTTGCGCATGACCTGGATCGCCACCTTGTCGGTTGGCTTGATCCGCGCGACCTGGTTCATCGACTTGCGGCCATCACCGGCCGGTGCGCCGTCGATGCTGAGGATCACATCGCCCAACTCCAGCCCGGCTTTCTGCGCCGGGCCGTCGCGGAAGATCCCGGCAACCACGATGCCTGGGCGTCCGGTCAGGCCGAATGACTCGGCCAGTTCCTTGGTCAAGGGTTGCACTTCAATGCCCAGCCAGCCGCGAATGACCTGGCCGTGTTCGATGATCGACTTCATCACTTCCATCGCCAGCTTTACCGGGATCGCAAAACCGATGCCTTGTGAGCCGCCGGACTTGGAGAAAATCGCGGTATTGATGCCGGTGAGGTTGCCATTGGCGTCCACCAGCGCACCGCCGGAATTGCCGGGGTTGATGGCGGCGTCGGTCTGGATGAAGTCTTCGTAGCTGTTAAGGCCCAACTGGTTGCGCCCGGTGGCGCTGATGATGCCCATGGTAACCGTCTGGCCCACGCCGAACGGGTTACCGATAGCCAGCGCTACGTCACCTACGCGCAAACCGTCGGAGCGGCCGAGGGTGATTGATGGCAGGTTCTTCAAGTCGATCTTGAGTACCGCGAGGTCGGTTTCCGGGTCGCTGCCCACCACACGGGCCAGGGTTTCGCGGCCATCACGCAGGGCGACCACGATCTGGTCGGCGCCGGTGGTCACGTGGTTGTTAGTGAGGATGTAGCCTTCGGGGCTCATGATCACTCCGGAACCCAGGCTGGACTCCATGCGGCGCTGCTTGGGGCCGTTATCACCGAAATAGCGGCGAAACTGCGGGTCTTCGAACAGCGGGTGCGCCGGTTTGTTGATGACCTTGGTGGTGTACAGGTTGACCACCGCAGGGGCCGCGATAGTGACCGCGTCGGCATAGGTGACCGGGCCCTGCACCACCGTGTTGGTTTGCGGCGCTTGTTGCAGGTTCACATCCAGGGTCGGCAGGCCCACCCATTGGGGATAACGCTGAATAATCAGCATCGCGATCAGCACGCCAGCCAACAATGGCCATCCAAAAAAACGCAGTGCCTTGAGCATCAAGTAAGTCCTGACAGGTTGCAGGGGGCGGGCGAGCGCCCATAATGTTGCGCATTATACGAGGCTGCGACGCCTGCGAACCGGATATTTAGGAGTCTTTTATGGCCGTGCCCCTTACCACCCTCGTCGAGGAAGCCGACCGCTACCTTGGCAGTGCCAAAATCGCCGATTATTGCCCCAATGGCCTGCAGGTCGAGGGCCGCCCGCAGGTGATGCGCATCGTCAGCGGCGTGACCGCAAGCCAGGCGCTGCTGGACGCCGCTGTCGAAGCCAAGGCCGACCTGATACTGGTACACCATGGTTATTTTTGGAAGGGTGAGAGCCCGTGCATCACCGGCATGAAGCAGCGCCGCCTGAAAACCCTGCTCAAGCACGACATCAGTCTGTTGGCCTATCACCTGCCATTGGACCTGCACCCCGAAGTGGGCAATAACGTGCAGCTTGCCAAGCAACTGGACATCACCGTCGAAGGCCCATTGGACCCAAGCAACCCCAAGGTGGTCGGCCTGGTCGGGTCGCTGGCCGAACCCTTGTCACCGCGTGATTTTGCCCGCCGTGTGCAGGATGCGATGGGGCGCGAACCGCTGCTGATCGAAGGCAGCCAGATGATCCGCCGCGTCGGCTGGTGCACCGGAGGTGGCCAGGGCTATATCGACCAGGCAATTGCCGCCGGAGTCGACCTGTACCTGAGCGGCGAGGCCTCCGAGCAGACCTTCCACAGCGCCCGTGAAAACGACGTCAGCTTCATTGCTGCCGGTCATCACGCCACCGAGCGCTATGGGGTGCAGGCGCTGGGTGACTACCTGGCGCGGCGCTTTGCCCTGGAGCATTTATTCATCGATTGCCCCAACCCGATCTGATGGCTCTCCCCTGTAGGAGCGAGCTTGCTCGCGAAAAAACCGAGAGCGCCGCGTTCATCCAGAATGCCCGCGTTATCGTTAACGATCTTCGCGAGCAAGCTCGCTCCTACAAGTGTCCGAGCGCCCAAACCCGGAGGTATATTCATATACCGTTTCGATCTAGAAGGCGCCCTGAATAGAAGAAGGTGCTGTGCTAGCATGCCCCGCTCGAACACGGCCCGCCTGGCCGTCCATAAGATCGTTTTTCCGTGAGTAACCATGGTCGACAAACTGACGCATCTGAAACAGCTGGAGGCGGAAAGCATCCACATCATCCGCGAGGTCGCCGCCGAGTTCGACAACCCGGTGATGCTCTACTCGATCGGTAAAGACTCCGCCGTGATGCTGCACCTGGCGCGCAAGGCTTTCTTCCCGGGCAAGCTGCCGTTCCCTGTGATGCACGTCGACACGCGCTGGAAATTCCAGGAAATGTACAAGTTCCGCGACAAAATGGTCGAAGAGCTTGGCCTGGACCTGATCACTCACGTCAACCCGGACGGCGTGGCGCAGGGTATCAACCCCTTCACCCACGGCAGTGCCAAACACACCGATATCATGAAGACCGAAGGCCTCAAGCAGGCGCTGGACAAGCATGGTTTCGACGCAGCGTTCGGCGGCGCCCGTCGCGATGAAGAGAAGTCCCGTGCCAAAGAGCGCGTGTACTCGTTCCGCGACAGCAAGCACCGCTGGGACCCGAAGAACCAGCGCCCGGAGCTGTGGAACGTCTACAACGGCAACGTCAACAAGGGCGAGTCGATCCGCGTGTTCCCGCTGTCCAACTGGACCGAACTGGACATCTGGCAGTACATCTACCTGGAAGGCATCCCGATCGTGCCGCTGTACTTCGCCGCCGAGCGCGACGTGATCGAGAAGAACGGCACGTTGATCATGATCGACGACGACCGCATCCTCGAACATCTTTCCGACGAAGACAAAGCCCGCATCGTCAAAAAGAAAGTCCGTTTCCGTACCCTCGGCTGCTACCCGTTGACGGGCGCGGTGGAGTCTGAAGCCGAGACGCTGACGGACATCATTCAGGAAATGCTCCTGACGCGAACTTCCGAGCGCCAGGGCCGTGTCATCGACCACGATGGTGCAGGCTCGATGGAAGACAAAAAACGTCAGGGTTATTTCTAAGGGGCTGTCATGTCGCACGTATCTGATTTGATCAGCGAGGACATCCTCGCCTACCTGGGCCAGCACGAGCGCAAAGAGATGTTGCGCTTCCTGACCTGCGGCAACGTCGATGACGGCAAGAGCACCCTGATCGGGCGCCTGCTGCACGACTCCAAGATGATCTACGAAGATCATCTGGAAGCCATTACCCGAGACTCGAAAAAGTCCGGCACCACCGGCGATGACATCGACCTGGCGTTGCTGGTCGATGGCCTGCAGGCCGAGCGTGAACAGGGCATCACCATTGATGTTGCCTACCGCTACTTCTCCACCGCCAAGCGCAAGTTCATCATCGCCGATACCCCCGGCCATGAGCAGTACACCCGCAACATGGCCACCGGTGCGTCCACCTGCGACCTGGCGATCATCCTGATCGACGCCCGCTACGGCGTGCAAACCCAGACCCGTCGCCACAGCTTTATCGCTTCGTTGCTGGGTATCAAACACATCGTGGTGGCCATCAACAAGATGGACATCAACGGCTTTGACCAAAGCGTATTCGAGTCGATCAAGGCCGATTACCTGAAGTTCGCCGAAGGCATCGCGTTCAAGCCAAGCACATTGGCTTTCGTGCCGATGTCGGCGCTCAAGGGCGACAACGTGGTGAACAAGAGCGAGCGTTCGCCCTGGTACACCGGCCAGTCGCTGATGGAGATCTTGGAGACTGTCGAGATCGCCAACGACCGCAACTACACCGACCTGCGTTTCCCGGTGCAGTACGTCAACCGCCCGAACCTGAACTTCCGTGGGTTTGCCGGCACTCTTGCCAGCGGCATTGTGCACAAGGGCGACGAAGTCGTGGTGCTGCCGTCGCGCAAGCGCAGCCGGGTCAAGTCCATCGTCACCTTTGAAGGTGAGCTGGAGCACGCAGGCCCGGGTCAGGCCGTAACCCTGACCATGGAAGACGAGATTGATATCTCCCGTGGCGACCTGTTGGTGCATGCCGACAATGTGCCGCAAGTGACCGATGCGTTCGACGCCATGCTGGTGTGGATGGCTGAAGAGCCGATGCTGCCGGGCAAGAAGTACGACATCAAGCGCGCTACCAGCTACGTGCCGGGTTCCATCACCAGCATCGTGCATCGCGTGGACGTGAACACCCTGGCCGAAGGCCCGGCGAGTTCGCTGCAGCTCAACGAAATTGGCCGGGTCAAGGTCAGCCTTGATGCCGCCATTGCCTTGGATGGCTATGACAGCAATCGCACGACCGGTGCCTTTATTGTCATCGACCGTTTGACCAACGGCACCGTGGCCGCCGGCATGATCATCGCGCCACCGACCAGCCAGGGCGGGGCAGCGCAGCACGATAAATTGGCACACGTGGCCACTGAAGAACGTGCCCTGCGTTTCGGCCAGCAGCCGGCTACCGTGTTGTTCAGCGGCTTGTCGGGCGCCGGCAAAAGCACGTTGGCCTATGCGGTTGAGCGCAAGCTGTTCGACATGGGCCGGGCGGTGTTCGTACTGGATGGCCAGAACCTGCGGCATGACCTGAACAAAGGCCTGCCTCAGGACCGCGCCGGGCGTACCGAAAACTGGCGCCGTGCGGCTCATGTGGCGCGTCAGTTCAATGAAGCTGGCTTGCTGACCCTGGCAGCCTTCGTTGCTCCTGATGCCGAAGGCCGCGAACAGGCCAAGGCGCTGATCGGCAGCGATCGCCTGCTGACCGTCTACGTGCAGGCGTCGCCGCTGGTATGTGCCGAGCGTGATCCGCAAGGTTTGTATGCAGCCGGTGGGGATAACATCCCTGGCGAGTCCTTCCCGTACGACGTGCCGTTGAATGCCGACCTGGTGATCGACACCCAGGCCTTGTCGCTGGAAGACAGCGTCAAGCAAGTGCTGGAGTTGTTGCGTCAGCGCGGCGCGATCTAAGCTTTATTGCCGCACAAAAAAGCCCGCCACCGAGTGATCGGTGGCGGGCTTTTTACCTATTCTCAAATGTGAACTCGGTCAATGTGGGAGCTGGCTTCCACCGGTGATCAGCGGCTGGCCGGAAAGTCTTTGTGAAGCTGCTCCAGCAATGCATCCTTGTCTTGCCACAACTGGTTGATCCAGCCTTGGAACGCCAGCCGATACTCCCCGTCCTGCTCATAGTTCTTGCCGATGAACTCAGTGGGGATCTGCACTTCTTCAAACTGCACGACCACCTCCTTCACATTCCCGCACAGCAAATCCCAGTAGCCCGGGCGTCCGGCAGGGTAGTGAATGGTCACATTCACCAATGATTTGAGCTGCTCGCCCATGGCATCCAGCACAAACGCAATGCCGCCGGCCTTGGGCTTGAGTAAATAGCGAAATGGGGAGTTCTGCTGCGCATGTTTGCCCGGTGTAAACCGCGTGCCCTCGGCAAAGTTGAAAATACCCACGGGGTTGTCGCGAAACTTCGCGCAGGTCTTGCGGGTGGTTTCCAGGTCCTTGCCCTTCTTTTCCGGGTGTTTCTCCAGATAAGCCTTCGTGTAGCGCTTCATGAACGGAAAGCCCAGCGCCCACCACGCCAAACCAATCACCGGCACCCAGATCAGCTCTTGCTTAAGGAAGAACTTCAGCGGACGAATACGCCGATTGAGCACGTATTGCAGCACCATGATGTCGACCCAGCTCTGGTGGTTACTGGTCACCAGATAGGAATGCTGATAATCCAGGCCTTCAAGGCCGCTCAAGTGCCAGCGTGTGCGGCGTACCAGGTTCATCCAGCCCTTGTTGTTGGTCACCCAGGCTTCGTGGGTGTGGTTCATCAGCCATTCGCTGAAGCGTTTGGCGAAGGGCAGAGCCTTGAACAGCGCGACGATAAACAGGAACGAACACAACAGGATCGTGTTCAGCGCCAGCAATAGCGAAGCGATCACTCCGCGTACGGCGGCAGGTAGAAAATCCAGCATTTAGATATCCATAGGTCGGTTGGCGGCTTGGATCGCAGTCAGCGCGATGGTGTACACGATGTCGTCTACCTGGGCGCCGCGCGGCAGGTCGTTGACCGGTTTGCGCAGGCCCTGGAGCATCGGCCCCAGGCTCACGCAATCGGCGCTGCGTTGCACGGCTTTGTACGTGGTGTTGCCGGTGTTCAGGTCGGGGAACACGAACACCGTCGCCTTGCCGGCCACCTGGCTGTTGGGCGCCAATTGCCGGGCCACGCTTTCATTGGCTGCGGCGTCGTATTGCAGCGGGCCATCGATCAGCAGCGAGCTTTGTTGTTCGTGGGCGAGCAGCGTGGCTTCGCGGACCTTTTCCACTTCTTCACCGCTGGCCGAATCACCGCTGGAATAGCTGATCATCGCCACCCGTGGGGTGATGCCGAACGCGGCGGCCGAGTCGGCGCTTTGCAGAGCGATTTCCGCCAGTTCCGCAGCGCTTGGGTGCGGGTTCATCACGCAGTCGCCGTATACCAGCACCTGCTCGGGGAACAGCATGAAGAACACCGACGACACCAGGGTGCAGCCCGGTGCAGTCTTGATCAGTTGCAGGGCCGGGCGAATGGTATTGGCAGTGGAATGGATAACGCCGGAAACCAGGCCATCGACTTCGTCCAGGGCGAGCATCATGGTGGCGATTACTACCGTGTCTTCAAGCTGCTGCTCGGCCATGGGCGCGTTGAGGCTCTTGGTCTTGCGCAAGGCAACCATCGGCTCGACATAGCGCTGGCGAATCAGGTCCGGGTCAAGGATCTCCAGGCCCTCGGGCAGCTCGATACCCTGGGCGCGGGCAACCGCTTCCACATCCGCCGGTTTGGCCAGCAGCACGCAGCGGGCAATGCCTCGGGCCTGGCAAATGGCGGCGGCTTGCACCGTCAACGGCTCGCTGCCCTCGGGCAACACGATACGCTTGTTGGCGGCCTGGGCCCGTTGGATCAACTGGTAGCGGAACACCGCCGGCGACAGGCGCATCTCCCTGGGCGTGCCACACCGCTGGTGCAGCCAGCGCGCATCGAGGTGGCTGGCGACGAAGTCCGTGATGATCTCCGCGCGCTCGCGGTCATCAATGGGGATTTCCTTGTTGAGGCTGTTGAGCTGGTTGGCGGTGTCGTAGGAGCCGGTGCTCACCGACAGCACCGGCAGCCCGGCCTGGAAAGCGCCACGGCACAAATCCATGATGCGCGGGTCGGGCAGGGTGTCGCTGGTCAGCAGCAGGCCGGCCAGCGGTACGCCGTTGATCGCGGCCAGGCTGACGGCGAGGATGATGTCGTCGCGATCGCCGGGGGTGACCACCAGCACACCGGGCTTGAGCAGCTCCACGGTGTTGCGCATGGTGCGGGCGCAGATGATGATCTTGGTCATGCGCCGGGTTTCGTAGTCGCCGGCGTTGAGGACTTGCGCACCCATCAGGTCGGCCACATCGCGGGTGCGCGGGGCATTGAGTTCGGGCTGATAGGGGATGCAGCCAAGCAGACGGAAATCACCGCTGCGCAACAACGGTGAGTGCTCTTTGAGGCGCGCCGAGAACGCCTCCATGCTTTCGTCGGTGCGCACCTTGTTGAGGATCACGCCCAGCACTTTAGGGTCTTTGGGGCCGCCGAACAGTTGGGCCTGCAATTCCACGCGGCCGGAGAGCTCGGTAAGGACTTCGTTTTCCGGCGCCGAGACCAGGATCACTTCCGCATCCAGGCTCTTGGCCAGGTGCAGGTTGACCCGCGCGGCGTAGCTGGCGCTGCGGGTCGGCACCATGCCTTCGACGATCAGCACGTCTTTGCCTACGGCGGCCTGCTGATACAGGGTGATGATTTCTTCCAGCAGCTCATCGAGCTGACCGTCGCCGAGCATCCGCTCCACGTGGGCCAGGCCCAGGGGCTGTGGCGGCTTCAGGCCGTGGGTACGGGCCACCAGCTCGGTGGAGCGCTCCGGCCCGGTATCGCCCGGGTGTGGCTGGGCAATCGGTTTGAAGAAGCCGACTTTAAGGCCGGCCCGTTCCAGGGTACGCACCAGCCCTAGGCTGATGGAGGTCAGACCCACACCAAAATCGGTGGGCGCGATAAAAAAAGTCTGCATGCGAATTCTCTGGAGGTGCATGGCTTGGGTGGCGCTCTATGCGTGAGCGCCTACCGCGAATCAGGCGTCAAGGTTATCGTTATTCGCGCACTTGCGCACACCAGCCGCACGCAAAGGGTTGGCCTATTTTTTCAAGGCGTTGAGCAGGGTCGATGATCCAGGCTCGCGACTGCCATGGCGGCTGGTGGCGCAGGTGCTGGGTGTGGCCGCAGGACAGCTCGGCAACCCAGTGCAGGTCGTCGTCCTGGTGGAATCCGGTGATGATAGAGACCGTTGGTCGGCCCCGTCTGTCCGGGTTCTGTTCGCTTTCGGGCAAATCCTTGTTTAGACTTGTCCGTTCTTCATTCTTATGCAAAAGGTCTCGCCCCATGACGATCGCCGCTAACAAGGCTGTCTCCATCGACTATACCCTGACCAACGACGCTGGTGAGGTCATCGACAGCTCAGCCGGCGGCGCGCCGCTGGTCTACCTGCAAGGCGCAGGTAACATCATCCCAGGCCTGGAAAAGGCACTGGAAGGCAAGGCAGTCGGTGATGAACTGACCGTTGCCGTAGAACCTGAAGATGCCTACGGCGAATACTCCGCCGAACTGGTCAGCACCTTGAGCCGCAGCATGTTCGAAGGCGTTGACGAGCTGGAAGTGGGCATGCAGTTCCACGCTTCCGCACCGGACGGCCAAATGCAGATCGTCACCATCCGTGATCTGGACGGCGATGATGTGACTGTCGACGGCAACCACCCTCTGGCTGGCCAGCGCCTGAACTTCCAAGTGAAGATCGTTGCCATCCGCGACGCTTCCCAGGAAGAAGTGGCTCACGGCCACGTCCACGGTGAAGGCGGTCACCACCATTGATTGTGGTTTGATCAATCGGTAGCAAAAACGCCCCGACTGGTTCGGGGCGTTTTTTTTTGCCTTGAGAATATTCCCGGTCACCTTTCTTTAGGAGCGAGCTTGCTCGCGAAAAACCTGAGAACCCCGCTGGGCGCCAGGCTTCCCGCGTCATCGTTAACGATCTTCGCGAGCAAGCTCGCTCCTACAGTTTTCAGGCACAAACAAAAATGCCCCGGACCTTTCGGTACGGGGCATTTCTTAACTGTTACGCAGCCTGGGCTGCGTGGCAGTTGTTACCACTTAGGCTGCAGCAGGAACGCTCAGAGCCTTGATGTGGCCATTCAGGCGGCTCTTATGGCGAGCGGCCTTGTTCTTGTGGATGATGCCTTTATCGGCCATACGGTCGATAACTGGCACGGCCAGAACGTAAGCAGCTTGAGCTTTTTCAGCGTCTTTGGTGTCGATGGCTTTAACTACATTCTTGATGTAGGTACGAACCATGGAACGCAGGCTGGCGTTGTGGCTGCGACGCTTCTCAGCCTGTTTTGCACGTTTTTTGGCGGAAGGTGTGTTGGCCACCGTCGAGCTCCTCGAAAGACTTTTTAGGAAATAGCAAACAAAATAGGCCGCGAATCATGCCGATGACTTGATGGGTTGTCAAGGGCGGCTGATGCGAACTGCTGAGTGGTCGATCTGAAGAGGCGGGTGATTTATTTCCGGCGCTTGACCTGTAAACTCGCGAGCTTTGGCTCTGTGCTGTTGCAGGCGCGCAGTATCGCATAAGTAGGCGCTTTGTTCGCCTGCTCTTTATCTATAGGCGCAAACTCTTTCAATGAATCTGCTCAAATCGTTGGCTGCGGTCAGCTCTATCACGATGATCTCCCGGGTTTTGGGGTTTGTGCGTGACACTCTGCTGGCGCGCATCTTTGGCGCCAGTATGGCCACGGATGCCTTCTTTATTGCCTTCAAACTCCCCAACCTGCTGCGGCGGATCTTCGCCGAAGGTGCGTTTTCCCAGGCGTTCGTGCCGATTCTGGCCGAATACAAGACCCAGCATGGCGAGGAGGCGACCCGTACGTTCGTCGCCTACGTCTCGGGCCTGCTGACGCTGGTGCTGATGCTGGTCACCATCGTCGGGATGCTCGCCGCGCCCTGGGTGATCTGGGCCACGGCGCCCGGTTTTGCCAACACACCGGAAAAGTTCGCACTGACCACTGATCTGCTGCGGGTGACCTTTCCTTATATATTGCTGATTTCCCTGTCGTCGCTCGCCGGGGCGATCCTCAATACCTGGAATCGTTTCTCGGTACCGGCCTTTGTGCCGACCTTGCTGAATGTCAGCATGATTATTTTTGCGCTGTTCCTCACGCCGTATTTCGACCCTCCGGTCATGGCCCTGGGTTGGGCGGTGCTGGCCGGCGGCCTGGCGCAGTTGTTGTACCAACTGCCGCACCTGAAAAAAATCGGCATGCTTGTACTGCCGCGCCTGAACCTCAAGGACACCGGCGTCTGGCGCGTGATGCGCAATATGCTGCCGGCGATCCTCGGGGTGTCGGTCAGTCAGATTTCGCTGATCATCAACACCGCGTTCGCCTCGTTGCTGGTGTCCGGGTCGGTATCGTGGATGTATTACGCCGACCGTCTGATGGAGTTGCCATCCGGTGTGCTTGGCGTGGCATTGGGCACGATCCTGCTGCCGACCCTGGCGCGCACCTATGCCAGCAAGGATCGTCAGGAGTATTCGCGCATTCTCGATTGGGGCCTGCGTCTGTGCTTTCTATTGGTGTTGCCATGCGCGCTGGCCCTGGGAATCCTCGCCGAACCGCTGACGGTCTCGCTGTTTCAATACGGGCAATTCGATGCACATGACGCCTTGATGACTCAGCACGCGCTGGTTGCCTACTCTGTCGGCCTGCTCGGTATTATCGTGATCAAGGTGCTGGCGCCGGGCTTCTACGCACAGCAAAACATCCGCACGCCGGTGAAGATTGCGATTTTCACGCTGATCGTCACACAGTTGCTCAACCTGCTGTTTATCGGTCCGTTGGCCCATGCCGGGCTGGCGCTGGCGATCAGTGCCGGTGCCTGTATCAATGCCGGTCTGTTGTTTTATCAGCTGCGCAAGCAGCAGATGTACCAGCCGCAGCCGGGTTGGGGAATGTTCACGCTCAAGTTGCTTGTGGCGGTGGCCGCAATGTCCGCGGTGCTGGTGGGGCTGATGCAGGTGATGCCGGCCTGGGGTGATGGCGATATGCTGGAGCGCTTCATGCGCCTGGGTGTATTGGTAGTCGCGGGCGTGGCGGTGTACTTCGGAATGTTGCTGTTGCAGGGTTTCCGCCTGCGTGATTTCAATCGCAAGTCGTTGGGATAGAGAGTTTGCCGCGATAAAACGGTTGTTTTATCGATTCGACCCATTTGGCCTGCGCTGTTGCCTGTCGTCCGGGGCTGGGTGTGGTTATAATCGACCACTTTATGAGCAAGAAGCGCGTTATGCAGCTGGTTCGAGGTCTCCACAACCTGCGCCCCGAGCATCGGGGCTGCGTCGCCACTATTGGCAACTTTGACGGTGTTCACCGTGGCCACCAGGCTATCCTGGCAAGGTTGCGCGAGCGTGCGGTCGAGTTGGGCGTGCCCAGCTGCGTGGTGATTTTTGAGCCACAACCGCGGGAGTTCTTTACCCCGCAAACGGCGCCGGCTCGTTTGGCGCGCTTGCGCGACAAGCTGCAGCTGTTGGCGGAGGAGGGCGTTGACCGCGTCCTCTGCCTGGCGTTTAACCAGCGCTTGCGCAGCCTCAGCGCCGCCGAGTTCGTCGACCGCATCCTGGTCGATGGCCTGGGTGTGCAACATCTGGAGGTCGGCGACGACTTCCATTTCGGTTGTGACCGGGTCGGGGATTTCGATTTCCTGCAACATGCCGGCGTCAACCAGGGTTTTACCGTCGAGGCCGCGCAAACCGTCGAACTGGACGGCCTGCGTGTGAGCAGCACCCAGGTGCGTAACGCTCTGGCTGCCGCCGACTTCGACTTGGCCGAGCGTTTGCTCGGTCGCCCGTTCCGCATTGCCGGGCGGGTACTGCACGGCCAGAAGCTGGCGCGCCAATTGGGCACGCCAACTGCCAACGTGCAACTCAAGCGCCGCCGTGTGCCGCTGACCGGGGTTTACCTGGTCAGCGTCGACATCGACGGCCAATCGTGGCCGGGAGTCGCCAATATAGGCGTCAGGCCCACGGTTGCAGGTGATGGCAAGGCCCACCTGGAAGTTCACCTTTTGGATTTTGCCGGTGATTTATACGACCGGCGTTTGACGGTGGTTTTCCACCAGAAGCTGCGTGAAGAGCAGCGTTTCGCCTCCCTGGAGGCGTTGAAAACGGCGATCAATGCGGATGTCGCCGCCGCCCGTGCACTAGCCGCACCTAGCGCCCATCGCTAACCGAAGAGCCTTAAATGACCGACTATAAAGCCACGCTAAACCTTCCGGACACCGCCTTCCCAATGAAGGCCGGCCTGCCACAGCGCGAACCGCAGATCCTGCAGCGCTGGGACAGTATTGGCCTGTACGGAAAGTTGCGCGAAATTGGCAAGGATCGTCCGAAATTCGTCCTGCACGACGGCCCTCCTTATGCCAACGGCACGATTCATATCGGTCATGCGCTGAACAAGATTCTCAAGGACATGATCCTGCGCTCCAAAACCCTGTCGGGCTTTGACGCGCCGTACGTTCCGGGCTGGGACTGCCATGGCCTGCCGATCGAGCACAAAGTCGAAGTGACCTACGGCAAGAACCTGGGCGCGGACAAGACCCGCGAACTGTGCCGTGCCTACGCCACCGAGCAGATCGAAGGCCAGAAGTCCGAATTTATCCGCCTGGGCGTGCTGGGCGAGTGGGACAACCCCTACAAGACCATGAACTTCAAGAACGAGGCCGGTGAAATCCGCGCCTTGGCTGAAATCGTCAAGGGCGGTTTCGTGTTCAAGGGCCTCAAGCCCGTGAACTGGTGCTTTGACTGCGGTTCGGCCCTGGCCGAAGCGGAAGTTGAGTACGAAGACAAAAAGTCCTCGACCATCGACGTGGCCTTCCCGGTCGCCGACGACGCCAAGCTGGCCGAGGCTTTTGGCCTGGCGAGCCTGGCCAAGCCGGCTGCCATCGTGATCTGGACCACCACCCCGTGGACCATCCCGGCCAACCAGGCGCTGAACGTGCACCCGGAATTCACCTACGCCCTGGTGGATGTCGGTGATCGCCTGCTGGTGCTGGCAGAAGAAATGGTCGAGTCGTGCCTGGCGCGATACGAGCTGCAAGGCTCGGTGATCGCCACCGCCACCGGCTCTGCGCTGGAGCTGATCAACTTCCGTCACCCGTTCTATGACCGCCTGTCGCCGGTGTACCTGGCTGACTACGTCGAGTTGGGTTCGGGTACCGGCATTGTCCACTGCTCGCCAGCCTATGGCGTGGACGACTTCGTGATCTGCAAGAAGTACGGCATGGTCAACGATGACATCATCAACCCGGTGCAGAGCAATGGCGTCTACGTGCCTTCGCTCGAGTTCTTCGGTGGCCAGTTCATCTTCAAGGCCGACCAGCCGATCATCGAAAAGCTGCGTGAAGTCGGTGCGTTGATGCAAACCGCCACCATCCAGCACAGCTACATGCATTGCTGGCGTCACAAGACCCCGCTGATCTACCGCGCTACGGCGCAGTGGTTTATCGGCATGGACAAAGAACCGACCAGCGGCGACACCCTGCGTGTACGCTCGCTCAAAGCCATCGAAGACACCAAGTTCGTCCCGGCCTGGGGCCAGGCGCGCCTGCACTCGATGATCGCCAACCGTCCTGACTGGTGCATCTCCCGCCAGCGTAACTGGGGCGTGCCGATCCCGTTCTTCCTGAACAAGGAAAGCGGTGAGCTGCACCCGCGCACCGTCGAGCTGATGGAAGTCGTGGCCCAGCGCGTTGAACAGGAAGGCATCGAAGCCTGGTTCAAGCTGGACGCCGCCGAGCTGCTGGGCGATGAAGCGCCGCTGTACGACAAGATCAGCGACACCCTCGACGTGTGGTTCGATTCGGGCACCACTCACTGGCACGTGCTGCGCGGTTCGCACCCGATGGGCCACGAGACCGGCCCGCGTGCCGACCTGTACCTGGAAGGTTCGGACCAACACCGTGGCTGGTTCCACTCGTCGCTGCTGACCGGTTGCGCGATCGACAACCACGCGCCGTACCGCGAGCTGCTGACCCACGGCTTCACCGTCGACGAGACGGGCCGCAAGATGTCCAAATCGCTGAAGAACGTGATCGAACCGAAAAAGATCAACGATACCTTGGGCGCCGACATCATGCGTCTGTGGGTGGCTTCTACCGATTACTCGGGTGAAATCGCCGTGTCGGACCAGATCCTGGCCCGCAGCGCCGACGCCTACCGTCGTATCCGTAATACCGCGCGCTTCATGCTGTCGAACCTGACCGGCTTCAACCCGGCCACCGACCTGCTGCCGGCCGAAGACATGCTCGCCCTTGACCGTTGGGCCGTGGACCGTACCCTGTTGTTGCAGCGCGAGTTGCAGGAGCACTACGGCGAATACCGCTTCTGGAACGTCTACTCCAAGATCCACAACTTCTGCGTGCAGGAGTTAGGCGGTTTCTACCTCGACATCATCAAGGACCGCCAGTACACCACTGGCGCCAACAGCAAGGCGCGCCGCTCGGCGCAGACCGCGCTGTACCACATCAGCGAAGCGCTGGTGCGCTGGATCGCGCCGATCCTGGCGTTCACCGCCGACGAACTGTGGGAATACCTGCCGGGCGAGCGTAACGAGTCGGTCATGCTCAACACCTGGTACGAAGGCCTGACCGAACTGCCGGCCGACTTCGAACTCGGCCGCGAGTACTGGGAAGGCGTCATGGCCGTCAAGGTTGCGGTGAACAAGGAGCTGGAAGTTCAGCGTGCGGCCAAGGCCGTGGGCGGCAACCTGCAAGCCGAAGTCACCCTGTTTGCCGAGGACGGCCTGACCGCCGACCTGGCCAAGCTGAGTAATGAGCTGCGCTTCGTGCTGATCACCTCCACCGCGAGTCTGGCACCGTTTACCCAGGCTCCGGCAGACGCGGTAGCTACCGAGGTGCCGGGCTTGAAGCTCAAAGTGGTCAAGTCGGCCTTCCCCAAGTGCGCTCGTTGCTGGCACTGCCGTGAAGATGTCGGCGTGAACCCTGAGCATCCGGAAATCTGTGGTCGTTGTGTCGACAACATCAGCGGTGAAGGCGAGGTTCGCCACTATGCCTAATGCAGCCAGTCGTTTCGGACGTCTGGGCTGGCTCGTACTGAGCCTGCTGGTTCTGGTCATTGACCAGGTCAGCAAGGCTCACTTCGAGGGCTCCCTGGAAATGTTCCAGCAAATCGTGGTGATCCCGGATTACTTCAGCTGGACCCTGGCCTACAACACGGGTGCCGCCTTCAGCTTCCTCGCTGACGGCGGCGGCTGGCAGCGCTGGCTGTTCGCGGTGATCGCCGTGGTGGTCAGTGCCGTGCTGGTGGTGTGGCTAAAGCGCCTGGGTCGCGACGACACCTGGCTGGCTATCGCGCTGGCCCTGGTGTTGGGCGGCGCGCTGGGTAACCTGTATGACCGCATCGCCCTGGGCCATGTGATCGACTTTATCCTGGTGCACTGGCAGAACCGCCATTACTTCCCGGCGTTCAACTTTGCCGACAGCGCCATCACCGTTGGTGCAATCATGCTGGCGCTGGATATGTTCAAGAGCAAGAAAACCGGAGAGACCGTCAATGACTGATCAGGTATTGGCTGAGCAACGCATCGGCCAGAACACGGAAGTCACTCTGCATTTCGCACTGCGCCTGGAGAATGGCGACACGGTCGACAGTACCTTCGACAAAGCGCCGGCGACCTTCAAGGTCGGCGACGGTAACTTGCTGCCGGGTTTTGAAGCGGCGCTGTTTGGCTTCAAGGCTGGTGACAAGCGCAACCTGCAGATCCTGCCGGAAAATGCCTTCGGCCAGCCCAACCCGCAAAACGTGCAGATCATCCCGCGTTCGCAGTTCGAAGGTATGGACCTGTCGGAAGGTTTGCTGGTGATCTTCAATGATGCGGCCAATACCGAATTGCCCGGTGTGGTTAAAGCCTTCGATGATGCGCAAGTGACCATCGATTTCAACCATCCGTTGGCCGGTAAAACCTTGACGTTTGATGTTGAAATCATCGACGTTAAAGCGCTCTAACTGACGAAACCGGTTCCTGTGGGGCTGGCTTGTGTGGGAGCTGGCTTGCCTGCGATAGCATCACCTCGGTGTACCTGATACATCGAGTCGTTTGCATCGCGGGCAAGCCCGCTCCCACAGAGGCTTATTCTATAGAGCTGAGTTGATCCAATTTCTTGGCCTGCAAGGCACGAGGCACAGCATGCAAATCAAACTCGCCAACCCCCGTGGCTTCTGCGCCGGCGTGGACCGGGCGATCGAAATCGTCAATCGCGCCCTGGAAGTCTTCGGGCCGCCGATTTATGTGCGCCATGAAGTCGTCCATAACAAATTTGTGGTCGAAGATTTGCGCGCGCGCGGGGCTATTTTTGTCGAAGAGCTCGACCAGGTGCCCGACGACGTGATCGTCATCTTCAGTGCCCACGGTGTTTCCCAGGCTGTACGTACCGAAGCGGCAGGCCGTGGCCTCAAGGTGTTCGATGCCACCTGCCCACTGGTGACCAAGGTGCATATCGAAGTGGCACGCTACAGCCGCGACGGTCGTGAGTGCATCCTGATCGGCCACGCTGGTCACCCGGAAGTCGAAGGCACCATGGGCCAATACGACGCCAGCAACGGCGGTGCTATCTACCTGGTGGAGGACGAGAAAGACGTCGCCAACTTGCAGGTGCACAACCCGGAACGCTTGGCTTTCGTGACCCAGACCACCTTGTCCATGGACGACACCAGCCGCGTAATCGATGCCCTGCGCACGCGGTTCCCGGCCATTGGCGGCCCACGCAAGGATGACATCTGTTACGCCACGCAAAACCGCCAGGATGCAGTCAAGCAACTGGCGAACGAATGTGACGTAGTGCTGGTGGTCGGCAGCCCCAACAGTTCCAACTCCAACCGCTTGCGTGAACTGGCCGAACGCATGGCCACCCCGGCATACCTGATCGACGGTGCCGAAGACATGCAGCGCAGCTGGTTCGACGGTATCGAGCGTATCGGCATTACGGCAGGTGCCTCCGCACCCGAAGTGTTGGTGCGCGGCGTGATCCAGCAGTTGCAGGCCTGGGGTGCTACCGGTGCCGATGAGCTGGCTGGCCGTGAAGAGAACATCACGTTCTCGATGCCCAAGGAGTTGCGAGTCCGCTCGCTGCTCTGACGCCAACAATGCCGCCTCGGCATAATGCCTGCTCGGTTTTGTCACCGCGCAGGCTGATGCGCCCGCTGGGGGCCAGCACGATCTGATACAGGCTCTGTGCCTGGCTCGTGTCGCACACATGCACGGTACCGGCACGGAAGCCTCCGCCGGCGAAAACCGGCTCTCCCAAGCCGCTGAAGCGCACCTGGTTCGTAACCGGGCCATTGCCCGCCACCGGCACGCGACCATCGCCCTGGCGCTCCAGCAGTACCGGGTTGTCGTCGTCCTCATGGCCGCGCCCACTGACGTCCAGTATCACGCGCCACCCCTGGCTCCAGTCTCTGTCCTTTGCATGAATGACCACCGCCTGATTGCGCGTGATCGCCTCCATGCGTGCGTAACGCAGCCCGGCGGCAAGTGATTGGGCCACGCTTTGTCGTTGCTGCGATTCAAGCAAACCTTTGAAGCCGGGTACGGCCAATTGCGCGAGGAAGCTGGTGATGATCAGCCCCAGCAGCATTTCAATCAGGGTGAATCCTCGTTGTGTCATGTGCGTTCCCTCCCTGGACGCGAGTGAATCTTCGAGTTGCAGACCTAGGTATAGCGCCTGGCCCGGGCGCCGGATGATGGCCTTTATGTCCAAAGTATTTCCCTTTGTTCCGGCAGCAGCGCGGGTCGAAATCCGCCGCTAGTCTTGGGTCGCACAGCAGGTTTTGCCTGCTTTTTTCCGGCCTTCGACATGGATGACGACGGTAATGTCTGCTCGCCCGAATCGATTTTTTTTGCGTTCTGCGCGTCGGCGCCAATCCGGCATGACGCTGATCGAGGTGCTGATAGCGCTGATGATCCTGGCTGTCGGGCTGATGGGTGCTGCAATGCTCCAGCTCAACGCGCTCAAGTACACCGACAGCGCCAGGATGACCAGCCAAGCCAGTTTTATCGCCTACGACATGCTCGACAGAATTCGCGCCAACGCTGGCGCGGATTACAGGTGGGGCATGGACGAGCCGGGGCCGGCCAGCACCTCGACCGCCAGCGTGCGCGACCTGGACCTGCATGATTTCGAGGCCAATATCCTTGGTTTTGCCGGCAAGGATGCCAAGGGTTCCGTGGTGGTGAGCGGGCATGAGGTCACCATCAGCATCAGTTGGGAGGATCGCCGGTCAGCAAGCAACCCGGGCGCACGGGAAACCTTCACCCTGACCAGCCGCATCGCCAGTGAACCGGGAGCGATGCAATGAATCGTCATGCGCGAGGTTTCAGCCTGGTGGAGTTGTTGCTGGCACTCGCCGTCGGGCTGGTGCTGGTGTTGGGGGTGAGCCAGGTGCTCATAAGTTCACGATTGACCCACGACAGTCAGCAAGCCGCCATGGTGTTGCAGGATGATGCGCGGTTTGCTCTGGGCAAGATCACACAGGACATTCGCCAGGCAGGCATGTTGGGGTGTTTGGCCACGACCGTTATCGACAACGCCCCGGCCGCCTTCGACCGACCGATAAGCTGGGACGCCTCGGGGAGTTCGAGGTCGCTGAGGTTGGTCACCGCAAACGTCGGTGACGGCGTTGGCAAGCCCGACTGGACGGTGTTGTCCGATTGCAAGGAGACAGCCCAGGCTTATGCAGGGTCAGCACCTGCCGCTGCCCCTGGCCTGATCCGCTTTGGCATACGCCAGCTCACGTATACCCATGAAGCGGGTCAGTTGAAGGTCAGTACTCCGGCAGCGCCGGCCAAGGCGGTACTGATTGATAACGTTCGGGCATTCGACATCAGTTTTGGCTTGGCGGCCAAACCTGAATCTACGGTTGTGGTGCGTTACGACAGCCATCCGGCTGATGACTCGTTGATACGGAGCGTGCGTATCTCCATGACGCTGCTGGACCCAACTGGGCGGGTTAGAGACCAGACCTACAACGTCGTGGCGGCGCTGCGAAATCGATTGGGTTAGGAGCGATGTCGATGCTTGGCGGGATTCGTTTACGGCAAAACGGGATGGTGCTGCTGATCAGTCTGGTATTCCTGCTGTTGTTATCGCAGATAGGGCTGTCGTCGATACAGGGGGCGGTCACCCAGCAAAAAGTCGCGAGCAGCCTGTGGCAGCGCAATCAATCGTTTCAGGCTGCTGAAAGCGGCTTGCGGCTGGGGGAGTCGGTTGTGCAGAGGGGTGGCCCTGGGATGCCTGTGTGCCACTCGGTTATGACGTGTGCGCCGCCCAATGAAGCGTTTTCCTTGACTGGCGCTGGCAAAAACCCTGTCTCGGCAATCGCCTGGTTGGCCTTGAGGGGCGGGTTTTATGGCGTTCAATCACTGGGGGAAGGCGCAGGGCTGGCTCATTTGCCGCTCGACACACGGGCCGCGCTCTTTCGCATCACTGCGGTGGGGCTCGCAGGACAATCGCGTACGGTGCTTGAGGCGGTTTATGCGCGGGTAGAGGAGGGCGGCAGCGTCAAGTTTCGACGGATTTCATGGCGGCAACTTCAATAAGGAGCAATGGGATGGGCATGGATAGCCAGGGCTTTACCCTGATGGAGTTATTGATCGCCGTCGCGATCGTCGCGTTGTTGGCCGGCATTGCGTATCCCGGGTACATCGGCCAGGTAAAAAAGGTGTACCGCGCGCAAATCGTTGCGTTGCTGAGCGAGCAAGCCCAGCACCTGGAGCGCACGTATACCAGAAATGGCACTTTTATTGATGCGGGCGGCGTCATTGCGGGCAACGATCACTATAGAATCAGCGTGATTTTGAACCCCCAGGATTTCGACTTGCTCGCCACGCCTGCCGCGGACTCAGTGATGGCCGACGACGCGTGCGCAGCTTTCAGCTTGAGCAGCACCGGTACGCGAAGTAATCCGGGAGCGGCGCCTGAAATGTCGCGCAAGGTCTGCTGGGGGCAATGATGAGAGTGCTTGAAGAGTGGGCGCAGGGCGCGCCTTTCCCTGTTTATTGGCGGGATCAGATGATGGCAAAGCAACAGCAAGTGGTGATTGTCGGCGGCGGTGTAATCGGGCTGTTAACGGCCTACAACCTCGCCAGGGAAGGGCGGGCAGTCATGCTGCTAGAGCGTGCGGGGCTTGGGCAGGAATCTTCCTGGGCGGGTGGCGGAATTGTTTCGCCACTGTATCCATGGCGTTATAGCCCGGCCGTCACTGCCTTGGCCCACTGGTCCCAGGATTTCTATCCGCAGTTGGCACAGCGCTTGTTTGCCGCGACCGGTGTCGATCCCGAGGTACACACTACGGGTCTGTATTGGCTCGACCTGGATGATGAGGCTGATGCATTGGCCTGGGCTGCGCGCGAAGGGCGACCCCTGAGCAAAGTGGACGTGTCGCAGGCCCACGATGCCGTGCCGGCGCTGGGGGGCGGCTACTCCAGGGCGATCTACATGGCCGACGTGGCCAATGTACGCAACCCGCGCCTGGTCAAATCCTTGAAGGCGGCGCTGCTGGCGTTGCCGGACGTGACGATTCACGAGCACTGCGAAGTGTCGGGTTTTGTGCTGAACAACAATCGGGTGGTGGGGGTGAACACGGCTACGGGATCGGTTTTTGCCGATCAGGTGGTGCTCGCCGCCGGGGCCTGGAGCGGGCAGTTGCTGAGCACGCTGGGCATGGCGCTCCCCGTGGAGCCGGTCAAAGGCCAAATGATCCTGTACAAATGCGCTTCCGACTTTTTATCCAGCATGGTCCTGGCCAAGGGGCGCTATGCAATCCCCCGGCGCGATGGGCACATTCTGATTGGAAGCACATTGGAGCATGAGGGGTTCGACAAGACGCCGACCGAAACTGCGTTGGCGAGCCTCAAGGCATCGGCGGTAGAACTCATCCCCGCCCTGGCGGACGCCGAGGTAGTCGGCCATTGGGCGGGGTTGCGGCCCGGTTCGCCGGAAGGTATCCCCTATATCGGAGAGGTTCCCGGCTTTCAGGGCTTGTGGCTCAACTGCGGGCATTACCGCAATGGTCTGGTACTGGCACCGGCTTCCTGCCAGCTGTTCGCCGACTTGCTGTTGGGGCGGGCTCCGATCATTGATCCAGCGCCTTACGCCCCGGCAGGTCGCCTCAACGCTGGATAGACTTCGGCCCTTGTTCCAGGTGCGCCTGGGTGCAGTACCACTCCTGGCTTGAACTCAGGGCGCGGTCCTGCGGCAGATGCACGCCGCAGTGGGCGCAACGCACCATCAGCGCGGCGTTAGGCTCGGCAGGGCGTTGCTGGCGGGCAGCGGGGTTTTTGAATTTGCGCCAGAACCATACCGCGGCAGCAATGACGGCAATCCAGAACAGTAGACGAAGCATGATGGGCAGTTTCTCGACAAGGAATGCGCCAGTTTAGCCAAGGTGGCCACAGGCGCACAGCGCAATAAATACTCGCTCATAAAAAAGGGAGCTCTTCAGAGCTCCCTTTTTGCGTTGCGTCGAACAATCAGTCGAACACACCGAAGGTCATGTAGCTGAACCACGAACGGTCTTCGTTATTGCCAAGGGCCTGCGGCTCCTCTTCTTCGATAACGTCGCCGTTCTCGTCGTGAGGCTTGAGGTCCGAAGGAATGGCATCCTTGGCGTCCTGGTACTGCTTGATCACGTCCTGGTTGGCGCGGGTTTCACCCGGCGGCAGCGGCGGACGAGATTCGATCAGGCCCAGGGTGTACTTGCTCAGCCACGAACGGTTGTCGGCTTCAGCCACCTGAGGCACGAACTGGCCGTCTTTCAGGCTTGGGTGATCGGGGTAGTTGAGCTTCAGGGTTTCCAGGCTGGTGGTCGCCAGGGTGTCCAGGTGCAGACGCTGATAAGCCTCGGTCATCACCGCCAGGCCGTCGCCCACGGATGGGGTTTCCTGGAAGTTCTCCACAACATAGCGGCCACGGTTGGCGGCAGCTACGTATGCCTGACGAGTCAGGTAGTAGTGGGCCACGTGGATCTCGTAGGAAGCCAGCAGGTTGCGCAGGTAGATCATGCGCTGCTTGGCGTCCGGCGCGTAGCGGCTGTTGGGGTAACGGCTGGTCAGCTGGGCGAACTCGTTGTAGGAGTCGCGCGCAGCGCCCGGGTCACGCTTGGTCATGTCCAGCGGCAGGAAGCGCGCCAGCAGGCCAACGTCCTGGTCGAACGAGGTCAGGCCCTTCATGTAGTAGGCGTAGTCCACGTTCGGGTGCTGTGGGTGCAGGCGGATAAAACGCTCGGCGGCGGACTTGGCAGCTTCCGGCTCGGCGTTCTTGTAGTTGGCGTAGATCAGCTCCAACTGGGCCTGGTCGGCATAGCGGCCGAACGGGTAGCGCGACTCCAAGGCCTTCAGCTTCGCTGTGGCGCTGGTGTAGCTATTATTGTCCAGGTCTGTCTGAGCTTGCTGGTACAGCTCGACTTCGCTCAGGTTTTCGTCGACGACGTCCTTTGTTGACGAGCAAGCAGCAGTCATGGCGAGGATGGCGATCAGCAGCAGGTGTTTCACTTGCATGGCGGCTTGCGTCCCTATGACGGCCGCTGTCTTGGGCGGGGCCGTCCTGTTATGATGAGCGCCCCGTTGAAAGCCTCGGGGCAAAAGACGCCGTATTTAACCACAAGCGCGCAGCCGAAACCAAAGGCTGTGCCACGCCTAGTCTGAGCATGTCCGATAAAATTGAACTTCGCGCAGAGGTGCCGTCCGAATTGGGCGGCCAACGCCTCGATCAAGTCGCCGCACAATTATTCGCTGAGCACTCGCGCTCGCGCCTTTCCGCCTGGATCAAAGACGGCCGCCTGACTGTGGATGGAGCGGTTATCCGCCCGCGAGACATAGTCCATGGCGGTGCGATTCTTGAGCTGACTGCCGAGCAGGAAGCCCAGGGAGAATGGGTCGCCCAGGACATTGAGCTGGATATCGTCTATGAAGACGACGACATCCTGGTCATCAACAAACCCGCGGGCCTGGTGGTTCACCCGGCCGCCGGGCACGCTGATGGCACTTTGCTCAATGCCCTGTTGCACCACGTACCGGACATTATCAATGTCCCGCGCTGCGGTATCGTGCACCGTCTGGACAAGGACACCACCGGTCTTATGGTGGTGGCCAAGACCATTCAGGCGCAGACGCAACTGGTTACGCAATTGCAGAGCCGTAGAGTCAGCCGCATCTATGAGTGCATTGTGATCGGCGTCGTTGTGGCCGGTGGCAAGATCAACGCACCCATTGGTCGTCACGGCCAGCAGCGCCAGCGTATGGCGGTGATGGAAGGCGGCAAGCAAGCGGTCAGCCACTACCGTGTGCTGGAGCGTTTCCGCTCCCACACCCATGTGCGGGTCAAGCTGGAAACCGGGCGTACCCACCAGATTCGCGTGCACATGGCGCATATCAACTTCCCGTTGGTCGGCGATCCTGCCTACGGTGGCCGCTTCCGTATTCCGCCGGCGGCCAGCCAAACCATGGTTGAATCGCTCAAGTCGTTCCCGCGCCAGGCACTGCACGCACGCTTCCTGGAACTGGATCATCCGACGAGCGGTAAGCGCATGAGCTGGGAATCGCCACTTCCAGACGATCTGGTCTGGTTGTTGTCGCTGCTCAAGCAGGATCGTGAGGCATTTATCGGATGAGTGACTGGCTGATTCCTGACTGGCCCGCGCCGGCTCGGGTAAAAGCCTGCGTCACCACTCGTGCGGGCGGCGTCAGTCTGGCGCCGTTCGACAGCCTTAACCTGGGCGATCACGTCGAGGACAGCCTTGAGGCCGTCCTTGAAAACCGCCGTCGTCTGAGCGGCGCTTTCGATATCCAGCCTGCCTGGTTGCGCCAGGTCCACGGTACTCACGTAGTCGAGGCCGATCCAGGCCGTACTGTCGAAGCAGATGGCAGTTGGACCAGCATCCCTGGCATCGCCTGCACGTCCATGACCGCCGATTGCCTGCCTGCGTTGTTCTGTAATCGGGCGGGCACCCGGGTTGCCGCAGCCCATGCCGGTTGGCGTGGCTTGGCGGCCGGCGTGCTGGAGGCCGCGTTCGAAAGCCTGGATACCATTGCCGAAGACGTTCTGGTCTGGCTCGGCCCAGCCATTGGCCCACAAGCCTTTGAGGTCGGCCCGGAGGTGCGTGAAGCGTTCATGCAGCAACTGCCGGCCACCGCTGAAGCCTTCGTTCCGAGCCATAACCCCGGCAAGTTCATGGCCGACATCTACCAACTGGCGCGGCTGCGTCTGGCAGTACGCGGTGTCACCGCTGTATATGGTGGCGGTTTTTGCACAGTGACCGACCCGCGCTTCTTTTCTTATCGCCGCAGCCCGCGCACGGGCCGATTCGCCTCCCTTATCTGGCTTGAACGCTAGACTCTCCTGACCTGTATCAACCGTCCGCCGCTTGAAACCCCCAGAATCCACCCCATCTATAAGGGTATCTGGCAGGTTTCTTCATTCAGGATGTGTTTGTTCATAGCTCCGGCCTGCTCAAAAGGAAGGTGACTAATGCGTATTGATCGTTTAACCAGCAAATTGCAGTTGGCCTTATCGGACTCCCAATCCCTGGCGGTCGGCCTCGACCATCCGGCGATTGAGCCTGCGCACTTGATGCAGGCGCTCCTGGAACAACAAGGTGGTTCTATCAAACCCTTGTTAATGCAGGTGGGCTTTGACATCAACAGCCTGCGCAAGGAGTTGAGCAAAGAGCTCGACCAACTGCCGAAAATTCAAAATCCTACCGGCGACGTGAATATGTCCCAGGACTTGGCGCGCCTGCTCAATCAAGCGGACCGCCTGGCCCAGCAGAAGGGTGATCAGTTCATCTCCAGCGAACTGGTGCTGCTCGCCGCCATGGACGACAACAGCAAGCTCGGCAAATTGTTGCTGGGGCAGGGCGTGAGCAAGAAAGCCCTGGAAAACGCTATCAACAACCTGCGTGGCGGCGAGGCCGTGAACGACCCCAACCATGAGGAGTCGCGCCAGGCCCTGGACAAATACACCGTCGACCTGACCAAGCGCGCCGAAGAGGGCAAGCTTGATCCGGTGATTGGCCGTGACGACGAGATTCGTCGCACCATCCAGGTCCTGCAACGTCGCACCAAGAACAACCCGGTGCTGATCGGTGAGCCTGGCGTGGGTAAAACCGCGATTGCCGAGGGCCTGGCCCAGCGCATCATTAATGGTGAAGTGCCGGACGGCCTCAAAGGCAAGCGCCTGTTGTCCCTGGACATGGGCGCCCTGATCGCCGGTGCCAAGTTCCGTGGTGAGTTCGAAGAGCGCCTGAAATCCCTGCTTAACGAATTGTCCAAGCAGGAAGGCCAGATCATTCTGTTTATCGACGAACTGCACACCATGGTCGGCGCCGGTAAAGGCGAAGGCTCCATGGATGCCGGCAACATGCTCAAGCCAGCCTTGGCGAGGGGCGAGCTGCATTGCGTCGGTGCCACCACGCTCAACGAATACCGTCAGTACATTGAAAAGGATGCGGCCCTTGAGCGTCGTTTCCAGAAAGTGCTGGTGGAAGAGCCAAGCGAAGAAGACACCATCGCGATCCTGCGTGGCCTGAAAGAGCGTTATGAAGTCCACCATAAGGTGGCGATTACCGACGGCGCGATCATTGCGGCGGCCAAGCTGAGCCATCGCTACATCACCGATCGTCAGTTGCCTGACAAGGCCATCGACCTGATCGACGAAGCGGCCAGCCGTATTCGTATGGAGATCGACTCCAAGCCCGAAGTGCTCGACCGCCTGGATCGCCGCCTGATTCAACTGAAAGTCGAATCCCAGGCGTTGAAGAAAGAAGAGGACGAGGCCGCGAAGAAACGCCTGGAAAAACTTCAGGAAGAAATCGTCCGCCTGGAGCGTGAGTATTCGGACCTCGAAGAAATCTGGACCTCGGAAAAAGCCGAAGTTCAGGGGTCGGCGCAGATCCAGCAGAAGATCGAGCAGTCCCGTCAGGAACTGGAAGCTGCGCGTCGTAAAGGCGATCTGAGTCGCATGGCCGAGTTGCAATATGGTGTGATTCCGGATCTGGAACGCAGCCTGCAGATGGTCGACCAGCACGGCAAGCCTGAGAACCAGTTGCTGCGCAGTAAGGTGACTGAGGAAGAAATCGCCGAAGTGGTCTCCAAGTGGACCGGTATTCCAGTGTCGAAAATGCTCGAAGGCGAGCGCGACAAGTTGCTGAAAATGGAAAGCTTGTTGCACCAGCGTGTCATCGGTCAGGAAGAGGCAGTGGTAGCGGTGTCCAACGCGGTACGGCGTTCCCGTGCCGGCTTGTCCGACCCGAACCGTCCAAGCGGCTCGTTCATGTTCCTCGGCCCGACCGGTGTCGGTAAGACTGAGCTGTGCAAGGCCCTGGCCGAGTTCCTCTTTGATACTGAAGAGGCCATGGTGCGCATCGATATGTCCGAGTTCATGGAGAAGCACTCGGTGGCTCGCCTGATTGGCGCACCACCAGGCTATGTGGGCTACGAGGAGGGCGGTTACCTGACCGAAGCCGTGCGGCGCAAGCCTTACTCGGTGATCCTGCTGGATGAGGTCGAGAAGGCGCACCCGGATGTGTTCAACATCCTGCTGCAGGTGCTCGAAGATGGTCGTTTGACGGACAGCCACGGGCGTACGGTGGACTTTCGCAACACGGTGATCGTGATGACCTCCAACCTGGGCTCGGCACAGATCCAGGAGCTGGTGGGGGATCGTGAAGCCCAGCGCGCGGCGGTGATGGATGCGTTGACCACCCACTTCCGCCCGGAATTTATCAACCGGGTCGACGAAGTGGTGATCTTCGAGCCTTTGGCACGGGATCAGATTGCGGGTATTACCGAGATCCAGTTGGGCCGCCTGCGCAGCCGCCTGGCTGAGCGTGAGCTCGACCTGGAGCTGAGCAGCGAGGCGTTGGACAAGCTGATCGCGGTGGGCTACGACCCGGTGTATGGCGCACGGCCATTGAAGCGTGCGATCCAGCGCTGGATCGAGAACCCGTTGGCACAGTTGATCCTGTCGGGCAGCTTTATGCCGGGCACCCGCGTCACGGCGACGGTGAAAGACGACGAAATCGTTTTCCATTAAGGCTTGCACCCGCTGTAATAACCAGAGGCCTCGCATTGCGAGGCCTTTTTTTTCGATAGGGCGTTGAACTGTAAGGCAAAGGCTTGTAAAGTGCGCCCCGCAGCAACGTCAGCCCACGGGTTTCTTCTCCCCAAGAAGAAATCAGAAAGAAGCGCAAATCATTGTCTTAAAAGCAATTTAAAGGGTTGACAGGGGTTTTTAAGATTGTAGAATAGCGCGCCTCAGAGACGCTAACGTAGCGATACGGACAGGGTCGAAGAGAAGGTTACACAGCAGTAAATTTGAAATATGTAGTTCCGTGATAGCTCAGTCGGTAGAGCAAATGACTGTTAATCATTGGGTCCCAGGTTCGAGTCCTGGTCACGGAGCCAATTTCAAAATCGGGGTATAGCGCAGTCCGGTAGCGCGCCTGCTTTGGGAGCAGGATGTCGGGAGTTCGAATCCCCCTACCCCGACCATATTTGGGTCGTTAGCTCAGTTGGTAGAGCAGTTGGCTTTTAACCAATTGGTCGTAGGTTCGAATCCCACACGACCCACCATTTTTGAGACCAGTTCAGGCTGGAATCGAATCTTAAGATCAGAGGCCAAAAGCGCTGATCGAAGAAGGCGACTGAAAGGTCGCCTTTTTTTTACCGGGGTATAGCGCAGTCCGGTAGCGCGCCTGCTTTGGGAGCAGGATGTCAGGAGTTCGAATCCCCTTACCCCGACCATATTAAAAATCCTCGTATCGAAAGATACGGGGATTTTTTTTGCGCGCGCGAATCCTGAATTCTCCTCAAAACAAATGTGGGAGGGGGCTTGCTCCCGATAGCGGTGGGTCAGCTAAGTATTCATTAACTGACACACCGCTATCGGGAGCAAGCCCCCTCCCACAGGGGTTATGCGTTGTTAGTGGAGTTTGAGGCGCGGTTCGGTGCCTCGGCCGATCTTGCTGCCCAGCATCAGCATCGCCGTGCGGAAGAACCCGTACAGCGCCATCTGGTGCATACGGTACAGCGACACGTAGAACATCCGCGCCAACCAGCCCTCCAGCATCACGCTGCCAGTCAGGTTACCCATCAGGTTACCTACCGCCGAGAACCGCGACAGCGAGATCAGTGAGCCGTAGTCGGTGTACTTGTAGGTCGGCAGTTCCTTGCCTTCAATGCGCAATTTCAGCGACTTGGCCAGCAACGAAGCCTGCTGATGCGCGGCCTGGGCCCTCGGCGGCACGTTGCGGTCGGTGCCCGGTTGAGGGCAGGCGGCGCAATCGCCAAAGGCGAAGATGTTTTCATCGCGAGTGGTTTGCAGCGTTTGCAACACTTGCAGCTGATTGATGCGGTTGGTTTCCAGGCCATCGATGTCCTTGAGGAAGCCCGGTGCGCGGATCCCGGCTGCCCATACCTTGAGGCTGGCGGGAATCACTTGGCCGCTGCTGGTAATCAGCGCGTCGGCCGTCACTTCGCTGACCGCCGAGTTGGTCAGCACGGTCACCCCGAGTTTTTCCAGGGTTTTATGCACCGGGCCGCCGATGCGCTCCGGCAGGGCAGGCAATACCCGCGGTCCGGCTTCGATCAGGGTGATGTGCATGTTTTCCGGCTTGATGCGGTCCAGGCCATAGGCGGCCAGCTCATGGGCTGCGTTATGCAGCTCAGCGGCCAGCTCCACCCCGGTGGCGCCGGCACCGACGATAGCCACGCTGATTTGCTCAACGGCATCGGTTTGCCCGGCGTGGGCGCGCAGATAGTGGTTGAGCAACTGTTGGTGGAAGCGCTCGGCCTGTTTGCGGGTATCGAGGAACAGGCAATGCTGCGCCGCGCCCTCGGTGCCGAAGTCGTTGGTGGTGCTGCCTACGGCAATGACCAGGGTGTCATAGCCCAGCACGCGCGCGGGCACCAGCTCGCGGCCTTCTTCATCGAGGGTGGCGGCCAGCTGGATTTTTTTCTGTTCACGGTCGAGCCCACTCATGCGCCCAAGCTGGAACTCAAAGTGGTTCCATTTTGCCTGGGCGACATAATTGAGTTCGTCTTCCGAAGAGTTCAGCGAGCCGGCAGCCACTTCGTGCAGCAGAGGCTTCCAGATGTGAGTCAGGTTGGTGTCGACCAGCGTGATGCTGGCCTTGCCGCGCTTGCCCAGAGTTTTACCCAGGCGGGTAGCCAACTCCAGGCCGCCGGCGCCGCCGCCGACGATAATAATACGATGGGTCATGGGGATATCTCGCAAGGCTAAAAGAAATCGGAGCAGTTACCCCCGCGAGCGCCAGGCAGCTCATAGCGTCAGGTAACTCAATAGGCGGCTCAGTACGCCGAGCCCGATCACCACTACCAGCACCACACAAAGGAGCAGCCATGGCCGGAAAGGCTTGCGCTCGACTCTGTGCTGGGAGAGTTGCAGGTACTCTTGGACATGCTGTTGGTCATCGGGGTTCAGGCGGCTGGTCATAAAGGCCTCGTCAGGTAGACGTTGCAAAAGGGCGCCACGTTACAGCCAGGGGATTAAAGGCTGATGCCCACATCGAACACTATGCTGCGGCCCAGGTTGTTGCGCAAGAAGTCCGGCGCGTCTGGATGTGCGAACAGTACACGCGCGAAGGTCGGTCCCACCAGTGACAGTGAACGCCAGCCCTGGCGCAGGTATTCGGTTGGCGGCGGAAAGTGGCTGTTGAGATCCAGCACTTCGCGTTTGAGGCTGGTGAAAGCGATAAGGTCCAGCTCCCCCAGGTCCATGCCGCGTTCTTTGTAGTTATGCGCTTTTTTGCGCAGTGTCGGTGCCAGGCGCAACAAAAACTCATGGGCGGGAATACGCCGTGGCTTGGCTTCGCGCCGCACCAGTTGGCTCAAGGAGAACGCGCTGCGCCTGCGTAATAATTCGTCGCGCCATTCGTCGTTCAGACGGCGCCCCTCGTCCAGCACGAAAAACACCTCGAAACTGGCATCACGAAACAGTACATCCGGCGGCTCCTGGCCGGCAGCGTGAAACTCTTCGACACGGTAGGGCACGTTCAAGCCTTGCAGCAGGCGCTGGCAGACCCAACGCTCACGCTCCCACTTGCGGGCATTGGACAGAAACGCATTGGCTTGTTCGGCTGCTACGGTGAGCAGGCGCAAATAATCTGAGTCATCCATAGTCCCAGCTTAGCGTTCAAATGATGACCACAGGAAGTCTTGCTCCCACATTTGAAACTCACACCAGCCCAGGTAATGTTAAAGCGCGGGTGTAGACTGCTCACTCGGCAGCAAGCCCAGGGATGAGGTGTGTGGTGAGGTTTTTCATAAAGGTAGTGCATCTGTGATCAGTGCAGCTGTTCTGGCGCCATCGACCCTCGGCATCGGCTGGCTGTTATATGCGCCGGTGGTGATATGGGCGATGTTGCGCTCGCCCTGGGTCGAATTGTTCGCCGACCGACGGCGCCAGCATTTGCTGTTCGGTACGGTGTTCGCCTTGTTTATGCTGTGGCTGGTGCGGCGGGATTTCGATACCGGGGTCTCTTACCACTTTATCGGCATGACCGCCGTGACCTTGCTGCTGGATTGGCCGCTGGCAATCATCGGTGGCTTCGCCGCCCAGCTTGGCTTGATGCTGCTGGGGCGCCAGGACCTGGCTGCGCTCGGCGTCAACGGCTTGCTTCTGGTCGGGCTGCCGGTGCTGGTCACTGAAGGCTGCGCGCTGTTGGTGGAACGGGCGCAGCCGCGAAATCCCTTTGTGTATATCTTCTGTTCCGGCTTTTTTGCGGCGGCGCTGTCGGCATTGTTGTGCCTGTTGGTCGGCCTGGGCCTGTTGTGGTTCGACGGCCGCTTTGCGATGCCGCAATGGTTGGAAGACTTTGTAGGTTACCTGTGGCTGATCATCTTCCCTGAGGCTTTCATCAACGGCATGGTCGTCAGCGCATTGGTGGTGTTTTGCCCGGAATGGCTTGAGACCTTCAACCGAACCCGCTATCTCTCGGCCCCCTGGAAGGACGACGATTCACGGCGTTGATCCAGGTCAAATCCCGCGCAACGACGCAGGTCCATGCTCTGCAAAATTTTCAGGAGCACGGATCATGAGTGTGTACGAGTGGGCACGGCAGGAGTTGCGCAGAAGCCAGGACGCAGCGCAGGAAATCGGTTTTGACCCAGGCTTGACCTTGCGCGCCATGCTCAGTGCCGTGGTACAGCAAAGCAAGGGTGTACGCAGTTTTGAGGACCTGGCCGACGAGCTGCAATACCTGGCAGAAAATCTCGACGACCAGCAGGAATATGCCTTTATGCGGCCTTAGTGGCGCGGCGGCAAGTCTTCGGAAAACAGTTCGTCTTCAGCATCCGGGGCCACGGGGATTTTGTGTTCCTCTGCGGCCCAGGCACCCAGGTCGATGAGTTTGCAACGGTCCGAGCAAAACGGCCGGTTGAGGTTGGCCGCTTTCCATTCCACGGGTGCACCGCAGGTTGGGCAGTCGACGGTCAAGGGTTGGCTCATGATCGGCCTCCACGCAAAGTAAGGTAAAAGTGGTGCAGTCGCTCGACCTCGCCGTGCAGCCAGGCAAGGTCCTTATCGTTGACCAGCACGTCATCGGCATGGTTCAGGCGGTCTTCGCGGCTCGACTGGGCCTTGAGAATCGCCTGCACCTGCTGTTCGCTGATGCCATCGCGCTGCAGGGTACGCTGAATCTGCAGCGATTGCGGCACGTCGATCACCAGAATGCGCTGGGTCATGCTGTATTGGCCGGACTCGATCAGCAGCGGAGACACCAGGATCGCGTAAGGCGACTGGGCGCGTGCCAGGTGGCTGCGAATTTCTTCGGCGATCAGCGGGTGCAACAAGGCTTCCAGCCACAGGCGTTCTTGCGGTACTTCAAAGATCAGTTTGCGCAACGCGGCTCGATCCAGCTGGCCGTCGGGTAACAGCACGGTCTCGCCGAAATGCTCGGCAATGCGCGCCAGCGCCGGCCGCCCGGGTTCGACGACCCAGCGGGCAGCATGATCGGCGTCCACCAGGTCGATGCCCAGGTAGATAAAGTGCTCGGCCGCAGCGCTTTTGCCGCTGCCAATGCCGCCTGTGAGGCCAAGAATCCAGGGTGTTGCGACAGAAGTGGTCATCTGAAACCGACAGACTGCAAATAGAAGTCGGTTATTTGACCACCCCAGAGCAATGCAATCCAGCCGGCAATTGCCAGGCACGGCCCAAAGGGCATCGGCGTCGACGTTTGGGCCTTGCGCAAACGCAGCAGGATCAGCCCTGCAAACACCCCCATCAAGGAGGCCATCAGCAGCGTCATCGGCAGGATCTGCCAGCCACCCCAGGCCCCCAGCAATGCCAGTAACTTGAAGTCGCCATGGCCCATGCCATCCTTGCCGGTGACCAGCTTGAACAGCCAGAACACGCTCCATAGACTCATGTAGCCAATGACCGCGCCCCACAGCGCATCGGGCAGTGTCGCCAGCAGGTCGGTGCTGTTGAAGATCAGCCCCAGCCAGAGCAGTGGCAATACCAGTACATCCGGCAGCAATTGGTGGTCCAGGTCAATCAGGCTCATGGCCAGCAAGCCCCAGCTCAGCAACATCACCGCAGCGGCTTGCCAGCCGAAGCCGAAATGCCAGGCAACGGCGGCGGTGATCAGTGCGCACGCAACTTCGGTCAGGGGATAGCGGGTGCTGATGGGCTCACGGCAATGGGCGCATCGACCGCTGAGCATCAGGAAGCTGAGCAGCGGAATATTTTCCCACGGCCGAATCGGCTGGTTGCAGCGCGGACAGCAGGAGTTCGGGCGCATCAGGTTGTATACCGGCCCGGCGGGCTCGGTGGGCAGGCCGAGAACCTCATTGGCCTGGGCGCGCCATTCGCGTTCGAGCATTTTGGGCAGGCGCCACACCAGCACGTTGATAAAGCTGCCGATGATCAGGCCCAGTATCAGTGTCGTGCAGACAAACACCCAAGGCTGCTCGCTCAGCAGCAGGCTCAAAATGCCGTACCCAATTGAAAGACCGGCAGGTACATCGCGATCACCAGCGCGCCGACAATGGCCCCCAGAACAACCATGATCATCGGTTCCATCAAGCTGGTGAGGTTATCGACCAGGGTGTCTACGTCTGACTCGTAGTGGTTCGCGACTTTTTCCAGCATCCGGTCCAGGGTGCCGGACTCTTCTCCAATGGTGGTCATCTGGATCGCCATAGCGGGAAACAAACCGCAGCTGTGCATGGATTGATTCAACTGCATGCCTGTGGATACATCGTGGCGCATACGTTCGATTGCCTGTTTGAAGGGTTCATTGCCGACGGCCCCGGCTACCGAGCCCAATGCCTGCACCAGCGGGACACCCGCTGCAAACGTGGTAGAGAGCGTGCGTGCGTAGCGGGCGACGGCTGATTTTTGCAGCAGTTTGCCTGCCAGGGGCGCTTTCAACAAACTCGCTTGCAGCCAATGGCGAAAACCTGGGTAAAGACGGTAGGCATAGCGCAGCCCACCCGCCCCCAAGGCCAGCACCAGCGCGAGTATCCACCACGCCTGTTGCAGGAACTCGGACAGCGCAATGACCCCCAGGGTGAACCCGGGCAGTTGGCTGTCGACCCCGGCAAACAGATGCTGGAACTGTGGCACGACGTGTATCAACAGCACTGTGCTGACCAGTGTAGCGACCACCAGGACGGCGACCGGGTAAGTCATGGCTTTTTTGATCCTGGCTTTGAGCTGTTGGCTTTTTTCCAGATCAATAGCCACGCGTTCAAGCAGGGTTTCCAGGGCCCCGGCCTGCTCTCCGGCGGCTACCAGGTTGCAGTACAGGTCATCGAAATAACGCGGATGCAGGCGTAGCGCTGCGGCCAGGTTGTTGCCGCTGGCGATCTGTTGTTTCAACGCCCTGACCAGCTCACGCACCTGCTGGTTTTCAAAACCCTCGCTGATGATGTCGAAGGCTTGCAGCAGCGGGATGCCAGCTTTGAGCAGTGTCGCCAACTGCCGTGTGAACAGACCGATATCGGCTGGCAATATTCGCGGGGTGAGAACCGACAGTGATCGCGTTTTCTTGCGCACGCGCTCCGGGCAGATCCCTTGCTGGCGCAGTTGCGCCTTGATCAGCGCAAGGCTGCTGCCAGCGATTTGCCCGGTCACCCTGCGTCCTTTGCGGTTGATGCCTTCCCAGGCATAGATCGTTGACGTGTCGTTCATAGTGGTTTGCGCACCCGGCAGTGAAGAATTTATAGCGTAGTCAGGCGGCGAATTCGGGACGGCTGGTGTTATGGGATAAAGTGTCAGAATGTGCGTCTTGCAGGCGATGGGCTCGGTGGGGGTGGGTACACTGGCGCCGTTGCACACTTCGGGGCGCAGGACGCGCCTTGTCATGGTTTTATTCTGGAGAGTGAAAGAGATGCGTCAAAAAGGCTTTACCTTGATCGAGTTGTTGATCGTCGTGGCAATCATCGGCATTTTGGCCACCATCGGTTTGCCCCTGTACACCAAGCACCAGGCCAAGGCCAAGTTTACGGCGGGGCTGGCTGAAATCAGCGCGCTGAAGGCCGGCTATGAAGACGTCATCAACCAGGGCACTGTGCCTACTGTGTCGTTGATCGGCGGCAACAGCCCGACCGCCAATTGCAAGATCGACGTGACAGGGGATGTAGCCTCGGGCGCCGGCGCCATCAGCTGTGAAATCCTTGATGCACCTGCGCCCGTGCTGGGCAAGACCATCACCTTGACCCGCAGCGCAACCAGCGGATGGACCTGTGCCACCACCGCGGATCCGCAGTACGTTGCCAAGGGCTGCTCTGCCAACGGCGCGTGATGGCGCCGGGCGGTGAGCGAGTCAGTTGCTGCATGACCAATGCAGTGCTAGCTTTAGCCCACCGCCCGTGTAGCTCAGCCGGTAGAGCAGCGCACTCGTAACGCGAAGGTCGCAGGTTCGATTCCTGTCTCGGGCAAAAACGCACCACTGCTTCAAAGGCAATGTTTTCAGATGATCCCAGAATGGTTCTGAAGGCCAGACGAGTTGGCATTCGCGCCCGCTCTTTTGTATCTGCGCAACCTTGATGACCCAGATGCATCCCCATTCCTTGATCTAAGAGAACAACATGACCACGACTGAGATGACCCAGCAAGCGCGTCACGAAGAAGCCCTCCAGAAATACCTTGAGGCGACGCCGCAGCTTAAAGAAGAGATCAAGGACCTGAGTGCTGACGACCAGCGCGATCAGATTCAGTGGGCATTCGAGGATGAGGCAGAGAGCCAGAACCTCCAGCCTTGGGAGTTGACCCTCAAGTACACCTCGACACCGGAAGAATTCGAAGCTGCGCGGTTGGCCTTGCATAAAGAGGCCGCCGAGGTGCTGGGCGTCGAATGGGAAGAGTACTGCGAGATGAATAATCTTGTAGTTTAAGCGCTGATGGCGGGGCGGGCTTGTTGTGGCGAGGGAGCTTGCTCCCTCGCCACAACAATAGCTCCGCGCTTTAGATACTCAGACGCATCGACAGGTCCACTGCCTTCACATCCTTGGTCATCGCGCCGATGGAGATGAAGTCCACGCCGGTTTCAGCGATTGGCAGCAGGGTACTTTCATTGATCCCGCCGCTGGCTTCCAGCTTGGCCTTGCCGGCGTTCAAGCGCACGGCCTCGCGCATGTCTTCCAGGCTCAGTTCATCAAGCATGATGATGTCGGCTCCCGCCGCCAGGGCGTCACGCAACTCCGCCAGGTTCTCCACCTCGATTTCCACCGGCTTGCCTGGGGCGATCTTGTGGGCGGCCGTAATCGCCTGGGCAATGCCACCGCAGGCGGCAATATGGTTTTCCTTTATCAGGAACGCGTCATACAGCCCGATGCGGTGATTGTGGCAACCGCCACAGGTGACCGCGTATTTCTGCGCCAGGCGCAGGCCCGGAAGTGTCTTGCGGGTGTCCAGCAGCTTGACCTGGGTGCTGGCAACAAAGTCCGCCAGGAACTGCGCTCGGGTGGCGACACCTGACAGCATCTGCAAAAAATTCAACGCACTGCGTTCACCCGTGAGCAGCGAGCGGGCCGGGCCTTCAAGGTGGAACAGCGCCTGGTTGGGGCTGACACGTTCACCGTCGGCCACCTGCCAATGCACGGCGACCCGTGGGTCCAGTTGGCGAAATACCGCATCTACCCAGGCCGTACCGGCAATCACGGCCGCTTCGCGGGTAATGATCGTGGCCTTGGCCAGCCGTTCGGCCGGGATCAACTGCGCGGTGATATCACCGCTGCCGACGTCCTCCAGCAGTGCGCGGCGCACGTTGGCTTCGATTTCGGCGGTGAGGTCGGCAAGACGGAGGTTCGGCATAACAGGCTCCACAAACAAAGTGCCGGGATTATAGGGGTTGCGTGCGTTTGAACCCAGCGCGCCGCTCATTTACAGCGCAAAGGCAGAGTTTGCTGGCGCAACCACCCTCGTTTGCAAGATAATCTCGCGCCTTGCAATTGGCGTCATAGCTTTGACGTCCAGGCGGTAATCGGTTTATTTGCAGCACACTGTCGTGCCTGCCCCCGTTCTTTACCCCTCACAACACCGCCGTTTCAGGAGGCCAGGATGCACAATGACGGAAAGGTGGTGCCTATCAACAGGGCACAGGCCACGCCATCGCCGCTCGCGCGCCTGCCGGTGGTGTTGCTGCAGGTACGTGACAAGGCTGCGCAACAGTTGCAACAGGGTTTGCAGGAACTGTTCGATAACGCCGACGACACCCTGTTCGAAATGGCTGATAAGGCCCGGAGCACCGTCGACCATCATATTTTTTTCGAGGCGATGCGCGATCTGCGCCTCAAGCGCAAGAACTTCGAGCGCGTGTTCATGGAGCAACTGTTTGTCGCCTTCGCCAATCTGGGGCAGTTCGGAAGCGGCGACTTGCAGCTGGTGCCGGTGGTGTCCTACGAAGCGGTATCCGGTACCAGCGCCGACGATGTGGAAAAAGCCGTAGCCCTTGAGGCCATGCTCAGTCGGGTGCGACATCGTGATGGTTTGGCCCTGGGACAGTTGAGCGCACGCATGAGCCAATTGCTGGGCAGGCGCCTGGAGGATCATGAAAATCCGCTGGGCCCGGCATTGCTGTGTGAGTTTTTCCTGCAGGCAGGGCGCAGCCTGGGGGTGGAAATTCGCGTCAAGCTGATCATGCTCAAACTCTTTGAAAAATACGTGCTCAGTGACGCTGACCTGTTGTACGGCGAAGCCAATCAACTGCTGGTCGCGGTCGGCGTGCTGCCCGAACTCAAGGCTGTGCCGTCCCGTCGTCCCGGCGGGCGCGCCAGCCGGGAACACCACCACGCCAGCCAGCCGATCGTCGACCCGCCGCTCGATGAGAGCGGCCAGCAAGCGTTCAGCGCGTTGCAGAAATTACTGCAAGCCGTGCGTGGCAGCGTGGTACCGACCCTCGAAGCCAGTGCCGAGCCGCAACCCATTGCCACCCGTGATCTGCTGCGCCTGCTGTCGCATTTGCAGCAGTACGTCCCCGAGCCTGAGGCTGAAGACGATTTTGACCTGCGTAACCAGCTTGAACAGCTGCTCACCCGAGTCAGCGTCAAGAGTGGCAAGTCGCGGGTCCTGGAAGATGCTGACGAAGATGTCATCAATCTGTTCGCTATGCTGTTTGCGTTCATCCTCGCTGATAGCAGTGTGCCGGACGCGTTCAAGGGCCTGATCGCCCGTTTACAGATACCCTTGCTGAAAGTCGCCGTGCTGGACAAGAGCCTGTTCAGTTGCGCGAGCCATCCGGCGCGACGTTTGCTCAATGACATCGCGAGCGCCGTCATGGGCTGGAGCCCGCCGCAAAACGCCTGCCACGATGCTCTGTACCAGCGTGTGGAACAGGTGGTTCAGCGTTTATTGAATGAATTTGTTGAAGACCCGGCGATTTTTTCCCAGCTACTGACACAGTTCAGCGCGTTTACCGCGGATGAATGCAGGCGCAGCCAGTTGCTTGAACGCCATACCCGTGAGGCCGAGCAGGCGCGCTTGCATACTGAGACTGCCCGCCAGCGTGTGGCGCAAGTGCTTGATCGAAGGCTGGCGGGCAAGGTTCTGCCGCAGTTTGTGGTGCAATTCCTTCAGCAGGCCTGGGGCCAGGTGTTGTTATTGGCCATGCTCAAGCATGGCGAACAATCGCTGCAATGGCAGGCGGCGCTGCGTACTCTGGATGAGTTGGTCTGGAGCGTCGGCCTGCGGGAAGACACCGAAGCGGGCCGGCATTTGCTTGAGCAACTGCCCGTGTTGCTCAAGGCATTGCGTGACGGTTTGGCCGCTGCGGCGTTCGATCCTTTCAGCACCCGTGAGTTTTTCCAACGGTTGCAGGCCACGCACGTTCAGTCGTGCGAGGGCGACCCAGCCCAAGTGCTGGTCGAAGTCCGCGAGCCTTTTATGCTTGGCGCTGGTGTGCCGACCGTCGTTGAGTCGCTGCCCAAAGATGACCTCGATCTGATCAAGGCCAGTCAGTTGCGGGTCGGCGCCTGGGTAGCGTTTGAGCAAGATCAACAGACCCCCCTGCGCTGCAAGTTGACGGCAATCATGCCGCCTGACGATACCTGTATTTTCGTCAGCCGCACCGGGCTTAAGGTGCTGGAAAAAACTACCGTCCAATTAGCCCAGGCGTTCAAGTGTGGCGCACTGCGCACGTTGGACGATGGCCCTTTGTTTGAGCGTGCGCTGGCTGCGGTGATGGGCGATCTGCGTCAACTCAAACGCGGCAAGTGATCGCAACCGCAGGGTGGAACGCGGCATACTGGTAACACCTCGTCTCATTTCAGGAGCCTGTATGCAGTTGGACCCCGCCAGCGGTTGGTGCCAGGGCATCCGTCTTTGCCCTTCGCCCAACTTCAACGAGCGCCCTGAAGGCGAAATCTCGCTGTTGGTGGTGCATAACATCAGCTTGCCTCCTGCGCAGTTCGCCACGGGCAAGGTGCAGGCGTTTTTTCAGAATCGCCTGGATGTTTCAGAGCATCCCTACTTTGCCGGTATCGCCCACCTACGCGTGTCTGCGCATTTTCTGATTGAACGTGACGGTACTGTCACGCAATTTGTCTCGTGCCAGGACCGTGCCTGGCACGCCGGTATTTCCAGCTTCGAGGGGCGCGAGGTGTGCAATGATTTCTCGCTGGGGATCGAACTTGAAGGTACGGACGAACTGCCGTTCACCGATGCCCAGTACGCGGCGCTGATCGAACTGACGCGCCAGTTGCTCAAGGCTTACCCAAAAATCACTCGTCAGCGGATTTGTGGTCACAGCGATATCGCCCCGGGACGCAAGACCGACCCGGGCCCGGCTTTTGATTGGGCACGCTTTCTCGGCGCCCTGCAGGATGGAGGACACGAACAATGAGTTTCCTGGTGTTGGTGCTGGCGGTGTGGATCGAGAAGTTCTCGGCCTTGCGCCTGCGGTTGCAGCGCGACGGCGGATGGCTGCGTGAGTTGGCCAAACTGGAGTCGAGCCCGCGCATGGGCAAGCGACCCTGGCTGATCCTGACGATACTGGTGCTGCTGCCGGTAGCGTTGCTGGCGCTGTTGTTGTTGGTACTGGAGCCGGTGGCCTATGGCCTGTTGGCGCTGCCGGTGCACATCCTGGTGGTGATTTATAGCCTGGGTCGTGGTGATTTACTGGCAGGCCTTGGTCCGTTCCGCGATGCCTGGCGACGCGGTGATCTGCAAGCCGCAGAGCATGTGGCCGAGCGCGACCTGAAGCTTGGCGCCGACAGTGGTGAGCAATTGCTGGAGAGGGTTCAGGGTCATCTGCTGTGGCAGGCGTACCAGAGCTTTTTTGCGGTGATTTTCTGGTATTTCCTGCTGGGCCCGGTGGCCGCTTTGGCCTATCGGCTGTTGGCGCTGGCCAGCGAGCACAGCCAGAACCCGCTGGTGGCTGAACGCGCCGCGCAATTGCGCCATGCGTTTGACTGGTTGCCGGTACGCCTGCTGGCGGCGAGCTTTGCTTTGGTGGGCAACTTTGTCGGGGTCAGTCGTGTGATGCTCCACGAACTGCTGAGCTGGGATATCAGTGCGGCGCAGTTGATGGAAAAAGTCGGCCTGGCGGCGGCTGAAATCCCTCCTCCGGTGGTGGGGGCCGATGGTATCAACAGCCTGGATCGGTTGTGGGAGCTGCTGCTGCGTGCGGCGGTGTTGTGGTATGCCGGGTTTGCGATCTGGACTGTATTGCCCTGAGCAACTGTTGGGGGGGGGCTTGCTTTCTGGTGCGGCGCTGTACTTGTGGGAGGGGGCTTGCCCCCGATGGCGGCCTCAGGGCCGACCAGGATGTTGGGCTTTGATCGAGTACATATCCGTTATTTGGGTCACGGCTGCTATTGGTTCCGCTTTTACAGCGGGTCACTTTCGAAAAGCGCGAAAGTAACCAAAGCGCTCTTGCCCCACCACTCGGCACCTCGCTTGGGCTCGGTGTGCCCGTAATCCGCCAGTGATTTGGGGGGCCGCCGCCACGCGCCATCCATGGCGCGGGGCGGCTAAACCGGCATCCCTGCCGGTTTACCCCCCAAATCCCTGTCGAATTCCGGCCAGCGTGGTTTGACGGGGCGCTTAAGATCAAGATCAAAAGCAGATCAAGAGCGGCTCGCTTCGCATCGTGGTTACGGGGGCAAGCCCTCCTACATGTGCTCTCCGGATCTGCCGTTAACCTTACGTTACAAAACTTCCCTTCGAATTGAGCTATACAGACAGAGCGCCAAATAGTGGCTATCTGCCGCCGCCCTGCGCCTCAATAACAATAAAAGAAGGGGAGATCACCTGTGATGAGCTTGCTCTATCCTGCCGTTGCGCTGATGAACCGCCTGAGCTTCGGCATGAAGTTCAGCCTGATCAGCGTGCTGTTCCTGCTGCCGATGCTGGCGACCAACTATTACCTGGTGCGTGACTCGTGGCGCGAATTTCAGGGCACCCGTATCGAACTGCAAAGTCTCGACCTGCTTGGCAGCAGCCTGGCATTGCGTCGTGAGTTGGAAACGCTGAATAACCAGGTACAGATCAACGTCATCCTCGGGCAGTCCGGCAAGGCGGCGGATCTAGAGGCGCAGATCAATGAACTGGAGCAACGTGTGCTGGAGCGGTTGCAGGGGTTGCACGCCATGGCGACGCAGCCTGAGCAAGTCGAAGTCTTTGAAAACAAGCGCGACGAGCTGATCGACGCGTTCAAGGTCCAACAGCAGGAAACCTCGTTGCTCAACAAAGCGGCGTTGATCGGCAAGTTACTCAACCAGGCCCAGATGCTCAGCCAAATCATCGCCAGCCAAGCCGGCCTGAGCCGTGATGCACAGAGTGATCTGCGCCAGCTCAGCGACCTGGTCACTGCGGTCACTCCGCAGGTTACGCAACTGCTGGGTGAGGGCCGCGCGATGGGTGCGTATTCCCTGGGCCAGGGGTTTATCAATTCTTCCTCCAGCACGCGCTTTGACGAGCTGTTGCAGCAGGTCGAAAAGCTCCAGGGCGAATACGGCTTGAAGCTGCACGACGCGCTGGGCGCCAGCAACGCCGCGCACGCAGCACTCGATAGCTTGGCGCAAGCCAGCCAGGCCAGTCTCAAGCAAGGCAGTGAGCTGTTCGAAGAGCAGGTGGTGATGGCCGAGACGCTGGACACACCCTGGCAAGGTTTTTATGACGGCGTCAGCCAACTGATGGCCAAGACCTATCAACTCGATGACGCCACCCTGGCGTTCATTGGGCAGCAACTGGAGCAACGTCTGGCGCAGAACCGCTTGCACATGGTGTTGCTGGTCGCGGCCCTGGTGGCGGTGTTTGCGCTGATTTTCTATTTATATGCAGGTTTCTTTGTCTCCACCCGCACGACCTTGCGCAGCCTGGGAGCGATGATGGACAAAGTCGCGGCCGGTGACATGACGGTCACGTTCGTTGCTCACAGCCGCGATGAGTTGGGCGATTTGGGCCAGGTATTCAATGGCACCGTGGCCAAAATTCACGACCTGATCGAGCGCGTCGGGCATACGGTCAGCCAGGTCGAGTTGCAGGCCGGCCAGGTGCAAGCGGTATCGGCGCAGAGTAACCAGGCGGTATCCGGCCAGCGCAGCCAGATCGAGCAAGTGGCAACGGCGATGAACCAGATGTCTGCCACCGCCCAGGAAGTGGCGCGCAGCGCGGCGGCGGCCGTCAACAGTGCACAAAGCGTCAATGATGAAACCGTCAGCGGGCGGGCGCTGGTGCAATCTCAACAAAGCGGCATCGCACGCCTGGCTTTGGAGATCGATGAGTCGGTGCGGGTGATCAACCAGTTGGCGGCCGATAGCCAGTCCATCAGCAGCGTACTGGAGGTGATCAAAAGCATTGCCGAACAGACCAATTTGTTGGCGCTCAACGCCGCCATCGAAGCTGCGCGCGCTGGTGAACAAGGACGCGGTTTTGCCGTAGTGGCCGATGAGGTCCGCACCCTGGCTCGGCGTACTCAGCACTCCACTGAAGAAATCGAGCAAATGATCATGCGCTTGCACAGTGGCGTCGGCGCAGCGGTGAAGGCGATGGGCAGCAGCCATGAAATGGCGAGTGGCACGGTAGGGCAGTCTGAAAAGGTCCAGCACGCCCTGGAAAATATCCTCGGTGCTGTAGGAATGATTGTGGACCAGAACCAGCAGATCGCGGCTGCCGTCGAGCAGCAAACGGCGGTCGCTCACGACATTGACCAGAATATTGTGCAAATCAATCGCGCCGGTGAACATGCGGCACAAGGCGCTCAACAGACCGAAGCGGCCAGCCGGCAGTTGTCGGCGCAGGTCATTGAGTTGAAGCAATTGATTGGCGCGTTTCGGGTGTAAGAATTTTCTGTGGGACCACGCCGTGAGTCACGTGGCATTTGTCCTGATTTGCCGGGCTGTGTTTTATCGCGACGTGAATGGGTGAGAATTTATTTCATCAGTCACGGTCACGAGAGGATACGACGATGGCCGCTGCAATCGGCATCAAAGGGCACTGTGCCCAGTGCGACATGACGTTTGAGCTCAAGCCCTGGCAACTGAACGCCATCGCCATTGAAGTACCGTTTGACTGCGCGTACTGCCATTCGGGCTTGAAGCTGTGCTGCCACAAGCAGTTGCGTCAGTTTCGCGCCCTGGACCAATGGGCGCTGGTGCGGCCCAGCATGATCATGCTCACCTGCGCCACCTTGCTGATGGCGTTGTTCGCAGAGTGGTTGGGGCTGCTCAGCGTGATCGGGCAGTTCTACATTTCGCTGGTGACGGTGTCGATTCATTTTCTGGTCGTGCGCTACGCCCGTTATCGGCAAAGGATGACCTTGAGCTTGCAAGTCGTCAGCCCGCTACCAGTTGAACAGCTCGCACGCATTGCGTGTGCTCGTCTCACTCAGCAATAGAGGGCTGATGCCCATGCGCTCAGCCAGGGCGGTGCAGATAGCCGGGAGGTGCTGCGGGCTATTGCGTTGGTTGGGGTACATGGCCGGGGCCATGTCCGGCGAGTCGGTTTCCAGTACCACGGCTTCAAGGGGCAGTTGGGCCAGTACCTTGTGCATGCGCAGGGCCTGGGGCCAGGTGGCAGCGCCGCCCAGGCCGAGTTTGAAACCCAGCTTGATGTACTCGCGGGCCTCTTCAACGCTGCCGGCGAACGCATGGATGATCCCGCCCCGTGACAGGCGGATGCGCTTGAGGGTGGCAATCACGGCGGCGTGGCTGCGGCGTACATGCAGCAAGGCGGGCAGTTGGAAGTCCGCCGCGAGTTTCAGCTGGGCCTCGAACAGGCTTTGCTGGCGCTCGCGATCCAGGTGTTCAAGGAAGTAATCCAGGCCGATTTCGCCCACGGCGCAGAGTTGCCGATGGCTGTGCAAGCGCGTCAACCAGTCGCCCAACGCCAGCAGGTCGGCAGGACGATGCTCATCGAGATACACCGGATGCAAGCCGAAGGCCGCGAACAAGCCTTCGTCCTGCTGCACCAGATCCCACAGCCGCTGCCAATTCTGCTGATACACCCCCAGGACCACCAGACGCCGCACCCCGAGTTCACGGCTGTGGGTGAGGACTTGCGGGCGGTCGTGATCGAAATCCGCAAAGTCCAGGTGGGTGTGGGTGTCGATCAGCTCCACGCTCAGGCCTCGTGAATGCGCTGCTTGAACGTGCGGCCAATCGCGTGCACGCCCGGTTGGTACTGCTCTTCTTCAATGGCCGCCAGTGCCAGGCGCAGTGCGGTTTCGGCGATCAGTTGATGTTGCTGGGCCATGGCGTTGACGGGCAGTGGCAGGAAGTCCAGCAATTGGGTGTCGCCGAACGTGCCCAGGCGCAGCGGCCGCGACCGGAGCGGGAAATCATGCAGCGCATCGAACACACCTTGCAGCAGCACGTAGGAAGTGGTCACCAGCGCGTCAGGCAAATGCCCCAGACGTTGCAGCAGTTGCTCCATCAGCTGTCGGCCGCAGTCACGGCTGAAAGCTTCGCCCTGTTCGATGATCACTTCGCCGGTGAAGTCTTGCAGCGCTTCACGAAAACCGGCGGTACGTTCCTGGCTGATGCTCAGCTCGGGACGTGCGCCAATCAGCGCGATTTGCTTGGGCAGCGGTTGCAGCAGGCTGCTGGTGAGTTGCTGGCAGGCCTGGTGGTCATCGCTGACCACTGAACAGAACTGCTCAGGCTCCATCACCCGGTCGATGGCGATCACCGGCAACCCCTTGGCTTGCAAGTCGCGATAGCTGTCATCACTGGCCGGCAGGCAACTGGCGACGAACAACGCATCGCAGCGCCGCGCACGGAACAGTTGCAGCAGTTGGCGTTCGCTGTCGGCCTCGTCATCGGAACTGGCAATCAGCAACTGATAACCCCGTGCCCGTGCGCCTTGCTCCAGCAGCTTGGCAATGCGAGCGTAACTGGGGTTTTCCAGGTCTGGCAGGATGAACCCCAGGGTGCGCGTATGCCGGCTGCGCAGCCCGGCGGCTTGAGGGTTGGGGGTAAAACCATGGGCCTGGACCACGGCACGCACACGCTCAACGGTTGCGTTGCTGATGCGCTGCTGTTCGGCCTTGCCGTTGATGACATAGCTGGCGGTGGTGACGGACACACCGGCCAGACGTGCAATATCGCTGAGTTTCAAACCGGGATTTCCTTGTTTTTTAGAGCGTGCCCCGACATTTTGTCCAATCGTAACCGATTCCAGCTCACGACCAATGTCCCACGACAGGCGCCGAGTGGTGCTTCAAGCTTGCGCAATTAACGCGTAATCTGCCATAAATTCTAGATTAAACGTTTCAGCAAGCGTATTTTTACGATGTTCGCCCCTGAGTGGCTACTGCCAATTGACCACTCAGTCAGTTATTTTTGAACGTCTCGCGCTGATTTATTCAAAACAATACCTAGTGCGCACATCGCACTAACTAGGAGAACGGCATGCTTGAGCTCACTGTAGAGCAGATATCCATGGGCCAGGTGGCTGTGGATAAATCTGCTGCCTTGCACCTGCTCGCTGACAAACTGGTGGCCGATGGCCTGGTTGCCGAGGGGTATCTCAGTGGCTTGCAAGCCCGTGAAGCCCAGGGTTCGACCTTTCTCGGCCAGGGCATCGCCATTCCCCACGGCACCCCCGAAACCCGCGACCAGGTGTTCACCACCGGTGTGCGCCTGCTGCAGTTCCCCGAAGGGGTGGACTGGGGCGATGGCCACATCGTTTACCTGGCCATCGGCATCGCCGCCAAATCCGACGAACACCTGCGCCTGTTGCAACTGCTGACCCGCGCCCTCGGTGAAACCGACCTCGGCCAGGCCTTGCGCCGTGCCGGCAGCGCCGAAGCATTGTTGAAGCTGCTGCAAGGTGCGCCGCAGGAACTGGCACTGGATGCGCAGATGATCAGCCTGGGTGTGTCTGCCGATGATTTTGAAGAGCTGGTGTGGCGCGGTGCACGCCTGCTGCGCCAGGCCGACTGCGTGAGCAATGGTTTTGCCGCGGTGTTGCAACAGGTTGACGCGTTGCCCCTGGGCGATGGCCTGTGGTGGCTGCACAGTGAACAGACGGTCAAGCGCCCGGGCCTGGCGTTTGTCACACCGGACAAACCCATGCGCTACCTCGGCCAGCCCCTGCACGGCCTGTTCTGCCTGGCGAGCCTGGGCGAAGCCCATCAAACCTTGCTTGAACGCTTGTGTGCCCTGTTGATTGAAGGGCGCGGCCAGGAACTGGGCCGCGCCACCAGCAGCCGTGCGGTGCTGGAAGTGCTGGGCGGTGAATTGCCGCCGGACTGGCCCAGCGCGCGCATCACCTTGGCCAACGCCCATGGCTTGCACGCCCGCCCGGCCAAGATCCTTGCGCAACTGGCCAAAAGTTTTGACGGCGATATCCGCGTGCGCATCGTTGATGGCCCCGTGGGCGCGGTGTCGGTTAAAAGCCTGAGCAAGTTGCTCAGCCTCGGTGCGCGTCGCGGCCAGGTGCTGGAGTTTGTTGCCGAGCCGACGATTGCCGGCGATGCCCTGCCTGCACTGTTGGCCGCCGTCGAAGAAGGCCTTGGCGAAGAGGTCGAGCCATTGCCGACCCTGAGCGCCCAGCCTGCCCCTGTGGATATCGAGCCGGTGCTCAGCGCGCCATCAAGCGGTAGCCAGATCCAGGCCATCGCCGCCGCGCCCGGCATCGCCATCGGCCCGGCGCATATCCAGATTCCACAGCTGTTCGATTACCCCCTGCGCGGTGAGTCTGTCGCCATCGAACGCCAGCGCCTGCACACCGCCCTGGGCGATGTGCGCAAGGATATTCAGGGCCTGATCGAACGCAGCCAGGCCAAGGCCATCCGCGAGATTTTCATCACCCATCAGGAAATGCTCGACGACCCGGAACTGACCGACGAAGTCGACACCCGCCTCAAGCAAGGCGAAAGCGCCGAAGCCGCGTGGATGAGCGTGATCGAAGCCGCCGCCAGGCAGCAGGAAGCCTTGCAGGACGCCTTGCTGGCCGAGCGCGCCGCCGACCTGCGTGACATCGGCCGTCGCGTGCTGGCGCAGTTGTGCGGCGTAGAAACTGCCCAGGAACCCAACGAGCCCTACATTCTGGTGATGGATGAAGTCGGCCCTTCGGACGTTGCGCGTCTGGACCCGGCCCGCGTGGCCGGCATTCTGACCGCCCGTGGTGGTGCCACCGCTCACAGCGCCATCGTCGCCCGCGCCCTGGGAATTCCCGCTCTGGTCGGCGCCGGTGCTGCGGTGCTGTTGCTGCGCGCCGGTACGCCGCTGTTGCTCGACGGTCAGCGTGGTCGCCTGCATGTCGGCCCCGACACCGCTACCCTGCAACGCGCCACCGTAGAACGCGACACCCGCGAGCAACGCCTGCAAGCCGCGTCGGCTCAACGCCACGAAGCGGCGCTGACCCGTGACGGTCACGCCGTGGAAGTTTTCGCCAATATCGGTGAAAGCGCTGGTGTGGCGAGTGCGGTGGAGCAGGGCGCCGAAGGCATTGGCCTGCTGCGCACCGAACTGATTTTCATGGCCCACCCACAGGCGCCGGACGAGGCTACCCAGGAAGCCGAGTACCGCCGCGTCCTCGATGGGCTCGGCGGTCGCCCGCTGGTGGTGCGCACCCTTGATGTGGGCGGTGATAAACCCTTGCCCTATTGGCCCATCGCCCAGGAAGAAAACCCCTTCCTTGGCGTGCGCGGCATTCGCCTGACCTTGCAGCGCCCGCAGATCATGGAAGCGCAACTGCGTGCACTGCTGCGTTCGGCGGATAACCGACCGCTGCGCATCATGTTCCCCATGGTCGGCAGCGTGGATGAATGGCGCGCCGCCCGGGATATGACCGAGCGCCTGCGCCTGGAAATCCCGGTCGCCGATTTGCAACTGGGCATCATGATCGAAGTGCCGTCAGCCGCCTTGCTGGCGCCGGTGCTGGCCAAGGAAGTGGATTTTTTCAGCGTCGGCACCAACGACCTCACCCAGTACACCCTGGCCATCGACCGCGGCCACCCGACCCTGTCGGCCCAGGCCGATGGCTTGCACCCGGCGGTCTTGCAACTGATCGACATCACCGTGCGCGCGGCCCATGCCCATGGCAAATGGGTCGGCGTGTGCGGCGAGTTGGCGGCAGACCCGCTGGCGGTGCCGGTGCTGGTGGGCCTGGGGGTGGATGAGTTGAGCGTGTCGGCCCGCAGCATTCCGGAAGTGAAGGCGCGGGTGCGCGAATTCAGTCTGAGCGAGGCCCAGAGCCTGGCGCAACAGGCACTGGCGGTGGGTTCGCCCGCGCAAGTGCGTGCCCTAGTGGAGGCCGTGTAGATGGCGAAGATTTTGACCCTGACGCTGAACCCGGCGTTGGACCTCACGGTGCGCCTTGCGCGCCTGGACCCCGGCGAAGTTAATCGCAGTGAAGCGATGTTGACCCACGCGGCCGGCAAGGGCGTGAACGTGGCTCAGGTGCTGGCCGACCTGGGCCACTACGTCAGTGTGGGCGGGTTTCTCGGTAGCGCCAACCCGCAGGCTTTCGATGCACTGATCAAACGCCGTGGGTTTGGCGATGCCTTCATACGTGTCCCCGGCGAAACCCGTAGCAACATCAAGATTGCCGAACAGGATGGGCGTGTCACCGACATCAATGCTCCGGGGCCGCTGGTGGATGAGCAGGCGCAAAAAGCGCTGCTCAAGATGATCGCGATGATTGGCCCGGAGTTCGATGCGGTGGTGGTGGCCGGCAGCTTGCCGCGCGGCGTCAGCCCGCAGTGGTTTAAAGGGTTGCTGGAGGCGTTGAAAAACCTCGGGTTGAAAGTGGCCCTGGACACCAGTGGTGAAGCGCTGCGCCTGGGGTTGGAGGTTGGCCCGTGGCTGGTCAAACCCAATACCGAAGAGCTGGCCGAGGCCCTGGATAATGCCACCGATTCCATCAGCCGACTGCATCAGCAAGGCGTCGAACATGTAGTTGTTTCCGATGGCGCCGCGGGTGTGACCTGGTATCGCCCAGGCGCGGCGCTGCACGCCACGCCGCCCAAGGTGACGGTGGCCAGTACCGTGGGTGCTGGCGACTCGCTGCTGGCCGGGATGCTCCACGGTTTGCTCAGTGGCGATACGCCTGAGCACACCTTGCGCCGCGCTACAGCGATTGCCGCGATGGCCGTCACGCAGATCGGTTTCGGCATCAGCGATGACGCGCAGTTGGCGCGCCTTGAAAGCGGCGTCGACGTACGCACGCTGACAGAACAATAAGAGGGTTTGTGATGAAGTTAGCCATTGTTACCGCCTGCCCGAACGGCATGGTCACCAGTGTGCTGTGCGCCCGCTTGTTGGACGCCGCAGCCCAGCGTATGGGCCTGCACACCAGTGTTGAAGTCGTCGATGTGCAGCGCCCGGAACGTCAGTTGTCCCAAGCCACGATCGATGATGCCGAGTGGGTGCTGCTGGTCAGCAGCACCCCGGTGGATATGCAGCGTTTTATCGGCAAGCGCGTATTCCAGACCACGCCCGCCCAGGCGCTGGCAGATGTCGAAGGCGTATTGCGCCGGGGCGCTGAAGAGGCCCAGGTGTATGTCGCCAGTGACGCCCCGGTGGCGGCGAAGAATGCGCCGCGTATTGTCGCGATTACGGCGTGTCCGACCGGAGTGGCCCACACCTTCATGGCCGCCGAAGCCTTGCAGCAGACCGCCAAGCGCCTGGGCTACGACTTGCAGGTCGAAACCCAGGGCTCGGTCGGCGCCCGCACACCGCTGAGCCCGCAAGCCATCGCCGAGGCCGACGTGGTGTTACTGGCGGCGGATATTGAAGTCGCCACCGAGCGTTTTGCCGGCAAGAAGATTTATCGCTGTGGCACCGGCATCGCCCTCAAGCAATCCGAAGCCATCCTCAACAAGGCCCTGGCCGAAGGCGCGGTGGAAAACGCCACCAGCGGCGCACCGGCCAAGTCGGAGAAAACCGGGGTCTACAAGCACCTGCTCACTGGCGTGTCGTACATGTTGCCGATGGTGGTGGCGGGGGGCTTATTGATTGCCTTGTCATTTGTGTTCGGCATCCATGCTTTCGAGCAGCCAGGCACTTTGGCTGCGGCGCTCAAAAGCGTCGGTGACCAGGCCTTCCTGCTGATGGTGCCGCTGCTGGCGGGCTACATCGCCTACTCGATCGCCGACCGTCCTGGCCTGGCGCCGGGCATGATCGGCGGCTTGCTGGCGGGGACGCTGGGGGCTGGGTTTATCGGCGGCATCCTGGCCGGTTTCGTCGCGGGTTACTGCGTCAAACTGATCAGCCGTGCGGTGCAATTGCCCCAGAGCCTGGAGGCGCTCAAGCCGATCCTGATCATCCCGTTGCTGGCGAGCCTGTTCACCGGCCTGGTGATGATTTACCTGGTGGGCCCGCCGGTCGCGCGCTTGCTGACGGGCCTCACCGATTTTCTCAGCACCATGGGCACCACCAATGCGGTGCTGCTGGGCATTTTGCTCGGCGGCATGATGTGCGTGGATTTGGGCGGGCCGATCAACAAGGCGGCGTATGCGTTTTCGGTCGGCCTGCTGGCGGCGTCGAGCGGCGCACCGATGGCCGCGACCATGGCCGCCGGCATGGTGCCGCCGATTGGCATGGGCATCGCCACCTTGCTGGCGCGGCGCAAATTCGCCCAGACCGAGCGCGAAGCCGGCAAGGCCGCGATGATCCTGGGGCTGTGCTTTATCTCCGAAGGCGCGATCCCGTTTGCAGCCAAAGACCCGTTGCGCGTGATCCCGGCCAGCATCGCCGGTGGCGCGTTGACCGGCGCACTGTCGATGTACTTCGGCTGCAAACTCGCCGCGCCCCATGGTGGCTTGTTTGTGTTGGTGATTCCCAATGCGATGAACCATGCGTTGTTGTACTTGCTGGCGATTGTGGCGGGGAGTGTGTTGACGGGGTTGGTGTATGCCGTGCTCAAGCGACCGGAAGCGGCCGAGCTGGCCGTGACTGCCTGACCAATACCCTGTAGGAGCGAGCTTGCTCGCGAAGAACTCAAAGGCGCCGCGTTCATTCAGGAAGCCCGCGTGATCGTTGATGTTTTTCGCGAGCAAGCTCGCTCCTACCGTTGGATCCTGTCATATCCGCTTCATCCCATCATGCTTAAGTGGCCCTTTTGATACTCAAGAGGGCACCTGCATGAGCCACTTCGATCTCGGCCGTCGCCGCGTGATGCAAGCCGTAGGCGCCGGCCTGTTGTTGCCGGGCCTGGCCCCGGCGGTGATCGCCTCGGTCAAGGACCGTCCGCAACTCACCGATGGCGTGCAATCGGGCGACCTGCTGGGCGATCGGGCGATGATCTGGAGCCGCAGCGACCGCCCCGCGAAGATGGTGGTGGAGTGGGACACCCGCAGTGTGTTCAGCAACCCCCGCCGATTGGTTTCCCCCCTGGCCGACAGCCGCACCGACTTTACCGCCCGTGTCGAGCTCACCGGTTTGCCGGTCGATCAGTCGATCTTCTACCGTGTTCACTTCGAAGACGCCCAGACCGGCGTCGCCAGCGAGCCGTGGTTTGGTCACTTGCGCAGCGAGCCGCAACAGCGTCGCGACATCCGTTTTGTGTGGAGCGGCGATACCGTGGGCCAGGGCTTCGGCATCAACCCGGAGATTGGCGGTATGCGCATTTACGAAGCCATGCGCCTGCGCTTGCCGGATTTTTTTATCCACAGTGGCGACACCATCTACGCCGACGGCCCGGTGCCCGCGCAGTTGACCACCGAAGGCGGACGTATCTGGCGCAACATCACCACCGAGGCCAAGAGCAAAGTCGCGGAAACCCTCGATGAGTATCGCGGCAATTACCGCTACAACCTGCTGGATGAAAACGTGCGCCGCTTCAATGCCCAAGTGCCGCAGATCTGGCAGTGGGACGATCATGAGGTGATCAATAATTGGTCCTCCAGCAAACAACTGGATGAGCGTTACCAGACCCGCGACATCAATACCCTGGTCGGCCGTGCGCGCCAGGCCTGGCTGGAGTATTCACCGATGCGCCGTCAGAGTGCCGACGGCGGCGGGCGTATTTACCGCAAGCTCAGTTACGGGCCGCTGCTGGACGTGTTCGTGCTGGATATGCGCAGCTATCGCGGGCCGAATGACGACAACCTGGGCGGCGAAAAACCGTTCCTCGGTCGCCAGCAACTGGACTGGCTCAAGCACGAACTCAAGGCGTCGCAGGCACAGTGGAAGGTGATCGCCGCCGACATGCCGATCGGCCTGGGCGTGCCCGACGGCGAAGTCAGCCCTGGCGTGGCGCGTTGGGAAGCCATCGCCAATGGTGACCCCGGCCCGGCGCAAGGGCGTGAGTTGGAGATTGCCGAACTGCTTGGCTTTCTGCGTGCGCAGAAGGTGCGCAACCATGTGTGGCTGACGGCCGATGTGCACTACTGCGCGGCGCACCACTACCATCCGGACCGGGCGGCGTTCCAGGATTTCGAGCCGTTTTGGGAGTTTGTGGCAGGGCCGCTGAATGCCGGCAGCTTCGGGCCCAATCCGCTGGATAAAACCTTTGGCCCGCAAGTCGTGTTCGAGAAAGCCCCGCCTGCGCAAAACACCTCGCCGTTTGCGGGTTTTCAGTTTTTTGGTGAAGTGCAGATTGATGGGCAGACGGGGGAGTTGACGGTTATTTTGCGCGATCTCGACGGCGTCTCGGTGTTTGAGCAAAAACTGCAACCGGCCTGACCTGGAATGCAGTCAAAAAATGTGGGAGTTAAGTGACACATCGCCCTCTGTAGGAGCGAGCTTGCTCGCGAAAAACGTCAACGATAACGCGTGCTTCCTGAATACACGCGGCGCCTGTGAGTTTTTCGCGAGCAAGCTCGCTCCTACAGGTATTGGGGCAAGCCTCCTCCCACATTGATTCTTCAGTGTCTGAAAATCTCAGTACACATCCCTACGATAGCGGCCCTGTTCAATCAGGCGCTCCACCGTCTCACTGCCCAGGATATCCACCAACGCCTGATCCACCCCCGTCGCCATGCCCTGCAAACTGCCGCAGACATAAATCGCCGCACCGTCCGCCAGCCATTTGCGCAGTACATCCGGCGATTCGCGCAGGCGATCCTGTACGTAGACCTTCTCTTCCTGATCGCGGGAAAACGCCAGGTCCAGCAGCGCCAGGTCACCACTGGCGAGCCAGCCTTGCAGTTCGTCCTGGCACAGATAGTCGTGGGCGATATTGCGCTCGCCAAACAGCAACCAGTTGCGCTGCTGGCCATCGGCAATGCGCGCCTTGAGCAAGCTGCGCAGGCCGGCAAGGCCGGTGCCGTTGCCCAGCAGGATCAACGGCACGGGAGCGTCCGGCAGGTGGAAGGCACTGTTGCGACGCAGGCGCAGGCTGATGCCGGAACCGATGGCGGCGTGTTCCGTCAGCCAGCCAGAGCCCAGACCCAGGCTGCCGTCGGGGTGGCGCTCCTGGCGCACGATCAGTTCCAGCACGCCGTCACTGGCAATCGAGGCGATGGAGTATTCGCGCATACCCAGGGGCACCAGCGCGTCCACCAGGGCCTGGGCATGCAGGCCGACCAGATGCGCACGGTTGTCCGGCAGTTGCCGGCTGGCCAGGGCTTGATCGAGCGTTTGTGCCAAACCGTCGATCAATACGCCGTCGCTGCCGGCCAGGCCGAGGCCGTCGAGGAAATGCTCCACGGCCCACGGGCAATTGCGCGGCAAGACTTCCACCAGGTCGCCGGCGAGCCAGCTATGAGGCGAGGGCGCTGTGAGACCGAGCAGGTACACATCGGCCCCCACGCTGCCGGGGTTGAGCAGGCGGCGTTGGCTCAACGTCCAGCTTTCGTACTGGGCCGTCTGCCAGGTTGCCGCGGGGGCGTGACCGGTGAGCTGGCCCAGTTGCTGTTGCCAGGTGTGCAGGGCCACTGCGTCGCCGCTGTCGACTTCCACCGGGGCAAACAGCGGGTTGCCGCCCTGGTTGGTCAGCCAGAAGTGCAGGCGTCGGGCAAAACCGCAGAAGTGTTGGTACTGCCGATCACCCAGGGCCAGCACCGAGTAGTTCAAACCTTTGAGGGGCAGGTCCTGGCCGAGCACGCTGCGCTCAAAACCACGGGCACTGTCGGGGGCTTCGCCATCGCCGAAGGTGCTGACCACAAACAGCGCATGTTGCGACTGGCTGAGGTCGTCGCGGCTGACGCTGCCCAGGGGCTGCACCTTGACCGCCACGCCGGCGGCCTGCAATTGCCCGGCAGTCTGCCAGGCCAACTGTTCGGCAAAGCCGCTCTGGCTGGCAAACCCGATCAGCCAGGCCGGTGCATCGCCGGGGTTGGCGCTCAAACCTTGGCGGGCTTGGCGTACCTGGCGTTTCTTGCGACGACGGTCGAGGTACAACAGCCAGCCGGTGATGAAAAACAGGGGCATGAGCAGCGAGCTGACGGTGAGCACGATGCGCCCGATCAGGCCGAAATAACTGCCGGTGTGTAACGCATAGACGCTGGTCAGCAATTGCGATTTGAGGCTCTTGCTGGCGTAGCGATCATGGGATTTGACCTCACCGGTGGCCGGGTCCAGGTTGATCTGGTTCAGCGCACGGTCATGGGGCGAATCCTTGAGCAGGTAATACACGGTGGCCGGTTGCCCGGCGACGCCCGGCATACGGATGTTATAGGCACTCAGATCAGGGCCGGCGTTGCTGTAGATGCTGCTCCAGATCGCTTCGTAGTTGGCCACCGGCGCCGGGCCTGAGGGCGGCGGACCGCGCTTGCGCATCCGCTCGTTCTGCGGCGCATCAGAGAGCAGTTTGGTCACGCCCTGGTTGTACCAGTCATAGGACCAGTACAGCCCGGTCAACGCCGCCAGCAGATAAAACAGCAGGCACCAGGTGCCGAACACCGAGTGCAGGTCCCAGTTGAAGCTGCGGCCCTTTTTGCGCCAGTCCAGGGTCAGCCACACGCGCCAGCTTTTTACCTGGCGCGGCCAGCGCAGGTACAAACCGGAGAGGCAGAAGAACACCAGGATCAGGGTGCAGGCGCCCGTGATATTGCGCCCGGTGTCGCCGATGGCGAGGAAGCGGTGCAGTTGCAGGATAAAGCCGAATACATCCTGGCCGACGGCGTCGCCCAGGTAGTCGCCGGTATACGGGTCGAAGTAGCGCATCTGGCCACGACGCTCCCCCGGCGGCGGGGTAAAGGCGACCCGGCCGGCATTGCCGCTGTCGCTTTCCACCCACAACATCGCCACGCTCTTGCCTTCGGTGGCCTCCAGTTTGCGCACCAGTTCGGCGGGCGGCAGCACACCGGCTTCGCGTTTCTGTACGTTCAGAACCGTGGGGTTGAGGGCCCGCAGGATTTCATCCTGGAACGAGTACGCAGCCCCGGTGATCCCCATCAAGGCCAGCACCAGCCCGGCAGTGATGCCGAAGAACCAGTGCAACTGAAACAGGGTTTTCTTCAACACGTCGGGCCGCCTCGCTTATCTGGATATCGATGTCACGGCGCGCATTATGCCGTGGGTTATCGAGAAAAATTCTGTTTTACACACAAAAGCCCCACGCATCCGATACGTGGGGCTTTGGGTCGAGCATTGACTGCGTTTAGAAGTGGAAGCTAGTGGTCAACAGGGCGGTACGACCGGCCGCCTGGTTGGCGAAGTGCGCCGAGTAGGCCTTATCGTAATACGTCTTGTCGGTAAGGTTTTGTACGTTCAATTGCAAGTCGACGTTTTTGGTCAGCTTGTAGCTGGCCATGGCGTCGTAGCGGGTGTAGGACGGCACGTACACGGTGTTGCCTGCATCGCCGTAAACCTCATCGACGTAGAACGCGCCGCCGCCGACGGTCAGCTTGGGGGTGATGTCGTAAGTGGTCCACAGGCTGAAGGAGTTCTTCGGCGTGTTGGGCATCTGGTTGCCTTTGTTGGAGCCGGCACTCACTACACCGTTACGTCCGTTCAGGCCGGATTTGACCAGTTCGCTGTCCAGGTAGGTATACCCGGCGAACACTTGCCATTGATCGGTGAGCTTGCCGCTGGCGGACAACTCGATGCCGTCGACCTGAGATTCACCAGCGTTCTGGTAGGTGAGGGCATCCACCAGGATGCGGGTGTTTTTCTTCTCGGTACGGAATACGGCAGCGGTCAAGGACAGGCGATCGTGGAACAGGTCCCACTTGGTGCCCAGTTCGTAGTTGACGGTTTCTTCCGGTTTCAATTCGCTTGTGGCGGCGCCGGCCGAAAGTTGATTGGGGTCTGCGCCTTCACCTACCAAGCCACCGGGCGGTGTTGCGGAGGTCGCATAGGACGCATAGATGCTGCCGTTCTCTAGAGGCTTCCACACCAAGCCTGCCTGCCAGTTGAAGAACTGGCTGTCATCCTTGATCTTGGAGCGTCCGGCAACGGCGTTGGTGTTGGCTTCGGTATCGAAGGTGTCATAGCGCAGACCGACGTTCAGCAGCCACTTCGGATCAAGCTCGATGGTGTCGAATACATAGGCGGCGCGGCTGGTGGCCTTGGTGTTGGTGCCGTTGTAATTGCGCGCGACGCTGCCGTTCCAGGCGTCGTCCGGGTTCGGGTTGCTCAGCGAGGTGCAATTGCCGCCCACGCTGCCTTTGCCCACGGTGCATATCGGATTGCTGTTGGGGCTGACGGTGTAGCCACTTACGCGGGTTTCTTCGCCTGTGAACTCCAAACCAGTGGAGTAGGAGTGCTTCATCCCCGCCAATTGGAAATTACCAAACAGATCGGTCTGGTTAGTGGTCGTCGTAGTGGTGGACACGCGACTGTTAGCCCGACGCCACACGGTGCCGAACTGGTTGACGTTGTGCTGGCTGTCATCAGGCTGCGTCAATACGTAATCCTGGCCGGTGCTGCCATGACGCAGGGTGTTTTTCAGCGTCATATTGTCGTTCAGGTCGTGCTCGATGGAGACCGTGCTGATGTCGGCGCGGGTTTTGCGGAAGTCGCGGCTTTTTAAACCGTAAAAGTTGCTGCTATCGCCGCCATCGGTAGGTTTGTCATGTACATGCACGGCGTTCGAGGCAGTGCTGCCATAGCCATACGGAATCCCCGAATCCGGCAGGTCATCGCTTTCCATATGGTAATAGCTGAGGTTGACGCGGGTCGGCGTGCCCAGGCCAAACGTCAGCGACGGGGCGACACCCCAACGGTCGTAGTTCACCGCATCGCGGCCGGCGACGTTTTGTTCGTGGCTCATCAGGTTCAGGCGGAAGGCGGCGCTGTCGTCGAGGAACTGGCGGTTCACGTCGAGCACGTAGCGACGAGTCTGGTCGGAGCCGTAGGTGAAGCCGCCGTTGGTGAAGTCCCGCGCTTGTGGGGTCTTGCTCACCAGGTTGAGGCTGCCACCGGCCGAACCACGGCCGCCGAACGAGGAGTTCGGACCCTTGCTGACTTCGATCGACTCGATGTCGAAGATCTCGCGGCTCTGGCCGCCGGTGTCGCGCACGCCGTCCAGGTAAGTGTCGCCCTGGGCATCAAAACCACGAATGAACGGGCGGTCGCCCTGGGGGTTGCCGCCTTCACCGGCGCCGAAGGTAATGCCCGGTACGGTGCGCAAGGCATCCTGCAACGACGTGGCGGCCGTGTCCTTGAGTACTTGTTGCGGCACCACGGTGACCGAACGCGGTGTGTCCACCAGCGGCGCGGTGTACTTCTGCGACGAGGCTTTTTCCACCTGGTAGGAGGTGTTGTCCTGCTCTTGGCCGGTGATGTTGGTGGCGCCGAGGGAGATAGGGTTGCGCTCGCCTTTTTGCTCGGTGTTTTCCGCTGCCTGCGCCAGGTGGGCGGCAGAGCTGGCGCTGAGGGCAACGCCGATGGCCGAGGCCAGCATACGCGGTGAACTGGCGGTTGTTATTAGTGTAGTGCGCGACATGACGTGTCCCTTCCCCAAGGATGTGAGGCCGCGGAATATAGGGCCAACAAGACTTTGTATCAATTGCGAGATATTGCTATTCGCATCGAATTTACATTCTTTACACTTTTTCATTACGGATTTTGCGTTCTCGTTCGTCCCCGGGTTTTACAGGGCGGATAAGAATCAATACCATTGGCGCCTCTCTGATCGCAGGTATTGCCTCATGTTGCTGCACATTCCCGGCCTGTTCTCTCGCGAGGAGGTGCTGCGCATTCGCCAGGCCCTGGAAGAGACCGAATGGGCTGACGGCAAAATCACCGCCGGTCACCAGTCGGCCAAGGCCAAGCACAACCTGCAATTGCCTGAAGGTCACCCCTTGGCCAAGGAAATTGGCGCAGCCATGCTGGAGCGGTTGTGGAGCAACCCGCTGTTCATGTCGGCCGCGCTGCCGCACAAAGTCTTCCCGCCGCTGCTCAACTGCTATACCGCAGGCGGCAGTTTTGACTTTCATATCGACAATGCGGTGCGCCAGCCCAAAGGCAGCCACGAGCGCGTGCGCACCGACCTGTCGTCCACGCTGTTCTTCAGCGATCCCGACGAGTACGACGGCGGCGAACTGGAGATTCAGGACACCTTCGGGCTGCAACGGGTCAAGCTCCCTGCTGGTGATATGGTGCTATACCCCGGCTCCAGCCTGCACAAAGTCAACGCGGTGACCCGTGGCGCGCGCTATGCCTCGTTCTTCTGGACCCAAAGCCTGGTGCGCGAAGACAGCCAGCGCACCTTGCTGTTCGAGATGGACGGCGCCATTCAGCAACTGACCCGCGACGTGCCCGATCACCCGGCGCTGATCCAGCTCACCGGCACCTACCACAACCTGTTGCGCCGCTGGGTCGAGGTCTGAGATGGGCTTTTTATTGCGTCGTCAGGAAGTGCTCAATGTCGAGCAATTGCAGTCCATGCTCGACGACTCCCCGGTGCGCGCCGCCCAGGCGATCCTGATCGCCGCCAAGGCAGGTGTGGTCGATGCCCAGGCCCTGCTCGGGCAAATCCTGCTGGAAGGGCGCGGCATTGCCCGCGATGAGGCCCTGGCACTGCGCTGGTTCCAGATTGCGGCGCAGGGCGGGCATTTGATGGCGCGCAATATGGCCGGACGTTGCCTGGAGCATGGTTGGGGTTGCTCCGTCGATGAAGCGGCAGCTGCGCGGCAATACCGGCTGGCAGCAGAGGCCGGCTTGGATTGGGGCCAGTACAACTACGCCAACCTGTTGGCTACCGGTCGCGGCATTGAGCAAGACCAGGCCCAAGCGCTGACGCTTTATCGCCAGGCCGCAGGGCAGGGCCACGCCAAGTCGATGAACCTGCTGGGGCGTTATCTGGAAGACGGCCAGTATTGCCCCAGGGATCTAGAGACAGCCGTAGAATGGTACCGACGCTCCGCCGAAGCCGGGGATTTTCGGGGGCAGTTCAGCTATGCAGCGGTGCTGGCGGACAGAGGGCAGATCGACGCTGCGCTGGAATGGCTGCGCAAGGCTTTGGCGGCTGGGAATTTCAAATTCCTGCGAACGGCGCATAAGGCGCTGGCACAGGCCAATGACCCACAGATTCGCGCCATGGCCGAGGCTTATCAAGGGCACGCGGACCAATTGGAGAAAACGCTGTAGGACCCCGTTTCTACACATTCACGTGTTCCGGTTTGTCGATGAACGGCAAGGATCGAAGGTTGAAGCTCTGGCTTAAGTCACTATGATTAAGCTTGAATCATTTTTAATCGCCTGCTTGTCATTTATCCGCAGAGAGAGTTTTCATGGGTGCCGAAACCAAAGTAATGACAGCTCATATTCCCACTGCCCTTGCTCAGAAAGTTGACCAGATTGCCGCGCGAATGGATCGCTCACGCGGATGGGTGGTGAAACAGGCCCTCGCTGATTGGGTCGATCAAGAAGAAGAGCGCAGCCGGCTGACGCTTGAGGCTATGGCAGATGTAGATGCGGGGCGCGTGATCGATCACCAGGCAGTGCAGGCCTGGGCAGATAGCCTGAGCACCGATTCGCCGCTACCGGTACCGCGCTGATGGAGCTGAGGTGGACAAGTAAAGCCTTATCCGACCTGGCTCGATTATATGACTTCCTCTCTGTTGTAAACCGCGAAGCTGCCGCCCGCATCGTGCAGTCACTGTCTCAAGCGCCTGACACGCTGCTCGATAATCCGCGCATCGGTGAGAGAATTGAAGAGTTTTCACCGCGCGACGTAAGAAGACTTTTAGTCGGCCATTACGAAATGCGCTACGAAATTCAACAGTCGACACTCTATATTCTACGGTTATGGCACGTTCGCGAAGATCGCTGAGGGCGCGTACCACAGACAGAAAAAAGCCCATGAAACGTCATGGGCTTTTTAGTTATAACCGTCTTATTACACGTAAAACGACTTCAACGGCGGGAACCCATTGAATTCCACCGCGCTGTAGCTGGTGGTGTAGGCACCGGTCGACAACCAGTACAGACGATCACCAATGGCCAGGTTCAACGGCAGGCCGTACTTGTAGTTTTCGTACATGATGTCGGCGCTGTCGCAGGTCGGGCCGGCGATGACCACTTCTTCCATCTCGCCTTTCTTCTCGGTCCAGATCGGGAACTTGATGGCTTCGTCCATGGTTTCGATCAGGCCGGAGAACTTGCCCACATCCGTGTACACCCAGCGCTCGACGGCGGTACGGGACTTGCGCGCTACCAGCACCACTTCGCTGACCAGGATGCCGGCGTTGGCGATCAGCGAACGGCCAGGTTCCAGAATGATTTCCGGCAGGTCGTCACCGAAGTCTTCCTTGAGGAAACGGATGATTTCTTCGGCGTAGGTTTCCAGGCTGTTGGTGCGGGTGATGTAGTTGGCCGGGAAGCCGCCGCCCATGTTGATCAGCTTCAGCTCGATGCCGTCTTCTTCTTTCAGGCGTTCGAAGATCACCTTGACCTTGGCGATGGCCGCGTCCCACACGCTGATGTCGCGCTGTTGCGAGCCGACGTGGAACGAGATGCCGTAAGGCACCAGGCCCAGGTCGCGGGCGAGGATCAGCAGGTCCATGGCCATGTCGGTCTGGCAGCCGAATTTGCGCGACAACGGCCAGTCGGCAGTGGTCGAGCCTTCGGTGAGGATGCGCACATACACTTTCGAGCCCGGCGCGGCCTTGGCGATGTTGCGCAGGTCGGCTTCGGAGTCGGTGGAGAACAGGCGCACGCCCTTCTCATAGAAGTAGCGGATGTCCCTGGATTTTTTGATGGTGTTGCCGTAGCTGATACGGTCAGGGCTGACGCCGCGGTCCATGACCTTGTCCAGCTCGTAGATCGAGGCGATGTCGAAGCTCGAACCCTTGTCTTTCAACAGGTCGATGATCTCGACGGCCGGGTTGGCCTTGACGGCGTAATACACCTTGGCGAATTCGAAACCGGCGCGCAGGTCATCGTAGGCCTGGCTGATCATCGCGGTATCGATCACCACGAACGGGGTTTCTTGCTTGTCGGCGAACGCCTTCATTTTGTCAAAGGTGGCGCGCGCGAAATAATCTTCGACGTTGATCGACATGCTGGGAACTCCTAAGGGCAAACTGAAATTAGCAATGGGTGCGAGGGTGTGTCATCAATGAATTCACTCGTGAATTCATTGATGACACACCCTCCTGAACGTCCTCCGTATCCCCACTTTGGTTCGCCTACTTCCCAAGGCATGTCGCCGAAAGCAAAAAGGCCACGGGGTAAGCTGCCCTTGGCCTTGCTGTCTCGTCGTCAGTACTTGAGCCGGATGGATCGTTTCCAGCATGGACGTTCGGCGCGAACTTTAGGGCTTGGCGGGCGTGGGATCAACTAAAAATGTCGCGTTTTTGCACGCGTTCGTCGCGCGGCCGCGTGCAGCTACTTATGTAACCGACCGGTGTGACGGATTGATGTTCCCCGGATGGGGCCCATCAGATGGATTTGCGGTGTATTCATCGCAGGCAAGCCAGCTCCCACAGGGGAATGCATTCCAGCATAAGAATGCAGTTCAAGTGTGGGAGCCGGCTTGCCTGCGATAGCGATCCATCAGGCCAAAGCAGTTTCGGCAGGGGAGACAATACTGGTCTTGCCCCCACGGGACTTACCAGAGCTCAGGTACTCGGCAATCGACTCCTGGGTCACTTCACCCAGGAACACCCGCTCGGCATCCATCACCGGCAACCACGAGCGGTTGAACTCGTACATGCGCGACAGCAGGATGCGCAAGTGTTCGTCATACGCCGCTGTGGCGTTGAACTCGCGCAGGTACTGGCCGCAGGTGCCGGTCTGACGGTGCAGGTCGCGACGGCGTACATAACCCAGGGCCTTGTTCTCCGAACAGGTGACCACTACATAGCGGCGGTCGTGCTCGTCCATTAGTTCCAGCGCATCGGCCACGGGTGTTTCCGGGCTCACCGACGGGGCGTTGTCCGCCGCGTCTTCGGCTTTTACCAGCAGCAGGCGCTTGAGCGTGCTGTCCTGACCCACGAAGTTGCTCACGAACTCGTCCGCCGGGTGCGCCAGCAGCGTGTCCGGGTGGTCGATCTGCAGCAGCTTGCCGGCGCGGAAGATGGCGATCTTGTCACCCAGCTTGATGGCTTCGTCGATGTCGTGGCTGACCATGATCACAGTCTTGTTCAGCGCGCGCTGCATTTCAAAGAACTCGTTCTGGATCATCTCGCGGTTGATCGGGTCGACCGCGCCGAACGGCTCATCCATCAGCAACAGCGGCGCGTCGGCCGCCAGCGCACGGATCACGCCGATACGCTGTTGCTGGCCACCGGACAGTTCACGCGGGTAGCGATGCAGGTACTGCTTGGGTTCCAGCTTGATCATGCTCATCAGTTCGCGGGCGCGGTCGTGGCATTTTTGTTTGTCCCAACCGAGCAGCTTGGGCACCACCACGATGTTTTCCTCGATGGTCATGTTGGGGAACAGGCCGATCTGCTGGATCACGTAGCCGATGTTGCGACGCAGGGTCACTTCGTCCAGGTCAGTGGTGTCTTCGCCATTGATCAGGATCTTGCCCGAGGAGGGCTTGATCAGGCGGTTGATCATCTTCAGCGTGGTGCTCTTGCCGCAGCCCGAGGGCCCCAGGAATACGCAAATTTCGCCTTCGTTGACGGTCAGGCTTACATCGTTGACGGCGGTGACAGTCTTGCCGTTGCTTTGAAAAGTCTTGGACAGGTTTTGAAGTTCGATCATTTGAGCAATCCTTTTGGAGTCAGCGAGCGTTGCAGCCATTGCAGAAGCAGGTCGGCGAAGATGGCCAGGAGGCTGACCAGCACGGCGCCGACGATCAGCATCGACATGTCACTGCGGCTGATGGAAGCCAGAATCAGTACACCCAGGCCACCGGCGCCGATGGTGGCGGCGATGGTCATCACACCGATGTTCATGACCACTGCGGTGCGTACACCGGCGAGGATCACCGGCACGGCAATCGGCAGTTCGACCATGCGCAGGCGCTGGCCGAAGGTCATGCCGATACCTTTGGCGGCCTCGCGAATACCCGGTTCAACACCGGTGAGGGCCAGGTAGGTGTTACGCATGATCGGCAGCAGGGAGTAGAGGAATACGGCGGTGATCGCCGGCATCGGCCCCAGGCCTTGGCCAAACTTGGAGTAGAACGGCAGCAGCAGGCCGAACAGCGCGATGGATGGCACGGTCAGCAACACTGTGGCGCTGGCTTGCAACGGGCCGGCCAGGGTCGGGAAGCGCGTCATCAGGATGCCCAGGGGTACGCCGATAAAGATCGCGAGGATCACGGCGATGCCGACCAGGGTGATGTGCTGCCAGGTCAGGTGCAGGACCTGGGCCCAATCAAGATGGGAAAAGGCGTTCAAAAATTCCATGTCTTCTCCTTTTAGTTGATTGGATGTTGGCGCAGGAAATCGGCGGCAACGGCGGACGGGCTTTCATGGTCGACGTCGACCCTTGCGTTCAGTTGGCGCATGGTTTCGTCGTCGAACAGGTTGGCCAAAGGCTTGAGCTCGGCGGCCAGTTGCGGGTGCTGGTCGAGGTATTCCTGACGGATCACGGGGGCCGCGGTGTAGTCCGGGAAGTAGTGCTTGTCGTCTTCGAGCAGCTTCAACTTGAACGCGTTCAGGCGACCGTCGGTGGTATAGACCAAACCGGCGAACACTTGGCCATTGCGCAGCGCGGTGTAGACCAGGCCGGCGTCCATTTGCCGGGTGTTCTTGCGCGTCAGGTTCATGTCGTACAGCTTGACCATGCCCGCCAGGCCGTCGGAGCGGTTGGCGAACTCGGTGTCCAGGGCGACCAGGCGGTGTTCCCTGGTGTCTTCGGCCATGGCTTTGGTGAGGTCGCTGATACTGTTGATCTCGGGATGTTCCTCAGCCACTTTCTGCGGCAACGCCAGGGCGTAGGTGTTGCTGAACCGCGATGGCGACAGCCACACCAGGCCCTTTTTTGCGTCGAGTTCTTTGACCCGTGCGTAGGACTGTTCGCTGTCGAGCTTTTCGTCGATGTGGTTGTAGGCCACCAGCGACACGCCGGTGTATTCCCAGATCAGGTCCAGTTGCCCGCTTTCCTGGGCGCTGCGCGCCAGGTTGCTGCCCAGGCCGCCAGTTACACGGGCGTCGTAGCCCTTGGTGCGCAGGTACTGGGAGGTGATTTCGGCGAGCAGGGTCTGCTCGGTGAACACCCGGGCGCCGATGCGGATCACCGGTTTTTCAGCGGCTTGCGCAATACCTGCAAACAGCAGGACGCAGCCTAATATCAAGCTTAGTTTTTTCATGTCGATTCCTTTCCTGGCGTTAAGACGGGCGCAACCCGCGTTCCAGCCAGAGGCGGCTGGCCATGGTCACCAGGCCATCAAGCAGCAATGCCAGCAGCGCGGTACACGCGGCGCCGAGCAACAGTTGCGGCTGGTTGTTCAGGGCGATGCCGGGGAAGATCAGGCTGCCGAGGCTGTTGGCGCCAATCAGGAACGCCAAAGGTGCCGTACCGACGTTGATCGCCAGGGCCACGCGCACACCGCCGATGATGATCGGCACGGCGTTGGGCAGTTCCACGCGAAACAGCACCTGGCGCGGCGTCATGCCGATGCCGGTGGCGGCTTCCTTGAGAGAACCCTGAACGTTTTTCAAGCCTTCGTAGGTGTTACGCACGATGGGCAGGAGGGAGGCGAGGAACAGCGCGAAGATGGCCGGGCCGCTGCCGATGCCGAGGACGCCGAGGGCGATGGCCAGTACGGCCAGGGGAGGGACGGTGTTGCCGATGTTGAAGATCTGCATGAAACGTTCTGCACGCCCGACCATATTGGGTCGGCTGAGCAGGATACCGGCGGGGATGCCCACAATCAGGGCTGCCAGCATGGAGACTAAAACCAGAATCAGATGAGCTTGCAGGTAAAACAACAAATCGTCGCGGTACAGTTCGATCGTGTTGATGCCGATCCAGTGGACCAGCAGGGCCAGGAGTGCGACGACAACCGCGCCTCCTATCAGCCCTTTGCCATAGCGAATAGCCACAGGCGGACTCCTTTTTTTCTTTTGTCGGCGAACACATTTTCCGGCGGCAATGCCATTCCTGGCTGCCTCTGAATGAGTTCGCGAAAAGCAACTCGCCGATACTGGCAATGCAGTATGCGATCGAGCCATGAGCGCAGCCTCGTCAGGCTAACTTGCTGATATTTCAGCCCCTGTTCCGAGTGCGGTAGCAGGGGAGTGGACGTCTCGACCTTTTAAAAGGTTCCACACTTGGGCGCATTTAGCCACCCCCAATGGGCTCAACGGTGGTCCGTACCCCCTCGTTTGCGCTATACTTGCCGCCCTTTTTTGACTCACCTGCCAGGCGATTTCCCATGACCCACCAGGCCGCCGAAGTCGCGAAACGCCGCACTTTCGCCATTATTTCCCACCCCGATGCCGGTAAAACCACCATCACCGAAAAGCTGTTGCTGATGGGCAAGGCAATCGCGGTAGCCGGCACGGTGAAATCGCGCAAATCCGACCGCCATGCCACATCCGACTGGATGGAGATGGAAAAGCAACGGGGTATTTCCATTACCACGTCGGTCATGCAGTTCCCGTATCGCGACCACATGGTCAACCTGCTCGACACCCCCGGCCACGAAGACTTCTCCGAAGATACCTACCGCACCCTGACGGCGGTGGACTCGGCGTTAATGGTCCTCGACGGCGGTAAGGGTGTCGAGCCGCGTACCATTGCGTTGATGGACGTGTGCCGTCTGCGTGACACGCCGATTGTCAGCTTTATCAACAAACTCGACCGCGATATCCGCGACCCCATCGAGTTGCTGGATGAAATCGAAGCCGTCCTGAAGATCAAGGCCGCACCGATTACCTGGCCGATTGGTTGCTATCGTGACTTCAAGGGCGTGTACCACCTGGCCGACGACTACATCATCGTCTACACCGCCGGCCACGGCCATGAACGCACTGAAACCAAGATCATTGAAAAGCTCGACTCGGACGAAGCCCGTGCCCACCTGGGCGACGAGTACGATCGTTTCGTCGACCAGCTGGAACTGGTGCAGGGCGCCTGCCACGAGTTCAACCAGCAGGAATTCCTCGACGGCCAACTGACGCCGGTGTTCTTCGGTACCGCGCTCGGCAACTTCGGTGTCGACCACGTGCTCGACGCCGTCGTGGACTGGGCGCCAAAACCCCTGGCCCGCGTCGCCAACGAGCGCACCGTGGAACCGGTGGAAGAGAAATTCACGGGCTTTGTGTTCAAGATCCAGGCGAACATGGACCCCAAGCACCGCGACCGTATCGCCTTCATGCGTATCTGCTCCGGCAAGTACGAGAAAGGCATGAAGATGCGCCACGTGCGAACCGGCAAGGACGTGCGCATCGGCGACGCCCTGACGTTCTTCTCCTCCGAGCGTGAACAGCTCGAAGAAGCCTACGCCGGCGACATCATCGGGCTGCACAACCACGGCACCATCCAGATCGGCGACACCTTCACCGAAGGCGAAGCGCTGGGCTTTACCGGTATCCCGCACTTCGCCCCGGAGCTGTTCCGCCGTGTGCGCCTGCGTGACCCGCTCAAGTCCAAGCAACTGCGCCAGGGCTTGCAGCAATTGGCCGAAGAAGGCGCCACCCAGGTGTTCTTCCCGGAGCGCAGCAACGACATCATCCTCGGCGCCGTCGGTGTGCTGCAGTTCGATGTGGTCGCCAGCCGCTTGAAAGAGGAATACAAGGTCGAATGCTCCTACGAGCCGATCACCGTGTATTCGGCGCGCTGGATCGAGTGTGGCGATAAGAAGAAGCTGGAAGAGTTCTCCAACAAGGCGGTGGAAAACCTCGCGGTGGATGGCGGTGGTCACCTGACCTACCTGGCGCCGACTCGCGTCAACCTGGCGCTGATGGAAGAGCGCTGGCCGGATGTGAAATTCCGCGCGACCCGTGAGCACCACTAAGGTCTGAGCGGTTCAGAGAATGTGGGAGGGGGCTTGCCCCCGATAGCGGTGTGTCAGCCAGTATATTGGGCTCTGACACTGCGCAATCGGGGGCAAGCCCCCTCCCACATTTTGATCTCCAAAAGGCTGGGGATTGGCGGTAATCCGGCATCGCGACTAGCGTAAACGCTGGTGGCAGTTAATGACTGCCGTGCGGGGCCCATTTACTGACTGGACGGAATCGACCATGAGTATTTTTCAACGCGTAGTGCTGTTGATGAAGGTGCTGGTGCTGTTGTCGTTGGGGATGTCGACGGCCTGGGCGCATAACCCGGTGCAGAGCGCTGCGGTGGCGACCAGCGTTCACGCATCGGACTTGCAGTTGGCCAAGTCCGAAGCCGAACCAGGCGACCAAGGCCAGGGCGGCAGCGAGGGTGATGACGACTCGACTACCGACGAGCCTGACAGCGACGACGCAGACGAAGGCGACAGCCAGACGTAGGCTTGCTGAAAAGAAAGCGCCTCCCGTCAGGCTGTAGCTGACGGGAGGCGCTGTTTAGACATCAGGCATTGACTTAGAACGATGTAGTCACCGACGCGAAGTATGCTCTACCGGGCTCATTGTAGGTCTGCGCACCCGCATCTTCGGCGTTGCCTTTGCGCGACAGGCGCTTGTCCAGCAGGTTGTTGATGCCCACGCGTACGCTCAGGTTTTTGTTGAACTCATAACCACTGCTCAGGCCCATCAGCCCATACGGGTCGACATCCTGCTGGGCGCTGCGGTCATAGCTGTTGGCGCTGCGTGAGTTGAGTGTCGGCGCTTCCTGCTTGCCGTAGTAGGTGCCGCTGACCTGGAAGGACAGCTTGTCGGTGGCTTGCCAGTCCAGCGTGGTGTTGACGGTGTACTTGGGGATGATGCTCAAGGGCTCGCCGGTGTCCTTGTCCTTGGAGTCGATCATGTAGGTCAGGTTGGTGTTCAAGTCCAGATCATCACGCAGGCTGACGAACAGGTTGCCTTCAACCCCCTGGACCAGGGCGGGCCCGCTGTTTTCCCACTCCAGTACGCGTCGACCGTTGCCGAGGCGGAAAGCCGCCTCGTTACTGGCGTTGATCTTGTTCTTGTAGTCATTACGAAAGTACGTCGCGCTGGTGCGCCAGGTGCCCTTGTCCAGAGCCAGGCCGATTTCCTTGTTGACGCTGATTTCCGGCTTCAGGTCGCGGTTGCCCACCAGGTAGCAACCGCCCATGTTGGCTTCGCTGGCGTTGCAGCCATTGCCACGGCTGTACAGCAAATAGTTCGGGTTGGACTGGTACAGGTTGGGGGTCTTGTAGGCGCGGGCAATGCCGCCCTTGATGCTCAGTTCATCGGTCAATTGGTGCGAGGCGTTGAAGCTGGGGCTCCAGTTGCCGCCGAATTCTTCATGGTCGTCGTAGCGCAGGCCGGGAGTGATGACGGTCTTGCTGCCCAGTTCGATGTTGTCCTCAGCAAACACGGCATAGCTCGATGCGGTGGTCTTGGTGCTGTTACGGCTGACACCGGGGATGGCGGGGACGCCGCCGGTGCCCGGGTCATAAGTTTGCGGGCGCAACGAGCCTGGATCGTTCATCGACTCGTAGAGGTATTCGCTGCCCAGGGTCAGTACCTGTTCGGCACCGAAGTTCAGGGGCAGGTTAACTTCGGCGGTGGCCCGGGTATTGCGCAAGCGCGACTCGAAACGGCCTGCACTGGCGGAGGGCGCGCCCTCGCCGGAACCGGCCAGGCCTTCGTTGAGGCGCTCGTTGCGGGTCAGGTCGTGGGTCAGCGAGGCCAGGGTCGAACCCCAGTCGAATTCGCCGCGGTGCGTGGCCGAGAAGCTGCTGCGCTGAATCACGCTGGTTTCCTTGCCCACCAGGCTTTCCACGAATGCGCCACCGCCGTTGAGCATGGTGTCGCCGGCAAAAATATTGCCCTGGCGGCTGTAGCTGGCTTCCAGGTCGAGGGTTTGTTCGGGGGTGAATTGCCAGCTCAGCAAACCATTCACGTCTTTGTTACGCACGCCTTCGCGACCGGCCACCAGCGAGTCAGGGGTCGCTTGGGCGGTGCGGTTGATGTCGGCGTCATCGGCGTCGGTCTTGTTCAGCCCGCCATACACGCGGAACGCCAGGGTGTCGGTCAGTGGCCCGCTGAGATTGAAGTTGGTGCGTTTACTCGCGCCTTCGGCATCGTTTTCGGGGAAGGCGGTGTAGGCGGTCAGGGAACCGTGCAATTGGTCGGTCGGGCGTTTGGTGATGATGTTGATCACCCCGCCCATGGCACCGGAGCCATAACGGGCGGCGGCCGGGCCGCGCAGGATTTCAATGCGTTCGACTTCTTCGGCCGGCACCCAGTTGGTTTCGCCACGGGTATCGCGGTCGCCACTCCAGCCATAACGCACGGCGTTGCGCGAGGTAGAGGGTTTGCCATCGATCAGGATCAAGGTGTTTTCCGGGCCCATGCCGCGCAGGTCGATCTGGCGGTTGTTGCCACGGCTGCCGCTGGAACTGTTGCCGGTCAGGTTGACCCCCGGCTCGCGGCGGATGATCTCAGACAGGTCGTTGGTGGGCGGGCGTTTCTTGATGTCTTCGGCGGTGATGATCGACACACCGGGCGCCTGCTTGAGTTCTTCGGCAGCGGTCCCCAGAACACGCGTCTCGCCCAGCACAAGGGCTTGAGGCGTGCCATCTACAGGCAGATCCGACGCCTGGATCGGCACTTTATCGCGTTCTTTTTCCACACTCTGCGCCAGCAGCGCGGGGGACGAAAGGGTAGCGATAAACGCCAGCGAGAGATGGCTGAGCCTGAAGTGAGACGACATATCCACAAAGTCCTTTAGGAGGGGCGATTGACCGAGAGGCGTCTGAATTTTTTTTCGTGCATCCAGTGCTCTCCATGCGCCGTAATGGTATTTATTCTCAAACAGAAGTAAATTGCATTTACAATCTATACACTTTCCTTAAGGCTCTGGCTCAATGTTTTCAAGGCTGTCGGCAGTGAAGGGCGCGGTTTAATCGGTATGTTCTTTGTTACAAACGCGCAAAAAAAGCCCCTCCGGCCAGACTGATGCGCAATCTGGCGGGAAGGGCGATGGAACTCATTTAAACCGCTGCGCCTGTAGGAGCGAGCTTGCTCGCGAAGAACGTATGAACACCGCGTTAAACCAGACTACCCGCGTTATCGTTGACGTTTTTCGCGAGCAAGCTCGCTCCTACAGGGAGAGGCCGGGTTGCTTCAGGCCACGAATTGCTCCGCGTAGTGGCAGGCCACCTGCCGGTTATCCAATGGCCGCAACAGCGGCTCCTCACTGCTGCAGCGCTCGGTCGCGTACGGGCAGCGCTTGTGGAACGCGCAGCCAGGCGGCGGGTTCAGCGGGTTGGGTAGTTCGCCGACGATCTTGATCTTCGGCTTGTTCGGGTCCGGGTGAATGGTCGGTGTGGCCGACAGCAGCGCCTGGGTGTAGGGGTGCAGCGGGCGTGCGTAGATGTCTTCCTTGGGGCCCACTTCCACCGGGCGGCCGAGGTACATCACCATCACATCGTCAGCCACGTGCTGCACCACCGCCAGGTTGTGGGAGATGAACACGTAGGCGGTGTTGAATTCCTGCTGCAAATCCATGAACAGGTTAAGCACCTGGGCCTGGATCGACACGTCCAGCGCCGAGGTCGGTTCGTCCGCCACCAGCACTTTGGGTTGCAGCATCATCGCCCGGGCCAACGCGATGCGCTGGCGCTGGCCGCCGGAGAACATGTGCGGGTAGCGCTGATAATGCTCAGGGCGCAGGCCCACTTGCTTCATCATCGCCTGCACTTTCTCGCGGCGCTCAGCGGCCGACAGGTTGGTGTTGATCAGCAACGGCTCACCGAGTTGATCACCCACTTTCTGGCGTGGGTTCAACGACGCATAGGGGCTCTGGAACACCATCTGCACGTCTTTGCGCAATTGCTTGCGCTGGGCCTTGTCGGCGCCGGCCACTTCTTGCCCGGCGATTTTCAAGGAGCCTGAAGACGGCTCTTCAATCAGCGTCAGGGCACGGGCCAGGGTGGATTTGCCACAGCCCGACTCGCCTACCACGGCGAGGGTCTTGCCGGCTTCCAGTTCAAAAGACACGCCATTAAGGGCACGCACGGTGGCGTGGCCCTTGAACAAGCCACGGGACACTTCGTAGTGACGGGTGAGGTCGCGGGCGGTAAGTACGACGGCCATTACGCCACCTCCTGGTTCAACGGGTAGAAGCAGCGGGCGAGGCTGTTGCTTTTCGGATCAAGGCTTGGACGCTGGGCGCGGCAGGAGTCCTGCACATACGGGCAGCGCGGTGACAGCAGGCAGCCCTGCGGACGGTCATAGCGGCCTGGTACGATGCCTGGCAGCGTGGCCAGGCGCGTGGCGCCCAGGCTATGTTCCGGAATCGCCTTGAGCAGCGCTTCGCTGTACGGGTGCGCCGGGATGTCGAACAGCTGGGGCACCTGGCCGACCTCCACCGCCTGGCCTGCGTACATTACGCACACGCGCTGGGCAGTTTCAGCCACCACCGCAAGGTCGTGGGTGATCAGCACCAGGCCCATGTTCTGTTCTTTTTGCAGGGCCAGCAGCAGTTCCATGATCTGCGCCTGGATGGTCACGTCCAGCGCAGTGGTCGGCTCATCGGCGATCAGCAGCTTGGGCTCGCCGGCAATCGCCATGGCGATGGCTACGCGCTGGCTCATACCGCCGGACAGTTGGTGCGGGTAGGCATCCATACGGCTGGCTGCGCCTGGGATCTCGACCTTTTCCAGCAGTTCGATCGCCCGCTTGCGCGCTTGCCTGCCGGACATTTTCAAATGCAGGCGCAGCACTTCTTCGATCTGGAAACCCACGGTGTAGCTGGGGTTCAACGCGGTCATCGGGTCCTGGAACACCATCGCCAGGTCTTTGCCGACGATCTGACGACGCTGGCGGTTGCTCAACTTGAGCATGTCCTTGCCGTCGAAGTTCAGCGCATCGGCGGTCACGATGCCGGGGTGCTCGATCAGGCCCATCAGCGCCATCATGGTCACGGATTTACCCGAGCCCGACTCGCCAACGATCGCCAGCACTTCGCCTTTGTCGACCGACAGGTCGAGGCCATCGACCACCGGCACGGCGGTCTTGTCGCCGAAGCGCACGTTGAGATTCTTGATTTCTAACAGTGACATGGGAATCTCCTCAGGCGGCGTTCTTGAGTTTCGGGTCCAGCGCGTCGCGCAGGCCGTCACCCATCAAGTTGATTGCCAGCACGCTGAGCAAAATGGTCAAACCAGGCAGGCTCACGACCCACCAGGCGCGTTCGATGTAGTCACGGGCCGAAGCCAGCATGGTGCCCCACTCCGGGGTTGGCGGTTGTACGCCAAGGCCGAGGAAGCCCAGGGCCGCGGCATCGAGAATCGCCGAGGAAAAGCTCAAGGTCGCTTGTACGATCAGCGGCGCCATGCAGTTGGGCAGCACGGTGATGAACATCAGGCGTGGCAGGCCGGCACCGGCGAGGCGGGCGGCAGTCACGTAGTCGCGGTTCAGTTCGCCCATCACCGCGGCGCGGGTCAGACGCACATAGGACGGCAGCGACACGATGGCGATGGCGATCACGGTGTTGATCAGGCCAGGGCCGAGGATGGCGACAATCGCCACGGCCAGCAGCAGCGACGGCAGGGCCAGCATGATGTCCATCAGGCGCATGATGGTCGGGCCGAGCAAGCGCGGGAAGAACCCGGCGAACAAGCCCAGCAGGATGCCCGGAATCAGCGACATCACCACCGACGACAAGCCGATCAGCAACGACAGGCGCGAACCCTGGATCAGGCGCGAGAGCAAGTCACGGCCCAGTTCGTCGGTGCCCAGCAGGAATTGCATCTGCCCACCTTCCAGCCACGCCGGCGGGGTCAACAGAAAGTCGCGGTACTGCTCGCTGGGGTTATGCGGCGCAACCCATGGGGCGAAGATCGCGCAGAACACGATCAGCAACATGAACAGCAGGCCGGCGACCGCGCCTTTGTTCTTGGAGAAGGCTTGCCAGAATTCTTTGTACGGGGATGGGTACAGCAGGCTCTGATCGACTGCTGACACTGGAGTAGAGGTAGTCATGGTCATGATCTCAGCGCTGGTGACGGATGCGTGGGTTGGCGAAGCCGTAGAGGATATCCACCACGAAGTTCACCAGGATCACCAGGCAGGCGATCAGCAGAATGCCGTTTTGCACCACCGGGTAGTCCCGCGCGCCAATGGCTTCGATCAGCCACTTGCCGATGCCGGGCCACGAGAAGATGGTTTCGGTCAGTACCGCACCTGCCAGCAGTGTGCCGACTTGCAGGCCGACCACGGTCAGCACCGGGATCAGCGCGTTACGCAGGCCGTGCACGAACACCACGCGCGCCGGCGATAGGCCCTTGGCCTTGGCGGTGCGGATGTAGTCCTCACGCAGTACTTCAAGCATCGACGAGCGGGTCATTCGGGCGATCACTGCCAGCGGGATGGTGCCCAGCACGATCGCTGGCAGGATCAGGTGGTGCAACGCATCCCAGAACGCGTCCGGCTCGTCGGCCAGCAGGGTGTCGATCAGCATGAAGCCGGTGCGCGGCTCGATGTCGTAGAGCAGGTCGATACGCCCGGATACCGGGGTCCAGCCCAGGCTCACCGAGAAGAACATGATCAGGATCAGGCCCCACCAGAAGATCGGCATCGAATACCCTGCCAGGGAGATGCCCATCACCCCGTGGTCGAACAGGGATCCTCGTTTAAGCGCCGCGATCACCCCGGCCAGCAGGCCCAGGATACCGGCGAACAACAGGGCGGCCATGGACAGTTCCAGGGTCGCCGGGAAGAGGGCGGTGAACTCGGTCCACACGCTGGTGCGCGTACGCAATGATTCGCCAAGGTCGCCCTGGGCGAGCTTGCCGACGTAATCCAGGTATTGCGCATACAGCGGCTTGTTAAGGCCAAGGCGCTCCATTGCCTGTGCGTGCATTTCGGGGTCAACCCGTCGCTCGCCCATCATGACTTCTACGGGGTCGCCTGGAATCATGCGAATCAACGCAAAGGTCAGCAACGTGATGCCGAAGAACGTGGGGATCAATAACCCCAATCGGCGGGCAATAAAACTAAACATCTTGGTGTGTACCTCAATCAGCCGGTTAGGCAGGTCCGGCACCGTCAATGTCGACGGTGCCGAGCGTTTTTCTTATTTACTTCACCTGGGTGGTGGCGAAGTTATTTGTACCCAGAGGGCTTTGGGTAAAGCCTTCTACGTTCTTGCGCATGGCGGTGAACAGTTTCGGGTAAGCCATTGGAAGCCATGGCTGGTCCTTCTCGAAGACATCTTGTGCTTGTTCATAGAGCGCGGCCCGTAAGGCCGGTTCCTTTTCCGCACGAGCTTTGTCGATCAAGTCCTGAAACTCTTTGTTACACCAGCGCGCGTAGTTTTCGCCGTTTTTCGCCGCATCGCAACTCAGGTTCGGAGTGAGGAAGTTATCCGGGTCGCCGTTATCACCGACCCAGCCAGCCGAAACCATGTCGTGCTCGCCGTTTTTAGCGCGCTTGAGCATTTCGCCCCATTCCATGACTTTGATATTGACCTTCAGGCCAACCTGCGCCAGATCCGCCTGCATGCGCTGGGCGCCGAGCATCGGGTTGGGATTGGTTGGGCCGCCGCCGTTTCGGGTGAACAGGGTGAATTCGGTGCCTTCCGGTACGCCGGCTTCCTTGAGCAGGGCGCGGGCCTTGTCCAGGTCTCGCGCTGGGTTTTTCAGCTTTTCACTGAAACCCAGCAATGTCGGCGGATAAGGGCCGGTACCCACTACCGCGTTGCCTTTGCCGAACAGCGCTTCGGTGTAACCGGCCTTGTCGAACGCGATGTTGATCGCGTGACGTACCCGGGCATCGCTCATGTATTTGCGAGTGGTGTTCAATGCGGTGTAGCTGGTGGTCATCGCCGCCAGTTCATCGACCTTCAGGTTCGGGTCTTTCTTGATGCTTGGAATGTCATCCGGCTTGGGGAACAACGCGATCTGACATTCGTTGGCCTTGAGCTTCTGCAGCCGCACGTTGTTATCGGTGGTGATCGCCAGAATCAGCGGGTCGACCGCCGGCTTGCCGCGGAAGTAGTCCGGGTTGGCCTTGAAGCGCGCCTGGGCATCTTTCTGATAGCGATTGAAGACGAATGGGCCGGTGCCGATAGGCTTGGCGTTGAGGTCTTCAGTTTTGCCGGACTTGAGCAACTGGTCGGCGTATTCCTTCGAGTGGATTGAAGAGAATGCCATGCCCAGGTCAGCCAGGAACGGAGCTTCAGGACGGGTCAGGGTAAAGACGACGGTATGATCATCGGTCTTCTCTACGCTCTTGAGCAGTTCCTTGAAGCCCATGCTTTCGAAGTACGGGTAGCCCACGAGGGACTTGTTATGCCACGGATGATTCGGGTCCAGTTGGCGCTGGAAGCTCCAAAGCACGTCGTCGGCGTTCAGGTTGCGCGTGGGTTTGAAATAATCGGTGGTGTGGAACTTGATGTCGTCACGCAGGTGGAAGGTGTAAGTCAGACCATCGGCGCTGATTTCCGGCAGGTCTTTGGCCAGGGCAGGGACCACTTCTGTGGTGCCGGGCTTGAAATCCACCAGACGGTTGAACATGGTTTCAGCAGCGGCATCAGCGGTCACGGCGGTGGTGTACAGGACCGGGTCGAAACCTTCCGGGCTGGCTTCGGTGCACACCACCAGGGGTTTGGCCGAAACGCCGATCGCCACGCTCAACAGCGCGGCAGCCATGGCGGCTTGTAGCGGGAGCATTTTCATTCAGAGCCCTCTGCAATCGATGGAACCAGAAAAGCGTAGACGGCGAGCTCGTCCTGAGCCCGCCGCCTGCCTGGCGCTAATTAAAGGATGTTGAACGGGATGGTGGTGACCAGACGGAACTCTTTGATGTTGCCATCAGCTTGTTCGGCGCTGGCACGGTGAGTGACGTAGGTTGCGCGGATGGTGGTGGCCTTGAGGGGGCCGCTCTGGATCGCGTAGGTCGAACCGACACCGTATTCCTGGTGTTTCTCGCCGTCCATCCGGCGCAGGTCGCTGCGCGATTCGCCGGCTTCACCGTAGGCAGTGCCTTTGTAATGAGTGCCGTCAATGCCCCAACCGCGAGCCGAGTAGATGTTGAATTTCAGACCTGGTATGCCGTACTCGGCCATGTTGATGCCGTAGGCGATCTGGAAGGACTTCTCGTTCGGGCTGTTGAAGTCAGACGTCAGGGAGTTGGCCAGGTAGATGCCGTTGGTTTCGTGCAGGTAGTCGAAGTATTCATCACCGTTAACGGCTTGGTACGCGAAAGTCAGGCTGTGGGCCTGGTGGGTCAGCCCCAAGGACAACGAGTAAGTGTCGTTGTCGATTTCGCCCATTTTCTTGCTGCCAGTATCGGTAGTCTTGTAGTAGTTCAGGCCGGTGGTCAGTGCCAGGGTCTGTGCATCACCCAGTTCGTGGGTTGCGCCGAAGTAGTACTGGTTCCAGAAGTCTTCGACGTTAGCGGCGAAAACGCTGGTTTTCAGGCTCTTGAATGGCTGGTAGTTAAAGCCCAGGGTTTTGACCTTGTCGGTTTCCTGGCCATTGCCGTACTCGGAGCGGAATTTCGACAGGCTCTGTTCGGTACGCGGTGAAACGCGATCGAAGATACCGCCCTGGAACGACAGGTTGCTGAACTCTTCGCTGTTGAAGCTCACACCCTGGAAGCTCGAAGGCAGCGCACGGTTGCCGATGGTATCGACGATACCGCTGCTGAAGTTCTGACGACCGGCGGTCAGCGTCGTGTTCGATACACGGAACTTGACGTTAGCCAGGCCCAGTTTGCTCCATTGGCCGACTGCGTCGCCGAAGGAGTGAGCCAAGGTACGGTTAGAGCCGCCGGCGATGTCTTTTTGGTCTCGGTCAAGTGCGATGTAGTTGTAAGCGGCGACTTCGGTGCTTACGCCAACTGTGCCTTGGGTGAAGCCCGAGGTGTAGTTGAGGATCGTGCCTTGGGCCCAGTTATAGCGGCGGGAGACCCTGGTGGTTACATCGTTGGCTTTATCGGCTTCATTTTTGTAGTAGCCGAACTTCTGGCCACGAAATTTCATTTCGTTGGAATACCAGTTACGCGTGGTACCGCCCAAGCTTTGACCGTCAACGAAGCCCTTGGCCTCGCTTTGGGCGCTGGTGGCGGCCAACGTGGTAGGAACGAAGTCCTGGCTTTGGGTTTCAGCGTAGGCGGTTGCCGTGATGCTGCTGATGGCCAGGGCCAGAAGCGCTTTGCTGCTCAGTTTCATGGGTGAAGCTCCTTTGGTTCTCTTTTTTTTTGCCGGTCTTTTTAGGTGAACCGGCTATTGGGTGTGGAACTCGTTCAAGCTTTTGCAAACGTTTGGCGTAGGAATTTTCCTGACAAAAGCCTGCACGTTTGCCGGGAAGCGAACTTCGCTCCCCGCAATCCGGTTATTTTCTTATGGGGTAATGCTCACGCCCGAGAACACGTTGCGGCCGAAGGGGCTCACCTTGAAACCTTCGACTTTGGCGCTTAACGGCTGGTTGACCGTCGAGTGGGCGACTGGCGTGATCGGCACTTGTTGCTTGAGCAGTTGCTGCGCCTGTTTGTACAGAACAGTCCTTTGTTCGCGGTCGGTCACGACCTTGGCTTGCTTGATCAGCTTGTCGTACGCCGGGTCACACCACATGGAGTAGTTGTTCCCACCGATGGCGTCGCAGCTGTAGAGGGTGCCCAGCCAGTTGTCCGGGTCACCGTTGTCGCCTGTCCAGCCAATCAGGCTGACATCGTGCTCACCGTTCTTGGTGCGCTTGATGTATTCGCCCCACTCGTAGCTGACGATTTTGACTTTCAGCCCGATCTTGGCCCAATCGTTCTGCAGCATCTCGGCCATCAGCTTGGCGTTGGGGTTGTACGGACGCTGCACCGGCATGGCCCACAGGGTGATCTCGGTGCCTTCCTTGACGCCGGCAGCCTTGAGCAGCTCTTTGGCTTTTTCCGGGTTGTAGGCGGCGTCCTTGATGCTGTCATCGTAGGACCACTGCGTCGGCGGCATACCATTGACCGCCAGTTGCCCGGCGCCCTGGTACACGGCGTTGAGGATGCTCTGCTTGTTCACCGCCATGTCCAGCGCCTGGCGCACTTCAAGCTGGTCGAAGGGCTTGTGGCGCACGTTGTAGGCGATGTAGCCGAGGTTGAAACCAGGCTTGGTCAGCAGTTGCAGGTTCGGGTCGGCCTTGAGCGCGTCCACATCGGCGGGGCGCGGATGCAGGGTGACCTGGCACTCGCCGGCCTTGAGTTTCTGTACGCGTACCGAGGCGTCGGTGTTGATGGCGAAGATCAGTTGGTCCAGCTTGACGCGGCTCGGGTCCCAGTACTGTTTGTTGCCCACGTAACGGATCTGCGAATCTTTCTGGTACCGCTGGAACACGAAAGGGCCAGTGCCGATCGGCTTCTGGTTGATGTCGCTGGGCTTGCCTTCCTTGAGCAACTGCTCGGCGTATTCGGCCGACAGGATCGCGGCAAAACTCATGGCGATGTTCTGCACGAACGCGGCGTCGACCGTGTTCAAGGTCATCACTACGGTGTGCGGGTCGGTCTTTTCGACCTTGGCGATATTCTTGTTCAGGCTCATCCCGTTGAAGTACGGAAACTCTGTGGGGTAGGCCTTGCGAAATGGATGGTCGGGGTCAAGCATACGGTTGAAGGTGAACAGCACGTCGTCGGCATTGAAGTCGCGCGTTGGCTTGAACTCCTTGTTGCTGTGGAACTTCACCCCTTCACGCAGGTGGAAGGTGTAGGTCAGGCCGTCTGGCGAAATATCCCACTTGGTCGCCAACCCTGGCACTACGTCGGTCGCGCCTTTTTCGAACTCAACCAGGCGGTTGTACAACGGCTCTGCCGCGTCATTGTCGGTGGCGGTGGTGTATTGCGCAGTGTCAAACCCTGCCGGGCTGCCTTCGGAGCAGAACACCAGGCTCTTCTTTTCAGCGGCCTGGCCCATCGTGGCCACGGCCAGCAGGCTGGTGGCAAACATAGCGGATAGAACAGTGGTATGGCGCATGACAATCCCGATCCTTGTTTGTAGTTATCAACAGCGAACCATCCCGCTGGCCACAGCCAGGGAGACATCACTGATCCCACGCACAGCAAGTGCCATTTCCCAGAGTGATGCCTCTGCTGTCCTACGACGTTATGGGACGCGGACCTTGCAGTAAATGCGCCAATTCTGACTGGGCTTGTAGGTAACGGAGACACGAAGCGCAGTTCGTTGCTGTAGGACGGCAACGTTTACCAATGTGGTCTGTTTCCTACGGCCCTGGCGGATGGAATAACGGCGACGTTATGAAACGTCGCCGTTATTGATCCTTACTTGCCGCTTACGCTAACGCCATAGAAGGAGTTCAAGCCAAATGGGCTGATCTTGAAGTCCTGTACGGTGTTACGCATGGGTTGATACACCGTCGAGTGCGCGATAGGTGTCATCGGGACTGCATCTTTGAGGATATGTTGCGCCTGCTTGTACAGCTCGGTGCGTTTGGCGACATCCGATGTGGCCTTGGCTTCTTTCACGATGCCGTCGAATTTCTTGTCGCACCACTTGGAGAAGTTGTTACCCGACAGCGAGTCGCAGCCGAACAGCACGTTCAGCCAGTTATCCGGGTCACCGTTGTCGCCACTCCAGCCAATGATCATGGCCTGGTTCTCGCCGCCTTTGGAGCGCTTGATGTACTCGCCCCATTCGTAGCTGGTGATCTTGACCTTCAGGCCGATCTTGGACCAGTCGTTCTGCAGCATTTCAGCCATCAGCTTGGCGTTCGGGTTGTACGGACGCTGAACCGGCATGGCCCACAGGACGATTTCGGTACCTTCCTTGACGCCGGCTTCCTTGAGCAGCGCCTTGGCTTTCTCAGGGTCGTACTGGGCGTCCTTGATGCTGGTGTCGTAGGACCATTGGGTCGGCGGCATGGCGTTGACGGCCAGTTGACCGGCGCCCTGGTACACGGAGTCGATGATCTGCTGCTTGTTTACGGCCATGTCCAGCGCCTGGCGTACGCGCAGGTCCGCCAGCGGGTTTGGCTGATCGCTGCCCTTGACCTTGTCCATGACGTTGTAGGCAACGTAGCCCAGGTTGAAACCGGCCTGGTGCGGCAGTTTCAGGTCTTTGTCTTCGCCCAGCGCCTTGAGGTCGGCCGGACGCGGGAACAGGGTGATCTGGCATTCGTTTTTCTTGAGCTTCTGGATACGCACCGATGGGTCGGTGGTGATAGCGAAGATCAGGTTGTCGATCTTCACGTCCTCAGGTTTCCAGTAGTCCTTGTTGCCGGTGTAACGAATGTTCGAGTCTTTCTGGTAGCTCTTGAACACGAACGGGCCAGTGCCGACCGGCTTCTGGTTGATGTCGGCAGGTTTGCCTTCCTTCAACAGTTGCGCGGCATATTCAGCGGACTGGATCGAAGCGAAGCTCATGGCCAGGTTCTGGATGAAAGCCGCGTCCACGGTGCCAAGGGTGAACTTGACGGTGTGGTCATCGACTTTCTCGATGTTCTTGATGTTGGTGTCCATCCCCATGTCCGTGAAGTATGGGAACTCGGTGGGGTAGGCCTTACGGAACGGATCGTCTTTGTTGATCATCCGGTTGAACGTAAACAGTACGTCGTCAGCCGAGAATTCACGAGTAGGCTTGAAGTACGGGGTGGTGTGGAACTTGACGCCTTCGCGCAGGTGGAAGGTGTACGTCAGGCCGTCGGGGGACACGTCCCAGCTGGTGGCCAGGCCAGGAACGACGGCGGTGCCGCCACGCTCGAACTGGCTCAGACGGTTGAACATGGTTTCGGCCGAGGCATCGAAGTCTGTTCCGGTGGTGTACTGGCCTGGATCGAAACCGGCCGGGCTCCCTTCGGAGCAGAACACCAGGTTAGTTGCCGCAAGGGCTACGGGGGCTGCGGCCATCAGGCCGGCGCTCACTAATAACGGAAGGACTGCGTGTTTAAGCATGTTGGCCTCATGATTTGTTGTCATTTTTGGTGGTGAGGGCGACCTCGTGAGTCGGCCTGCGGATACTTATGCAGGCGCCATACCCAATGCAAGATGCTGAACGGTTACGAGCGGCAAACTGTGGTACGAACGTACAGGAATGTCGCAATTATGAAAGTTTTGCCATAAAAGCGTCGAATTGATGGTTTTTTTCGGTGCAATGTGCGCACCAAAAAAGCCCAGCCGAGGCGTCTAGCGCACTCGGTTGGGGCATGGATGTTACTTATCTAGACTCACGCCGTAGAAGGGCGTCAGTCCAAACGGGCTGATCTTGAAATCGCGCACTTCCTTGCGCAGAGGCTGGAAAACCGTCGAGTTCGCAATAGGCGTTATAGGTACCTGTTCCTTAAGGATTTTCTGCGCCTGTTGATACCACTTGATGCGCTGCTCGCGGTCGTTGCTGACCTTGGCTTGCTGCACCAGCTTGTCGTAGGCCGGGTTACACCATTTGGCGTAGTTGCTGCCCTTGACCGCAGCACAACTGTAGAGCACGCCGAGCCAGTTATCTGGGTCGCCGTTGTCGCCAGTCCAGCCGTAAATCATTGCATCATGTTCGCCATTTTTGGCGCGTTTAATGTATTCGCCCCACTCATAGCTGACGATGTTGGCCTTGATGCCGACCTTGGCCCAATCCTGTTGGATCATCTGTGCGGACATCCGCGCATTGGGGTTGGAGGCGCGTTGAACAGTCATCGCCCAAAGATTGATGGTGGTACCTGGTGCAACCCCTGCTTCTTTTAGTAGCAACCGGGCCTTGGTCGGATCGTACGGGGCATCCTTGATGTCGGGATCATAAGACCACTGCGCTGGCGGCAGTGCGTTCTGCGCCAATTGTCCGGCGCTCTGGTACACGGCCTTGATGATTGCCGGCTTGTCGATCGCCATGTCCAGGGCCTGGCGCACCTTGAGCTGGTCCAGCGGCGGGTGAGTCACGTTGTAGGCCAGAAAACCCAGGTTGAAACCAGCTTGTTGCAGCACGCGCAGGTTGCGATCCTGTTTCATCACGTCGATATCGGCAGGTCGCGGATAACCGCTGACCTGGCATTCACCGGCCTTGAGTTTTTGCAGGCGCGCGGCGGCGTCCGGGGTGATCGCAAATACCAGGTTATCGAGCTTCACGTCCTCGGGCTTCCAGTATTGTCTGTTGGCCACATAACGGATCTGCGCGTCTTTCTGGTAACGCTTGAACACAAACGGGCCGGTGCCGATCGGCTTCTGATTGATCTGCTCGGCCTGGCCTTCTTTCAAGAGCTGGGCGGCGTATTCGGCCGATTGCACCGAGGCGAAACTCATGGCCAGGTTCTGTACAAATGATGCATCGACGTTGTTCAGGGTGAAACGCACGGTGTGTTCGTCAAGTTTGTCGACGCTCTTGATCGTGGTGTTCAAGCCCATGTCGGTGAAGTAGGGCGATTCGGAGGGGTAAGCCTTGCGAAACGGGCTGTCGGCATCCAGCAGGCGATTAAAAGTGAACAGCACATCGTCGGCGTTGAAATCGCGGGTTGGGGTGAAGAAGTCGGTGGTGTGGAACTTGACCCCATCGCGCAGGTGGAATGTGTAGCTCAGGCCGTCCTTCGATACATCCCAGCTCGTGGCCAGGCCAGGTTCTACCTCGGTACCACCGCGCTTGAACTGAGTCAGGCGGTTGAACACGGTTTCGGCGGACGCGTCGAAATCAGTGCCGCTGGTGTACTGGCTGGGATCGAAGCCGGCGGGGCTGGCTTCGGAGCAGTAGACCAGTGTGGTAGCGGCTTGGGCCATCGGCATAAAGGCCAGGAGGCTGACGGTGAGGAGCAGTGGCTTGATGGCGATTCTTTCCATGGAGACCCCTAAGATGGCGGACGTATAAAACTGCCCAAACGAAAAAGGCGGTCACCGAGGTTACCGCCGTTCTGGTTACTCAGGTAGGAGCATGTGCGTCAAATGGTGCCCGTGGCTGCTCAGAGAAGTTTGAGTTATCTATTGCAAGGTTTTCAGACGGCTGAACTTTCGGTGATGGCGAAACAGCGTAAAAAAAGGCGCAGCCCGTTAAGGCTGCGCCATGGTGTTTTTTAAAGTTTATTGCAGCACTTCAATCACACCATCGGCACTCATGCTGACCTGGCTGGTGCCCGCTTCAACTTCAGGGGTCGGTGCCGAATCGGCCATGGCGGCCTTCATCATCATGCCACCGCGGGCATAAGGCATCGGGTAACCATTGGTGTTGAAGTTCAAGTTGACGATCTTGTAACCCTTGCCGCCCAGTGCGTCGGTGGCCAGTTGCGCACGGGCCTTGAACGCGGTAACGGCGTCTTTGAGCAGCGCATCTTCGCTGGCCTTGCGCGTGGCATCAGCGATGGCGAAGTCCATGTTTTCCATTTTCAAGGTGTTCAACAGCTCGCCGGTGAGCTTGGACAGCGCCGGGAAGTCTGCGCTTTCCAGGCGCAGTTCGGCGCGCTCGCGCCAGCCGGTGATCTTCTGGTTCTTGTTGTCGTAGATCGGGTAGCTGTTACGGCTGCCCTGGCGCAGGGTCACGCCTTTGACTTCGCGGGCCTGGCCCAGGGCAGTGTTCATGGTGGTGGTAATTTCAGCGGCAAGCTTGGCCGGGTCTGCGTTTTGCGACTCGGTGTAGAGGGTGACGATCATCTTGTCGCGGGCCACTTCCTGGCTGACTTCGGCGCGCAGGGAGATCTGGTTGTAATTCAGTGCATCGGCGGCCACCGCCGGCAGGCTGGCAATCGCGCTGGCGCTGAGAGTGATGATGGCTGCACTGCGAATGAAACGAGACATGGAAGCTCCTTGAGATAGTCGTGCTCGGTATGACTGTAGACGCTGGCATCGGGTTCTTCGGGTTTACACATTACCTACAAGTAGGCCTGCGCCGACGAACGGTCATTAGCCGAGCCTGCGTCAAAGAGCCACACGCGCCGTGCCAGCCGGTCTGCTTCGTTTATACTCGTGCCGATCCGCCTGCAGCGCTCATCGGGAGAGCTCATGCTCGCCGCCGTAAAACTGACTTCCGCCACTCGCCAGAACCTTTGGCGCCTGACGTTCATTCGTACCCTGGTATTGGCCGCACAGGCCGGTTCCGTCGGGCTCGCCTATTGGTTCGACCTGCTGCCGCTGCCCTGGCTGCAACTGGCTGTCACCCTTGGTTTTTCCACGGTGTTATGTGCGTTTACCGCCATACGGCTGCGCACCACCTGGCCGGTTACCGAGTTGGAATATGCCCTGCAACTGGCTTGCGACCTGTTTATCCACAGCGTGTTGCTGTATTTCTCCGGTGGGTCCACCAACCCGTTTGTTTCGTATTACCTGGTGCCACTGACCATCGCCGCCGTGACGTTGCCGTGGCGCTACTCGGTGGTGCTGTCGGGGATCGCGCTGACGCTGTACACCTTGCTGCTGGCTCAGTTCTACCCCTTGCAGACCTTCCCGATCGCACGGGAAAACCTGCAGATCTACGGGATGTGGTTGAGTTTTGCCCTGTCCGCTGCGGTGATCACCTTCTTCGCCGCACGCATGGCCGAAGAACTGCGCCGTCAGGAAGAATTGCGCGCCATTCGCCGTGAAGAGGGCTTGCGTGACCAGCAACTGCTGGCCGTCGCCACCCAGGCCGCCGGTGCCGCCCATGAGTTGGGTACGCCGCTGGCGACCATGAGCGTGCTGCTCAAGGAAATGACCCAGGACCATCACGACCCGGCCCTGCAGGATGACCTCAGCGTTTTGCAGGAGCAGGTCAAGCAGTGCAAGCTGACATTGCAGCAACTGGTGCGTGCCGCCGAAGCCAATCGCCGTCTGGCGGTGGAGATGCAGGACGTTACCCAGTGGCTCGATGAGGCCCTGAATCGCTGGCACCTCATGCGTCCCGAAGCCAGTTACCGCTTTAACCTGCTGGGCCAAGGCAGCGTGCCGCGCCTGGCGCCGCCGCCGGACCTGACCCAGGCGCTGCTCAACCTGCTGAACAACGCCGCTGACGCCTGCCCTGAAGGGCTCGGTGTACAGTTGGACTGGGACGCCGAGAACATCACCATCAGCATTCGTGACCACGGCGCGGGTGTGCCGCTGGCCATTGCCGAGCAGATCGGCAAACCGTTCTTTACCACCAAGGGCAAAGGCTTCGGCCTGGGCCTGTTTTTGAGCAAGGCCAGCGTGACCCGCGCGGGCGGCTCAGTGAAGCTCTATAGTCATGAGGAAGGTGGCACGCTCACCGAGCTGCGCCTGCCCCGTGTCGCACGAGGAGATATCGATGAGTGACGAGATCCAAGTCGAAGGCGAAGAACTGCCGCACCTGTTGCTGGTAGATGACGATGCGACCTTCACCCGCGTGATGGCGCGCGCCATGAGCCGTCGCGGTTTTCGCGTCAGCACCGCAGGGTCGGCCGAAGAAGGCCTGACCATCGCACAGGCCGACCTGCCGGACTACGCCGCCCTCGACCTGAAAATGGACGGCGACTCTGGCCTGGTACTGCTGCCCAAGCTGCTGGAGCTTGACCCTGAAATGCGCGTGGTGATCCTCACCGGTTATTCCAGCATCGCCACCGCCGTTGAAGCCATCAAGCGCGGCGCCTGCAACTACCTGTGCAAGCCGGCGGATGCCGACGACGTGCTGGCCGCACTGCTTTCCGAGCACGCCGACCTCGACACCCTGGTACCGGAAAACCCGATGTCGGTGGACCGCCTGCAATGGGAGCATATCCAGCGCGTGCTGACCGAGCACGAAGGCAATATCTCTGCCACTGCCCGCGCTCTGGGCATGCACCGCCGTACTTTGCAGCGCAAGTTGCAGAAGCGCCCGGTACGACGCTGAACGGCAACTGAACAACCCGCTTCAGGCTGCACGGATGCACGAACCGATCACCTATGATCGGTTCAAACGCCTGTGATGTTTTCCTACCGAGCCTGAACAATGAATCAGAACGCTGAGTACTCCGCGGTCAACGATGCGGTGCGTGGGCAATTTTTCCGCCGAACCTGGGCCATGATCACGCCTTATTGGCGCAGCGAGGAGAAGGGCAGGGCCTGGTTGCTGCTGGCCGCAGTGATTGGCCTGTCGCTGTTCAGCGTGGCGATTTCCGTGTGGATCAACCACTGGTACAAGGATTTCTACAACGCCCTGGAGAAGAAGGACACTGCTGCCTTCTGGCAACTGATCGGTTATTTTGGCGCGATCGCCGCCGTGGCGATTCTCGGTGCGGTTTATCGGCTCTACCTGACCCAGATGCTGACAATCCGCTGGCGTGCCTGGCTCACCGAAAAGCACTTCACCCGGTGGCTGGCCCACAAGAACTACTACCAGCTGGAGCAGGGCGGTTATACCGACAACCCGGACCAGCGGATTTCCGAGGACCTCAACAACTTCACCTCCGGCACTTTGAGCCTCGGCCTTGGGTTGCTGCGTAACGTGGTCAGCCTGGTGTCGTTCTCGATTATCCTGTGGGGTGTGTCGGGCAGCATCGAAGTGTTTGGCATCACCATCCCCGGTTATATGTTCTGGTGCGCGCTGCTGTACGCCGCCGTGGGCAGTTGGCTGACGCACCTGATAGGCCGCCGCTTGATCGGCCTGAGCAACCAGCAGCAACGCTTGGAGGCGGACCTGCGTTTTTCCATGGTGCGGGTGCGGGAGAATGCCGAGAGTATTGCCTTGTACAACGGCGAGCCGAATGAAAGGCAACGTTTGAGTACGCGCTTCGGCAAGGTCTGGCACAACTTCTGGGACATCATGAAAGTGTCCAAGCGCCTGACTTTTTTCACCGCCGGCTACGGCCAGATTGCGATCATCTTCCCGTTTATCGTCGCCGCCCCACGCTACTTCACCGGCAAGATCGAGCTGGGCGAGCTGATGCAAATCAACTCGGCGTTTGGCAACGTGCAGGAAAACTTCAGCTGGTTTATCAACGCCTACTCGGAACTGGCGACGTGGCGCGCCACCAGTGATCGTCTGCTGAGTTTTCAGCAAGCCATGAGCGACAACGAGCAGCGCGCTCCGGCCATCGATGTGCGCCCTGAAGGCGAGCGCCTGGTGATCAAGGACCTGGGCATGGACCTGGCCGACGGCCGTCACCTGCTCACCGACGCCGACATGACCGTGGAGCCTGGCCAGCGTGTCATGCTCAGCGGGCGTTCCGGCAGCGGCAAGAGCACCTTGCTGCGGGCGATGGGCCATCTGTGGCCGGCCGGTCATGGCAGCATTCGTCTGCCGGCGACGCGCTACTTGTTCCTGCCGCAGAAGCCTTACCTGCCGATTGGTACGCTCAAGGCGGTGCTCAGTTATCCACAAGACGACAGCGGTTATGCGGCCGAACGTTATGCACAGGTCCTTGAAACCTGTCGCCTGCCGCACCTGGTCGCTCGGCTGGATGAGGCCAATCATTGGCAACGTATGCTTTCGCCGGGAGAGCAACAGCGCCTGGCGTTTGCCCGTGCGTTATTGTTTGCACCGCGATGGTTGTACATGGACGAAGCGACCTCGGCGATGGATGAAGAGGACGAGGCAACCTTGTACCAGGCGTTGATCGATGAGTTGCCGGGATTGAGCATCGTCAGCGTCGGCCACCGCAGCAGCCTCAAGCGTTTCCACGGGCGGCATGTGCGCATCGACGGTGGGCGGTTGCAGGAACAACAACCGACCTGAACGCGTGCGCGCTCAATGTGGGAGCCGGGCTTGCCCGCGATGGCGGAGTGTCTGAGGCAGGTGTGTCAACGGGCACACCGCTATCGCAGGCAAGGCAGCTCCCACAGGAGGCGGTGTTGTCTGATGGTTCAGGCACCCAACAAAAAGCCCGGCTGATCATCGACCAGCCGGGCTTTTTTATTGCTTGAGGATGACTTACTTCTTCAAGCCGTAATGCTCATCCAACATGCCTGGAGCGTTCGGCGTTTTTGGCGCGTAGTCCCGTGGTGGCTCCTGGTTTTCCCGTGGCGGGGTCAAGCGTTCCCGCGGGGTTTGCGGTGCATCGGAATGCAGCGCAGCCAGCAGGCGCTGGCGAGTGATGTCGTCGAGGGCCAGGCGGTTAGCCCCATCGGCGAGGTGATCCTGTACTTCCTGGTAGCTCTGGGTGAGCTTCTTGACCAGGGTCGCGGTGCTGTTGAAGTGGGTAACAACCTCGTTCTGATAACTGTCAAAACGTTCCTGAATGTCATCCAGCTGACGCTGCGTGCGGTTAGGCGCGGCATTCGGCAGCAGGCGAGCAACCAGGAATCCAATGGCGACACCGGCAACCAGGGCAAGAGTCGGCAACAACCAAACTAAGAGCGAGTGTTCCACGAGTCCTTCCTCTATAAACGGCTTTGCTTTACGTTAACGGCTCAAACCTGCGCTGTATACCGCGATTAAGCTCGCAATGATGCCATGCACAGACTTTTAGCTAGACGAGTCGACCCCTTGAGAGGTCACGGAGTTCATCCTTGCTCATGCGTGAAACCCCCGTTTTGATCGATGGCCCGGTGGGCCAATTGGAAGCCCTGTACCTGGATCACCCCGAACCACGTGGGCTGGCGCTGATCTGCCACCCTAACCCGGTGCAGGGTGGGACCATGCTCAATAAAGTCGTTTCGACCCTGCAACGCACTGCCCGCGATGCCGGTTTGATTACTTTGCGTTTCAATTATCGTGGTGTCGGTGCCAGCGCCGGTACACACGATATGGCCAGTGGTGAAGTCGATGATGCCGAAGCGGCCGTTACCTGGCTGCGGGAAAAACACCCGGATCTGCCGATCACCTTGCTGGGTTTTTCCTTCGGTGGTTACGTCGCCGCCAGTCTTGGCGGCCGCCTGGAAGCCAAGGGCGAGAAGCTCGCGCACCTGTTCATGGCGGCGGCGGCGGTGATGCGCCTGGGCGAGTCGGACGTGCTGCCCCAAGGCTGCCCGTTGACGCTGATCCAGCCGGAAAGCGACGAAGTGGTCGACCCGCAAGTGGTCTACGCCTGGTCCGCCGCCCTGAAACGCCCCCATGAGTTGCTGAAAGTGGCAGAATGCGGACACTTTTTTCACGGCAAGCTGACCGATCTCAAGGATCTGGTGCTGCCACGCCTTTCGAATTGATGACAAGCGATCCCCCATGACGACCCGTACCCGTATCCTCACCGGCATCACCACCACCGGCACGCCGCACCTGGGCAACTATGCCGGTGCGATTCGCCCGGCGATCCTCGCCAGCGAAGACGCGAATGCCGATTCCTTCTACTTCCTGGCCGACTACCACGCCCTGATCAAATGCGACGACCCGCAGCGCATCCAGCGCTCGCGTATGGAAATCGCCGCGACCTGGCTGGCCGGTGGCCTGGATGTGAACCGGGTGACCTTCTACCGCCAGTCGGACATCCCGGAAATCCCCGAGCTGACCTGGCTGCTGACCTGCGTTGCCGCCAAGGGCCTGCTCAACCGCGCCCATGCCTACAAGGCCTCGGTGGACAAGAACGTGGAAAACGGTGAAGACCCGGATGCGGGCATCAGCATGGGCTTGTACAGCTACCCGGTGCTGATGGCGGCGGACATCCTGATGTTCAACGCGCACAAGGTGCCGGTGGGTCGCGACCAGATCCAGCACGTGGAAATGGCCCGCGACATCGGCCAGCGCTTCAACCACCTGTTCGGCAACGGTAAAGAATTCTTCACCATGCCCGAGGCGCTGATCGAAGAAAGCGTCGCCACCTTGCCGGGCCTGGATGGCCGCAAGATGTCCAAGAGCTACGACAACACCATCCCGTTGTTCACCAGCGCCAAGGACATGAAAGACGCGATCTCGCGGATCGTCACCGACTCCCGCGCGCCGGGCGAAGCCAAGGACCCGGACAACTCGCACCTGTTCACCCTGTACCAGGCGTTCGCGACCAAGGCCCAGGAAGAAGAGTTCCGTGGTGAGCTGCTGCAAGGCCTGGGCTGGGGCGAGGCGAAGAACCGTCTGTTCCAACTGCTCGACGGCCAGCTCGGCGAAGCGCGCGAGCGTTACCATCAACTGATGGCGCGCCCATCGGACATGGAAGACCTGCTGCAAGTCGGCGCCAAAAAGGCCCGCGCTGTGGCGGCACCGTTCCTGGCCGAGCTGCGTGAAGCGGTGGGCTTGCGTTCGTTCGTCAACCAGGCTGCGGCGCCGGTCGCCACCAAGAAAAAAGCGGCGAAGGCTGCACGTTTCGTGAGCTTTCGTGAGGAAGACGGCAGTTTCCGCTTCCGCCTGTTGGCCGCCGACGGCGAGCAACTGCTGTTGTCGCGCAACTTTACCGATGGCAAAGCAGCCGGCGCGGTGACCAGGCAACTGCAAGGTGGTGATGCGCTGGACGTGCGCTCCGAGGCTCTGAGCTTCAGCGTATGGCTGGACGGCGCCGCAGTAGCAGACGGTGCCGAGTACGTCGATGAAGCGTCGCGTGACGCGGCCATCGAAGCCTTGCGCGTTGCGTTAACCCCAATCGAGGATTAACCCGACCAAGGGTTGATTGCCATTCTCCAGGGCCGTCGTTACAGTGTCGGCCCGTTTTTGTTGCCTTGCTAACGAAATTATGACGCCCCTAGAACGATATCAAGCTGATCTGAAACGCCCTGAATTCTTCCATGACGCGGCCCAGGAAAATGCTGTGCGTCATTTGCAGCGCCTGTACGACGATCTGGTCGCGGCCTCGCAAAGCAAGCCAGGGATGTTCAGCAAGCTGTTTGGCAAGAAAGACCACACGCCGGTCAAGGGCCTGTACTTCTGGGGTGGCGTCGGCCGGGGCAAGACTTACCTGGTAGACACCTTCTTTGAAGCGCTGCCATTCAAAGAAAAGGTCCGTACTCACTTCCACCGCTTCATGAAGCGCGTGCACGAAGAGATGAAAACCCTGCCGGGTGAGAAAAACCCGCTGACCATCATTGCCAAGCGTTTCTCCCAAGAGGCACGGGTGATCTGCTTCGATGAATTCTTCGTCTCCGACATCACCGACGCCATGATCCTCGGCACTTTGATGGAAGAGTTGTTCAAGAACGGCGTGACCCTGGTGGCCACCTCGAACATCGTGCCTGATGGCCTGTACAAGGACGGCCTGCAGCGTGCGCGCTTCCTGCCGGCCATTGCGCTGATCAAGCAGAACACTGATATCGTCAACGTCGACAGCGGCGTCGACTACCGTCTGCGCCATCTGGAGCAAGCCGAACTGTTCCACTTCCCGCTGAACCAGGCGGCGCACGACAGCCTGAAAAAGAGCTTCCGCGCGCTGACGCCGGAATGCACTCAGGCGGTGGAAAACGACAAGCTGATGATCGAGAACCGCGAAATCATCGCCTTGCGTACCTGCGATGACGTGGCCTGGTTCGAATTCCGCCAACTGTGCGACGGCCCACGTAGCCAGAACGACTACATCGAGCTGGGCAAGATCTTCCATGCGGTGATCTTGAGCGGCGTGGAGCAGATGGGCGTGACCACCGACGACATTGCGCGGCGATTTATCAACATGGTCGACGAGTTTTACGACCGTAACGTCAAGCTGATCATCTCGGCGGAAGTCGAACTCAAGGACCTCTATACCGGCGGCCGCTTGAACTTCGAATTCCAGCGCACCCTGAGCCGCCTTCTGGAAATGCAGTCCCACGAGTTCCTGTCGCGCGGGCACAAGCCTTAATCAATCTCCAGCTCAATGGAGATCTAATGTGGGAGCCGGGCTTGCCCCCGATAACCATGGGTATCTACACAACTTTTTGTAGCCACTGCCGACGCTAACCACGATGCGAAGCGAGCCGCTCTTGCTCTGCTTTTGATCTTGATCTTAAGCGCCCCATCAAACCACGCTGGCCGGAATTCGACAGGGATTTGGGGGGTAAACCGGCAGGGATGCCGGTTTAGCCGCCCCGCGCCATGGATGGCGCGTGGCGGCGGCCCCCCAAATCCATGGCGGATTACGGGCACACCGAGCCTAGGCGAGGTGCCGAGTGGTGGGGCAAGAGCCCTTTGGTTACTTTGGGGCTCTTTTCCAAAGTGACCCGCTGTAAAAGCGGAACCAATAGCAGCCGTTACCCAAATAACGGATATGTACTCGATCAAAGCCCAACATCCTGGCCGGCTCTTAGGCCGCCATCGGGGGCAAGCCCCCTCCCACAGGTCCGGCGTCGCACCAAAGAGTTGTGTAGATACCCATGGTCATCGCAGGCAAGCCAGCTCCCACAATGGTTTATGTCTGCCTGAGATTAGGCGGCCTGCTGGAACTGCTGCCGATACTGGTTCGGCGACAACTCCGTGTGCTGCCTGAACAACCGCGCAAAGAAACTCGCATCGTCGTAACCCACCTCGTAACTGATGGTCTTGATGCTCTTGCGGCTGCCCGAGAGCAGGCCCTTTGCCGTCTCGATGCGCAGCCGTTGCAGGTAATGCAGCGGCTTGTCGCCGGTGGCGGTCTGGAAGCGGCGCATGAAGTTGCGGATGCTCATGCCGTGCTCCCGGGCGACGTCTTCGAAGCGGAACTTGTCGGCAAAATGCTCTTCGAGCCAGTGCTGGATCTGCAGGATGATCACGTCCTGATGCAGCTTTTGCCCGCCAAAACCGATACGCCCCGGCGAATAGCTGCGCTGCACTTCATAAAGGATGTCGCGGGCCACGGCCTGGGCGATGTTGGCGCCGCAAAAGCGTTCGATCAGGTAGATGTAAAGGTCGCAGGCCGACGTGGTACCGCCGGCGCAATACAGGTTGTCGGCATCGGTCAGGTGCTTGTCCTGGTTGAGCTGCACCCTGGGGAAGCGCTCGCTGAAGGCATTGAAGAACCGCCAGTAGGTGGTCGCCTCCTTGCCATCGAGCAGCCCGGCTTCGGCCAGCCAGAACACTCCGGTGGCTTCACCGCACAGCACGGCACCACGGGCATGTTGTGCGCGCAGCCACGGCAGCACTTGCGGGTAGCGCGTGCACAGGGCGTCGAAGTCGTCCCAGAAGGCCGGCAGCACAATGATATCGGCATCTTCCAGGCCACCGTCCACGGGCATGATCACATCGCTGAAGCTGCGCACTGATTGCCCGTCGGGGCTGACCAGACGTGTTTCGAATGCCGGGGTCAGGCCCAGGCCTTGCTGTTTGCCGTAGCGCAGGCTGGCCAGATGGAAAAAATCCTTGGCTTGCATGAGGGTGGAAGCGAATACCCGATCAATGGCCAAAATGCTGACGCGCCGCAACGGCGTGGAGATTTGGTTAGACATAATTTCATTTATTCTTATAGGGGAAAGTGGTCACCAGACGGCTGGATCGTCTTATTTTTTGTCGCATGTGTCCAGTGTCCCGTCACGCCATCGGGGCATAGGCTCTGTGGGCTCGTCCTTGTCCGACAATCCACGCAGGTGAACCATGATCCCCAGAACCTTGTTCAGCTCGGAGCACGAACTCTTCCGCGAGAGCGTGCGCACCTTCCTCGAAAAGCACGCCGTGCCCTTCCATGGGCAATGGGAAAAACAGGGCTATATCGACCGTAACCTGTGGAACCAGGCGGGGGAGGCGGGCATGTTGTGTTCCCACCTGCCGGAGGAATATGGCGGCCTGGGCGCAGATTTTCTCTACAGCGCAGTGGTGATCGAAGAAGTCAGTCGCCTGGGCTTGACCGGCATCGGCTTTTCCCTGCATTCGGATATCGTCGCGCCCTACATCCTGCATTACGGCAGTGAAGCGCTGAAGCACAAGTACCTGCCCAAGTTGATCTCCGGGGAGATGGTCACGGCCATTGCCATGACCGAGCCGGGCGCTGGTTCCGACCTGCAGGGCGTCAAGACCACAGCGGTTTTGGATGGCGATGAGTACGTGATCAACGGCTCCAAGACCTTTATCACCAATGGCTACCTGGCCGATCTGGTGATCGTCGTTGCCAAGACCGACCCCAAGGCCGGCGCCAAGGGCACCAGCCTGTTCCTGGTGGAAGCCGATACGCCGGGCTTCGACAAGGGCAAGCGCCTGGAAAAAGTCGGCATGAAGGCCCAGGACACCTCGGAGCTGTTCTTCCAGGACGTGCGTGTGCCCAAGGAAAACCTGCTGGGCCAGGCGGGCATGGGGTTTGCCTACCTGATGCAGGAACTTCCGCAAGAACGCCTGACCGTGGCGATTGGCGCGCTGTCCTCAGCCGAAGCGGCGTTGCAATGGACCCTGGACTACACCCGCGAGCGCAAGGCGTTCGGCAAGGCGATTGCCGACTTCCAGAACACCCGGTTCAAGCTGGCCGAGATGGCCACCGAGATTCAGATTGGTCGCGTGTTTGTCGACCAATGCATGGCCTTGCATCTGGAAGGCAAGCTGGACGTGCCCACGGCGGCGATGGCCAAGTACTGGGCCACGGACCTGCAATGCAAGGTGCTCGATGAGTGCGTGCAGTTGCATGGCGGCTACGGCTTCATGTGGGAATACCCGATCGCCCGGGCCTGGGCGGATGCGCGGGTGCAGCGCATTTATGCGGGGACCAATGAAATCATGAAGGAGATTATTGCGCGGGCGCTTTGATTGTCTGGTGCTCTTGATGGCCTCATCGCAGGCAAGCCAGCTCCCACATTTGACGGTATTCACAGATCAAAATGTGGGAGCTGGCTTGTCGGGTCGCCGCATCGCTGCGATAGCGGTCTGAAGGTCAATCAAGGCGCCGGATTCGGATGATCCTTCTGAATCGCCTCAATCCCATCCAGCACCTCTTTCGACAGTTTCAGTTCGGCACTGGCAATATTGCTATCCAACTGCTCCAGCGATGTGGCCCCAATAATATTGCTGGTCACAAACGGCTGCTGCGTCACAAACGCCAGCGCCATCTGCGCCGGGTCCAGGCCATGTTCGCGCGCCAGCGCCACATACCGGCTGCACGCGGCTTCCGATTGCGGGTTGAAGTAGCGGCTGAAGCGGCTGTACTCGGTCAGGCGGGCCTTGGCCGGGCGAGCGCCATTTTCGTACTTGCCACTGAGCATGCCGAACGCCAAAGGCGAATAGGCCAGCAAGCCGCACTGCTCGCGGATGGCAACTTCCGCCAGGCCCACTTCAAAGCTGCGGTTGAGCAGGTTATAGGGGTTTTGGATCGACACCGCGCGCGGCCAGCCACGGGCTTCGGCCAGGGCCAGGAACTTCATGGTGCCCCACGGGGTTTCGTTGGACAGGCCGATGTGGCGGATCTTGCCGGCCTTGACCTGTTCATCCAGGGCTTCGAGGGTTTCTTCCAGCGGGGTGAGGTCGTCTTCGTCCTTGTGCTTGTAGCTCAACTGGCCGAAGAAGTTGGTGCTGCGCTCCGGCCAGTGCAATTGGTAGAGGTCGATCCAGTCGGTCTGCAGGCGCTTGAGGCTGGCGTCGAGGGCTGCGGCGATGTGCTTGCGATTGTGGCGCAGGTGGCCATCGCGGATATAGTCGATGGTGTTGCCGGGGCCGGCGATCTTGCTGGCGAGGGTCCAGTCGGCGCGGTCGCCACGGCTTTTGAAATAGTTGCCGATGTAGCGCTCGGTGGTGGCGTAGGTGTCGGCCTTGGGCGGTACCGGGTACATTTCTGCGGTATCGAGGAAGTTGATCCCCGCGGCCTTGGCCCGTTCGATCTGCGCGAAAGCCTCTGCCTCGCTGTTCTGCTCGCCCCAGGTCATGGTGCCCAACGCGATGGCGCTGACGTTCAGATCGGTGCGGCCCAGCTGTCGGTAATCCATCGGGTACTCCTTCGGGGGAAAACAATCATAAAAGCAGGTTGAATTTTTTTTCGCAATCTGCATAATTGCCCACCTCTTTCTGCAGTGGAAGTGATGCGCCGCCTGCCGAAGAATCTTGCCGTTGAACGGACGCGCCGACCCGAGCCCCCGATAGCGTCTGTATCCGGCTGCCTTTGACTTGTCAAAGTACGCACTATTCAGTAAGATCCGCCGTCTAATTTACAGGGCGGCCCCTGAGGCTATTAAAGAATGACAACTTTTACTGCAAAACCGGAAACAGTTCAGCGCGACTGGTTTGTCGTCGACGCCGCTGGTCAGACCCTGGGTCGTCTGGCCACTGAAGTCGCCAGCCGTCTGCGTGGCAAACACAAGCCTGAATACACCCCGCACGTTGATACCGGTGACTACATCGTGATCATCAACGCTGAGCAGGTACGTGTTACCGGCAACAAAGCGCAAGACAAAATGTACTACCGTCACTCCGGTTTCCCAGGCGGTATCAAGTCTTCCAACTTTGAAGGCCTGATCTCCAAGAAGCCTGAAGCCCCGATCGAAATCGCGGTCAAAGGCATGCTGCCGAAGGGCCCACTGGGTCGCGATATGTTTCGCAAGCTGAAAGTCTATGCGGGCGCTGTACACCCTCATGCTGCTCAGCAGCCCCAAGAACTGAAGTTTTAACGGAATAGTTCATTATGTCGGCGACTCAAAATTACGGCACTGGCCGTCGCAAAACCGCAACCGCACGCGTTTTCCTGCGTCCGGGCACTGGTAACATCTCGATCAACAACCGCTCCCTGGACAACTTCTTCGGTCGCGAAACTGCCCGCATGGTAGTTCGTCAGCCGCTGGAATTGACCGAGACCGTTGAAAAGTTCGACATCTACGTCACCGTTATCGGTGGCGGTGTAAGTGGTCAAGCTGGCGCAATCCGCCACGGTATCACTCGCGCTCTGATGCAGTACGACGAAACCCTGCGTGGCGCTCTGCGCAAAGCTGGCTTCGTTACTCGCGATGCTCGTGAAGTTGAACGTAAGAAAGTCGGTCTGCGTAAAGCGCGTAAGCGTCCGCAGTACTCGAAGCGTTAATTCGCTTTACGTTCCAAAAAACGCCCAGCCTCCTCACGGAGCTGGGCGTTTTTTATTGCCTGCGATTTATGCACATTTTTCGCCGTGACAACTTGCCACATCCGTAGACCCCCTATACTACAAGGCCTGAGGGCGGAGGCCCGGGCAATTCCCTTGTCATACGTGGGGCTTTTCATTACCATCCGTCAAAATTTTTATAAGTAAAGATTCAACACTTAGTAGACGCCTGATTTAACAGGCCAAAAAGCTGATGGGAGAGGACTGAATGAGCAATGACGGCGTGAATGCAGGCCGGCGTCGCTTCTTGGTAGCAGCCACATCCGTGGTGGGTGCTGCAGGAGCGGTGGGGGCTGCGGTCCCGTTCGTGGGGTCATGGTTTCCCAGTGCCAAGGCGAAAGCCGCAGGTGCACCGGTGAAAGTGAATGTCAGCAAGATCGAGCCAGGCCAGCAGATGATTGCTGAATGGCGCGGCCAGCCGGTTTTCATTGTTCGCCGTACCGAGGAAATCCTGGGGAATCTCAAGAAGATTGAAGGCCAGTTGTCTGACCCCCAATCCGAGAAATCCGACCAACCCGCCTACGCCAAGAACGAAGCACGTTCGATCAAGCCAGAGATCCTGCTGCTGGTTGGTCTGTGTACCCACCTGGGTTGCTCCCCTACCTTCCGCCCGGAAGTAGCGCCTGTCGACTTGGGCAAGGACTGGGTCGGTGGTTATTTCTGCCCGTGCCACGGCTCCCATTACGACCTCGCCGGCCGCGTCTACAAGTCCCAGCCCGCGCCACTGAACCTGCCCGTGCCGCCGCATACCTACGAAACTGACGACCTCATAGTCATTGGCCTCGATAAGGAGAACGCGTGATGAGCAAGTTCATGGATTGGGTGGATGCGCGCTTCCCCGCCACTAAAATGTGGGAAGACCATCTCAGCAAATATTACGCGCCAAAAAACTTTAACTTCTTCTACTTCTTTGGCTCTCTGGCCCTGTTGGTGCTGGTCAACCAGATTGTCACCGGCGTCTGGCTGACGATGAGCTACACGCCTTCGGCGGAAGAGGCGTTCGCCTCCGTCGAATACATCATGCGTGACGTCGAGTACGGCTCCATCCTGCGCCTGCTGCACTCCACCGGTGCGTCGGCGTTCTTTATCGTCGTTTACCTGCACATGTTCCGCGGCCTGCTCTACGGCTCCTACCAGAAGCCCCGCGAGCTGGTGTGGGTGTTTGGCATGTTGATCTACCTGGCACTGATGGCTGAGGCCTTCATGGGCTACCTGCTGCCATGGGGCCAGATGTCGTACTGGGGCGCCCAGGTGATCATCTCGCTGTTCGGCGCGATCCCGGTGATCGGCAATGACCTGACCCAGTGGATTCGCGGTGACTACCTGATCTCCGGTATCACTCTGAACCGCTTCTTCGCCTTGCACGTGGTGGCCCTGCCGATCGTGATCCTGGGACTGGTGGTGCTGCACATCCTGGCGCTGCACGAGGTGGGCTCCAACAACCCTGATGGCGTGGATATCAAGAAGCACAAGGACGAGAACGGCATCCCGCTCGACGGCATTCCATTCCATCCTTACTACACCGTGAAAGACATTGTCGGCGTAGTGGTGTTTCTGTTTGTGTTCTGCTCGATCGTGTTCTTTTTCCCGGAGATGGGTGGCTATTTCCTGGAGAAACCTAACTTCGAACAGGCCAACGCTTTCAAGACACCCGAGCACATTGCTCCGGTCTGGTACTTCACGCCGTTCTACGCGATCTTGCGTGCGATCCCCGACAAACTCATGGGCGTGATCGCCATGGGCGCAGCCATCGCAGTGCTGTTCGTGCTGCCGTGGCTCGACCGAAGCCCGGTCAAGTCGATGCGTTACAAAGGCTGGCTGAGCAAGATCTGGCTGTGGGTGTTCTGCATTTCGTTCGTGATCCTGGGTGTTCTGGGCGTCCTGGCGCCGACCCCTGAGCGTACGTTGCTGTCGCAGGTTTGCACCTTCCTGTACTTCGCCTACTTCATTCTGATGCCGTTCTATACCCGGCTCGAGAAGACCAAACCGGTTCCGGAAAGGGTGACTGGCTGATGAAAAAGTTATTCGTTGCATTCGTGCTTGCGGCCCTGCCGCTACTGTCCTTCGCCGCCGAGCATGGCGCGCAGCTGGAAAAAGTCGATATCGATGTGTCTGACAAGGCCGCCATGCAGGACGGGCTGCGTACATTCACCAACTATTGCATGGGGTGTCACAGCGCCAAGTTCCAGCGCTACGAGCGTGTCGCCGATGACCTGGGCATTCCCCATGAGGTGATGCTCAGCCACGCGGTGTTCACCGGCGCCAAGATTGGCGACCATATGAACATCGGCATGCAACCGGCTGATGCCAAAACCTGGTTCGGCGCCGCACCGCCGGACTTGACTCTGGTGGCCCGTGTACGCGGTACCGATTGGCTTTACGGCTACCTCAAGTCCTTCTATGAAGACCCGGCGCGCCCTTATGGCGTAAACAACAAAGTCTTCCCGAATGTCGGTATGCCGAACGTTCTGGTCGGCCTGCAGGGCCGTCAAGTGGTAGGATGCAAGCAGGTTCAGGTCGTTGAAGACGGCAAGAAGCAATACGATCCGTTGACCGGCACGCCGCTGACCCATGAAGCGTGCGATCAACTGACCATCGTGCCCAAAACCGGTACGCTGAACGAAGAGCAGTTCGACGAGAAGGTCAAGAACCTGGTGACCTTCCTGGCCTACTCGGCCAACCCGGTCAAACTGCAGCATCAGCGCATCGGTACGTACGTCTTGCTGTACCTGGCTTTCTTCTTCGTATTCGCTTATCTGCTCAAGCGCGAATACTGGAAGGATGTGCATTGATCCAACCGTAAGCAATTGCTGTTAATCTTGCGCGCCCAGCGGTATCTCTGAACACGTAACGCCTGGTTTGACCGGACGTTACAGAGATGCTCTCTGGGCGCGCTCGTTTTTGAGCTTTCGATAATTTCAACAAGCGAGGAGGACCGCCATGGGCGTGACCAATCGGTTGGCCTGTTACTCCGACCCCGCCGACCACTATTCCCACCGAGTACGCATCGTGCTCGCAGAGAAGGGTGTCAGCGCCGAGATCATCAGTGTGGAGGCGGGCCGTCAGCCGCCGAAACTGATCGAAGTGAACCCTTACGGCAGCTTGCCCACCCTGGTCGATCGTGACCTGGCGTTGTGGGAGTCAACCGTGGTGATGGAATACTTGGATGAGCGTTACCCGCATCCGCCTTTGCTGCCGGTGTACCCGGTGGCGCGTGCCAACAGCCGCCTGCTGATCCATCGGATCCAGCGTGACTGGTGCGGGCTGGTGGATGTGATTCTGGATTCACGGTCAAAAGAGGCCGTTCGGGTGCAGGCGCGCAAGGAATTGCGCGAAAGCCTGACCGGTGTTTCGCCGCTGTTTGCCGATAAACCTTTTTTCCTCAGTGAGGAACAAAGCCTGGTGGATTGCTGCCTATTACCCATACTCTGGCGCTTGCCGATCCTGGGCATTGAACTGCCACGGCCGGCCAAGCCGCTGCTTGATTACATGGAGCGCCAATTTGCGCGTGAGGCTTTCCAGGCGAGTCTGTCTGGTGTCGAACGCGATATGCGCTAAGGCTTAAGGAGCCGTTGATGAACTCCAGTCGACCTTATTTGGTCCGCGCGCTCTATGAGTGGATTGTGGACAACGATTGCACACCGCACATGCTGGTCAATTCCGAGTTTCCCAAGGTGGATGTGCCACAGGGTTTCGCCAGCGACGGACAAATCGTGCTGAACGTATCGCCCAGTGCCGTGCGCCATCTGCACATGGACAACGAAGCGGTGAGCTTTGAAGGGCGTTTCGGTGGCGTGCCGCATACGCTGTTCGTGCCCATTGGTGCCATCCTGGGGATCTACGCCCGGGAAAATGGCCAGGGCATGGTGTTCGATCTGGAGTCGCCTTTCGAGGACGACGAAACGATCGAAGGCGAGGGCGGTGATGATGTGCCACCACCGGACACCGAGCCGCCGCGCCCTAGCGGTCGGCCGAGCTTGAAAGTGGTGAAGTAGGCGGATTTTGTCTTCACACCGCTCTGAAAAATGCCTCGACATATGTCGGGGCATTTTTTTGCGCGAAGGATATGGATGAAAGTCGCGCCACAACGGTGATCGTACAACCACCATGGGCTATGATGCGTCTTTAGTTCGCCGAGAAAGATGGTTCATCATGGAAAACGCCAGCGCCGCTCCACGTCTGCCCCGCAAGCGCCGCAGCCTTGCCCAGGAATTGGTCACGGTGTTGTCCGAGCAGATCCGCGATGGCCAGCTCAAACGCGGCGATAAACTGCCTACCGAGTCGGCGATCATGGACGCTCACGGTGTCAGCCGCACCGTAGTGCGTGAAGCCATCTCGCGCCTGCAAGCGGCGGGGCAGGTCGAGACCCGTCATGGCATCGGCACCTTCGTGCTGGACACCCCCAGCCCCAGCGGCTTCCGCATTGACCCGGCCACCGTGGTGACCCTGCGTGATGTGCTGGCGATTCTGGAGCTGCGTATCAGCCTGGAAGTGGAGTCGGCGGGTCTTGCCGCCTTGCGTCGCAGTGATGCGCAACTGGCTGCCATGCGGGCGGCCCTTGATGCGCTGAATGAAAGTGCGGCCCACGCGGGTGACGCGGTGGCATCAGACTTTGCTTTCCACCTGGAAATTGCACTGTCTACCGGCAACCGTTACTTCACCGACATCATGACCCACCTGGGCACCAGCATCATTCCGCGCACGCGCTTGAATTCGGCCCGCCTGGCCCATGACGACCAACAGCACTACATGAGTCGCCTGAGCCGCGAACACGAAGAAATCTATGAGGCGATTGCCCGCCAGGATTCGGATGCGGCGCGGGCGGCCATGCGTCTGCATTTGACCAATAGCCGTGAGCGGCTGCGCCATGCCCATGAAGAGGCAGAAGCACAGCGCGGCTGAGGTTTGCCCATGTGGGAGCTGGCTTGCCTGCGATGGCGGCCTGCCAACCGGCGGCTATCTACCTGACACCCCAACGATCCTACTGTGGGGCTTGCTCGCGAAGGCGGTCTGGCAGTCAACACGGTTGGATTGTGTACATATCCATTGCTGCGGTAACGGCCATTTAGGGTTCCGCCCTGACGGCGGGTCACTTTGGAAAAGCCCCAAAGTAACCAAAGGGCTCTTGCCCCACCACTCGGCACCTCGCCTAGGCTCGGTGTGCCCGTAATCCGCCAGGGATTTGGGGGGCCGCCGCCACGCGCCATCCATGGCGCGGGGCGGCTAAACCGGCACCCCTGCCGGTTTACCCCCCAAATCCCTGTCGAATTCCGGCCAGCGTGGTTTAACGGGGCGCCTGAGATCAAAAGCAGATCAAGAGCAGATCAAGATCAAGAGCGGCTCGCTTCGCATCGTGGAATGTGTGGCCGGGCGCGGTCAGCTGTGGGAGCAGGCAAGCCAGCTCCCACAGTTGATCTCCATTATCTGGAGTACCGCGTCTATTTAGCTGGCGGGTTGATTAGGCTTGTAGTCCTTAAGCAGCAAGTACGTGCTCCACCCCCACCAATCATTGGTCCAGTGCTTGTCGTTCAAATCGTTGACGTCCTTGCGCCGCAGTACCTTGTCCCCCTCCATCTTGAACAGCGGCGAGAAGTTATTCGCCGGGTTTTGCGCGGCGTTCAGGTCGGGCACATACAGCGGTGCCTTGAACTCAGCCGGGGAGGGTGCGATGCCGCTGATGAAGGTTTCGAAAATCTCATCGGCCGAGGCCTGTACGGCCCCTTTGACCTGCACGCGATTGTCGGCGTCGATGCTGTCGAAGTAGCGCTTGTCGCCGTAGGCATGCCACTGAGCGCCCATGGCATTGCGCACCTTGAGCCCGAATTTACTGTCTTCATCGTGCATGAAGCGGCTGATCAGCGAGCCGAGTTCTCCTGGCGTCACCACTGCCGCCAGTTGTTTGCGCGGTACCCGCAGGTGGCCGGCGGAAAACAGGTCGGTCAAAAAGTGATCGGCAAAGCTGTTCATGGCGTAGGCCAATTCCAGGGCCTGGTCGGTGCCGGTCTGGTGGGCCACCACTGCCTGTTGCAGCGCCGCCGTATGGCCGGCCAGGTACGCGGACAAGGCCCATTCACCGAAGTGATCGGCATTATCGGCGGCCAGCTTGAGGTAGCGCCCCAGAGGAATCAGGGCCGAAACAGCGCTGCCGCCGCCGGTGATGCGGTTCCACTCCTCGGACAACGTATCACCAAGGGCGTCATAGGCTTCGTGCGGCTGTTTGCCTTCCTTGATCGCCTGGTTGACGGCATTGATCTCCTTTTGCATCACCGCCAGGATCTTCTGCGCTTCTTGCCGTGAAGCGGGCAGCACGGCGAGAGAGTTGAAAGCGGCGGTGAAGCGTTGCACGCGCTCGGCCGGGGAGTTGCCATCGCTGATCGGTTGGCCGGGGATGCCATAGAAGTCGCCGCCCAGGGCGATCACTTGGCCATAGGTGAGTGCGAGCCCGTTTGGTAGGTGCAGTTCGACTTGGCGTGCAGGGATGGCCGGGGCGTCCTTGCTGAAGCGAAGCAGGGTTTCATCGCCGATGGCGGTGTGTTCACCGCCTTCGAAACGCAGGGTAGGCGGGGTTTTTTCGGGTGCTGCGAGTTCAAGACCTGACATGTTAGCTCCTTGCTATGTCGTGGAAATCTTCCTTTTTAACTGTATGCATATACAGTTAAAGCCACTATAGGTGAGAAATTTCCTACGTCAAGAATTGCAATCCAAACATCAGGTGCCAGACGGGGCTCGACGAATTGCTGTTGACGAATCTTTTTATAGTTGTACGATGACGTACGACATTGCCAAACCAACAATAACCTTTCGACAGAAAGTCTTCGCCCAGGGTGTTCGAATAATGAATCCACAAGAACTGAAGTCCATCCTCTCCCACGGTCTGCTGTCTTTCCCGGTGACCGATTTCAACGCCCAGGGTGATTTCCACCAGGCGGGTTACATCAAGCGCCTGGAATGGCTCGCCCCTTACGGCGCCACAGCGCTGTTCGCTGCGGGCGGCACCGGTGAGTTTTTCTCCCTGGCTGCCAGCGAATATTCCCAGGTGGTAAAAACCGCCGTAGACACCTGCGCCTCCAGCGTGCCGATTCTGGCCGGTGTGGGCGGTTCGACCCGCCAGGCCATTGAGTACGCCCAGGAGGCCGAACGCCTCGGTGCCAAAGGCTTGCTGTTGCTGCCGCACTATCTGACTGAAGCCAGCCAGGATGGGGTTGCCGCCCACGTTGAAGCGGTGTGCAAGTCGGTCAAGATCGGCGTGGTGGTGTACAACCGCAACGTCTGCCGCCTCACCGCACCGCTGTTGGAGCGCCTGGCCGAGCGTTGCCCGAACCTGATCGGCTACAAGGATGGCTTGGGTGATATCGAGTTGATGGTGTCGATCCGTCGTCGCCTGGGTGATCGTTTCAGCTACCTCGGCGGCCTGCCGACTGCAGAGGTTTATGCCGCTGCCTACAAGGCCCTGGGAGTGCCGGTGTACTCCTCGGCGGTGTTCAACTTCATCCCGAAAACCGCCATGGATTTCTACCACGCCATTGCCCGCGAAGATCACGCCACCGTCGACAAGATCATCGACGACTTTTTCCTGCCATACCTGGACATCCGTAATCGCAAAGCCGGGTACGCCGTGAGTATCGTCAAGGCCGGCGCGAAAATCGTCGGGTATGACGCAGGTCCGGTGCGCACGCCGCTGACCGATCTGCTGCCGGAAGAATACGAAGCCCTGGCCGCGCTGATCGACAAGCAAGGCGCGCAATAAATTATCCACAAGGCCGCTGAGCAATCAGCGGCCTTTTGCGTCAGGAGAAGATTTGTGTCCCAAGCAAAGCGTTTCGAAAACTACATCAACGGTGAATGGGTAACCGGCGCCGACTATTGCACCAATATCAACCCGTCTGATTTGGCCGATGTGATTGGCGAATACGCCAAGGCTGATGTAGCCCAAGTCAATGCGGCCATCGATGCTGCCCGCGCTGCTTTCCCGGCTTGGTCGACGTCCGGTATCCAGGCGCGCCACGACGCGCTGGATAAAGTCGGCAGCGAAATCCTTGCCCGTCGCGAAGAACTCGGCACCCTGCTGGCCCGGGAAGAGGGCAAGACCCTGCCCGAAGCCATCGGCGAAGTGACCCGCGCCGGTAATATTTTCAAGTTCTTCGCCGGTGAATGCTTACGCCTTTCGGGTGATTACGTGCCCTCGGTGCGTCCGGGCGTTAACGTTGAAGTGACTCGCGAAGCCCTCGGTGTGGTCGGCCTGATTACGCCCTGGAACTTTCCGATCGCCATTCCCGCATGGAAAATCGCCCCGGCCCTGGCCTATGGCAACTGCGTGGTGATCAAACCTGCGGAGTTGGTGCCAGGTTGCGCCTGGGCCCTGGCGGAGATCATCTCCCGCGCCGGTTTCCCGGCCGGTGTGTTCAACCTGGTGATGGGCAGCGGTCGTGTGGTGGGCGACGTGTTGGTCAACAGTCCGAAAGTCGATGGCATCAGCTTCACCGGCTCCGTGGGTGTGGGTCGTCAGATCGCTGTCAATTGTGTGTCGCGCCAGGCCAAAGTGCAGTTGGAAATGGGTGGCAAGAACCCGCAGATCATCCTCGATGACGCTGACCTCAAGCAGGCGGTGGAGTTGTCGGTGCAGAGCGCGTTCTATTCCACCGGCCAGCGTTGCACCGCGTCGAGCCGTTTGATTGTCACCGCGGGTATTCACGACCAGTTTGTTGCGGCGATGGCGGAGCGCATGAAGTCGATCAAGGTCGGCCACGCGTTGCACTCCGGCACCGACATCGGGCCGGTGGTGTCCCAGGCCCAATTGGACCAGGACATGAAATACATCGACATCGGCCAAAGCGAAGGTGCACGACTGGTCAGTGGTGGCGGCCTGGTGACCTGCGACACCGAAGGTTATTACCTGGCGCCGACCCTGTTTGCCGACAGCGAAGCGGCCATGCGCATCAGCCGTGAAGAGATCTTCGGCCCGGTGGCCAACGTGGTACGCGTGGCGGACTACGAGGCGGCGCTGGCCATGGCCAACGACACCGAATTCGGCCTGTCGGCAGGTATTGCCACTACGTCGCTGAAGTACGCCAACCACTTCAAGCGCCACTCCCAGGCGGGGATGGTGATGGTCAATCTGCCAACCGCCGGTGTGGATTACCACGTTCCATTTGGTGGCCGTAAGGGTTCATCCTACGGTTCGCGTGAGCAAGGTCGCTATGCGCAAGAGTTCTACACCGTGGTGAAGACCAGCTATATCGGGTCGTAATACGCAGCATCCTGTGGCACTGGCTTTATGTGGGAGCGGGCTTGCCTGCGATAGCATCACCTCGGTCTTGCTGACACACCGAGGTGTCTGCATTGCGGGCGAGCCCGGCTCCCACAGGAAAAACAAAAAATCATTACCCGCAAAAAAAATAATTAGTGGGAGTACTTCTTCATGCAAGCGACCAAGCCGACCCATGTCCGCTATTTGATCCTGCTCATGCTGTTCCTGGTGACCACGATCAACTACGCCGACCGTGCAACTATCGCCATCGCCGGCTCCAGCCTGCAAAAAGACCTCGGCATCGACGCGGTCACCCTCGGTTACATCTTCTCCGCATTCGGTTGGGCTTACGTGGCCGGGCAAATCCCCGGTGGCTGGCTGCTCGACCGCTTCGGCTCGAAAAAAATCTACGCCTTGAGCATCTTTACCTGGTCGCTGTTCACCGTGCTGCAAGGTTATGTCGGTGAGTTTGGCGTCTCCACTGCGGTGGTCGCGTTGTTTATGTTGCGCTTCATGGTGGGCTTGGCCGAGGCGCCGTCGTTTCCGGGAAATGCCCGTATTGTCGCGGCGTGGTTTCCTACGGCTGAACGGGGCACCGCATCGGCGATCTTCAACTCGGCGCAATACTTTGCCACGGTATTGTTTGCGCCATTGATGGGCTGGATCGTCTACCGCTTCGGCTGGCAGCATGTGTTTATCGTGATGGGCGTGATCGGCATCCTGTTCTCGCTGATCTGGCTGAAAGTTATCCACAGCCCGCGCCAGCATCCGATGATCAACGAGGCCGAGTTCAATCACATCGCTGCCAATGGCGCGATGGTCGATATGGATCAGGACAAGGGCAAGGGTAAAAAAAACGACGGGCCGAAGTGGGATTACATCCGCCAGCTACTGACCAACCGCATGATGCTCGGCGTGTACCTGGGCCAGTACTGCATCAACGGCATCACCTACTTCTTCCTGACCTGGTTCCCGGTGTATCTGGTGCAGGACCGCGGCATGACCATCCTCAAGGCCGGCTTTATCGCTTCGTTACCGGCGATCTGCGGCTTTATCGGCGGTGTGCTCGGCGGGGTAATCTCTGACTACCTGCTGCGCAAAGGCCACTCGCTGACCTTTGCACGCAAGGCGCCGATCATCGGTGGCCTGCTGATCTCCAGCAGTATCGTGGCCTGCAATTACGTGGACATCGAATGGATGGTGGTGGGCTTCATGGCCCTGGCTTTCTTCGGCAAAGGCGTTGGCGCACTGGGTTGGGCGGTAGTGTCCGACACCTCGCCGAAACAGATCGCCGGGCTCAGTGGCGGCCTGTTCAACACCTTCGGTAACCTGGCCTCAATCACCACGCCGATTGTCATCGGTTACATCATCAGCACCACCGGCTCGTTCAAGTGGGCCCTGGTGTTTGTCGGCGCCAACGCCCTGGTCGCGGTGTTCAGCTACCTGGTGATTGTCGGCCCGATCAAGCGCGTGGTGCTCAAAGAGCCGCCTACCAAAGGCCCAGAGTTGACCAACCTTTCCCAAGCGCATTCCTGAGGTTCGTGTGATGCAGTTGATTGAACATGCCGACTCGCCGCGCTCGATCCGTTTGCACGAGCGCGACAATGTGGTGATCGTGGTGAACGATCAGGGTGTACCGGCCGGGACCGAATTCCCCGACGGCCTGGTCACCGTGGACTTCATTCCCCAGAGCCACAAAGTAACGCTGGAAGATATCCCCGAGGGCGGCCAAATTATTCGCTACGGCCAGACCATCGGTTATGCCTTGGCGCCAATCCCGCGCGGCAGTTGGGTGCAGGAGGATCAACTGCGCATGCCCACTGCGCCACCGCTGGACAGCTTGCCGCTGTCTACCGAGGTGCCTGAAGCCGAGGCCCCCCTGGAGGGCTTCACCTTCGAGGGCTATCGCAATGCCGATGGCACCGTGGGCACGCGCAATATTCTCGGCATCACCACCACTGTGCAGTGCGTCACCGGCGTGCTGGACCACGCAGTCAAGCGCATCAAGGATGAGTTGCTGCCCAAGTATCCCCACGTCGATGATGTGGTGGCGCTGACCCACAGCTACGGTTGCGGTGTGGCCATTACGGCGACGGATGCCTATATCCCGATCCGTACCGTGCGCAACCTGGCGCGCAACCCGAACCTGGGCGGCGAAGCCCTGGTGATCAGCCTGGGCTGCGAGAAATTGCAGGCCGGGCAGGTGATGCACGACAACGACAGCTCTGTGGACCTGAGCGAGCCGTGGTTGTACCGCCTGCAGGACTCCAGCCACGGCTTCACCGAAATGATTGAACAAATCATGGAACTGGCCGAAGTGCGCTTGAAAAAACTCGACCTGCGCCGTCGCGAAACCGTGCCGGCCAGCGAGCTGATCCTGGGCATGCAGTGCGGTGGCAGTGATGCGTTTTCCGGTATCACCGCCAACCCGGCGCTGGGGTATGCCTCGGACTTGCTGCTGCGAGCTGGCGCGACGGTGATGTTTTCCGAAGTGACTGAAGTGCGCGATGCCATTTATCTACTGACCTCACGTGCGCAGAACGAAGACGTCGCCCGCGAGCTGGTCAGGGAAATGGACTGGTACGACCGTTACCTGGCCAAGGGTGAAGCGGATCGCAGCGCCAACACAACGCCCGGTAATAAGAAGGGCGGGCTGTCGAATATTGTCGAAAAATCTTTGGGCTCCATCGTCAAGTCCGGCAGCAGCGCGATCAACGGCGTGCTTGGCCCCGGCGAGCGTTTCAAGGGCAAGGGCCTGATCTTTTGCGCCACGCCGGCCAGTGATTTTGTCTGCGGCACCCTGCAACTGGCGGCAGGAATGAACCTGCATGTATTCACCACCGGGCGTGGCACGCCTTACGGGCTGGCGATGGCGCCGGTGGTAAAGGTGTCGACCCGCACCGAGCTGGCTCAGCGTTGGCCGGACCTGATCGATATCGACGCCGGGCGCATTGCCACCGGGCGCGTGAGCATTGAGGAACTGGGCTGGGAGTTGTTTCACTTCTATTTGGATGTGGCCAGCGGCCGCAAGCAGACGTGGGCCGAGCATCACAAGCTGCATAACGACATCACGCTGTTCAACCCGGCGCCGATTACCTGAGACCGAGTCGCCTGCATCGGGAGCAAGCCCCCTCCCACATTGGTCCGCATTTCAACAGAATGAATGCGTTCAAATGTGGGAGGGGGCTTGCTCCCGATAGCGGTAGACCAGACGACACGGGCTGCATGGCTTATCATTAGCCAACTCACGACGCCCACCAAGGTTCTCCCCGGCATGCTGGCAATCTTCCTTACCACCCTCACCATCACCGCGCCGGTGTTTGCCATGCTGTTTCTGGGTGTGCTGCTCAAGCGCATCAACTGGATCAACGACAACTTTATCCACACCGCTTCGTCCCTGGTGTTCAACGTCACCATGCCGGCGCTGTTGTTCCTGGGCATCCTGCATGCCGACCTGCACGCGGCCCTCAAGCCGGGTTTGCTGATCTATTTTGCCGTCGCCACCCTGGCGAGTTTCGCTTTGGCCTGGGGCTGGGCGATCTTTCGCTGCAAGCGTGAAGACCGGGGCATCTATGCCCAGGGTGCGTTTCGCGGCAACAACGGGGTGATCGGCCTGGCGTTGGCGGCCAGTATGTACGGCGATTACGGTATCTCCCTGGGCGCAATCCTCGCGGCGCTGGTCATCCTGCTCTACAACACGCTGTCGACCATTGTGCTGGCGGTGTACAGCCCGGTGATCAAGTCCGACCCGTGGAGCATTTTCAAGAGTGTGGTGGCTAACCCGCTGATCATCAGCGTGATCGTCGCAGCGCCGTTCGCGTACTTTCAGATCAGCTTGCCCGGCTGGTTCGAAAAATCCTTGCAGTACCTGTCGGATACCACGCTGCCGTTGGCGTTGATTTGCATCGGCGGCACCTTGTCCATGGCTGCGCTGCGCAAGAGCGGCAACATGGCGTTGAGTGCGAGCCTGATGAAGATGATCTGGTTGCCGGTGATCGCAACCCTGGGTGCCTGGTTGCTGGGCTTTCGCGGGCCGGAGCTGGGGATTCTGTTCCTGTACTTCGGCGCGCCGACAGCCGCGGCCAGCTTCGTGATGGCCAGGGCGGCGCAAGGCAATCATGAGCTGGCGGCGGCGATTATCGTGATCACTACGCTGATGGCGGCGGTGACCACCAATATCGGGATTTTCGTATTGCAGGCGGGTGGCTGGATCTAGGTGTCTTTCTGGTAGCTTTCGATCACTTCCTGTGCCGCCCGAAAGGCATCAATCGCCGCCGGCACACCGGCATACACCGCGCAATGCAGCAGCGCTTCGCGAATCTCCTCTACCGTGCAGCCATTATTCAGTGCCCCGCGCACATGGCCCTTGAGTTCCTGCGGGCATTTGAGGGCCGTCAGGGCGGCGAGGGTGATCAGGCTGCGGGTCTTGAGCGGCAAGCCGTCGCGGTTCCAGACCGCGCCCCACGCATGTTCATTGACGAAGTCCTGCAGCGGCTGGGTGAACGCCGTGGCATTGCCCAGGGCACGGTCGACGAACACATCGCCCATGACCTGACGACGCACCTCTACGCCTGGTTTTTTCTGATCGGTCATTTCGATTCCCTCTTGTGTTGGCGGTGCCAGGCGCGCACAGAGGTGAACAACAGCAAAGCCACCAACGCCGGCAGGACGTAATACAGCATCAATTGTTCAAGCTTGTTGGCCAGGGGCATACCGGTGGTGAACGCCATCACGTGCAGCCCGTACGCCAGGTACAGCCCCAGCAGCACCAGCCCTTCGATACGCGTCACGCGGTAGCCGGTATAGAACACCGGCAGGCACAGGATGATTGCACCGAGCATCACTGGCAAATCGAAGTCCAGTGCGTTGGGTGATACCGACAGCGGCGATGGCGCCACCAGTGCGGTAAAGCCGAGCACGCCCAGCAGGTTGAACAGGTTGCTGCCGATCACGTTGCCCACCGCAATTTCCCGCTCGCCGCGCAAGGCAGCGATCAGCGACGTGGCGAGGCAGGGCAACGAGGTACCCACGCCGATGAGCGTCAGGCCGATGACCCGCTCCGACAATCCCAGGTCGCCCGCCACTTCCACCGCTGCGCCGAGCAGCAAATGCCCGGCCAGTACCAGCACCAACAGCCCGCTGAACATCAGCAATGCACTGCTCAACCAGGGCGCCTTGGCCACCGTATCCAGAGTGCGCGGGCGGCGTGAGTGACGTGTCTGGTAGTGCAGCACGCCAAGGTAGGCCACCAATGCCACTAGCAGCAAAACGCCATCGAGTGGTGTCAGCACCTCATTGGCAGCCAGAATAAATACCAGCAGGCCAGCGAAAATCATCACCGGGATATCCACGCGCACCAGCTGCCGCGAGACCCGCAATGGAATGATCAAGGCCGACAGGCCCAGGGTGACGAGGATATTGAAAATGCTGCTGCCAATCACGCTGCCCACGGCGATATCGGTATTGCCGGCCAGCGTGGCTTGCAGGCTGACGGCCATCTGCGGCGCGCTGCTGCCGAAGGCGACAACGCTCAAGCCGATGATCAGCGGCCGCACCTTGAGGCTGGCCGCCAGGCGCACGGCGGCACGTACCAGGATCTCTGCGCCAACGATCAGCAGCAGTAAGCCGCCGACCAGTTCCAGCAGGCTCCAGGGCGAAAGGGCGTTCAATCCGAAAATACTCAAGGCGGCCTCAATCAGTTGTTCAGGGCTTGCACGCGAACCCGTGCGGTGCCGCTGCCCAGCATACGCAGTTGCTCGGCAGCCTTGCGGGAAACGTCGATCAGGCGCCCGCGGGTATGCGGGCCGCGGTCATTGATGCGTACCACGACCGATCGGTCGTTGTTCAGGTTGGTGACTTTGACCCGAGTACCGAAGGGCAGGCGCCGATGGGCGGCGGTCAAAGCGTTCTGGTTGAAGGGTTCACCACTGGCGGTTCTTTTGCCATGGTGCTTGGCGCCGTAATAGGAGGCGGTGCCGGTTTCGTCGTAGCCGTTGGGGTCGATGAGGCCGCTGGCGCAACCGGTCAGCAGGGAGGACAAGGCCAGCAGGCCGAGTAGACGCTTCATTTCAAGATGTCCCCAATTACAAATGTGGAGGGGGCTATGTGGGAGGGGGCCCACTCCCACAGGGGTTGGAGCCAGACCTTGAAGTCTGCTCCAACCATTCACCGCAATCAGCCTTCGAGCTTGCTTTTGAGCAGTTCGTTCACCTGTTGCGGGTTGGCCTTGCCCTTGGAGGCTTTCATGGCCTGGCCGACAAAGAAGCCGAACATCTTGCCGCGCTTGGCTTCGTCTGCGGCGCGGTATTGCTCGACCTGTTCGGCATTCGCCGCGAGCATTTCATCGAGTACGGCCGAGATCGCGCCGCTGTCGGTGACTTGCTTGAGGCCACGCTTCTCGATGATTTCGTCGGCGTTGCCTTCACCTGCGGCCATCGCTTCGAACACCGTCTTGGCGATTTTGCCGGAGATGGTGTTGTCCTTGATGCGCAGCAGCATCCCGCCCAGTTGTTCTGCGGTGACGGGGGCTTCATCGATTTCCAGGCCCTGTTTGTTCAACAGGCTGCCCAGCTCGACCATCACCCAGTTGGCCGCCAGCTTGGCGTCGCCGGCGATGCTCACGACTTTTTCGAAGTAGTTGGCTTGTTCACGGCTGGAGGCCAATACGCTGGCATCGTAGACCGACAGGCCGAACTGCTCCTGGAAGCGCTCGCGTTTTTGCTGCGGCAATTCCGGCAGGGTGGCGCGGATATCGTTGAGGAACGAATCCTCCAGCACCACCGGCAACAGGTCCGGGTCGGGGAAGTAACGGTAGTCGTTGGCTTCCTCCTTGCTGCGCATGGCGCGGGTTTCGTCTTTGTTCGGGTCGTACAGGCGCGTTTGCTGGATGACCTTGCCGCCGTCTTCGATCAGCTCGATCTGGCGACGTACTTCGCTGTTGATCGCCTTCTCGATGAAGCGGAACGAGTTGACGTTCTTGATCTCGCAGCGGGTGCCGAACTCAACCTGGCCCTTTGGTCGGATCGACACGTTGCAGTCGCAACGCAGCGAGCCTTCGGCCATGTTGCCGTCGCAGATGCCCAGGTAGCGCACCAGCGCGTGGATGGTCTTGACGTAGGCCACGGCTTCCTTGGCGCTGCGCATGTCCGGTTCGGAGACGATTTCCAGCAGCGGCGTGCCGGCACGGTTCAGGTCGATACCGGTGGCACCGGGGAATTCTTCGTGCAGGCTTTTGCCGGCGTCTTCTTCCAGGTGCGCACGAGTGACGCCGACACGCTTGATGGTGCCGTCTTCCAGCGGGATATCCAGGTGGCCCTTGCCGACGATCGGCAACTCCATCTGGCTGATCTGGTAGCCCTTGGGCAGGTCCGGGTAGAAGTAGTTCTTGCGCGCGAACACGTTGTGCTGGCCGATCTCGGCGTCAATCGCCAGGCCGAACATCACCGCCATGCGCACTGCTTCCTGGTTCAGCACCGGCAATACGCCGGGCATGCCCAGGTCTACCAGGCTGGCCTGGGTATTGGGCTCGGAGCCGAACGTGGTGGCGCTACCGGAGAAAATCTTCGATTGGGTGGCGAGCTGGGTATGAATCTCCAGCCCGATCACAACTTCCCATTGCATAGTGTTCTCCTCAGAAGCCGGTAGGGGTGCGGGTGTGCCAGTCGGTATTCAACTGGTACTGGTGCGCCACATTGAGCAGGCGGCCTTCCTGGAAATATGGGGCGAGCAATTGCACGCCCACCGGCAGGCCATCGACGAAACCTGCGGGCATGGACAAGCCCGGCAAGCCCGCGAGGTTGGCGGTGATGGTGTAGAGGTCTTCCAGGTACTCGGCGATCGGGTCGCCGGTCTTGGCGCCGATCTTCCAGGCCGGGTTTGGCGTGGTTGGGCCGAGGATCACGTCGACTTCTTCAAAGGCGGCCATGAAGTCGTTCTTGATCAGGCGGCGAATTTTCTGCGCCTTGAGGTAGTACGCGTCGTAGTAGCCGGCCGACAGGGCGTAGGCCCCGACCATGATCCGGCGCTGCACTTCACTGCCGAAGCCTTCGCCACGGGAGCGTTTGTACAGGTCGGTGAGGTCTTTCGGGTTCTCGCAGCGATAGCCGAAGCGCACGCCGTCGAAACGCGACAGATTGGAAGAGGCCTCGGCCGGCGCGATTACGTAGTAGGCGGGAATCGCGTGCTGGTTGTTCGGCAGGCTGATTTCCTTGATCACGGCGCCAAGCTTTTCCAGCTCTTTGATGCTGTTCTGCACCAGTTCGGCGATACGCGGGTCGAGGCCTGCGCTGAAGTATTCCTTCGGCACGCCGATGCGCAGGCCCTTGAGCGAGGTATTCAGGCCGGCGCTGTAGTCCGGAACCGGCTCATCGATGCTGGTGGAGTCCTGTTTATCGAAGCCTGCCATGCCTTGTAACAATATTGCGCAGTCTTGCGCCGTGCGTGCCAGAGGGCCGCCCTGATCGAGACTTGAGGCGTAGGCAATCATGCCCCAGCGGGAAACGCGACCGTAGGTCGGCTTCAGGCCGGTGAGGTTGGTGAAGGCGGCCGGCTGGCGGATCGAACCGCCGGTATCGGTGGCGGTAGCGGCCGGCAGGAAGCGTGCGGCCACGGCCGCAGCCGAACCACCGGACGAACCACCCGGCACGTGTTCCAGGTTCCACGGGTTTTTCACTGCGCCGTAGTAGCTGGACTCGTTGGCCGAACCCATGGCGAATTCGTCCATGTTGGTCTTGCCCAGGGTCACGGCCCCGGCAGCGGCCAGCTTGGCGACCACGGTGGCGTCGTAGGGCGCCTTGAAGTTGTCGAGCATCTTCGAGCCGCAGCTGGTGCGAATGCCCTGGGTGCAGAACAGGTCCTTGTGGGCGATGGGCGCGCCCAGCAGTGGACCATTTTCACCGTTGGCGCGACGTGCGTCGGCGGCCTTGGCCTGGCCGATGGCCAGCTCTTGGGTGAGGCTGATGAAGCTGTTGACCTTGGGATCGAGCTCGGCGATACGCGCAAGCAGGGTCTGGGTCAGCTCTTCGCTGGAAAACGTTTTGTCGGCGAGACCGCGGGCGATCTCGGCCAGAGTCATGTGATGCATGAAAGGCTCTTTCCCTTTAGTCGATGACTTTCGGAACCAGGTACAGGCCGTTTTCGACCGCTGGCGCGATGGACTGGTAAGCCTCGCGGTTATTGCGCTCGGTCACGACGTCTGCGCGCAGGCGCTGACTGGCTTCCAGCGGGTGAGCCAGGGGCTCGATGCCGTCGGTATTGACGGCCTGCATTTGGTCAACCAGCCCGAGAATGCTGTTCAGGGCTGCGGTGGTCTGTGGAAGATCGGCATCATTGAGGCCAAGCGAGGCCAGATGCGCGATTTTTTCCACGTCGGAGCGTTCAAGCGCCATGGGATTCTCCAGTGGAAAACAGAACGGAAGGCGTCCGTGTGTTAGATTGTCGGAACACTACCGCATTTCTACGGTCATATGGCCGCGATTGTGGGGGTTGGTGCACAGAAAGTCGGCCAATTTAGCACATTGGCGCCTTGCCCAAAATCCCTGTCGTTGTTAGAGTTTGCCGCACTTTTTTACCCACGCGTTGCCTAGGGTCCCTTTCCCATGTTCAAGAAACTGCGTGGCATGTTTTCCAGCGATCTTTCCATTGACCTGGGCACTGCCAACACCCTTATTTACGTGCGCGAGCGCGGTATCGTTCTGAATGAGCCATCGGTTGTGGCCATTCGGACCCATGGTAATCAGAAAAGTGTCGTTGCCGTTGGCACCGAGGCCAAGCGCATGCTCGGCCGTACACCAGGCAATATTGCTGCCATTCGTCCGATGAAGGATGGCGTGATCGCCGATTTCAGCGTCTGCGAGAAGATGCTGCAGTACTTCATCAACAAGGTTCACGAAAACAGTTTTCTGCAGCCCAGCCCTCGTGTGCTGATCTGCGTGCCGTGCAAGTCTACTCAGGTTGAGCGTCGTGCCATCCGTGAATCGGCCCTTGGCGCCGGTGCCCGCGAAGTATTCCTGATCGAAGAGCCGATGGCGGCTGCGATCGGTGCCGGCCTGCCGGTTGAAGAAGCCCGCGGCTCGATGGTGGTGGATATCGGTGGTGGTACTACCGAAATCGCCCTGATTTCCCTGAACGGTGTGGTGTATGCCGAATCCGTACGCGTGGGCGGCGACCGTTTCGACGAAGCGATCATCACGTATGTGCGTCGCAACTACGGCAGCCTGATCGGCGAATCCACCGCCGAGCGCATCAAGCAGGAAATCGGCACCGCTTACCCGGGCGGCGAAGTTCGAGAAGTCGATGTTCGCGGTCGTAACCTGGCCGAAGGCGTCCCACGTGCCTTTACCCTGAACTCCAATGAAGTGCTGGAAGCTCTGCAAGAGTCCCTGGCCACCATCGTTCAGGCCGTGAAGAGCGCCCTGGAGCAATCGCCGCCGGAGCTGGCTTCCGATATCGCCGAGCGTGGCCTGGTGCTGACCGGTGGTGGCGCCTTGCTGCGTGACCTCGACAAGCTGCTGGCCCAGGAAACCGGTCTGCCGGTGATCGTCGCCGAAGACCCGCTGACCTGCGTTGCTCGTGGTGGTGGTCGTGCGCTGGAAATGATGGATAAACACACCATGGATCTGCTCTCCAGCGAATAAGATTGCCTGGATGGTTCATGCTTCGTCGGCAGGCAGCACTTTGCAGTGCTGCCTGTTGGCGTTTATCTTCTTCAATCTGCATCCAGGCCGGTTTGATGCCGTATGAATAAAGAGAACATTTGCCTGGGAGGAGCGGCTTATTAAACCGCTTTTCGCCAAAGGCCCCTCATTGGGCGTGCGCTTATTGGTGCTGACCGTGCTTTCGGTTGCGCTGATGGTGGTCGATGCCCGCTTTGCACTGCTCAAGCCCGTGCGTAGCCAGATGTCGCTGGTGTTGATGCAGACTTACTGGATCACCGACCTGCCACAACGTCTCTACCAGGGCGTGGCCAGCCAATTCGGCAGCCGCACCGAGCTGGTCGCCGAGAACGAAAAACTCAAGACTGAAAACCTGCTGTTGCAGGGGCGCATGCAAAAGCTGGCGGCCCTCACCGAGCAGAACGTTCGGCTGCGCGAGTTGCTCAATTCTTCCGCGTTGGTCAACGAAAAGGTCGAAGTGGCCGAGTTGATCGGCATGGACCCCAATCCGTTCACTCATCGCATCATCATCAACAAGGGTGAGCGCGACGGTGTGGTCCTTGGCCAGCCGGTGCTCGATGCCCGGGGCCTGATGGGCCAGGTGGTGGAGTTGATGCCCTACACCTCGCGCGTTCTGCTGCTGACGGACACGACCCACAGCATTCCGGTGCAGGTCAACCGCAACGGCTTGCGCGCGATTGCCAGCGGCACCGGCAACCCCGAACGCCTCGAACTGCGCCATGTCGCCGACACCGCGGATATCAAGGAAGGCGATCTGCTGGTCAGTTCCGGCCTGGGCCAGCGCTTCCCGGCTGGCTACCCGGTGGCGACGGTCAAGGAAGTGATCCACGATTCCGGCCAGCCATTCGCTATCGTGCGGGCCGTGCCGACTGCCGCCCTCAATCGCAGCCGCTACCTGCTGCTGGTGTTCAGCGACAACCGCACCCCGGAAGAGCGCGCCAACGACGCTGCCCAGGCCCAGGAAGCAGAAGATCAGCAGAACGGCACCGCTCCAATCGTCCCGGCTACCGTGCCCAAGCCGGCGTTCGTCGGGCCACCAGCGCCTGCGGCCACACCGGCCCCTGCGGCAACCGCAGCGCCTGTCGCCACGCCAGCCAAGCCTGCGGCACACAGTGCACGCCCGGCTAAACCGGCGGCGACCACCGCGCCTGCAAGGCCTGCGACAACCGCTCCGGCCACCACACGGCAGAGGGAGGAATAATGGCCGGTACTCATTCGCGTAATGGCTGGATCGTCTGGCTGACCTTCGCCATTGGCTTGCTGCTCAGCGTTTCGCCGCTGCCGCAATTCATGGAAATCCTGCGCCCGCTCTGGCTGGCCTTGTTGCTGGCGTTCTGGTCGTTGAACCTGCCGCATAAGGTGGGCATGGTCACGGCGATGTGCCTGGGCTTGGCGGAGGATGTGCTCTATGGCACGTTGCTGGGCCAGAATGCGTTGATCCTGACCCTGATTACCTTCCTGGTGCTGTCGTTGCAACAGCGCCTGCGCATGTTCCCGATGTGGCAGCAGTGCCTGGTGATCCTGGTAATCTTCGGCCTGGCGCAACTGGTGCAACTGTGGCTGAGCGCCTTGACCGGCAATCGTCAGCCTACGCTGGCGTTGGTCTTGCCGGCGCTGGTCAGCGCATTGCTGTGGCCCTGGATCAGTTTTGGCCTGCGCGGGCTGCGTCGTCGCTATAAAATCAATTGAATGGTTGCGAGGCTCTGCCTGGTTATCGAACTCAACAGGGAGAGGCTGCAATGAATTCGCTTTACCTGGCCTCGGGCTCCCCGCGGCGACGTGAGCTGTTGACCCAGATCGGTGTGCCCTTCACCGTGGTCAATGCCGCTATTGATGAAACCCCTCTTGCCAACGAGCCTGCCGTTGCCTATGTCGAGCGCCTTGCGCGCGGCAAGGCGACGGCGGGTTTTATTGCGCTTGGCCAAACCTTGGGCGCCTGTGTATTGGGCGCCGATACGGCTGTAATCGTGGATGGTCAGATCCTGGGCAAGCCCGTTGACCAGGCTGATGCGCTGGCGATGCTGATGGCGCTTTCCGGTCGAGAACATGAAGTGCTCACCGCCATTGCCCTGACTGACGGCCAGCGCTGCGAAACCCGATGTGTAAGCAGTCGTGTACGTTATCGCGAGGTTTCTGTTCAGGAGGCTACCGCCTACTGGCACAGTGGCGAACCGCAGGACAAGGCCGGCGGCTATGCTATCCAGGGGTTGGGTTCGGTGTTCGTTGCCGGGCTCAATGGCAGTTATTCCGCGGTGGTGGGCCTGCCTGTGTGCGAAACCGCGCAACTCCTGGCGCAATTCGGCATACCCTGTTGGCAAAACCTTACCGTGCGCTGAACGTCGTCCTCCAGCGCCCAGCCTTAAGCGACCGGTCACTATTGTGAATACGCCTGAACGAGACCCAGCCATGAGTGAAGAGATTCTGATCAATATCACGCCGATGGAATCGCGCGTGGCGGTGGTAGAGAACGGTGTTCTGCAAGAAGTGCATGTCGAGCGCACCCAGAAGCGCGGGATTGTCGGCAATATCTACAAGGGCAAGGTGGTGCGCGTACTGCCAGGTATGCAGGCGGCATTCGTCGATATCGGCCTGGACCGCGCTGCGTTTATCCACGCTTCGGAAATTTCCCTGCGTGAAGGCCCTGCGGTGGAAAGCATCAGCGCCCTGGTGCACGAAGGGCAGAGCCTGGTGGTACAAGTCACCAAGGACCCAATCGGTTCCAAAGGCGCACGCTTGACCACCCAGTTGTCGATCCCCTCGCGCTACCTGGTGTACATGCCGCGCACCGCCCATGTCGGCATTTCCCTGAAGATCGAAGACGAAGCCGAGCGCGAACGCCTGAAAAAGGTGGTCAGCGACTGCGTGGCTGCCGAGGGGATCAAGGAAGCGGGCGGTTTTATCCTGCGTACGGCCGCTGAAGGCGCCGGTGCCGACGAAATTCTCATGGATATTCGCTACCTGCGGCGCCTGTGGGACCAGATCGACGCACAGATCAAAACCATCGGTGCGCCCAGCGTCATCTATGAAGACCTGGGCCTGGCGCTGCGCACGCTGCGCGACCTGGTCAGCCCGAAGATCGAGAAAATCCGCATCGACTCGCGGGAAACCTTCCAGCGCACCACGCAATTTGTGGCCGAGCTAATGCCGGAAATTGCCGACCGCCTGGAGCACTACCCTGGCGAGCGGCCGATCTTCGACCTGTATGGCGTTGAAGACGAAATCCAGAAAGCCCTGGAGCGCAAGGTGCCGCTCAAGTCCGGCGGCTACCTGGTGGTGGACCCGGCCGAAGCCATGACTACCATCGACGTCAACACCGGCGCATTCGTGGGCCATCGCAACCTCGAAGAGACCATCTTCAAGACCAATCTGGAAGCGGCCACCGCTATTGCTCGCCAACTGCGGCTGCGTAACCTGGGCGGCATCATCATCATCGACTTCATCGACATGGAAGACGAAGAGCATCAGCGCCAGGTGTTGCGCACCCTCGAAAAGCAGCTGGAGCGCGATCACGCCAAGACCAACATCATCGGCATCACCGAGCTGGGGCTGGTGCAGATGACCCGCAAGCGCACCCGCGAAAGCCTTGAGCAGGTGCTGTGCGAACCGTGTAGCAGTTGCCAGGGGCGGGGTAAATTGAAGACCCCGGAAACCGTTTGCTACGAAATTTTCCGCGAAATCCTGCGTGAGGCACGTGCCTATCAGGCCGAGGGTTATAGAGTGCTTGCCAATCAAAAAGTGGTCGATCGGCTGCTGGACGAAGAGTCGGGCAACGTCGCCGAGCTGGAAAGCTTTATCGGGCGCACGATTCGCTTCCAGGTCGAAACCATGTATTCCCAGGAACAATACGACGTGGTGCTGCTCTGATCCCCAATTGCTTGCCTTATTCGAGACCGGCAGACCTTGATCTGCCGTCCGCCAACTGTTTTTTGAGGGTCGCCTGACATGGAGCGTCTGATACGCTTTTTTGCCGCTTTGACCCGCTGGGGCCTGGGCCTGTGTGCGTTGCTGCTGGTATTGGCGGCGGTGTACGTAAGCCTGGGACGTGAATTGACCCCATTGGTCGCCGAATATCGCGCCGAAATCGAAGCCAAGGCCCAGGCTGCAGTGGATACACCGCTGCATGTCGGCAGTCTCGAAGGCCGCTGGAGCGGGTTTGCCCCGGTATTGCTGGCCCACGATGTGATGGTCGGCGAGGGCAGCAGTGCCTTGCGCCTGGACCAGGTGGAAGTGGTGCCGGATATGTGGGCCAGCCTGTTGGCCCGTGAGGTGCGCATCGCTCATCTGCAAGTCAGCGGCCTGCAACTGAGCGTCAAGGAAGACAAGGACGGGCGCTGGACGCTGCAAGGCTTGCCGGTGCAGGACGACCAACCGCTGGACCCGCAACAATTGCTGACGCGCATGCAAATGGTCAAACGCGTATCGGTGCTCAATAGTCAGGTTACTTTGCAACCCTTCGACCAGGCGCCGGTGACCGTGACCTATGTGGGCCTGAGCCTGCATACCGGTATGAGCCAACAGCGTCTGGATGCGCGTCTGACCTTGCCCGATGGCCAGCCGCTTGCCGTCAGCCTGCGTAGCCGTATTCGGGCCAGCCAGTGGAAAGACGCAGAGATCGACGCCTACTTGAGCCTGCCGCAAAGCGACTGGGCCAAGTGGATTCCCGCCCGGCTGACCCAGCAATGGAAACTCACGCAGCTCAAGGCTGGTGGTGAGTTTTGGCTCAGTTGGGCCAAAGGCACTGTGCAAAGCGCTGTGGTACGTCTCAATTCGCCGCAAGTGAAGGGCAGCTACGCCGACCGCAAGCCCGCGCACCTGGAAAATCTGGCGCTGACGGCCTACCTGCAACGCAGTGACAGTGGCCTTAAGGTGCTATTTGATTCGCTGGCGATGAACATCGGCGAGACCCGCTGGGAGTCGCGCATTCAATTACAGCAAAGCCTGGCGACCGATAAAGAGCAGGAAGTGTGGAAGTTGCAGGCCGATCAGCTTGACCTGACGCCGATCACGCCGCTGCTCAACGCCTTGGCGCCGCTGCCCGAAGGTTTCGCCAAGACCGTCGAGCATCTCAAGGCCACTGGCCTGTTGCGTAATGTGCTGGTGGACTTTCGCCCTCAGGACACCACCGACCAGAAACTCAGTTTTGCCGCCAACCTGGAGCGTGTCGGTTTCGACGCGTATTTCGGTGCGCCAGCTGCACGCAACGTCTCCGGCAGTATCAGTGGCGACCTGGGCCATGGCGAGCTGCGCATGGACAGCAAGGATTTTTCCCTGCATCTGTTCCCCATCTTCGCCAAGCCCTGGCAGTACATCCAGGCCAATGCACGCCTGACCTGGAAACTCGACAAACAGGGTTTTACCCTGATCGCGCCGTACATCAAGGTGCTGGGCGAAGAGGGCAAGGTCGCGGCGGATTTCCTTATCCGCCTGCATTTCGATCATAGCCAGGAAGACTACATGGACCTGCGGGTCGGTATGGTCGACGGCGATGGCCGTTTTACCCCCAAATACTTGCCGGCCGTGTTGAGTCCGGCGCTGGATGAGTGGCTGCGTACCGCGATTCTCAAAGGTGCAGTGGACGAAGGTTTCTTCCAGTACCAGGGTTCGCTGAGCCACAACGCGCTGCCGGCGTCGCGCAATATCAGCCTGTTCTTCAAGGTGCATGACGCCGAGCTCGCTTTCCAGCCGGGTTGGCCCCATGTGAACAAGGTCAATGGTGAAGTGTTCGTCGAGGAAAGCGGCGTGCGCATCCTGGCGAGCAAGGGGCAGTTGCTCGACACCCGGGTCAAGGATGTGTACGTCAATATTCCCCACGCGCCGGCCGGCAAGGACAGTCATCTGCTGCTCACCGGTGGGTTTTCCGGCGGTTTGGGTGATGGTCTGAAAATTCTTCAGGAAGCGCCCATCGGCACCGCGTCCACGTTCGCCGGCTGGAAAGGCGAGGGCGACCTGCAGGGTAGCCTGGACCTGGACATTCCCCTGGCCAAGGGCACTGAGCCCAAGATCGTGGTGGACTTCAAGACCGACAAGGCACGCCTGCAATTGGCCGAGCCGCCCCTGGACCTGACCCAGCTCAAGGGCGATTTTCGCTTTGACAGCGCCAAGGGCCTGAGCGGCCAGAACATCTCGGCCCGGGCATTCGAGCAACCTGTCACTGCGCAGATCTTTGCCGAGGGTAAACCGGGCAATATCAGCACTCGCGTGACTGCCAAGGGCCAGGTGGCGGTCAAGCGCCTCACGGATTGGCTGAACGTCAGCCAGCCGTTGCCGGTGTCCGGCGATATTCCTTACCAGTTGCAGGTTATTCTGGACGGTGCGGACAGTCAGTTGATGGTCAACTCCAACCTCAAGGGTGTTGCGGTGGATCTGCCGGCGCCGTTCGGGATGCCGGCCAGCCAGGGGCGCGACAGCACCTTTCGCATGACGTTGCAGGGCGCTGAGCGACGTTACTGGTTTGATTACGGGGAGCTGGCGAATTTCACCTTTGCAGCGCCGCCGGACAACTTCAATAACGGCCGTGGCGAATTATTCCTCGGCGACGGTGACGCGCTGTTGCCCGGCGCCAAGGGCTTGCGCATTCGTGGCGTGCTGTCGGAACTGGACATCGATCCCTGGAAAAAACTCGTGGATCGCTACGCGGGTAACGACCCAGGTGGCAATGCCAAGCAACTGCTCAGTGGCGCCGACTTCAGGGTCGGCAAGCTGACCGGGTTTGGTACCCAGTTCGACCAGGTCAAGTTGCAGCTTGATCGCAAACCGGCGGCCTGGGGCCTGCAACTCGATAGCCAGCAAGCCAGAGGCACGGTGAACCTGCCCGATGCCAAGGGCGCGCCGATTGCGATCAACCTCAAGTACGTCAAATTGCCCGCCGTGGACCCGACCGCGCAGGCCGACGAAAACGCACCGGACCCTTTGGCCGATATCGACCCCAAAAGCATTCCGGCGCTGGACATCGCCATTGATCAGCTGTTTCAGGGCCCCGATCTGATCGGCGCATGGTCGCTGCGGATTCGTCCGACCGCCAAAGGTTTGGCCTTCAATAACCTGGACCTGGGCCTCAAGGGCATGCTGCTCAAGGGCGCCGGTGGCTGGGAAGGCGCGCCGGGCGCCAGCAGCAGTTGGTACAAGGGCCGTCTTGATGGCAGAAACATCGCCGATGTGCTCAAGGGCTGGGGGTTTGCGCCTACGGTAACCAGTGAGGATTTCCATCTGGACGTGGATGGCCGTTGGCCGGGCTCGCCGGCCTGGGTGGGGCCCAAGCGGTTCTCCGGCAGCCTGGATGCGGCCTTTCGCAAAGGTCAGTTCGTCGAAGTTGATGGGGGCGCCCAGGCCTTGCGGGTGTTTGGTCTGCTTAATTTCAACTCCATTGGCCGGCGTTTGCGTTTGGACTTTTCCGACCTGTTTGGCAAGGGCTTGAGCTACGATCGAGTCAAGGGCTTGCTGGCTGCGAGTAATGGCGTGTTCGTGACCCGTGAACCCATCACCATGACCGGGCCCTCGACCAATCTGGAGCTTAACGGCACCCTGGACCTGGTCGCCGATCGCGTCGACGCCAAGCTGCTGGTCACGTTGCCGGTGACCAACAACCTGCCTATCGCGGCGCTGATTGTCGGTGCGCCTGCCATTGGTGGTGCGTTGTTCCTGATCGACAAACTGATCGGTGATCGTGTGTCGCGCTTCGCCAGTGTGCAATACAAGGTACAAGGGCCATGGAAGGATCCGAAAATCACCTTTGACAAGCCATTTGAAAAGCCAAACTGAGAGCCTGTGGAGTAGCATGGCCCCATGCCCTGTATGGAGTGTCGGCCCATGTCCTTTGCGGTAATTCAAATGGTCAGCCAGAGCGACGTGCTGGCCAACCTCGCCCAGGCCCGCCGCCTGCTGGAGCAGGCGGCGGCGAATGGCGCGAAACTCGCGGTATTGCCGGAGAACTTCGCCGCCATGGGGCGCCGTGACGTGGCCGACATTGGCCGCGCCGAAGCACTGGGTGAAGGCCCGATCCTGCCGTGGTTGAAACAGGCCGCCCGCGACCTCACCTTATGGATAGTGGCTGGCACGTTGCCGCTGCCGCCCAGGGACCAGCCCCTCGCGAAGGCTAACGCTTGCTCGCTGCTGTTCAATGATCAGGGTGAGGTGGTCGCTCGCTACGACAAGCTCCACCTGTTTGATGTGGACGTTGCGGATGCTCGTGGTCGCTACCGCGAATCCGACGACTATGCTTTCGGAAGCAACGTGGTGGTGGCGGATACGCCAGTGGGCCGCGTGGGGCTGACGGTGTGCTATGACTTGCGCTTTCCCGAGTTGTACAGCGAATTACGCGCGGCGGGGGCTGAATTGATTACCGCGCCCTCGGCCTTTACGGCGGTGACCGGGACCGCCCATTGGGATGTGCTGATTCGGGCGCGGGCCATCGAAACCCAGTGCTACCTGCTGGCGGCGGCTCAAGGCGGTGTGCACCCAGGCCCCCGGGAAACCTTTGGCCACGCGGCGATCATCGACCCCTGGGGTCGGGTGCTGGCACAACAGGATCAAGGCGAAGCGGTGCTACTGGCCGAGCGCGATAGCAGTGAACAAGCGTCAATACGGACGCGTATGCCGGTGGCCAACCACCGGCGCTTTTTCTCGCAGGGCGCGCAGCGGCCTGCTTCAGAACGATGAATTTAAGGCCAAACCTATGAGCGAGTTGTTGTCCTCAGTCAGTGAACACCTCCTGGCACCCGGTGGCGTGACCATCGAAAGTCTGCAAACCGTGCTGGGCGATCTGGCCGGGCCAGGTATCGATGCCGCCGACCTGTATTTCCAGGGGCAGATCTCCGAGTCCTGGGCGCTGGAAGATGGCATCGTCAAGGAAGGCAGTTTCAACCTTGACCAGGGCGTCGGCGTGCGTGCGCAATCGGGTGAAAAAACCGGTTTTGCCTACAGCAATGCGATCACGCTTGAAGCTCTGGGCCTGGCGGCGCGTGCGGCGCGTTCTATTTCCCGTGCGGGCCAGAACGGTACGGTGCAGGCCTTCAGTACCCAGGATGTAGCGCAGTTGTATGCACCGGATAACCCGTTGGAAGTGATCAGCCGTGCCGAAAAGGTCGAGCTGCTCAAGCGGGTGGACGCGGCTACCCGTGCCCTGGACCCGCGTATCCAGCAAGTGACCGTGAGCATGGCCGGCGTCTGGGAGCGTATCCTCGTCGCCTCCACTGACGGAGGCCTGGCGGCGGATGTGCGGCCACTGGTGCGTTTCAACGTGAGTGTGATCGTCGAACAGAACGGGCGCCGCGAGCGCGGTGGCCATGGCGGCGGCGGGCGTACCGACTATCGGTATTTCCTGGCTGACGATCGCGCCATGGGCTATGCCCGTGAGGCGCTGCGCCAGGCCTTGGTCAACCTGGAAGCGATTCCGGCACCGGCCGGCACCTTGCCGGTGGTGCTGGGCTCGGGTTGGTCCGGCGTGTTGCTCCACGAAGCCGTGGGCCACGGCCTGGAAGGCGACTTCAACCGCAAGGGCAGTTCCGCCTACAGTGGGCGCATGGGCGAGATGGTTGCGTCCAAGCTGTGCACCATTGTCGATGATGGCACCCTGGCCGGTCGCCGAGGCTCGTTGAGCGTCGATGACGAGGGGACGCCGACCGAATGCACCACCCTGATCGAAAATGGCGTGCTCAAGGGCTATATGCAAGACAAGCTCAACGCCCGCCTGATGGGCGTGGCGCGCACCGGTAACGGTCGCCGCGAATCCTACGCGCACCTGCCGATGCCACGCATGACCAACACCTACATGTTGGGCGGTGAAAGCGATCCGGCGGAAATCATCGCCTCGGTCAAACGCGGCATCTATTGCGCCAACCTGGGCGGTGGCCAGGTCGACATCACCAGCGGCAAGTTTGTGTTCTCCACCAGCGAGGCGTACCTGATCGAAGACGGCAAGATTACTGCGCCAGTCAAAGGGGCGACCTTGATTGGTAACGGGCCGGAAGCCATGAGCAAGGTGTCGATGGTCGGTAACGACCTGTCGCTGGACAGCGGCGTGGGCACATGCGGTAAGGATGGGCAGTCGGTGCCGGTCGGCGTAGGCCAGCCAACCTTGAAAATTGATGCGATCACCGTGGGTGGCACGGGGTCGTAAGAGTGCGAGCTTCGGGTGGCGAAGACCGCCACCCGGGGAAGAGGATCAACGCAGGCCGCGTTGAGTCTCGTCCAGCTCACGGATGTACTTGAAGATTTTACGGCTGGTGGCCGGCGCCTTGTTATGCGCCTGCTCGTGCTGGGCCTGACGGATCAGGGAGCGCAGTTGCTGGCGGTCCGCATCCGGGTAGTCCATCACGAATTTCTCCAGCACGGCGTCATCGCCCGCGATCAGGCGGTCACGCCAACGTTCCAGGTTATGGAAGCGTTCGTTGTACTGGCGAGTGGAGGCATCGGTTTGATCAAGCAAGGTCAGAATGGCGTCAATGTCCTGATCGCGCATCAGTTTGCCGATAAACGAGATGTGCCGTTTGCGCGCGATATTCGCGGTGTGCTTGGGCGCATCCGCCAGGGCCCGGCGCATTTCGTCGGTCAATGGCAGTTTGGCAATCAAATCTTTTTTGAGCGTTGTAAGGCGCTCGCCGAGGTCAACCAGAGCATGCAGCTCGCGTTTGACCTGGGTTTTGCTTTTCTCCCCATCGAGGGAGTCGTCGTAAGAATCAACCATGGTGGCAGTCCGCAAAGAAACGCCGCCATGATAACCAGTCGGGGGCCGCTTGTCCGGCCCGGTCGCTCGATGGCCTTAACCGAAAGCAGAATTTGAGTGGAGAAAACCATGAGTGCAGCCCAAAGCGTCGGTCCGCAAGCGTTACCGGCACTGCAGGAACAAGTCGAGCAGATCCTCGCCGAGGCCAAGCGCCAGGGGGCCAGTGCCTGTGAAGTGGCGGTGTCGCTGGAGCAGGGGCTGTCGACTTCGGTGCGTCAGCGGGAAGTGGAAACCGTCGAGTTCAACCGCGACCAGGGGTTTGGCATTACCTTATACGCAGGACAGCGCAAAGGCTCGGCCAGCACTTCGGCCAGCGGCCCGGAAGCGATTCGCGAGACCGTCGCCGCTGCGTTGGCGATCGCCAAGCACACCTCCGAAGATGAAAGCTCGGGGCTGGCCGACAAGGCGTTGATGGCCAGGGACGTGCAGGATTTCGACCTGTTTCACGCCTGGGATATCACCCCGGAGCAAGCCATTGAACAAGCGCTGATCTGCGAGGCGGCGGCCTTTGATACCGACCCTCGGATCAAGAATGCTGACGGCACTACGCTGAGCACCCACCAGGGCTGTCGTGTGTACGGCAACAGCCATGGTTTTATCGGCGGCTATGCGTCCACGCGTCACAGCCTCAGTTGCGTGATGATCGCCGAAGCCAACGGCCAGATGCAGCGTGATTACTGGTACGACGTGAACCGCCAGGGTGATTTGTTGGCGGACCCCGTCAGCATTGGCCAACGGGCTGCCCAACGTGCCGCCAGCCGCCTGGGCGCACGCCCGGTGCCGACCTGTGAAGTGCCGGTGCTGTTTTCTGCAGAGCTGGCCGGTGGTTTGTTCGGTAGCTTTCTGGGGGCGATTTCCGGTGGCAACCTGTATCGCAAGTCGTCATTCCTTGAGGGCGCAATCGGCCAGAAACTGTTTCCTGAGTGGCTGACCATTGATGAGCGCCCGCATTTGATGCGTGCGATGGGCAGTTCTTCGTTCGATGGTGATGGCCTGGCGACCTATGCCAAGCCGTTTGTCGAGAACGGTGAGTTGGTCTCCTATGTGTTGGGCACTTATGCCGGTCGCAAGCTTGGCCTGCCGAGTACCGCCAACTCCGGCGGCGTGCATAACCTGTTTGTAACCCATGGCGATGAGGACCAGGCTGCATTGCTGCGACGCATGGGGCGCGGCTTGCTGGTGACTGAGCTGATGGGCCAGGGCCTGAATATGGTCACCGGCGATTACTCACGGGGCGCGGCAGGTTTCTGGGTGGAAAATGGTGAAATTCAATTCGCCGTCCAGGAAGTGACGATCGCCGGCAACATGCGCGACATGTTCAAGCAGATCGTCGCTGTGGGTAATGATCTGGAACTGCGCAGCAATATCCGCACGGGGTCTGTGCTGATCGAGCGGATGACGGTCGCCGGCAGCTAACCTCTACCGGACTCAACAAAAAGGCGCGCCATCCCAAGGATGGCGCGCCTTTTTTATTGCTCATGGCACGGAGGTTTTAATCGGTCACGCTTGTTTTGATTCTCAATATCATTTAATAATAAATATCATTACCGAGTGAGTGTGGATCATGAGTTCTGTCCTGCATGAGGATCCGTACCTGGAAAGCTGGCGCTGGATGAGCCGCCAGATCCGCTGTGGCCTGGATCCCAATGAACCTCGCCTGATCGAACATTACCTCAATGAAGGTCGATACCTGGCCTGTTGCACCGCGACCCATCCGTGGACGATCGCCGAAACGTCATTTCGCCTGCTGATCGACACCGCCAGCGATATCGCACTGCCCTGGCATTGGCGCTCGATGTGCCTGGACCAGGCGTGGCGCCCGCTGCGCGACCTGGAAAAACTCTCCCACTGTGCCTGCCGCCTCAAGCGCTGGCAGACCTTTGCCTGGCAATTGGCGACCTGCGAATTACTGCCTTCGATTTCCGTTTCTGACTTGGTGCAAGGATCTAATGATGAGTAACACCCGTATCGAACGCGACAGCATGGGCGAACTGCATGTGCCGCAAGACGCGTTATATGGCGCGCAAACCCAGCGTGCGGTGAACAACTTCCCGATCAGTCATCAGCGTATGCCGGCGCAATTCATCCGCGCCCTGATCCTGGCCAAGACGGCTGCGGCCAAGGTCAACGTCGACCTCAAGCAGATCAGCGAAGGGCAGGGCAAGGCCATTGTCGACGCCGCCCAAGGCTTGCTGGAAGGTGATTACATGCAGCACTTCCCGGTGGATATCTTCCAGACCGGTTCTGGCACCAGCTCCAATATGAACGCCAACGAAGTGATTGCGACCCTTGCCAGCCGTTTGCTCGGCGAGGCGGTCAACCCCAATGATCACGTCAACTGCGGCCAAAGCAGCAACGACATTATTCCCACCACCATTCACGTCAGCGCCGCCCTGGTACTGCATGAGCAAACGCTGCCGGCCCTGCTGCACCTGGTGCAAGTGATCGAGCAGAAGGCCGAAGAGGTGCATCCGTTCATCAAGACCGGTCGCACCCACTTGATGGACGCCATGCCGGTACGCATGAGCCAGGTGCTCAATGGCTGGGCGCAACAGCTCAAGGCCAATATCGGCCACCTGCAGGACCTGCTTCCGGCCTTGCAGGCACTGGCCCAGGGCGGCACTGCGGTGGGCACCGGGATCAACGCGCATCCTGAATTTGCCGGGCGTTTCAGTCAGCAACTGAGCCGTTTGACCGGGGTCGAGTTCACGCCAGGCAAGAACCTGTTTGCGCTGATTGGCTCTCAGGACACTGCCGTCGCAGTTTCCGGCCAGTTGAAAGCCACTGCGGTGTCACTGATGAAGATCGCCAATGATCTGCGCTGGATGAACTCCGGCCCACTCGCCGGTCTCGGTGAAATCGAGCTGGAGGGCTTGCAGCCTGGCTCGTCGATCATGCCGGGCAAGGTCAACCCCGTGATACCCGAAGCCACGGCGATGGTGGCCGCGCAGGTTATCGGCAATGACGCTGTCATCACAGTGGCCGGTCAGTCGGGCAACTTCGAACTGAATGTGATGCTGCCGATCATCGCCCAGAACCTGCTCAGCAGCCTTGAATTGCTCGCCAACTCCAGTCGTTTGCTGGCGGACAAGGCCATTGCCAGCTTCAAGGTCAACCAAGCCAAGCTCAAGGAAGCGCTGTCGCGCAACCCGATCCTGGTCACCGCCCTTAACCCGATCATTGGTTACCAGAAGGCCGCTGAAATTGCCAAGCAGGCTTACCAGCAAGGCCGTCCGGTCATCGATGTCGCCCTTGAGCACACCGACCTGCCGCGCAGCCAACTGGAAGTCCTGCTGGACCCCGAAAAGCTCACGGCTGGCGGCGTGTAACTAACGACCCTGCTTTGGAGGCTCACCATGGAGCACTGGAAACGTACGATCGAACGGGCCAATCGCTGCTTTATGGCGGGCGAGTTGGTGGATGCTCGCGAGGCCTATCTGCAAGCCCTGGCCCTGGCTCAGGTATTGTTTGAACGCTGGGCGGATGCCGACGAAGCAGTGGCGGCCTGCGTCATTTCCCATCACAACCTGGCAGACCTGCACTTGCGCCTGAATCAACCCGAGGAAAGCGCGGAATACCTCTGCGCCATTCACCAGCGTTTGTTGCAGACCCTGCAAGACCCGCGGCTCAACCCGAGGTTGCGCGAGGCAGCGTTGCGCCAGAGCAGCAAAACCTACGTCGAGCTGTTGAATTTCATCAGCGATCACGGCGAGTACCCCCGCACCCACCGGTTGCTGGGCGATGCTGCGCCGCAGTCGCCCTCGTCTCACTATGGAGCCCATTGATATGACTTACACCCTGCCGGCCCTGCCTTACGCCTATGACGCCCTTGAGCCGCATATCGATGCGCAAACCATGGAGATTCACTACACCAAGCATCACCAGACCTACATCAATAACCTGAATGCTGCGGTGGAAGGCACCGAATTCGCCGGATGGCCAGTGGAGAAGCTGATTTCCAGCGTACAGAAATTACCGGAGAAATTGCGCGCTGCCGTGGTCAATCAGGGAGGCGGCCACGCAAACCACTCGTTGTTCTGGGCGGTCATGTCGCCTACAGGAGGCGGTAAACCCGAAGGCGCGCTGGGCAAGGCGATCGATGAGCAATTGGGCGGTTTCGACCGTTTCAAGGAGGCATTCACCAAGGCCGCGTTGACCCGTTTCGGCAGTGGTTGGGCCTGGTTGAGCGTGACCCCGCAAGACACCCTGGTCGTGGAAAGCAGCGGCAACCAGGACAGCCCGCTGATGAACGGCAATACGCCCATCCTCGGTCTGGACGTGTGGGAACACGCCTATTACTTGCGGTACCAGAACCGTCGCCCTGAATACATCAATGCGTTCTACAGCGTTATCAACTGGCCGGAAGTTGCTGCCCGCTACCAGGCCGCCTTGGCCTGACATTCACTCCAAAACAAGATCTAAGGGCGACTATGGGCACTGAAACACTGGCGATCAGCAGCGTACGAATGTTCCGTTATGCGTTCGGCTCACTGCTGTTATTGGCAGGGACTGCATTGCTGGTGGCCCATGGGCTGGCCTGGTTGGACCTTGAGCCGCGCATCCTGCGCGCTTTGCAGGGCGGTGCCATTTGCGCGCTTGGCACTGCACTGGGCGCGGTGCCGGTGCTGGTGATCCGGCGGATGCCGGCGGCGTTGAGCGATACCTTGCTGGGCTTCGGCGCGGGCGTGATGCTGGCGGCGACGGCCTTTTCGTTGGTCGTGCCGGGTATTGCCGCGGCCGAAGGCCTGGGGATTTCGCCGTGGGGCGCGGGTGGGCTGATCAGCTTCGGTATCATGCTGGGCGCATTCGGGTTGTATCTGGTAGATCGCAAGGTCTGCGGTGCGAGCCCCGAGATGCTGGTGGGGACGCTGGATAAACCGGTGATCCCGCCGCGCATCTGGCTTTTTGTGTTTGCCATCATCGCGCACAACATTCCCGAAGGTATGGCAGTGGGTGTCTCCGCGGGTGGAGGCATGGCGGATGCCGACAGTCTGGCCATGGGCATTGCGTTGCAGGATGTACCCGAGGGCTTGGTAATTGCGCTGGTACTGGCAGGGGCGGGAATGTCGCGGGTCAAAGCGTTTTTGATTGGCGCCGCATCAGGATTGGTTGAACCGGTATTTGCGGTACTTTGCGCCTGGCTGGTGAGCCTGGCCGAGGTGTTGCTGCCCCTGGGACTGGCGCTGGCCGCCGGTGCAATGTTGTTGGTAGTGACCCATGAAGTGATCCCCGAGTCGCGCCGAAACGGCCACGAAAAGCTAGCGAGCCTGGGGTTATGTATCGGATTTTGCCTGATGATGGTGATGGATACAGCTTTAGGATAAATCCCGTCCTATGTAGGAGCGAGCTTGCTCGCGAAGAATGCCCACGCGCCGCAGGAAACCAGAATGCCCGCATTATCGTTGACGTTCTTCGCGAGCAAGCTCGCTCCTACATCATCGGCGGTTATTCACCTTCATCGAATTTGTTATTGATCAGCTCAACCAATGCGTCCATCGCTTCCTGCTCTTGCTCGCCTTCAGTACTCAGATGAATGCTGGTGCCCTTGCCGGCCGCCAGCATCATCATCGCCATGATGCTCTTGCCATCGACCATGGACTCCGGTGAGCGCCCAGCACGGATCTGGCAGGGGAACTGCCCGGCCACGCCGACGAATTTAGCCGACGCCCGGGCGTGCAGGCCCAGCTTGTTGATGATTTCAATTTCCAGAGCGGGCATCGCGCAGGTGTTCCTTTCAGCTTAGGTCGCGGTGGCGAACCTGGACATTCTTGAGGGTTTGTTGCAGCACCTGGCCCAGCCGTTCAGTCAGGTAAACCGAGCGGTGGTGGCCGCCTGTGCAGCCGATGGCGATGGTCACGTACGCACGATTGCTTGCGGCAAAACGCGGCAACCATTTCAGCAGGTAGCTGGAGATATCCTGGAACATCTCTTCCACATCCGGTTGTGCCGCCAGATAGTCGACGACGGGCTGATCCAGACCGGATTGATCGCGCAACTCCGGCTTCCAATAAGGATTGGGCAGGCAGCGCACATCGAACACCAGGTCGGCATCGACCGGCATGCCACGCTTGAAGCCAAACGACTCGACCAAAAACGCCGTCCCCGGCTCGGGCTGGTTCAAAAGGCGCAACTTGATCGCATCGCGCAACTGATACAGGTTCAGGTTGGTGGTGTTGATTTTCAAGTCGGCCAGATCAATGATCGGCCCCAGCAGCTTGGTCTCGTCTTCAATGGCTTCGGCCAGGGAGCGGTTGGCGCTGCTCAGCGGATGGCGTCGACGGGTTTCGGAGAAACGCTTGAGCAAGGTTTCTTCATCGGCATCCAGGTACAGCACATCGCAATGAATGTGCTTGGCGCGCACCTCTTCGAGCAGCTCTGGAAACCGCGAGAGGTGGCTGGGCAGGTTGCGGGCGTCGATCGACACAGCGACCAGCGGTTGCGCCAGTTCGGTGTGGATAAGAGCGCGTTCTGCCAACTCCGGCAGCAGACCCGCCGGCAGGTTGTCGATGCAATAGAAACCGTTGTCCTCAAGCACATTGAGGGCGGTGCTTTTACCTGAGCCGGAGCGGCCGCTGACGATGATCAAACGCATGATTACTGCCCGTTTTGTTCATCCAGGACGACCTGATACAGCGCCTCGCTGCTGCTGGCACTGCGCAACTTGTCACGTACTTCCTTGCGGTCGAGCATACTGGCTATCTGACGAAGCAGTTCCAGGTGCGCATCGGTGGCGGCTTGCGGGACCAGCAGCACGAACAGCAGGTCAACCGGGGCACCGTCGATGGCGTCGAAGTCGATGGGTTTTTCCAGGTGCAGAAGGGCGCTGACCGGGGTCTCGCAGCCTTCGAGACGGCAGTGAGGAATGGCGATGCCGTTGCCAAAACCGGTGGAGCCGAGTTTTTCACGGGCAATCAGAGCCTCGAAAACATCTTGCATCTCCAGCTCAGGCACTTGGCTGCTGATCAGGTTGGCAATTTGTTCGAGGGCGCGCTTTTTACTGCCGCCCGGCACGTTCACGAGGGAACGGCCGGGGGTCAGGATGGTTTCAAGTCGGATCATGGGGGGAGAGTTAACGACCTGTGCCTTGGAGCAGGCTCAGATTCTTTTCCTTATGCTTTTTGAGTTGGCGGTCGAGCTTGTCGGTGAGCAAGTCAATCGACGCATACATGTCTTCATGCTCTGCATTGGCAACCACTTCGCCACCGGGGATCTGGAGGGTCGCTTCGATTTTCTGCTGAAGCTTGTCGACCTTCATGATGACCTGCACGTTGGTGATCTTGTCGAAATGGCCTTCAAGTTTCCTCAGCTTCTGCTCGACATAGTCGCGCAGTGGAGGAGTGACTTCTACATGGTGTCCACTGATGTTGACTTGCATACAGCTTCTCCTTCGTTGCCAGTGCATAAAGCGGCGGGTGGGAATACCCGCCACTGGAACGCTGTGGCCCGCCTGTCACATCAACCGCTTGCGCTCGCTGGAAGGCGCGATACCAAGAGACTCGCGGTACTTGGCGACGGTTCGACGGGCGACCTGAATGCCTTGTGCCTCCAGTAAACCAGCGATCTTGCTGTCACTCAACGGCTTTTTCTGATTTTCCGCGGCAACCAGTTTTTTGATGATCGCGCGGATCGCCGTGGACGAGCATTCGCCGCCTTCGGAGGTGCTGACGTGGCTGGAAAAAAAGTATTTCAGCTCATAAATACCGCGCGGGGTATGCATGAACTTTTGCGTGGTCACCCGTGAAATCGTCGATTCATGCATGCCGACTGCTTCGGCGATATCGTGCAACACCAAAGGCTTCATGGCTTCGTCGCCGTATTCCAGGAAGCCGCGCTGGTGCTCGACAATTTGGGTAGCGACTTTCATCAGGGTTTCGTTGCGGCTTTGCAGGCTCTTGATGAACCACCGCGCTTCCTGCAACTGGTTGCGCATGAAGGTGTTGTCGGCGCTGGTATCGGCGCGGCGCACAAAGCCTGCATATTGCGGGTTGACCCGCAGGCGTGGCACCGACTCCTGGTTCAACTCCACCAGCCAGCGCTCGTTGTCCTTGCGCACGATCACGTCGGGAACCACGTATTCGGCTTCGCTGGATTCAATCTGCGAGCCCGGGCGCGGGTTGAGGCTCTGCACCAGCTCAATGACCTGGCGCAAGTCGTCTTCCTTGAGCTTCATGCGGCGCATCAACTGGCTGTAGTCGCGGCTGCCCAGCAGATCGATGTAGTCGCTGACCAGGCGCTGGGCCTCTGTGAGCCAGGGCGTCTTGGCCGGCAGTTGGCGCAGTTGCAGCAAGAGGCACTCACTGAGCGTGCGGGCGCCGATGCCGGCGGGCTCGAATTGCTGGATGCGGTGCAGGACGGCTTCAATCTCGTCCAGCTCGATGTCCAGCTCCGGGTCGAAGGCTTCGAGGATCTCGTCGAGGGTTTCGTCCAGGTAACCCTGGTTATTGATGCAATCGATCAGCGTAACCGCGATCAGGCGATCAGTGTCCGACATCGGCGCCAGGTTGAGTTGCCACAGCAAGTGGCTCTGCAGGCTCTCGCCGGCCGAAGTGCGGGTGGTGAAGTCCCACTCGTCATCATCATTGCTCGGCAGGCTGCTTGCGCTGGTCTGGTACACGTCTTCCCATGCGGTATCCACGGGAAGCTCGTTGGGAATGCGTTCGTTCCATTCGCCTTCTTCCAGGTTGTCCACTGTAGGGGCGGTTTCCTGGTAGGAGGGTTCCTGCACGTCGGGGTTGGGTTTTTGCTCGATGTTGTCGGCCAGCGGGTCGGCATTGTCGAAGTCGTCGCCTTCTTCCTGGCGTTCGAGCATCGGATTGGACTCCAGGGCCTCCTGGATTTCCTGCTGCAGGTCCAGGGTCGACAATTGGAGCAGGCGGATGGCCTGTTGCAGCTGCGGTGTCATCGTCAGCTGCTGGCCCATTCTCAGGACTAGCGATGGTTTCATGGCAGGGGCTTAACACCTTATTCGCCGGCGCAATGCGCCATCCACGACAGGGCGCGTGAGCGCCAAACATAAGCAAATTATATGCCTGATATCAGGGCCTTTGCCTAGAGCGCGGTAACAATAAAAAAACCAAGGTTTCTATTGACTCCTGCGCGCTCCGGCAAAAGGCGCGATATCACTTCGTCTACAGGCGGAACTCGTGACCCAGGTAAACTTCCTTGACCAGCTCATTGGCCAGGATGGTCTCGGCGTCGCCTTCAGCAATCAACTGGCCATCGTTGACGATATAGGCGGTTTCACAGATATCCAGCGTCTCACGGACGTTGTGGTCGGTGATCAGCACACCAATGCCCTTGGCCTTGAGGTGGTGAATGATCTGCTTGATATCGCCCACCGAAATCGGGTCAACACCGGCAAACGGTTCATCCAGCAGGATGAACTTCGGTGCGGTGGCCAGGGCGCGGGCGATTTCCACGCGGCGGCGCTCACCACCGGACAAGCTCATGCCGAGGTTGTCGCGAATGTGGTTGATGTGGAACTCCTGCAACAGGCTTTCCAGCTCTTTGCGGCGGCCGTCGCGGTCGAGTTCCTTGCGGGTCTCGAGGATCGCCATGATGTTGTCGGCCACCGACAGTTTGCGGAAGATCGATGCTTCCTGGGGAAGATAGCCGATACCGGCGCGTGCACGACCGTGCATGGGCTGGTGGCTGACGTCCAGGTCGTCGATCAATACGCGACCCTGATCGGCCTGGACCAGCCCGACAATCATATAGAAGCAGGTGGTCTTGCCGGCACCGTTGGGGCCGAGCAAACCGACGATCTGGCCGCTGTCGATCGACAGGCTGACATCACGTACCACCTGACGGCTTTTATAGGCCTTGGCCAGGTGCTGGGCTTTCAGGGTCGCCATTACTCGGCCTTCTTCTTCGGCTGGATAACCATGTCGATGCGTGGACGAGGTGCGGTGACCTTGTTGCCATTGGCGCGACCGGCCTGAGCGACCTGGGTCTTGGTGTTGTAGACGATTTTCTCGCCTTCGGTCGAGTTGCCGTCGGCGCTGAGCACTTTGGCCTGGTCGATCAGGACGATGCGATTCTGCTGGGCATGGTATTGAATGGTCTTGCCGTAGCCTTTCATCGGGCCTGGATCTTCTGCCTTTTGCTTCTGTTCGAAGTAAGCCAGGTTGCCCACTGAGGTTACGACATCGATATCGCCGGCCTGGGTGCGCGTCAGGGTCACCGTATTACCGGTAATCTTCATCGAGCCCTGGGTAATGATCACACCGCCGGTGTAGGTGGCTACACCTTGCTTGTCATCGAGCTGCGCATCGTCAGCCGAGATGTGGATCGGTTGCTGGCTATCGTTCGGCAGAGCCCAGGCGCTCACGCTTCCCAGTGCTGCGCCCAGACCGAGCAAAATAGGGAGAGTTTTAACGAGCCTCATACTGTCCTCTTACGTTCGATAGCAGGTGTATCCTGCTTTCTTTCAAATACGCTTTCATTCCCTTGCCAGTCGATACACCGCCAGCGCCGTCGATTCTAACGTCTTGCTCGGTCTGCGCATATTGCTTCTGTGGGAATACGGTCATGCGACTGCTGGTAATGATGGTGTCGCGGTTCTGCGCGTCTGTACGTGCGACGCGAACCGAGTCGATCAGTTCAACTTCGGTACCGTCCGGGTTGACCTCGCCACGCTTGCTGGTGACATGCCATGGAAATTCGGTGCCGCGATACAGGTTCAGGTCCGGATTGGTCAGCAGGCTGACTTCAGAGGCCTTCAAGTGCTCGACCTTGTCCGACGTCATTTCATACTGCACCTTGCCGTCCGGCAGGAACTGAATGCTGTAGGCGTTGGTGGCGTAATAGTCGATAACACCTTCGTCAACCTGCGCAACAGGCTTGTCGAGAAAGCGCTCCGGGCTGATATTCCAGTAGCCCACCGCCAGGAACAGCGCGGCAATGACCCCGAACAGCAGGAAGTTGCGAATCTTTTTGCTCAGCATATAACGCTCTATAGGTAGGCGGCGTGGGCTGCTTCAAGGCTGCCCTGGGCACGCAGGATCAACTCGCAGAACTCGCGGGCAGCACCTTCGCCGCCACGGGCGGTGGTGATGCCATGGGCGTGTTCGCGCACAAACGCCGCGGCATTCGCGACCGCCATGCCCAGGCCCACCCGGCGAATCACCGGCAGGTCGGGCAGGTCGTCACCCAGATAGGCGACTTGTTCATAGCTTAGGTTGAGTTGGCCAAGAAGCTCGTCCAGTACCACCAGTTTATCCTCGCGGCCCTGATACAGGTGAGCAATTCCGAGGTTTTGTGCGCGGCGTTCCACAACCGGCGTCTTTCGACCGCTGATAATCGCCGTTTGCACGCCCGCCGCCATCAGCATCTTGATGCCCTGGCCATCGAGCGTATTGAATGTCTTGAATTCGCTGCCGTCTTCGAGAAAGTACAGGCGGCCGTCGGTCAGTACGCCGTCAACGTCGAAAATCGCCAGCTTGATATTTTTACCGCGTTGCAACAGATCGCTGGTCATTTACATCACTCCTGCGCGCAGCAAGTCGCCAAGGTTTAGGGCTCCGATCGGTCGATCATCGTTATCGACGACGATCAGCGCACCGATCCGGTGGTCTTCCATGATTTTCAGCGCTTCAGCCGCGAGCATTTCAGCGCGGGCGGTCTTGCCGTGGGGTGTCATCACCGCGTCGATGGTCGCGGTGTGAATATCGATGGTGCGGTCCAGTGTGCGGCGCAGATCACCGTCGGTGAATATCCCGGCCAGGCGCCCGTCAGCTTCCAGGATTGCCGTCATGCCCAGGCCCTTGCGGGTCATTTCCATCAGCGCATCCCTGAGCAGGGTGCCGCGTGGAACGCTTGGCAGTTCGGCACCCGAATGCATGACATTTTCCACTTTAAGTAGCAAACGACGGCCGAGGGCGCCGCCTGGATGGGAAAATGCGAAATCTTCAGCGGTAAACCCTCGGGCCTCCAGCAGCGCCACCGCGAGGGCATCGCCCATGACCAGTGCGGCAGTGGTGGAGGACGTCGGTGCCAGGTTCAACGGGCAGGCCTCATGGGCCACGTGCACGTTGAGGTTGACGTCGGCGGCCTTGGCCAGGGTCGATTCCGGGTTGCCGGTGAGGCTGATCATCTGGATGCCCAGACGCTTGATCAACGGCAGCAAGGTCACGATTTCGTTGGTGGTGCCCGAGTTGGACAGCGCCAGAATCACGTCATCCTTGGTGATCATGCCCATGTCGCCGTGGCTGGCTTCGGCCGGGTGTACGAAAAAAGCGGTGGTGCCGGTGCTTGCCAGGGTGGCGGCGATCTTGTTGCCGATGTGGCCGGATTTACCCATGCCGACCACGACAACACGGCCCTTGCTGGCCAGGATCATCTCGCAGGCGCGCACGAAATCCGCGTTGATATGGGCCAGCAAGCCCTCTACGGCTTCAAGCTCTAGACGGATGGTGCGTTGTGCGGATTGAACAAGCTCGCTGGATTGGCTCATGTCTGAAATCGTATAGCCTGACGAAAAGGCGGCGATTATAGCGGTAATGATCAATTCCCTCACGTAAGTTCGTCAGGCTTTGTGCGCGAAGTTCCAGCCAATCACCTTCGGTAACGGTTATTCCCTGTCCTAAATCTGAACGAGCGCTGTTCCGGCCTTGGGGGCTCTGCACCAGCGGTGATATAGTTCGCCGCCAGTTCGGTCCGCCCAACCCATGTGCCTAATTATTGCGCATCCGTTGCAAACCAAAGTCGCACACATGGTGTCTGAGTGAAAGGCTGCATCCCAAGGAGATTAGATGAGTGCCGATAACGCCTACGCGGTCGAGCTGAAGGGCCTTACCTTCAAGCGCGGTTCGCGCAGCATCTTCAATAACGTCGATATTCGCATTCCTCGCGGCAAGGTCACGGGCATCATGGGGCCTTCCGGTTGCGGCAAGACCACCCTGTTACGCCTGATGGGCATGCAATTGCGCCCCAGTGCCGGCGAAGTGTGGGTCAACGGCCAGAACCTGCCGACGCTGTCGCGCAGCGATCTGTTCGATGCGCGCAAGCATATGGGCGTGCTGTTCCAGAGCGGCGCGCTGTTTACCGACCTCGATGTGTTTGAAAACGTAGCCTTCCCGCTGCGGGTGCATACCCAGCTGTCCGATGAAATGATTCGTGACATTGTGTTGCTGAAACTGCAGGCCGTTGGCCTTCGCGGTGCCATCGACCTGATGCCTGACGAATTGTCCGGCGGTATGAAGCGACGTGTAGCGCTGGCACGAGCCATTGCCCTCGACCCGCAAATCCTCATGTACGACGAGCCATTCGTGGGTCAGGATCCGATCGCCATGGGCGTGCTGGTGCGCCTGATCCGCCTGCTCAACGATGCATTGGGTATCACCAGTATCGTGGTCTCCCACGATCTGGCCGAAACCGCGAGCATCGCCGACTACCTGTATGTAGTGGGTGATGGCCAGGTGCTGGGGCAGGGTACGCCTGAAGAGCTGATGAACGCCGATAACCCGCGCATCCGCCAATTCATGACCGGCGATCCCGATGGCCCGGTGCCTTTTCACTTTCCGGCAGCGGACTACCGCTCAGATCTTCTGGGGAAGCGCTGATGCGCAAGACATCTCTTATCGAAAAGGTTCGCCTTTTCGGTCGCTCGGGCATCGACATCGTCGAAGTCCTGGGGCGTTCGACCATTTTCCTGTTCCACGCCTTGCTGGGTCGCGGCGGCATCGGCGGCGGCTTCGGCCTGCTGCTCAAGCAGCTGCATGCGGTGGGGGTGATGTCTCTGGTGATTATTGTGGTCTCCGGGGTGTTCATCGGCATGGTGCTGGCGCTGCAGGGCTTCAACATCCTGTCCAGCTACGGCTCCGAGCAGGCAGTAGGCCAGATGGTGGCCTTGACTCTGCTGCGTGAGCTTGGCCCGGTGGTCACTGCCTTGCTGTTCGCAGGGCGCGCAGGTTCGGCGCTGACCGCCGAAATCGGCAACATGAAGTCCACCGAGCAGCTGTCCAGCCTGGAAATGATCGGCGTGGACCCGCTCAAGTACATTGTTGCTCCGCGCCTGTGGGCCGGCTTCATTTCCCTGCCATTGCTGGCGATGATTTTCAGCGTGGTGGGTATCTGGGGCGGTTCGTGGGTGGCGGTTGACTGGTTGGGCGTCTATGACGGTTCCTACTGGGCCAACATGCAAAACAGCGTGACCTTCACCGGTGACGTGCTCAACGGCATCATAAAGAGCATTGTCTTTGCCTTTGTGGTGACCTGGATTGCCGTATTCCAAGGCTATGACTGCGAGCCCACCTCAGAAGGGATCAGTCGTGCCACTACCAAGACCGTTGTGTACGCCTCGCTGGCGGTACTGGGCCTTGACTTCATTTTGACCGCCTTGATGTTTGGAGATTTCTGATGCAAAACCGCACTGTGGAGATCGGTGTCGGCCTTTTCTTGCTGGCTGGCATCCTGGCTTTACTGTTGTTGGCCCTGCGAGTCAGCGGCCTGTCGGCCAGCCCTACCGCCGACACCTATAAACTTTACGCATACTTCGACAATATCGCCGGTTTGACGGTCAGAGCTAAAGTGACCATGGCCGGCGTTACCATCGGCAAGGTCACGGCCATCGATCTGGATCGCGACAGCTTCACCGGGCGAGTGACCATGCAGTTGGACAAGAAGGTAGATAATCTGCCAACCGACTCCACGGCATCTATCCTCACTGCGGGGCTGCTGGGCGAGAAATACATCGGTGTCAGCGTGGGCGGGGAAACAGCCTTGCTCAAGGATGGCTCGACAATCCACGACACACAGTCGTCGTTGGTACTTGAAGACCTGATCGGTAAATTCCTGCTCAATACGGTCAATAAAGACGCTAAATGAGGAATCTGTTCATGATCTCTACCTTGCGACGTGGCCTGCTGGTGCTGCTGGCGGCGCTGCCGCTGATGGCTAACGCGGCAGGTTCTGCTCACGACCTGGTGCAGGATACGACCAACAAAATGTTGGCCGACCTGACTGCCAACAAAGAAAAGTACAAGCAAGACCCAAGTCAGTTTTATAACGCGCTCAATACCATTGTCGGCCCGGTAGTCGATGCCGAGGGCATTTCGCGCAGCATCATGACGGTGAAGTATTCGCGCAAGGCAACACCTGCGCAGATGCAGACCTTCCAGGAAAACTTCAAGCGCGGCCTGTTCCAGTTCTACGGTAACGCGTTGCTTGAGTACAACAACCAGGGCATTACCGTCGCACCTGCCGGCGATGAGTCGGGCGATCGCACCAGCGTCAACATGAGCGTCAAGGGCAACAACGGTGCTGTCTACCCTGTGCAGTACACGCTGGAGAAGGTCAAGGGCGAGTGGAAACTGCGCAACGTGATCATCAACGGCATCAACATCGGCAAACTGTTCCGTGATCAGTTCGCCGACGCGATGCAGCGCAACGGTAACGACCTGGACAAGACCATCAACGGTTGGGCAGGCGAAGTCGCCAAAGCCAAGGAAACCTCCGATAAAGAAGCCGGGAAGGCTGCGCAATGACCGAGACAGCCGTTCGTATCGGCGACGCCGGCGAGCTGTTGCTCAGCGGCGTGCTGGATTACCGTACCGGGCCTGACCTGCGCAAGCAGGGCCAGGCACTGATCAAGGCCAGCGGCGCGCCTGCGCTGGTGGTTGACTGTTCGGCGGTGACCAAATCCAGCAGCGTCGGTCTATCGTTGCTGCTTTGCTTCATGCGCGATGCCGAAGCGGCAAAAAAGCCGCTTAGTATCCGTGCCTTGCCGGAAGACATGCGCGAGATTGCCGAGGTTTCAGGCTTGACCGAGCTGTTGGCACACCCTTAATACACATTCATCAGAGAAGCCCCCCGTCAGAGTCCTGCTATGCGGGGTTCGCAGGCGCGGGGCTTTTTTGTATGATGTGCGACCCGTGCGCACTGGGCGCCGATAGAGGTTGAGCATGCAGGCCCTAGAAGTTAAGAGCTTCCTTGAAGGAAAGCTGCCGGAAACGACTGTTGAAGTTGAAGGCGAAGGCTGCAATTTCCAGCTGAACGTGATTAGCGATGAACTGGCGGCATTGAGCCCGGTCAAGCGTCAGCAGCAGATCTATGCCCATTTGAACCCATGGATCACCGATGGCAGCATCCATGCGGTCACTATGAAATTTTTCAGCCGCGCGGCCTGGGCCGAGCGCACCTGAGCCCCCAAGGCGTCGAGATTCTTATGGATAAATTGATTATTACCGGCGGTGCCCGCCTTGATGGCGAGATCCGCATTTCCGGTGCGAAAAACTCCGCCTTGCCGATCCTGGCAGCGACCCTGCTGTGCGATGGCCCGGTGACTGTGGCCAACCTGCCGCACCTGCACGACATTACCACCATGATCGAGCTGTTCGGTCGCATGGGCATTGAGCCGGTGATCGACGAGAAGCTGGCCGTCGAAATCGACCCGCGCACCATCAAGACCCTGATCGCCCCGTACGAACTGGTGAAAACCATGCGTGCGTCGATCCTGGTGCTGGGCCCGATGGTTGCTCGTTTTGGCGAAGCCGAAGTGGCCTTGCCTGGCGGTTGCGCCATTGGTTCGCGTCCGGTCGACCTGCACATCCGTGGCCTTGAGGCCATGGGTGCAGTCATCGACGTCGAAGGCGGCTACATCAAGGCCAAGGCGCCCGAAGGCGGCCTGCGTGGCGCGAACTTCTTCTTTGATACCGTCAGTGTGACCGGTACCGAGAACATCATGATGGCCGCAGCCCTGGCCAAAGGCCGCAGCGTGCTGCAAAACGCCGCCCGTGAGCCGGAAGTGGTCGACCTGGCCAACTTCCTCAACGCCATGGGCGCGAAGGTTTCCGGTGCTGGCACCGACACCATCACCATTGATGGCGTGGAGCGTCTGCACACCGCCACCTACAAGGTCATGCCTGACCGCATCGAGACCGGCACCTACCTGGTTGCCGCCGCCGTGACCGGTGGCCGCGTGAAGGTCAAGGACACCGATCCGACCATCCTTGAAGCCGTTCTGGAAAAACTCAAGGAAGCCGGCGCAGAGATCACCACCGGCGAAGACTGGATCGAGCTGGACATGCACGGCAAGCGGCCAAAAGCCGTCAACGTGCGTACTGCTCCGTACCCGGCGTTCCCAACCGACATGCAAGCGCAGTTCATCTCCCTGAACGCCATTGCCGAAGGTACCGGTGCCGTAATCGAGACCATCTTCGAAAACCGCTTCATGCACGTGTACGAACTGCACCGCATGGGCGCCAAGATCCAGGTCGAAGGCAACACGGCCATCGTCACCGGCATCGACAAGCTCAAGGGCGCGCCAGTCATGGCTACCGACCTGCGCGCCTCGGCCAGCCTGGTAATCTCGGCACTGTGCGCTGACGGCGACACCCTGATCGACCGCATCTACCACATAGACCGTGGTTATGAGTGCATCGAAGAAAAACTGCAGATGCTCGGCGCGAAAATTCGCCGCGTACCGGGCTAGTCCCCGCTGCCCTGTAGGAGCGAGCTTGCTCGCGAAAAACTCATGTACACCGCGTTGACTCTGAGTAAACGCGTTATCGTTGACGTTCTTCGCGAGCAAGCTCGCTCCTACACACTGGTTTGTTCCAAATCGAGGCTGTCATGGCCTCGATCTGTGTCCGGCACTGTTTGTGACCGGACAGCAATAGCCTGATGAAGGACTGACGTTCCCATGTTGACCATCGCACTGTCCAAGGGCCGCATCCTTGACGACACGTTGCCGCTTCTGGCTGAAGCGGGCATCGTGCCGACCGAGAATCCGGACAAGAGCCGCAAGCTGATCATCCCCACGACCCAGGACGACGTACGCCTGTTGATCGTGCGGGCTACCGACGTGCCGACCTACGTTGAACATGGTGCCGCCGACCTCGGTGTCGCGGGTAAGGATGTGCTGATGGAATACGGTGGTCAGGGCTTGTATGAGCCACTGGACCTGCGTATCGCCCTGTGCAAGCTGATGACCGCCGGCCGTGTCGGCGATGTCGAGCCCAAGGGCCGTCTGCGCGTGGCGACCAAGTTCGTCAACGTTGCCAAGCGTTACTACGCCGAACAAGGCCGCCAGGTCGATATCATCAAGCTCTACGGCTCGATGGAACTGGCACCACTGATCGGCCTGGCCGACAAGATCATCGACGTGGTCGACACCGGCAACACCCTGCGCGCCAACGGTTTGGAGCCTCAGGATTTCATTGCCGACATCAGCTCCCGTCTGATCGTCAACAAAGCTTCGATGAAGATGCAGCACGCCCGTATCCAGGCGTTGATCGACACCCTGCGCAAGGCAGTGGAGTCTCGACACCGCGGTTGACTCACCCGCGTAGCTGAAAAGCTACGCCCGTCTATCCGCCTCATAGCCAGAATTCTCAGGTGCCCAAGCGGAAACGACTGCTAGTTTAGGGCGCCTGAGTTTTTGCCAATTCTATTGAGGCCCTCGCTATGACCACGTCCACTGCAATTGCCCGACTCAACGCTGCCGACCCGGATTTCGCCCATCATCTGGATCATCTGCTGAGCTGGGAAAGCGTGTCCGACGATTCGGTCAACCAGCGGGTGCTCGACATTATCAAAGCCGTGCGCGAGCGCGGTGATGCGGCGCTGGTGGACTTTACTCGCCAGTTCGACGGCCTGGACGTCAAGTCAATGGCGGACCTGATCCTGCCCCGCGAACGCCTGGAACTGGCCCTGACGCGTATCACCGCGCCCCAGCGCGAAGCCCTGGAAGTCGCAGCGGCGCGGGTACGCAGCTACCACGAAAAGCAGAAGCAGGATTCCTGGAGCTACACCGAAGCCGATGGCACCGTACTGGGCCAGAAGGTCACGCCGCTGGATCGCGCCGGCCTTTACGTGCCGGGCGGTAAAGCCTCGTATCCGTCGTCCGTGTTGATGAATGCAATCCCGGCCAAAGTGGCGGGTGTCACTGAAGTGGTCATGGTAGTCCCGACCCCTCGTGGCGAAATCAACGAGCTGGTACTGGCTGCCGCCTGCATCGCCGGTGTGGACCGTGTGTTCACCATCGGTGGCGCCCAGGCCGTTGCGGCCCTGGCCTATGGCACTGAAAGCGTGCCGAAGGTCGACAAGGTTGTTGGCCCTGGCAACATCTACGTCGCTACCGCCAAGCGCCATGTGTTCGGCCAGGTCGGTATCGACATGATCGCCGGCCCTTCGGAAATTCTGGTGGTGTGTGACGGCCAGACCGACCCGGACTGGATCGCCATGGACTTGTTCTCCCAGGCTGAGCACGACGAAGATGCCCAGGCGATCCTGGTCAGCCCCGATGCCGAGTTCCTCGACAAGGTCGCCGCCAGCATCAATAAGCTGCTGCCGACCATGGAGCGTGCCGAAATCATCGAGAAGTCGATCAATGGCCGCGGCGCACTGATTCTGGTGCGTGACATGGAGCAGGCCATTGAAGTGGCCAATCGCATCGCGCCAGAACACCTGGAGCTGTCCGTCGCAGACCCGCAGGCCTGGCTGCCGTCGATTCGTCACGCCGGTGCGATCTTCATGGGGCGCCACACCAGCGAAGCCCTGGGCGACTACTGTGCCGGCCCGAACCACGTGCTGCCGACCTCTGGTACGGCGCGTTTTTCATCGCCGCTGGGGGTGTATGACTTCCAGAAGCGTTCGTCGATTATCTTCTGCTCGCCACAAGGTGCTTCCGAGTTGGGCAAGACCGCCTCGGTGCTGGCCCGTGGTGAATCCCTCAGCGCTCACGCACGCAGCGCCGAATATCGCATCCTTGAAGAGAAGGAGAACTGAGAGATGAGTAAATTCTGGAGCCCTTTCGTCAAGGACCTCGTGCCTTACGTCCCTGGCGAGCAGCCAAAGCTGACCAAGCTGGTCAAGCTCAACACCAACGAAAACCCATACGGCCCATCGCCCAAGGCGCTGGCGGCCATGCAGGCCGAGTTGAACGACAACTTGCGCCTGTACCCGGACCCCAACAGCGACCTGCTCAAGCAGGCCGTGGCCAGGTATTACGGGATCGACGCCGGCAAGGTGTTCCTCGGCAACGGTTCCGACGAAGTGCTGGCGCACATCTTCCATGGTCTGTTCCAGCACGATCTGCCGTTGCTGTTCCCGGATATCAGCTACAGCTTCTACCCGGTGTACTGCGGCCTGTATGGCATCACGTTCGACGCGGTGCCATTGGACGAGCAGTTCCAGATTCGCGTCGCTGACTATGCCAGGCCCAACGGCGGCATCATCTTCCCCAACCCGAACGCGCCCACCGGCTGCGTGTTGGCGCTGGATGCTGTGGAACAGATACTCAAGGCCAGTCCGGATTCGGTGGTGGTGGTCGATGAAGCCTACATCGACTTCGGCGGCGAAACCGCTATCAGCCTGGTTGACCGTTACCCGAACCTGCTGGTGACCCAGACCCTGTCCAAATCGCGCTCACTGGCCGGTTTGCGTGTGGGCCTGGCCGTGGGCCACCCAGACCTGATCGAAGCGCTGGAGCGGGTCAAGAACAGCTTCAACTCCTATCCGCTGGACAGGCTGGCGATTGTTGGCGCGGCGGCGGCGTTCGAAGACCGTGAATACTTCGAGCAGACCTGCCAGAGGGTGATCGACAGCCGCAACAAGGTGGTCGCGCAACTGGAAGGCAAAGGGTTTGAAGTGTTGCCCTCGGCGGCGAACTTCATCTTTGCGCGCCACCCACGGCATGACGCTGCTGGATTGGCAGCCAAGTTGCGTGAGCAGGGGGTTATCGTGCGGCACTTCAAGCAGGAGCGGATTGCCCAGTTCCTGCGGATCAGTATCGGTACGCCTGAGCAGAACCAGGCGCTGATTGATGGGCTCGGCGAGCTCTAATTCTTTACAGGCAGTAAGGGCCTCATCGTGGGCAAGCCCGGCTCCCACAGGAAACTGCATTTCCCTGTGGGAGCCGGGCTTGCCCGCAATGAGGTCACCAGCTACACCAGAAAACTGGAGGCTTAGATCAGCGGCTCATCCGGCTTCTTGTTCTTCCAGCCATCATTACCTGGCAGCAGCAGGTTCAAACCTATCGCCACCACGGCGCACAGGGCGATGCCCTTGAGGCCGAAATCATCCGGGCCGGTGCCGGTACCCACCAGCACACCGCCAATCCCGAACACCAACGTTACCGACACAATCACCAGGTTGCGTGCTTCACCCAGGTCGATCTTGTGGCGAATCAGCGTGTTCATCCCCACTGCGGCAATCGAGCCGAACAGCAGGCATAGAATCCCGCCCATCACCGGCACGGGGATGCTCTGCAGCAGTGCGCCGAACTTGCCGATAAACGCCAGGCTGATGGCAAACACTGCCGCCCAGGTCATGATTTTCGGGTTGTAGTTCTTGGTCAGCATCACGGCGCCGGTCACCTCGGCGTAGGTGGTGTTCGGCGGGCCGCCAAACATGCCGGCAGCCGTGGTGGCGATACCGTCACCCAGCAAAGTGCGGTGCAGGCCAGGCTTTTTCAGGTAGTCGCGACCGGTCACGCTGCCCACCGCAATCACGCCGCCGATATGTTCGATCGCCGGGGCCAGGGCCACCGGGACGATAAACAGGATCGCCTGCCAGTTGAACTCAGGTGCAGTGAAGTGGGGTAGGGCGAACCACGGCGCAGCCGCGATCTTTGCCGTGTCGACCACGCCAAAGTAGAACGACATGGCAAAACCCACCAGCACGCCGGAGATGATCGGCACCAGGCGGAAAATGCCTTTGCCGAACACGGCCACGATCAAGGTGGTCAGCAGTGCGGGCATCGAGATCAGCATCGCCGTCTGGTAATGGATCAACTCGGCGCCGTCGCCGGATTTGCCCATGGCCATATTGGCCGCAATCGGCGCCATGGCCAGGCCGATCGAGATGATCACGGGGCCGATGACCACCGGTGGCAGCAGCCGGTCGATAAAACCGGTGCCCTTGACCTTCACGGCCAGGCCCAGGAACGTATAGACGAAGCCGGCTGCCATCACCCCACCCATGGTCGCCGCCAGGCCGAATTGGCCCTTGGCGAGGATGATCGGAGTGATAAACGCGAAGCTTGATGCCAAAAATACCGGCACCTGCCGCCCTGTCACCACCTGGAACAGCAAGGTGCCCAGGCCGGCGGTGAACAGTGCGACGTTTGGATCAAGACCTGTGATCAGCGGCATCAACACCAGCGCGCCAAATGCTACGAAGAGCATCTGTGCGCCAGACAGGATCTGGCGCCAAAGCGGGTCGTTGAATTCATCCTGCATGTTCACGCGTCCTTCTGCTTGGTGCCGAAGATCTTGTCACCGGCATCGCCAAGGCCCGGGATGATGTAGCCGTGTTCATTCAGGCGCTCATCGATGGATGCGGTGTAGATCTGCACATCCGGGTGGGCCTTCTCGACGGCGGCGATGCCTTCGGGCGCAGCCACCAGCACCATGGCGCGAATGTCCCGGCAACCGGCTTTTTTCAGCAGGTCGATGGTCGCAACCATGGAACTGCCAGTGGCGAGCATCGGGTCGATGATCATGGCCAGGCGCTCGTTGATTTCCGGAACAAGCTTTTCCAGGTAGGTGTGGGCCTGCAGTGTTTCTTCATTGCGGGCAACGCCCACGGCGCTGACCTTGGCGCCCGGGATCAGGCTGAGTACACCTTCGAGCATACCGATACCGGCACGCAGGATAGGCACGACGGTAATTTTCTTACCGGCGATTTTCTCCACTTGTACGGGACCGGCCCAACCGGGGATCTCGTAGGTTTCCAGGGGTAAATCCTTGGTGGCTTCGTAAGTCAGCAGCGCTCCGACTTCCTGAGCAAGCTCACGGAAATTCTTCGTGCTAATGTCGGCACGGCGCATAAGGCCGAGTTTGTGTCGGATCAGCGGGTGGCGGATCTCGCGAGTGGGCATGGGAAAGGCTCCGGCGGCGGGCAAAAAAACCGGCCTAGATTAATCTATCCGAGGGTGTTGTCCTATAGACATCAAGTACGTTAGTCCATAAAGGCTTGATTGGAGCGCACGAGAAGCGTACCTTCGCCCGCTTTTCTTGCCACAGCACCCCCCCTTGGAGAGCGCCATGTCTGCTGATCTCGAGCATATCCGTCAAATCATGCACGAGGCTGACTGCCTGTACACCGAAGCGCAGGTCGAAGCAGCAATCGCCAAGGTCGGCGAGCACATCACTCGCGAAATGGCCGACACCAATCCGGTGGTCTTTTGCGTGATGAACGGTGGTCTGATCTTCGCCGGTAAATTGCTGACCCACCTGCAATTCCCACTGGAAGCCTCATACCTGCACGCCACCCGTTATCGCAACGAAACCAGTGGCGGCGACCTGTTCTGGAAGGCCAAGCCGGAAGTTTCGTTCATCGATCGCGATGTGCTGATCATCGACGACATCCTCGATGAAGGTCATACCCTGGGGGCGATCATTGATTTCTGCAAACATGCCGGCGCGCGCAAAGTGCACACCGCTGTGCTGATCGATAAAGACCACGACCGCAAAGCCCGTCCTGAACTGAAAGCCGATTTTGTGGGTCTGCCGTGCGTCGACCGCTATATCTTTGGTTATGGCATGGACTACAAAGGCTACTGGCGTAACGCCAATGGCATCTTTGCCGTTAAAGGAATGTAATCGATGGCCCGCTTTCTTGATCAGACTCTGTTTGCCGAATTGGCCGAGAAAGCGGCCGCCAACCCCCGTGGGCGTCAGAACGTCAACTTCCATGAGATGCAAGAGCCTTGTCATCGCATGGCAGTCGGCTTGCAGCCCAGCACCTATGTGCAGCCTCATCGTCACCTGAGCGCCGATAAGGCCGAGACCTTGCTGGTGCTCAAAGGGCGTCTGGGAATCCTGATTTTCAGCGAGACCGGCGAACTGCTCAGCAAGCGTGTGTTGGAAGCGGGCGGGGAATGCCAGGGCGTCGACCTGTCGCCCGGCGTTTTTCATGGCCTGGTGGTGCTGGAGCCAGACAGCATCATGTTTGAATGCAAAGCAGGCCCTTATCGTCCTGTTGGCGATGGCGAACTGGCAAGCTGGGCGCCTCGTGAAGGCGAGGTGGGGATGGCGGAGTATCACCGCTGGATGCTTGCCCAGTTCGATTGAACACTGACATCCAAATGTAGGAGCGAGCTTGCTCGCGAAAAACGTCAACGATAACGCGTGCTTCCTGAATGAACGCGGCGCCTTAGAGCTTTTCGCGAGCAAGCTCGCTCCTACAGGTATTAGGGCAAGCCCCTCCCACATACTGCGTCGCGCAGGTAGACTTCTAGCCCCGTGTAAATGTCTGCAGGCTGGAGTCGGTAATGCGTAAAGATAAGAAACAGGTGATTGGCGACGAAATCGGTGACGACCAAATCAAGTTGTTCCTGGACTTTGAGCCGGTTGATGCGACTTCACCGTCCCTGCACAAACTGATCAAGGCCTATCGCGGCCTGCGTATCGACGATTTCGAGCGTTTCCTGGGCTTTTTCAAAGAAGCAGGCCTGGACCTGGATGGCCAGGATGAGCATGGCCAGACCTTTGTCGACCTGATCAAGGACCAGCGCAACGCCGCCGAATACATCGAGCTGATCGACAAAGCCCGCGGCTGATTATCCGAGCCACAAAAAACGCCCCGGCCTCATGAGAGGCCGGGGCGTTTCGCTTTTAACGGTAGGCGCGAGCTTGCTCGCGAAGAGCCTGAGAGCGACGCGTTAATCCACTTGCGCTGCGTTATCGTTGACGTTTTTCGCGAGCGAGCTCGCTCCTACAGGGTCCACCAGCTCAAGGCTGATGTTGTTTTGCGTGTTGATCTTGCGATACAGCTCGGCGTCCGTCTCCAGAACCTTTTCCCGCGCCGGGAAGATCTCGTGCAGCTTGCTCGCCCATTCACCGGCAGTTTTCTCCGGGAAGCAGCGCTCGATCAGCTCCAGCATGATCGAAACGGTGACCGAAGCACCAGGAGACGCGCCCAACAGCGCCGCAAGCGAACCGTCCTTGGCCGCGACCAGTTCGGTGCCGAACTGCAGCACGCCGCCTTTTTTCGGGTCTTTCTTGATGATCTGCACCCGCTGGCCGGCCACTTCCAGGCGCCAGTCTTCGGCTTTCGCCTCGGGGTAGAAGCGACGCAGGGATTCCAGGCGCTGTTCCATGGACTGGCGTACTTCGCTGACCAGGTACTTGGTCAGGTCCATGTTGTCGCGGGCCACGGCCAGCATCGGGCCGATGTTGCCGGCGCGAATCGACATCGGCAGGTCAAGGAACGAGCCGTGTTTGAGGAACTTGGTGGTAAAGCCTGCGTATGGCCCGAACAGCAGGGATTTCTTGCCATCCACTACGCGGGTGTCCAGGTGCGGCACGGACATGGGCGGCGAGCCCACGGCGGCCTGGCTGTAAACCTTGGCCTGGTGCTGCTTGACCACTTCCGGGTTGTCGCAACGCAGCCACTGGCCACTGACCGGGAAGCCGCCGAAGCCTTTGCTCTCTTCGATGCCCGAGGCTTGCAGCAGCGGCAGAGCCGCGCCACCTGCGCCAAGGAACACGAACTTGGCGTCCACTTCGCGGCTGTTGCCGCTGTTAACGTCCTTGATGCTCACGGTCCAGCCGGCGCCGTTGCGCTTGAGGCCGGTGACGCGCTTGCAGTACTTGACCTGGGCATCCGCAGAGCTGGTCAGGTGGCTGAGCAACTGATTGGTCAGGGCACCGAAGTTGACGTCGGTGCCGTTCATCACGCGGGTAGCGGCGATTTTTTCGTCGAGCGGGCGGCCCGGCATCATTAGCGGCATCCACTCGGCCATCTCACTGCGGTCTTCGGTGTAATGCATATCCGAAAACGCGTGGTGCTGGCTGAGGGTCTCAAAGCGCTTCTTGAGGAAGGACACGCCTTTGTCGCCCTGCACGAAGCTCAGGTGCGGGACCGGGCTGATGAACGACCTGGACGAGCCAAAGGTGCCTTTCTTGGTCAGGTAAGCCCAAAACTGCTTCGACACCTCGAACTGGGTGTTGATGTGCACGGCTTTCTTGATATCGATGGAACCATCGGCGGCCTGCGGCGTGTAGTTCAGCTCACACAGCCCGGCATGGCCGGTACCGGCGTTGTTCCACGGGTTGGAACTCTCCGCGGCACCCGAATCCATCAGCTCAACGACTTCCAGCGTGAGGCCGGGGTCGAGCTCTTTGAGCAGTACGGCCAGGGTGGCACTCATGATGCCGGCCCCTACCAGAACTACGTCGACTGCTTCGTTATGCGCCATTTAACGCGTCTCCAAAATCTGCAGCACCAAATTGACGGCATGGCTGCCAGGAGTGACGGGGCGGTTCACGTGTTGCCCCAGGTTACCCATGGCCAGGATCGCCATGTCCGTTTCGCAATTCTTTGCAACTTCAGCACACGCTTCCTGCCGGGCTAATCTGCCTATGAACGCATTCATGGGCGCCTGTGGCAATTCGACTTATGGTCAAAGCGTGCGATTCGTGCAACCAATCCGTAGCGGACAGGCTCAAGCTCCGGTTTTTGAGGAAGGCTCGATCCTGTGTAATTGGGCTGACCCAGACGCTGATGGTGCTTGTACAAACGCCAAACTATTCATTTGCTCGCCACACTCTTGTGAAGTTGTGAAAACCCGTTTTTTCACGCTCTTTTGAAGACGTGAACCTCAAAAAAGGGCTGCCCCAGCCTGGCACCTGGCCCGTAAACCTCTGCCGACACGCGGCAAAACGGGCAAACAACACAAGTGGCCGAGCGCAACGGCAGCTCTGGCAGATTCGATAAAAGGCGGGGTGGTTTGCAAAGGAAACAGCAAGCACGCCAGCTTCACTCGATCTGTGTGGGCGGCTCTCTGTGGGCGATTTGGGGGTTAATGCCTGGGCATTAACGATGCTGCGGGGCCCGATCAGGAGACGTCCTTATAATCGGGGGGAGATTGTAGCGAAGAACGCCAAGGAAATGGGCGTGTTTTATGACTTTTATTCGGGTCCCGGTCAGGAGGCCAACGCTTGCCGATGTCGTGCGCGAAAAACCTGCGGGCTGACCCGGGCGCTGGCCGGCAGGGGCCGGTGCATCCAGCCAAGGTGAGTCTCGGTCACTTCAACCCAACCTTCACCGACGGGCGGCAGGCTGCATTGCTTGAATGCCTGGCAATGGCCCTGGGCGTCGAGCAGGGCAAAGTGGCGATGACGGGCGTGTGACATGAACAGGGTCTTGAGAAGGCGCATGGCTGTGTACCTGGTGTGTTACATGCTTGAAGAGTGCCAGTGTGGCATGACACTGCGGTGACCAATTTATGCGAATTTGTAATTTGCCCGTGGCTTCAGCCACCGTTCAGGATTGCTGGTGAGTGGCGTGCGTGCACCGTTATACTGGCGACCTGTCTGCACCTAGTCCTGGAGAAATGAGTATGTTGCAACGCCTGTTGTTCGGTTTGATCACTGTGACCAGTTTGACCCTGGTTGGCTGCGCCAACAGCCCGCAACAACTCAGCCCGCAACCTAAAGTCACTGCGCCGTTGGCTGCGGTAGGCCATGGCCAGCCGGTCTCGGTACGCGTGGTCGACGGGCGTCCGTCGCCGACCCTGGGCTCGCGTGGCGGCCTGTACCCGGAGACCGCACTGATTTCGGTGACCGGCCAGGATGTGCTGCCCAAGCTGCAGGCCCAGGCTGAAGCTGCTGTGCGTTTGCTGGGCTTTACGCCGACCAACTCGCCAGGTGTGCCGCAACTGACCGTGACCCTGGCCGAGCTGAAGTACCAATCGCCCAAAGAGGGGCTGTATGTGACCGAAGCCTCCATCGGCGCGACCTTCAAGTCTGACGTCAGCGCCGGTACCCGTCGCTACAGTGGTCGCTACGCTGCTTCGCTGAACCAGCGCTTTGGCATGTCGCCCAACCAGGAAACCAACACTAAATTGGTCAGTGATGTGCTCAGTGATGCCTTGACCCGCCTGTTCAAGGACCCAAGCATCGGTCAACTGCTCAGCGCGCAATAAGCCGGTTATAAAAAAACCGGGCTCATCACTGAGCCCGGTTTTTTTGTGCCTGTAGTTTGGTCAGGCGGCCGTATCGACATAAAAGTCCAGCATGCTCACGCCGGTGAGAAAATCCAGCTCCGGCAGGTCGGCATGTTGGTGCCCGCCGAGGGCGCAATACACCAGCCAATGGCGGTCCTGAACGTTGAACGCAAGGCTGCCGACCAGCGCCTCTTGCTCATCGCTTTGGGCGATCAGATACAGCCGATCCTGGTTTTGCGCATGCAACATGACAAGCTCCTCAAGCGTCGAAGGGCAACAGAGTGGCTTGTTAAGGTGACGTTCAGGTGACGCTGTAAATTACTGGATACATTAACCGTCAACGGAGAAGGAGCATTAACGGCGCAGGAGGCGACTATCGTTCAGGTTGGTATCTGGGCTGATATCCGAATACTGATTCGCCGAGGTTTGCGATGGCGCTGCTCATCAATGCTATTGCCCTGTTGGTTGCCTGCTCGGGCGCCCTGGTGCTGTTCATCACCCGCTTGCATGCGCAACGTGCGATGGCCGATCTGGCCATGCGCAGCGAAGAGCGCGCTATCGACCAGCCGATGCTCTTTCTGGATACGCACACTGAACGGGCGCATCGCCAGGCTTACCGCGTCGGGTTCGGCTGCCTTGGCCTGGCCCTGGCAATCTCCTGGCTCAGCACCCATTTCTAATTTCACTGCAAAACCAAATGTGGGAGCGGGCTCACCCGCCAAGGCGGTGTATCAGCCACTGAATCTTTAACTGAACCACTGCTATCGCAGGCGAGCCAGCTCCCACACTGGTCATGTACTGCCCGTAGAATCAGCGCCTGCCACATATCCCCTGTAGGGTCACATATTACAGGGGGATCCCGGCCTTGACCCGATACTGATTGCGTACCGGCGTCGCATACTGCACCACCAGATAAGGCCGGTGCTCGGCCGGGCATTCGTTCAGGCGCCGCTCCCATTCAGCTTTCGCCTTGGCCAACTCATCGGCCGGAAATACTTCGGCGGCTTTAGGCACTTGCAACTGCGGATCGGCATCATCCCACTGCGCGTACGCCAGGTAATGCACCGGGAACAAGCGGTAGCCACCGAGGATCTGCCGATCCATTTCCACTGCCAGCAGCTTGGTATCTTCGAAGCGCTCGGTAATCGGTGGCGCAAAGTTCACGTGCACCCGGCCTTTGTAGCCGGTGATACCCAGGGCAATGCTCACGTCGTCCTCGCCCGGCGCCTTGGTGTAGGTGCCGGTGGTGGCGCGGATGTACAGCTCGCGGGCCTTGGCGGCATCGCAAGGGTCGTACTCGTAGCTGATGGACACCGGCGTCAGGTTCAACGACTGAATGACCTCGGCAAACGGCTCGTCCTTGCGGCTGACGTGGAACATTTTGAGGATTGCCGATTCGGTACGGTCATCACCATCCTTGGCCCGGCCTTCGGCCTGGGCGATCCAGATCGACTGGCAGTCGTTGCGGATCGAGTGGTTGATATAGGCCGACAGCAGGTTGTAGGCCGCCATCTTCTCCTTTCGCCCGGTGATCGAACGGTGCACGATGAAGCTCTTGTTCAGGCGCATCAGGTCGCTGACAAACGGCTTTTGCAGCAGGTTGTCACCGATGGCGATGCGTGGTGTCGGCAGGCCTGCGTGATAAACGGCATAGTTGACGAAGGCCGGGTCCATCACGATGTCGCGGTGGTTGGCCAGAAACAGATAGGCAGTGCCGGATTTGAGCTGCTCGACGCCGGTGTAGGTCACGCCGTCGGTCGCCCGGTCAATGGTGTGGTCGACGTAGTACTCGACTTTGTCTTGCAGCGTCGCCACGGTGGTGACGCCGGCAAACTCACGGCGCAATTTGCGCGCGATCATCGGCTTGAGCAACCAGCCCAGGGCGCCGGCAAAGCGCGGGAAGCGAAAGTGGGTCAGGATGTCCAGAAAGGCCTTGTCACTGAACAGACGCGCCAGCACTGCCGGGACTTCGCTGTCGTTGTAAGGTCGGATGGTATCGAATTCGCCCATCATGCTCTCTTGTTAGAAACGGCTAGGGTAAGTAAAGGAAATAGCAGGGGCGGCGTGAGTAAACTGGCTCTGCCGGAATAGCCCTGTAAATAGACCGGCGATTATACGCACAAGTCACCTGGGAGACTGCGATGCTGGAAACTGCGCTGTACGATTGTCCTTATTGTGGCGAAGCGGTCGAGACAACCGTGGATTTGTCTGGCGGGGACCAGACCTATATAGAAGACTGCCAAGTGTGTTGCCGGCCGATCACGTTCGACCTGCAAGTTCATGGTGAAGAGTGGATGCTTGAAACCCGCAGCGAAAATGAATAGCAGGTAAGCCCCATGCAGCGAATCTACGAACCGGAAAACCTGATGGAGGGCGAGTTGCTGCAGCAGATGCTTGCCAGTGAAGGCATCGAGGCGCACCTGGTGGGGCGTCACTTGCTCGGTGGTACCGGCGAGTTGCCAATCTTCGGCTTGCTGGGGCTGGAGGTCGATAACGATCAGGCGGCTGATGCCCGAGAGCTGATTACTGCCTATATTGGCGCGCAACCGTTGCCCGGCGACGAACCCGACAGCTTCCCCGACGTACTGGTCTGTTAGGCTGTCTGTCGGTTTACCCCAAGAGTCGTGTTGCCCCATGTGTGGACGTTATGCCCTGTTTCGCTGGAACCCTGCCTTTGCTGCCTTGCCGGGCTTCCCCGCCGACCAGCAGGCCCAGTGGAACATTTCCCCGAATGATTCGGTACTGATCCAGCGCCTGAGCGAAGGCCAGCTCACCCTGGCGCGTGCCCGTTGGGGTCTTACGCCGCCCTGGCTGACAGACATGTCGCGCACCCCAGCCCATGCCCGCGCCGAAACCCTGGCCGAACAACCGATGTTCCGTGAAGCGTTCCGCCAGCGCCGCTGCCTGCTGCCGGCCAACGGTTTCTACGAATGGCGCGGCACCCAGCGCAAGCGCCCGTATTGGTTGACGCCGGGGGAGGGTTCTACCTTATTTTTTGCTGCGATCTGGGAAGCGTATCCCGTGCAGGAACAGGTGTGGCTGAGTACCGCGGTGGTCACCCAGGCGGCGCAAAGCCAACGTCGGCCATTGATTCTTGATGCGGCGGGGCAGGCCGCCTGGCTCGATCCCGAGACGCCGTTGCAGGTGCTGCAAGGGTTGCTGGCGGGTGAGCCCAGCGCTTTGCGTGAGCGCGTGCTGGCCAATATGGTCAATGATCCAAAGCTCAATGGGCCGGAGTGCCTGACCCCGGCTTGAGCCTGCACTGTGGGATGTATCCGAAAATCAGCGGTTAAATGTCTGATGTATCTGGCGCCAATACCAACGACCGCCTACGATACGCGCCATGTTTTCAGGGAGCGTGTTCATGAAGAAGTCATTGGCGGTAAGCGGTTTGGTTGCAGCGATGTTGCTGGCGGGTTGCCAGTCGGTCAACACGACCAGCGGCGGAGCCGTTGGGGTTGAGCGCAAGCAATACATGTTCAGCATGTTGTCGAGCCAGGAAGTCGACCAGATGTATGCCCAGTCCTACCAGCAGACTCTGGGTGAAGCCAGTGGCAAAGGCGTTCTGGACAAGACCAGCGCCAACGCCAAGCGTGTGCAGGCCATCGCCAAGCGCCTGATCGCTCAGGCGCCGACCTTTCGCGCGGACGCCGCCCAGTGGAACTGGGAAGTGAACCTCATCAAAAGCGACGAGATGAACGCCAACTGCGGGCCTGGCGGCAAGATCCTGGTGTATAGCGCGTTGATCGACAACCTCAAGCTCACCGACGATGAGTTGGCTGCAGTGATGGGCCATGAAATTGCCCACGCCCTGCGTGAACATGGTCGTGAAGCGATGTCCAAGGCATACGGTATCGAGATGGCCAAGCAGGGCGCCGGGGCACTGTTCGGTCTTGGCCAGGACAGCCTGGCACTGGCCGATACCGTGGCCAACTATGGCATGACCTTGCCCAACAGCCGCAGCAACGAAAACGAAGCCGACCTGATCGGCCTGGAGCTTTCTGCGCGTGCCGGCTATAACCCGAACGCGGCGATCACGCTGTGGAATAAAATGGCCAAGGCTTCCGAAGGCGCACCGCCGGAGTTCATGAGCACTCACCCGGCTTCCGACAGCCGGATCGCTTCGTTGCAGGCCGCGATTCCGAAGGTAATGCCGCTGTACCAGCAGGCCAAAAAATCCTGATGGGCGCTGTGTAGGAGCGAGCTTGCTCGCGAAAAACTCACCGGCGCCGCGTTATTCAAGCAGCACGCGTTATCGTTGACGTTTCTTGCGAGCAAACTCGCTCCTACAGGCATCAAGGCAAACTAGATCCAGCCACTGCTTTGCATGGCTTTGTAGACCGCCACGATTGCCAGCACAAAAAACGCCGTAGCCGCCAATCGACGAATCAAGGTCAGCGGCAGTTTCTCCGCGGCGAAATTCCCCGCTAGAACCACCGGTACGTTGGCAATCAACATGCCCAGGGTGGTGCCGATAATCACCAGCCACAACTCCGGATACTGCGCGGCCAGCATGACCGTGGCGATCTGGGTCTTGTCACCGATTTCCGCAAGGAAAAAGGCAATCAGCGTGGTCAGGAATGGCCCGAACTTGCGTGTGGTGCTGGCTTCGTCATCATCGAGCTTGTCCGGCACCAGGGTCCAGAGTGCCGTGGCACAGAAGCTCGCCGCAAGAATCCAGTGAAGCACCGCATCCGAGAAGAAACTCCCGAACCAGGCCCCCACGGCGCCGGCCGCCGCATGGTTGGCCAGGGTCGCGGCGACGATGCCGGCGATGATTGGCCAGGGCTTGCGAAAGCGGGCAGCAAGAATGAGCGCGAGCAGTTGCGTCTTGTCGCCGATTTCGGCCAAGGCAACGATTGCAGTAGGAACGAGTAGTGAATCCAGCATCAGGTAGTTTCCAGGGGCGGGTCGACACGGCTATGACACGTACAGCCTTCCCGCCCCGGGTAAGGTGTGCGTGTCATAGGTCTTGTCAAACCCCGGTCCGTCTGTGCGGACTCCTGGGTCGCATACGCCATGATCTGCTGACCAAGTATGTTGACGTATGCCGGACGAGCATGGCGCTCGTGGGAGACTACTCCCCTAGGACGCTGCGGATTCTGCCTAGGCAAAACCCATTCGGCAAGCCTTCTTTTTCAAATGTCCTTCAGGGGCGCTTGGCGCGGTAGATACGAAAACCATTGCCTTCGGCCTTGATCGCGCAGATACCCAAATGCTCTTCGATCAGCGGCTGGTACTTCAGAAAGCTGTTGGCGACCAGGCGCAGTTCGCCGCCTTTTGCCAGATGTTTGGCCGCTTTTCGCAGCAAGTTCTCCGTGGCGAAATAATCGGTGTGCACCCCGACATGGAACGGAGGGTTGCTCAAAATCGCGTTCAAACCCATCGGTGCGGCATCGATTCCATCACCGGTCAGCACCTCGGCTTCCAGCCCGTTCGCCGCCAGCGTCAGCCGACTGCTGGCCGCCGCAAAGGCATCCACATCCAGCATGGTCACGGTGTTATGCGGGTAGCGACGCTTGACCGCAGCCCCCAGTACCCCGGCGCCGCAACCGAAGTCGAGCAGGTGCCCGCTTGGCAGTTTGTCCAGATGCTCCAGCAGCAACTCGGTGCCGCGGTCCAGGCGGCCATGGCTGAACACGCCCGGAAGGCTCACCACCTTCAGCGGGCCTTCGGCCAGCGGTACGTCGAAAACCTGCGCCAGGCTTTCCAGCTCCACGGCTTGCGGAGCATTGGCGACGGTGACTTGCCACAGCTGGCAATGCCGCGCGTTATCCAGCTTGCGTGGCTTGCCCAGAGGGCTCATCTGCTTGGCGGCGCTTTCGATGCCACCTTTTTTCTCACCCACCAGAAACAACTCGGCGCCAGGCAGGCGTGCGGCCACGGCATTGAGCAGGTAGTGGGTGAGGTCCTTGGACTTGGGCAGGAAGATCACCGCCGCATCAAAGGCACGCTCGGGCACATTTACCCCGAACTGGCTGCGCTCGGGAAACCGCGCATCAAGCGCCGCCTGGTCGCCGGCGTGCCAACACCAGCCATGGGCGTTGGGCAGGCGCCCGAGCAAATCGTCGGCAGGCAGACCTACCAGCAGCAGGTTGCCTTGAAAAAGTTCGGCCTGGCGAAGCAGTACTTCACTGCGCGGATCCATGGTCTGCTCCTTGAAAAAGGGGCGCAGTTTATCAACTGACGACGCGCAGCGGGGCACCGCTGAAAAAGCCTCGGGCGTTTTCCGTCAGTTGGCCGACGATCCGTTGCCGCGCTTCGCGACTGCCCCAGGCGTTGTGGGGCGTGACAATCAAGCGAGGAATGTCGCCGGCCAGCAGCGGGTTACCATTGACCGGCGGCTCCACACTCAACACGTCGGTCGCCGCGCCACCCAAATGCCCGCTGCGCAACGCGTCCGCCAAGGCCTGTTCGTTGATCAAGCCACCGCGTGCGGTGTTGACGATAAACGCGCCGGGCTTGAGCAGCGCCAGTTCACGGGCGCCGATAAAGTCGCGGGTGTGTTCATTGAGCGGGCAATGCAAGGTCAGCGCATCGACCTGGGCCAGCAGTTCATCCAGTGGCACGCGGTCGGCGCGGGCCGGGCGCCCGGGAATTGCGCCGAGCACCACACGCATACCAAAGGCTTCGGCCAGACGCGCCACGGCACTGCCCAGTTCGCCATGGCCGAGCAGGCCGAGGGTTTTGCCTTCCAGTTCGACGATTGGATGGTCCAGCAGGCAGAACTGCCTGGCCTGCTGCCATTTACCGGCGGCTACATCCTGTTGGTAGTCCTTCAGACGCGTGGCGAGGTTGAGCAGCAGCATGATCGTGTGCTGGGCCACCGACGGCGTGCCGTAACCCTGGCAGTTGCTCACGGTGATGCCATGGGCGCGAGCGGCTTCAAGGTCGATATTGTTGGTGCCGGTGGCCGATACCAGGATCAGCTTGAGCTTGGGGCAGGCCGCCAGGTTTTGCGCCGTGAGCGGGATTTTGTTGCTGATCGCAACTTGAGCGCCCTGCAAGCGTTCCAGCACATTCTGCGCCGTGGTCTGTTCAAACAACTGCAGCTCGCTGAAGCAGTCACGCAAATCGCTGAGGTCAAGGTCGCCCAAGTCCAGCGAAGGGTGGTCGAGGAAGACGGCGCGGCGATTGTTCATGATCAACTGTACCTTTTGCGACGAGGTTCGAAGGCGTAATCTTCCGAGCCTATCAGATGAAATAATCAGTTACTTAATGGAGTGAGCATGTACGTCGCCGAGTTTTTGACCGTAGCCTTGATTCACTTGTTGGCGGTGGCCAGCCCCGGCCCGGATTTCGCCGTGGTGGTCCGTGAGAGCGTGACCCACGGGCGCCGCGCCGGCACCTGGACGGCCCTGGGCGTCGGCACGGCGATTTTCGTGCATGTGGGTTATTCGCTGTTGGGGATCGGTTTGATCGTGTCCCAGTCCATCGTGTTGTTCAATGCGCTCAAATGGGCTGCCGCGGCGTACCTGCTGTATATCGGCTTCAAGGCCCTGCGTGCGCAGCCGGCCAAGCCCACCGCCGAGGGCGAGTTGCACCGTGAAGCGGGCGAGCGCACCCCACGCGGCGCGTTTACCGCAGGCTTTGTGACCAATGGCTTGAACCCCAAGGCCACGTTGTTCTTCCTCTCGCTGTTCACCGTGGTGATCAACCCCCACACGCCGCTGGCGGTACAGGCTGGTTACGGTGTGTACCTGGCGGTGGCCACGGCCCTGTGGTTTTGCCTGGTGGCCATGTTGTTCAGCCAGCAACGCGTACGTGCCGGGTTTGCGAAGATGGGCCACTGGTTTGATCGGACCATGGGCGCGGTGTTGATTGCGATTGGGGTGAAGCTGGCGTTTACCAGCATGAAGTAATCAATTTTCTCAAGGGTACACAGCTCAAATGTGGGAGGGGGCTTGCTCCCGATAGCGGTGTGTCAGCCCTACATAAGCTGACTGACACCCTGCTATCGGGGGCAAGCCCCCTCCCACATGGGTCTTCCCTAAGCCGCGGATACTGGCGCAAAGCTAGCATTTGCTGAGTTCTGCAAATCATTCCTTTGGCTGATTTGGCTGAAACATAAGCCCTCTACAGTGCAGGTCTTAAAGCCAAGACCGCGCAGTCATTAAAGGGATTCGTATGTTGCAGACCCGTGTCATCCCGCCCGCCGAAGGTGCGTACCAATACCCGCTGCTGATCAAGCGCCTGCTGATGTCCGGGACTCGCTATGAGAAGACCCGGGAGATCATCTACCGTGACAAGCTGCGCTACACCTACCCGACGCTGATCGAGCGCGTTGCGCGCCTGGCGAATGTGCTGACCGAAGCCGGGGTCAAGGCCGGTGATACCGTGGCGGTGATGGATTGGGACAGCCACCGTTACCTGGAATGCATGTTCGCCATTCCGATGATCGGCGCGGTTATCCACACCATCAACGTGCGCCTGTCACCGGAACAGATTCTCTACACCATGAACCACGCCGAAGATCGCTTTGTGCTGGTCAACAGTGAGTTCGTGGGGCTTTACCAGGCGATTGCCGGGCAACTCACTACCGTCGACAAGACCTTGTTGATTACCGATGGTGACACCAGGACCGCAGAGTTACCCAACCTGGTCGGCGAATACGAAACCCTGCTGGCCGCCGCCAGCCCCCAATACGACTTCCAGGACTTCGACGAAAACTCCGTCGCCACCACCTTCTACACCACCGGTACCACCGGCAACCCCAAAGGCGTGTATTTCACCCACCGCCAACTGATGCTGCACACCATCGGCGTGGCGACCATCATGGGCAGCGTCGACAGCGTGCGCCTGCTGGGCACCAACGATGTATATATGCCGATCACGCCGATGTTCCATGTACACGCCTGGGGCTTGCCGTATGTGGCGACCATGCTCGGCTTGAAGCAGGTCTACCCGGGGCGCTACGACCCGGAATACCTGGTGCAGCTGTGGCGCGAGGAGAACGTCACGTTCTCGCATTGTGTGCCGACCATTCTGCAAATGGTGCTTAACGCCAAGGCTGCCCAGGGTGTGGATTTTGCTGGGTGGAAAATCGTCATTGGCGGCAGCGCGCTCAACCGTTCGCTGTACGAAGCCGCCAAGGCCCGCGGCATTCAATTGACCGCCGCGTATGGCATGTCCGAGACCGGGCCGCTGGTGTCCTGCGCGCACCTCAATGAGGAGTTGATGGCTGGTAGCGAAGACGAACGCACCACCTACCGCATCAAGGCCGGTGTGCCCGGGCCGTTGGTTGAGGCGGCAATCATGGACACCGACGGCAATTTTCTCCCCGCCGACGGCGAAACCCAGGGCGAACTGGTGCTGCGCGCACCCTGGCTGACCGAGGGTTACTACAACGAACCGCAAAAGGGCGCCGAACTGTGGGCGGGCGGCTGGATGCACACCGGCGATGTGGCCACGCTGGATGCGTTCGGCGTGATTGATATCCGCGATCGCATCAAGGATGTGATCAAAACCGGTGGCGAGTGGATCTCGTCCCTGGCCCTTGAAGACCTGGTCAGCCGCCACCCGGCGGTACGCGAGGTAGCAGTGGTGGGCATCGCCGATCCGCAATGGGGCGAGCGCCCATTCGCCTTGCTGGTGGTGCATGAGGGCCATGTGATTGGCGCGCGGGAGCTCAAGGAGCACCTCAAACCTTTCGTTGAACTTGGGCATTTGAGCAAATGGGCGATTCCAAGCCAGATCGCGGTTGTTACTGAAATTCCCAAGACCAGTGTAGGAAAGCTCGACAAAAAACGTATCCGTATCGACATCATCGAATGGCAAGCCAACAACAGCACGTTCCTGTCTACGCTTTAATGCCCCTCGCCGCGCCCTTTCGGGCGCGGCAATGCTCTATCTCAAGCCTCTACTTGTGATTTGCCGAATTTCAGCCATCCTTCCCGCGTCGACCTTCGTCGGCGTGGCGAAAGGGTTGTGGCAGACAGGTTGGTGATGCAAATCACACTTTAGAGGGATCAAGCACTACCCCCCTCTGGCTATAGTCCCTTTCAGAGTTTTTCGCGGATGTTGCGCGTCGAGCCATGGAGGCTCGGTTGCGGTTCGGCATTGGAATCGTTGTATCCCGGCCGTTACATCTGAAGAAAGGGCTCACTGCCATAACAATAAAATATGCACATGGAGTAGCGTCGATGACCCAAGTAAACCAGTTCTGGCGCCGGGCAAGACTGCCCCTGGCCGTCAGTCTCGCTTCTACGCTCGCCGGGCCTGCATTCGGCGTCAGTTTCAACATCGGTGAAATCGAAGGGAGCTTTGACTCCTCGCTTTCGGTGGGCGCGAGCTGGTCTACGGCCAAGCCCAATCGTGATCTGATTGGCGCCAACAATGGCGGCAAGGGCCTGTCCCAGACCTCCGATGACGGCCACTTGAACTTCAAGCGCGGCGAGACGTTCTCGAAGATCTTCAAGGGCATCCATGACCTGGAACTGAAGTACGGCGACACCGGCGTGTTTGTGCGTGGCAAGTACTGGTACGACTTTGAGCTCAAGGACGAAAGCCGTCAGTTCAAGGACATCAGCGACAACAACCGCAAAGAAGGCGCCAAGTCTTCGGGCGGGCAGATTCTCGATGCGTTCGTCTACCACAACTACTCGATTGCCGATGCCCCGGGTTCGGTGCGTTTCGGCAAGCAGGTGGTGAGCTGGGGCGAAAGCACCTTCATCGGTGGCGGCATCAACTCCATCAACCCGATCGACGTGTCAGCGTTTCGTCGTCCGGGGGCCGAGATCAAGGAGGGCCTGATTCCGGTCAACATGTTCTACGTGTCCCAGACGCTCACCGACAACCTGTCGGCCGAGGCGTTTTACCAACTGGAATGGGACCAGACCGTCACCGATAACTGCGGCACCTTCTTCTCGCAGCCGGACGTGATTTCCGATGGTTGCAGCAATAACCTGCGGGTGCTGAACAAGCGCTCGACCATTCCCGGCGCGGCACTGCCGACCCTGGGTGCCCTGGGCGTGGACGTCAACAACGAGGGCGTACTGGTGCGCCGTGGGCCGGACCGTGATGCCCGTGACAGCGGCCAGTTCGGCGTGGCCATGCACTATAACTTCGAACCGCTGGACACCGAGTTCGGTGCCTACTTCATGAACTACCACAGCCGTGCGCCGATTTTCAGTGCACAGGGCGCGCCGTCGGCGGCCTATACCCGTCCACTGGGCCCGCTGGGAGCATTGCGTCCGCTGATCGTGGCGGGCAGCTCGAACTACTTCGTCGAGTACCCGGAAGATATCCGCCTCTACGGCTTGAGCTTCTCCACCACGTTGCCTACCGGCACCGCCTGGAGTGGTGAATTGAGCTATCGGCCGAATGCGCCGGTGCAGTTGAGCACCACCGACATTCTGTTCGCCGGTGTCACGCCGATTCCCGGCTTTGGCAATGCTTCGGTGCTCAAGGGCTCGCCCGGCCAGGACCTGCATGGCTACAACCGCAAGGAAGTCACCCAATTCCAGACAACCTTCACGCATTTCTTCGACCAAGTGATGGGCGCCAGTCGCCTGACCACTGTGGGTGAAATCGGTGTGACCCATGTGGGTGGCCTGGAAAGCAAGTCCCAGGCCCGTTATGGCCGCGATCCGGTATTCGGCCCAGGCACGCTGCCGGGTGGGTTTTGCAACGCGCTGAACAACTCCACCGCCAACGGCGCCGGCCTGCCCAACGCTGCCGGCCTGAACACCAACTGCAACAACGACGGCTACACCACGGCAACTTCCTGGGGCTACCGTGCCCGTGCCATCTGGGAATACCCGGACGTGTTCGCTGGCGTGAACCTCAAGCCTAACGTGGCCTGGTCCCATGACGTCAAAGGTTACTCGCCAGGCCCTGGCGGCAACTTTGAAGAGGGTCGCAAGGCGGTCAGCCTGGGCCTGGATGCCGAGTACCAGAACACCTACACCGCGAGCCTGGCGTACACCAACTTCTTTGGTGGCAAGTTCAGCACCGTGGATGACCGCGACTTTGTCGCCTTGAGCTTCGGCGCCAACTTCTAAGCACACTCTTTTCAAGTGGCATGTATTCAGGAAGACCAGAGTATGAAAATAACTAAAAGTCTGTTGCACGTCGGTGTGCTTGGGCTGTCGATCCTGGCGAGCAACGTCATGGCGGCAGTCTCGGCGGATGAAGCTGCCAAGCTCGGTACTACCCTGACCCCGATGGGCGCCGAGATGGCGGGCAACGCGGCCGGCACCATCCCAAAATGGTCACCCTTGCCGACCAACGCAGGTGCCGTGGATGCCCGCGGTTTCCTGGCCAACCCGTATGCCAGCGAACAACCCCAATTCACCATCACTGCGCAGAACGTCGAACAGTACAAGGACAAGCTGGCTCCAGGGCAGTACGCGATGTTCAAGCGTTACCCCGACAGCTTCAAGATGCCGGTCTACCCGACTCATCGCGGTGCCACGGTGCCGGCTGATGTGTTCGCCGCCATCAAGAAAAACGCTACCACCACCAACCTGGTGTCCGGCGGCAATGGCTTGGAAAACTTCGAGACCGCCGTGCCGTTCCCGATTCCCAAAACCGGCGTTGAAGTCATCTGGAACCACATCACCCGTTATCGCGGCGGCAGCGTGACCCGTTTGGTCACCCAGGCTACGCCGCAAACCAACGGCTCCTACAGCCTGGTGTACTTCCGCGACCAGTTCGTGTTCCGCGACAAGATGAAGGATTTCGATCCGAAAAATCCGGGCAATATCCTGTTCTACTTCAAGCAGCAAGTCACCGCCCCGGCGCGTCTGGCCGGTGGTGTACTGCTGGTGCACGAAACCCTGGACCAGGTGAAGGAGCCGCGTTCGGCATGGGTCTACAACGCCGGCCAGCGCCGTGTGCGTCGGGCACCGCAAGTGTCCTATGACGGGCCGGGTACTGCTGCCGATGGCCTGCGTACCTCCGACAACCTCGACATGTACAACGGTGCGCCGGATCGCTACGACTGGAAGCTGGAAGGCAAGAAAGAAATATACATCGCCTCCAACAGCTACAAGATCGACGATCCGAAGCTCAAGTACGCCGACATCATCAAGGCCGGTCACATCAACCAGGATCTGGCGCGCTACGAGCTGCGCCGCGTCTGGCACGTGGTCGCCACCTTGAAGGAAGGCCAGCGCCACATCTACGCCAAGCGTGACTTCTTTATCGACGAAGACACCTGGCAAGCGGCGGTGATCGACCACTACGACGGCCGTGGCCAACTGTGGCGCGTCGCCGAGGCCCATGCCGAGAACTACTACGACAAACAAGTGCCGTGGTACGCCCTGGAAACCCTCTACGACCTGCAGTCCGGCCGCTACCTGGCCCTGGGCATGAAGAACGAAGAGAAACAGGCTTATGACTTCGGCTTCACCGCCACCACCAGCGACTTCACCCCAGCGGCCCTGCGCCAGGACGGTGTTCGCTAACCACTGCTGATGTATCCCCTGTGGGAGGGGGCTTGCGCCCGATAGCGGCTCGACAGTCGATAACTATGTTGGCTGATCCACCGCAATCGGGAGCAAGCCCCCTCCCACTTTTTGTTTGTGGTGTCTTCTGGGATATTTCTTGTCGCAGTTCTTTTTCAGCCATTTGTTGCAAAGATCTACAATCCCGCCGCTTTTACCGCTAGTCTGCGGACATCTGCAATGCCGACAACAGCCTTCTACAAGAGCCCGGCGATGACTGATCTGTCCCGAATTCAAGCGCCTGCCGGTGTGGTGATACCAACCCTGGAAGGCCGTTTCTACAGGCCCCCTTTGCCTGACGGCTACGTGCTGCGCCCGCGCCTGTGCGAACGGTTGAATGCCGGGCTGGAGGGGCGACTGTTGCTGGTCTGCGCGCCCGCCGGCTTTGGCAAGAGCTCGTTGGCGGTGGAGTTCTGTCAGGGCTTGCCCGCGCACTGGCAAAGTCTGTGGCTGGGCCTCAGCCCGCGGGACAATGACCCTGGCCGCTTCCTTGAGCGGTTGCTCGACGGCTTGCAGCACTATTTTCCGCAGCTGGGCGCCCAATCCCTGGGCCTGCTGAAAATGCGTCAGCGTCATCAACCCTTTGCCTTTGAAGAGTGGCTGGACGGCTTGCTCGATGAGCTGGCGGAGCATCTGTCCACACGCTCGCCGCTATTGCTGGTGCTGGATGACTACCACCTGGCCCAGGGCCCGGTGCTGGATCGTTGTCTGCAATTTTTTCTCAATCATTTGCCCGATGGCCTGTTGGTACTGGTTACCAGCCGGCAGCGTCCGGACTGGCACCTGGCACGCCTGCGTTTGTCGCGGCATCTGCTGGAGTTGCATGAACAAGACCTGCGCCTGACCCACGACGAATCCCTGGCCGTGCTGGATGGACACAGCAGCGGGTTGGGCGGCGAGGCATTGGAAAACCTGATCCGCCGCAGCGAGGGTTGGGTCGCCGGCCTGCGCTTCTGGCTATTGGCCGCGTCCGAAGCCGGTGGTAATGAGGGGGCCTTGCCCCAAAGCCTGCACGGTGGCGAAGGGTTGATCCGGGATTACCTGCTTGAAGAAGTCATCGACTGCCTGCCTGCCGACGTGCAGGCGTTCCTGTACGACACCGCGCCCCAGGAGCGTTTTTGCAGCGAGTTGTGTGATGCACTCCGCGAAGCCCATGACAGCGCCGAAATCCTGAGGTATTTGCAGGCCCATCAGGTATTTCTGGTGCCGCTGGATGAACAGGGCCACTGGTTCCGCTATCACCATTTGTTTTCCGACCTGCTGCGTACCCGTCGCGAGAAGAGCGCCACCTTGCCGCCGGCCAGCTTGCACTTGCGCGCCTGCCGCTGGTTCAACGCCCAGGGCTTGATCGACGAGGCGGTGGAGCAGGCGCTGCGGGCCGGCCATCTGGACGTGGCGGCGAACCTGGTCCAGAACCTGTCCGAAGAGCAGCTGTTGGCGGAGCAGAATGTGGGCATGTTGCTGCGCTGGAAGATGGACTTGCCCGACAGCCTGCTGATCAGCACGCCGCGTTTGATCGTGCTCTACAGCTGGGCATTGGGGCTGGCGTGCCAATTGGACGCGGCGCAGGAGCTCTCCAGCTACCTCAGCCGCTTCCTGCCGGCACCCTCGGCGACCGCGCAAAAATCCATGTTGGCCCAGTGGCTGGCGTTGAGCGGAATCATTGCCCGTGGGCGCGGGGATCACGAATTGACCCAGCGCTATTGCAACGAGGCATTGGAAAGCCTGCCGCAAAAGCGCTACGGCCAGCGCCTGATGTGCCTGTCGACCCTGTCCAATCTGGCGATTGTCGATGCCGACCTGTGGCGCGCCCGCGGTTTGAACCGCGAATCCCTGGAACTGGCGCAGCGCGTCGGTAACCCGTTGTTTGAAGCCCTGGCTCATTACGACCGGGCAAGGGTTCTGCAGGCGCGTGGCGAAATCCTGCGCTCACTGGATGAAGTACGCCAGGGCCTGGAACGCCTGCACGGCCTGGCGCCCCAGCGCCTGTATGCGGTGCGGGCGCGGCTGTCGCTCTACGAGGGTTACCTGCTGCTGGCGCGTTACCAGCCCGAAGCCGGCCTTGTGCGTTTGCGTACGGGCCTGGCCGAAGCCCGCGCCTGTCGGGATATCAGCGTACTGATCGGGCATTGCGTGATCGCCAGCTATGAAGGGCGGCGCTGCCAGTTTGCCAATGCCTTTGCCGAGCTGGCCGAGGCCGAGCGCTTGATGCACATCTGGGACGTACCGCCGATCTATTACCTGGCGATGATTACGCTGATCAAATGCGAGCTGTGGTTGGCTCAAGGCCGTATCGACCTGGCGGACGCCTGGCTGACCCGGCTGGGGCAGACTTACAACGGCGAGCACGCCGCCGCCGCGCCGGAATTTCATCCACATCTGCCGCAACATATCGAACTGCAACAAGCCGCGCTCGATGCGATACGCAGTCAGCCCGACACCGCGTTGCGACGCCTGGAAGAACTGGCGCAACAGTCCCAAAACAGCGGGCGTCAGATGATTGCCTTGATGGCGCTGACCCAGCAGGCACAGCTTCTGTTGGTGTGCGGCCAGGAAGCCAAGGCCCGGGCAGTATTGGCACGTGCGCTTGAAGCCGGCTCGGGCGGCGCATTGCAGCCATTTCAGCGGCTGCTGGAGGGCCACCCGGACTGGATGCGCGAGCAGTTGGGCAAGGATCCCCATGGCTTGCTGAACCAGAGCTTGCTGGCGCTGTTGCCCCAGGTCAGCGTGGTCCAGGCCCCGGCTCATCAGGAAACCCTGAGTACGCGGGAGCTGGCGGTGCTGCAACTGATTGCCCAAGGCTGTTCAAACCAGGAAATCAGCAACCAGCTGTTTATCTCCCTGCACACGGTCAAGACCCACGCCAGCCATATCAACAGCAAGCTCGGCGTGGAGCGCCGAACCCAGGCAGTGGCGCGAGCCAAGGCCATGGGCTTGCTGGCCTGAGCCCAGCGCCGTTTATGGCGCGGCGGGGCAGCCTTTGAGTGACGTGCCGATGGTTTGATTGATCAGTGCGGCGAACCGCTTGAGGTTGTTCTGATGCGCCACCACCAGATCGTCGATGCTCGGCCCCGCCGGTGATTGCAAAGTGCTGCGGCAGGTCAGTGCCGGGCGGTCGCCGTTGATCTGCCGCAGGCGCCAGCGTACATCGAGCAGCGCGTACTGCCCTGGGACCGAGTCAAAGCGCTGCACTTCAAGGCGCAGGGCCACTGCGTGGCGCGGATCGCTATTGGCCAATTGATCCACCAAAGCGCTCTTGAGTTCGTCAGCAAGGCTGGCGGCCCACCACTGGGTTTCCAGAATCGCCAGCCCGCTGTCACCCTGGCGCACCACGATCTGCGCGCGGTCGACCTGTGGCGGCACGCTGAGGCTTTCAATCCGTACACCACCGGCATCTGCGCCTGTGCTGTTGCTGGCGTGCGACGGAGTCAGGGTGTGGAAGGCGATGGGGTCACTGCGACAGGCCGCGAGCAACAGCATCGTGGTCAACAGGGTGATCTTCAACGGCGACGTCATGGCGGCTCCAATGGTCATTTGCGGGGTGGCCCTTGCAGGTCGTTCGGCGCAGCGTTATCGGGACGACCGCGAATCAGCGACTCTGGATGCCGGCCCAGGTAATCGGAAAGCTCGCGCAAGGAACGCGACATGCGCGCCAGTTCATCCAGGGTCTGTGTCAGTTGTTCACGCTGGGGAGAGTCTTCGGCCAGGGTTGAGCTGGCCGATTGCAGGGTCTTGCTCACGTCGGCCAGTGTCGTCTGCACACCCGGCAGCGTCTTGGCGTTGAATTGCGCCAGGCCCTTGCGCAGTTCGACAAGGCTGGCGTCCAGGTTGCCGGCAATCCGCTCGACCGGCAGTTGGCTGAGCTTGTTGACGATACCTTCGAACTTCTCTTGCAGTTGTTCCAGGTTGCCCGGGATGGTGGGGATGCCCACAGGGCGCTGGTTTGGATCGAACGCCACTTTCTCGGCTTTGGGGTAGAAGTCCAGAGCGATGTACAACTGGCCGGTCAAAAGGTTACCGCTGCGGGCCTGGGCGCGCAGGCCGTTTTCGATGAAGCTGCCGATCAGGCGCACGCCGGCCGCCTCATCGTCAGGGTTATTGTTCATGGCCTTGAGCAACTTGGTGTGCGCTTCGCCGAGCAGTTGCGGGTAGATCACGATGCCGACATTGACCGGGAAGCTGCGTTTCTTCGCATCGAAATCCAGATTGATCGATACCACCTTGCCGAACTCGACACCGAGGAACTCCACCGGTGCGTCGACTTTCAGCCCGCGCAGGGCCTGATCAAAGCGCAGGACCATGTATTGCCCCTTGCCATTGGGTGGGGCGAGGGCGCTTTGCTGGTCTTCGAACAGTTCAAAGCCGCGGTTCTCTTCTGCCGGCTTGTCGTTGGGATTGTAGGGTGGGGCCTGGAAGGAGATTCCGCCCATCAGCATGGACGACACCGATTCGGTCTTCAGTGCAAAGCCATTGGCACCGACGCTCAGATCCACACCGCTGGCATTCCAGAACCGGGTGTTTTCGGTGACGTACCCATCATTGGGCGCGTGAATAAAGACTTCGACGTTCACGCCCTTGCCTTCGCTGTCCAGCTCGTATGCCACCACCTGGCCGACCGGGATTTTGCGGTAATAGACCGGCGAACCGATGTCCAGGGAACCCAACGTTTGCGTGTGCAGAGTGAAGCGCTTGCCAGGCTCGCCATAGGTGATGGGGGGCGGGTTTTCCAGGCCGGTGAAATGTTTGGCGCGGTTTTCGGATTGGCCGATATCGGCGCCGATGTAGTCGCCGGACAACAGCGTGTCGATACCGGATACGCCGCCTGCGCCGATGCGTGGGCGCACGACCCAGAATTTCGAATCTTCACGGGTGAAGCTTTCGGCCTGCTTGGACAGCTCGATGGTGGCGTTGACACTTTTCTGGTCATCGCTCAAGGCCACGGCGGTCACTTGGCCGATCACCACGTTGCGGTACTTGACCTCGGTCTTGTTGGCGACCAGCCCACTCCCGGTCTTGAAGTTGAGGACGATGGTGGGCCCTTGCTGAAGCACGCTGTGGACCACCAGCGAAATACCGACCAGCACGGCGACAATCGGCACGATCCAAACCAGCGAGACACTGAAGCGACGCGTCTTGATCATGGGTTGCCCCGCAGGGGTGTCAGCCTTGGATGCACTCATCCGAGGTCTCCTCGTTAGGTGGGTTTTCCCAGATTAGCCGGGGATCAAAACTCATGGCCGCGAGCATGGTAAATACCACCACCAAGCCAAAAAACAGAATGCCCAGGCGCGGTTCGATCGTGCCCAGGGCTTGAAACTTCACCAGCGCGGCCACCAGTGCAACCACGATGACATCAAGCATCGACCAATAGCCGATCAGCTCGATAAACCGAAACAGCTTCGAACGCTCCTTGCGCGCCCACTGGCTGTTGCGCTGCACGGTGATCAGCAGCAGCCCCAGTGACAAGAACTTGATGCCCGGCACGGCAATGCTGGCGATGAAAATGATCAGTGCAATGTCCCAGGCGCCATGCTGCCAGAACTCCAGCACGCCGCTCATGATGGTGCTGTCTGCGCCGGAGCCGAGCATGGTGGTATTCATCACCGGCAGTAAATTGGCCGGTACGTAAAAGGCGAGGGCGGTCAGCATGTAGGCCCAGGTGCGCGTCAGGGATTGAGTTTTGCGCCGGTGCAAAGGCGCGCCGCAGCGCTCGCATTCGGTGGGCTCCAGGCGCATGTCGCAGGCCTGGCCGCAGGTATGGCACAGGCACAGGTTGAGCTCGCGGGCGGTGGGCGGTGAATTCATACGGTGTCCCAGAGGTCGCGGACATCGCGTCCGGCAATACGGATCAGCAACAGGCTGAGGGCGGCCAAGGCAAACAGGCCGGTGCCGGGGATTACATCCAGCATACCCGCCAGCTTGAACACGGCGACCATGGCGCCCAGCAGGCAGACTTCCAGCATACTCCAGGGCCTGAGCGCTTCCAGCCAGCGCATGCAAAGCTTGAATGCCGGCGAGCGCTTGCCGATCAAGGCGAAACTCAGCACCCAGATCAGCAAGGCCAACTGAAACACCGGCGCGATGATGATGGAGATTGCCGCCACCAACGCAATGAACGTGATCGGCCCCAGGCTCAGCGCCACCACCGAATCCCACAGCGTCGCGCTGTTTTTCAAGCCCTGCAGGCTGATGCTCATCACCGGATAAAAGTTGGCAAAGGTCCACAGCACTGCCGCGGTCACCGTCAGCGCGAGGCGTTGTTGCACCGACAGGCCGTTATAGCGCTGCAGCACACCCGAGCACCGCACACACAGGGCTTTTTGATGTTTAGCGAGCGTGACTTTTTCGTACACGCAGTCGCAGTGCTCGCAGATGATCTGTTGATTCACCAAAGGTGTTGCTCCAAATGCGACTGACTGCAGCGGTGGACTTAATGGCGCTTGTGTAGCTTAGCAGCGGATATACCGCGCAATCGACTCCTTCCAGAGCAGGGGCAAGCTACACCATACTGCACTTGGAACGCGCCATAGAGCTTGCAGGACACCCATGACTATCGAAAAACAACCGTTGATTCGCGAAACCTTCCCCGTCGGCCCGTTGCAGTGCAACTGCACCATCATTGGCGACCCGATCACTAAAAAAGCCATCGTAGTCGACCCCGGCGGCAACCACGAGTTGATCCTGGCGCGTCTTGATGCGTTGGGTCTGAAGGTGGTGAGCATTATCCATACCCATGCTCACCTGGATCACTTTCTGGCTTCCGGCCAATTGAAGGAAAAGACCGGCGCCACGCTGCACCTGCACAAGGACGATCAATTTCTGTGGGACAACCTGGAAATGCAATGCCAGATGTTTCGCGTGCCCTATGTGCCGGTGCCGTCGCCGGATCGCTGGCTGGAACACGATGAAGAGTTGGCTTGTGGGTGCGGCGTAGCCTTGCACACTCCAGGGCATACGCCGGGCTCGATGAGCTTCTGGTTTGCCGATGCCAAGCTGCTGATTGCCGGTGACACCTTGTTCCGGCGTGGCGTGGGGCGTACGGATTTGTGGGGCGGCGACCAGGCGACGATCGTGCGGTCGATCAAGCAGCGCTTGTATACGTTGGACGAAGGCGCGACGGTGGTAACCGGGCATGGGCCTGATACGTTGCTGGGGGATGAGATGCGCGAGAATCCGTTCGTGCGTGCCTGATCGGGTCTTTCAGTCAGGACTGTGGCGAGGGAGCTTGCTCCCGCTGGACTGCGCAGCAGTCCCACAAACAAAAAGCGGGGCCGCTTCGCGCCCCAGCGGGAGCAAGCTCCCTCGCCACAGACACACACCGACACAGGCCCGAGCCAAAGACAGCTATGCTTTACGCACCCCAGCACGGAATTTTTGCCGTTTGTCGCGTTCCAAACTCGGCACAGGTCCATTGCCAATGTCCTCTGCATCACAGAATGCAAAAGTAGGAGCTCCCTTCATGTTTACTCCGCGTCGTCTGCTTGTTGTCGCTACCGCCGTAGCCCTGTTGTCCGGCTGCGCCTCACCTAATCCTTATGACGGCAGCCAGGGACAGGCCGGTAATGGTTCCGAAAGCGGTATGAGCAAGACCGCCAAGTACGGCGGCCTCGGTGCGCTGGCCGGTGCATTGGCCGGTGCGGCCATCGACCATAACAACCGTGGCAAGGGCGCGCTGATTGGCGCAGTCGTTGCGGGTGCCGGTGCTGCAGGTTATGGCTACTACGCCGACCAGCAAGAGAAAAAGCTGCGTGAGAGCATGGCCAATACCGGGGTAGAGGTGCAGCGCCAGGGTGACCAGATCAAGCTGATCATGCCGGGTAATATCACCTTCGCCACCAACTCGGACGCGATCTCCAGCAGCTTCTACCAGCCGCTGAACAACCTGGCCAGCTCCCTCAAGCAGTTCAACCAGAACACCATCCAGATCGTCGGCTACACCGACAGCACCGGCAGCCGCCAGTTGAACATGGACCTGTCCCAGCGTCGTGCGCAGAGCGTGGCCAACTACCTGACGTCCCAAGGCGTCAATGGTGCCAACCTGAGCGCGCGCGGTGCCGGCCCGGATAACCCGATTGCCAGCAACGGTGATGTGAATGGCCGTGCCCAGAACCGTCGCGTTGAGGTCAACCTCGGTCCTATCCCAGGCCAGCAGTACGGCCAGCCTGGTCAGCAACAACAGGCGCCACAGCAGAACAATCAGTTCCAGGGCAACCCGTACCAGCAATACCAGTAAACGCTGGCCACTAAAAAGGGCGCCGTGCAGTCAATGCACGGCGCCCTTTTTTGTGGCTGTTGGTCTAGGGGGCGTTCTCAATCGATGTATTCGAACACCTTTACAATTTTCTGCACGCCGGACACGCCCTGCACCAGGTTGGCGGCGCGGGTGGCTTCGGCCTGGGTCAGCAGGCCCATCATGTAGACGATGCCGTTATCGGTCACGATCTTGATTCGCGAGCCTGGCACCGCGCTGTCGGTCAGCATCTGCGCCTTGATCTTGGTGGTCAGCAGCGCATCGTTGCTGATGGCCAGCAGGGTGATCGGGTCCATGACCTGCAGTTCGTTGTGGACCTTCTTGACGCGCTGCACGCCCGCAGCGGCTTGTTCAGCCTGGGCCTTGAGGTCGGCGCGCGGGGTTTGCCCTGCCAGCAGGACGACGCCGTTGAAGCTGGTCACCACGATGCGCGAAGCACCGTTGCCCAGGTCGGTAGCAGCCTTGGCGACGTTGACTTTGACCTTGGTTTCGATCAGCGAATCATCGATGGTGCTGCCGAAGGTGCGTGTGCCACGGTCGTCCTGGATAGGGGTGTCCCGTGTAGCGGTGATAGCCGAGCTGCAGCCGCTGATGGCGACGCACAGCGTGATGGCCAAAAGACTGATGCGATTAACGGTCATTCTTCACTCCCGAACAGTTGGCTGTCGATCAGATCGCACAGGCAGTGGATCGCCAGCAGATGAACTTCTTGGATACGTGCAGTGACATTGGCCGGGACGCGAATCTCCACGTCCTCAGGCAGCAGCAGCGAAGCCATGCCGCCACCGTCGCGACCGGTCAAGGCTACGACAATCATTTCGCGATCATGTGCGGCCTGGATCGCTTGAATAATATTGGCCGAGTTGCCGCTGGTGGAAATCGCCAGCAACACATCGCCCGGCTGGCCGAGGGCGCGGATCTGCTTGGAGAAGATTTCGTTGTAGCTGTAATCGTTGGCAATCGAAGTGATTGTCGACGAGTCGGTGGTCAAGGCAATCGCTGGCAGGCTCGGACGTTCGCGCTCGAAGCGGTTGAGCAGCTCGGAAGAGAAATGCTGGGCATCACCAGCCGAACCCCCGTTGCCGCACGAAAGCATTTTGCCTTCGTTGAGCAAGGCGTTGACCATGACCTGACTGGCTTGCTCGATGTGCGGTGCAAGTACGTCCATCGCCTGTTGCTTGGTGTCGATGCTGGCCTGGAAAAGCTGGCGAATTCGGGATTGCATGTCCATCTGTGTGACCTTAAGTAGCGCGGCTGTTTGGCACAGGTAATGTGCAGCCCGCAATGCAAAGAGCAAAAATGTGTGGTGAAGGTGCCGGGTGCGTCAGCTGTCGAAGGCATCTTTGAGCCAGTTCAGATCAGCAGGACCCGACGGTGTGCTTTCTATGGCGACCACATCGAAACGGCAGGGGCTGTCAGCCCAGCGATGCTCTTTTAGCAGAAAAAACTGCGCGGCGAGTATCAGTTTCTGACGTTTGCGCCCGTCGATACTGGCGAGCGCGCCACCCCATTGTGCGTGTTTTCTGTAGCGGACTTCGACGAATACTACTGTATCGCCGTCAAGCATGACCAGATCAAGCTCGCCGCGTTTACATAACCAGTTCTGCGCCAGAAGGCGCAGACCCTGTTGTTGCAGATATTTCAGCGCTTGAAGTTCGGCATCCTTGCCGCTTTGTGTGCTGGACCGCTCGGGCATCAGCGTGGGGTATCGGGCAGTCGCTGGATGGCGCCGCCAACGAACTTCGCCCATGGCATCTGGCGATCGACGCGCTGGTTGGCGCTGATGCCCAGATTGCCCGAGAGGCCGTCGACACGGGTGTCGGGCAGTGCCTTGAGTTGGCCCAGGCGCGGTGCCAGGCGGTAGGCGTCGACGCCCATCGCGTACAGGCGACCCAGGCTGCCATTGGCTTGCGGCCATTGCGCGGCGACCTGGTTGCGCAGCGGGTCGGTGGTGTCCAGCAGCCAAGGGGTTTCGCAGAACATCACGTTGGTCATATCCAGGTACTGGTTGCGGTCGCCGCTGGCACTGAAGACATGGGACGTGGCGTAGACCGGCACATCGCCGGCGTACTGGAAGTTCAGGGTCGGCTTGATCTGCTGGGCCAGTTGCGGGGTGACGGCCAGGAAGATGAACTCAATGTCCTGGCGACGTGAAGGCTGGGCGGCAACGTCGGTGCCGACCGTGCTTTGCAGGCTCTTGGCGCGACCTTCGCTTTTACGCAACTGGAACAGGTCGGCGATCTGCTGGGCCAGTGCCACAGGTTGATCGACATACTCGACGCCCATCACAGTGCCGCCGTTGGCTTCCCAATCCTGGCGGAAGGCCTTGTAGACACGCTCGCCCCATTCGCCACGGGGCACCATGGCAGCGGCGCGATGCAGGCCGTCGGCACGGGCGCGGCGCGACACTTCACGGGCTTCGTCTTCAGCCGCCAGGCCGAATTGGAACAGTTGCGCCGGGGCTTGATCGGTCTCGCTGTAATTGAGTGCCAGGGTGGTGATCGGCAATTGCGGGCGTGCGCTGAGTTGTTTGACCAGGGGCTTTTCCAGCGGGCCTACCACCAGTTGCACGCCGGCGGCCTGGGCCTTGGCGTAAAAATCATCAAGAGAGCTCAGGCGCGAGCTGTCGTAGAACTCAATGACCGGCGCCTTCTGCCCGGCCTGTTCGGCCTGGTAGTGAGCCGCCATGAAACCTTCACGCAGCGCCTTGCCGACCGAAGCCAGCGGGCCCTCCTGCGGGAGCAGCACTGCAATCTTGTTCAGGGGCTGGCTGGCCAGCTCCTTGAGTTTGGTCAATGGCGTCGGCAGTTGCACCGCTGCCGGGTGGCCCGGGTTCTGCGCGCGCCAGGTATCGATGGCAGCCTGTTGTTGCTCCAGGGTGCCGGCGCCCTTGACTGCCTGGGCCAGGGTCACCCAGCCATCGAGTGTCGGGTTGCCGCTGGCTTGCAGCTGTTCGGCCGGCAGCGCGGCAATCAGTACCCAAATGGCTTCATGATTGCTTGCGGCGGCGTCACCGGTGAGCAGCGGTGCCATGGCAACCCGCTCGCGAGCGGCGGCCAGGGTCTGGCCGTCGGCTTCATAAGCGCGGGCGTGCACGGTGCCGGTGCGGATCTGCTGGTCTGCCGGCAGCTCCTTCAGGCTTTGCAGGCTGGGATGGTTCAGCGCCGCCAATGCCGCCTTGGGCTGGTTGCGTGTCATCGCCAGTTCGGCGGCCAGGGTGCTGGCGAATATCTGCGCGGCGGGCTTGAGAGCATCCAGGGGCACCTGCGCAAGAATCTGCGACGAGCGGCCGGGGTTGTTTTGCCGGTAGGCCAGGTCTGCCGCACTCAGGCGCAGCATGGCAGCCTTTTCTGGCGTGTTGGCGTTCGTCGCCTGTTCGAGCAGTTGCTCGATACTGGCATCCGGAGTCCGTGGCAGGTCGCCAAGGCTGGACGAGGGCGAGCTGGCACAGGCAGCCAGCAAGGCAGCGAGGCAGAGGGCGGAAAGCAGCCGCAGGCAAGCGATCATGTAAGTGTTCCTGATACCGATCAAATTAGCGTGGAAGTGTACCCAAGCACTGGCCCAGGCGCGATGTTAGTGGCGTTAAACCGTGGATTTAGGTCGTGTAAATGTTGCGATTGGCAAAGGCTGGCTGAAACGGCATCCACCGTGATGGCATATTTTCAAGGCGTCTACGCGCTACAATGTGGCTTTTGCCAACCATCGAGGTGTGCGTTTTGACTGCTCCAGGTCCATTGAATTCCACTGCTGGCTCGCTTTTTGTGGTGGCGACGCCCATTGGCAACCTGGACGACATCAGTGCCCGGGCGCTGAAGGTGTTGCGCGAGGTTAAATTGATCGCGGCGGAAGACACGCGGCACTCCCAACGGTTGATGCAGCATTTTGGTATCAGCACGCCGCTGGCAGCGTGCCATGAGCACAATGAGCGCGAAGAAGGCAGCCGTTTCATCACCCGCTTGCTGGCCGGTGACGATGTGGCGCTGATCTCCGATGCGGGGACGCCGTTGATTTCCGATCCGGGATACCACCTGGTCCGCCAGGCACGCGCCGCTGGTATCAATGTAGTGCCTGTTCCGGGAGCGTGCGCGCTGATTGCCGCATTATCTGCCGCAGGCTTGCCGTCGGACCGTTTTATTTTTGAAGGTTTCCTGCCGGCCAAGGCAGTAGGGCGTCGCGCACGCCTTCAGGCCCTGAAGGAAGAGCCACGCACCCTGATCTTCTACGAAGCTCCGCACCGCATCCTTGAATGCCTGCAGGATATGGAACTGGTGTTCGGCGGCGAGCGCCTGGCCTTGCTGGCCCGCGAGTTGACCAAGACCTTCGAAACCCTCAAGGGGCTGCCGCTGGAGGCGTTGCGGGCGTTTGTCGAGGGCGACAGCAATCAGCAGCGCGGCGAATGTGTGGTGCTGGTGGCCGGCTGGACTGCGCCGGAGAATGAAGACGCTGTGGGCAGTGAAGCCATGCGCGTCCTTGATTTGTTGCTCAAGGAGATGCCGCTAAAGCGTGCCGCCGCCCTTGCCGCAGAAATTACCGGCGTGCGCAAAAACGTGTTGTATCAAGTGGCGCTTGATAAACAGAAGGCCGAATAGTTCCGGGGTCAAACCTGTATTTCGTCCGAACATGATGGCACTGCTGCACTTTAATACTTGTCCTCAGACCCTCGTGCCGTTAACCTGCGCGGCGGAGAGTCGATTGGACAGTCGCTGCCCTCTATGAAAATTAGGGGGGGGAGGAAAGTCCGGGCTCCATAGGGCGAAGTGCCAGGTAATGCCTGGGAGGCGTGAGCCTACGGAAAGTGCCACAGAAAATAACCGCCTAAGCACTTCGGTGCCGGTAAGGGTGAAAAGGTGCGGTAAGAGCGCACCGCACGACTGGCAACAGTTCGTGGCTAGGTAAACCCCACTTGGAGCAAGACCAAATAGGGTCCCAAGGCGTGGCCCGCGCTGGGACCGGGTAGGTTGCTAAAGATGTCCAGTGATGGCCATCGTAGACGAATGACTGTTCAAGACAGAACCCGGCTTACAGATCGACTCTCCACCTTTTTTCCTTGCGTTCGAATCTCGTGCGCAAACCCGGTAGTAACGCAAGAATCCCTCCCTGCCAAATCATTGGCAGATGCGTCTTCGTAATACCAAAAAAATCTTACTCTTAATAAATTACTTTAACTTTAAGTCGTAGCTCCATGAGCTATTTGCCGTTGTTGAGTCAAAAACATCGTCAAACTCTCGTTTCTCCTCCTTTTACCTTCCTAAATCTCCGTTCTGTAAGGCTTTTCCTTGAATACGCGCCTTGACGGTGTGGTGGGCGCATTCCTATAGTGTGCGCAAGTGGCGGAAAGTGGCACAAAGTGGGTTTTTTGAACGTAAAACGCTAAAATTTGGAGAAACGCATCTGTGTTTCGCGGAGCTAACGCTATCAGTCTCGATGCAAAAGGCCGTCTCGCCATGCCGAGCCGGTATCGTGACGAGCTCATTTCGCGAAGTTCAGGGCAGTTAATCATCACGATTGACGCCGTTGATCCATGTTTGTGTGTTTACCCGCTCGATGAGTGGGAGTTGATTGAAACCAAGTTGCGCGCGCTGCCTTCATTGCGTGAAGAAAACCGCCGCCTCCAGCGTTTGCTGATCGGCAATGCCGTCGACCTTGAACTCGATGGCAGCGGTCGTTTCCTGGTGCCGCCGCGTCTGCGCGAGTACGCCAAGCTCGACAAGCGCGCAATGCTGGTAGGCCAACTGAACAAGTTCCAATTGTGGGACGAAGATGCCTGGGACGCTGTTTCTGCAGCAGACCTGGCTGCTATTCAACAACCGGGCGCCATGCCTGATGAACTGCGTGATTTGATCCTGTGACTATAGATAGCGGCTTTAACCACATCACCGTACTGCTTGACGAAGCCGTTGAGGCTCTCGCCGTACGCGCGGATGGCTGCTATCTGGATGGCACCTTCGGCAGGGGCGGGCACAGTCGTTTGATACTCAGCCGGCTCGGGCCCGACGGTAAGCTCCTCGGGTTCGACAAGGACCCTCAAGCGATTGCCACCGGGCAAGCGCTAGCGGCCGAAGACGGCCGCTTTGTCGTTGTGCAGCGCAGCTTTGCCGAGTTGGGTGCCGAAGTTGCCGAGCGCGGCATGGCGGGCAAGGTGGCCGGGGTTTTGCTCGACCTGGGCGTGTCTTCGCCGCAGCTTGATGACCCGGAGCGCGGCTTCAGCTTCATGAACGACGGCCCACTGGACATGCGCATGGACCCCACTCGTGGTGTAAGCGCTGCCCAGTTCATTGCCACCGCACCGGTGGAAGAAATCGCCCGCGTATTCAAGGAATACGGCGAAGAACGCTTCGCAGGCCGCATGGCGCGTGCCGTGGTCGAGCGTCGGGAAATCCAGCCGTTCGAGCGTACCGCCGACCTGGCCGAAGTGTTGAAGGTCGCTAACCCTGCGTGGGAAAAGGGCAAGAACCCGGCGACCCGCGCGTTCCAGGGCCTGCGCATTCACGTCAACAACGAATTGGGCGATCTGGAAGCTGGCCTTGAAGCCGCTCTGGATGCTTTGGAAGTGGGCGGTCGCCTGGTGGTGATCAGCTTCCACTCCCTGGAAGACCGCATCGTCAAACTGTTCATGCGTCGTCTGGTCAAGGGCGAGTCCGACAACCTGCCGCGCAACCTGCCGGTACGTTTCGAAGCCTTTGTGCCGAAAATCAAAATCCATGGCAAAGCGCAGTTCGCTTCCGAAGCCGAGCTCAAGGCCAACCCACGTTCCCGTAGCGCCGTCATGCGCGTCGCGGAGAAGTTGCGGTGAGCAAGCTTTTCGCCAAGCCCCTGCCGGGCGGCAGCTTCTTTATGTTGCTGCTGTTTGTCGGCGTGCTGGTGTCCGCGATTGCGGTGTCCTACAGCGCCCACTGGAATCGTCAGTTGCTCAATACCCTGTATGGGGAGTTGAGCGTGCGTGACAAGGCGCAGGCGGAGTGGGGCCGGTTGATCCTCGAACAAAGTACCTGGACAGCCCACAGCCGTATTGAAGTCCTGGCCACCGAGCAGTTGAAGATGCACATTCCGGGCGCGGCCGAAGTCCGTATGGTGGCGCCATGATGAAGCTCGAAGGCGCACTCTACCCGTGGCGCTTCCGCCTGATGCTCGGCTTGCTGGCATTGATGGTGGGCGCGATCGTCTGGCGCATCTTCGACCTGCAGGTGGTCGATCGCGACTTCCTGATCGGCCAGGGTGACGCCCGCAGCCTGCGGCATATTCCCATTCCTGCGCACCGCGGTCTGATCACCGACCGTAACGGCGAGCCCCTGGCGGTCAGCACCCCGGTAACCACGCTGTGGGCCAACGCCAAAGAGCTGCAAGTTGCCAAGGACAAGTGGCCTGAGCTGGCCGCCGCCCTTGGCCAGGACCGCAAGGCGCTGACCGAGCGCCTTGAAGCCCAGGCCAACAAGGAATTCATCTATCTGGTTCGTGGGCTCACCCCGGAACAAGGCCAGCAGGTGCTTGACCTTAAAATCCCCGGTGTCTACGGCATCGAGGAGTTTCGTCGTTTCTACCCGGCCGGTGAAACCACCGCGCACATGGTCGGCTTTACCGATATCGATGACCATGGTCGCGAAGGTGTCGAGCTGGCCTACGACGAATGGCTGGCCGGCGTTCCCGGCAAGCGGCAGGTCATCAAGGATCGGCGCGGCAGGCTGATCAAGGATGTCCAGGTCACCAAAAACGCCAAGGCCGGCAAGCCTCTGGCGTTATCGATCGATTTGCGCCTGCAATACCTGGCCAACCGCGAACTGCGTAACGCAATCATCGAGAACGGCGCCAAGGCCGGCAGCCTGGTGATCATGGACGTGAAGACCGGCGAGATCCTCGCCATGGTCAACCAGCCGACCTACAACCCGAACAACCGTCGCAATCTGCAGCCGGCGATGATGCGTAACCGCGCAATGATCGACGTGTTCGAGCCGGGTTCGACCATGAAAGCCATCTCCATGAGCGCTGCCCTGGAAACCGGGCGCTGGAAACCCAGCGACAAGGTCGAGGTTTACCCAGGCACCTTGCAGTTGGGCAAATACACCATTCGTGACGTGTCCCGTACCGAAGGTCCGGTGCTGGATTTGACAGGCATCCTGATCAACTCCAGTAACGTGGGCATGAGTAAGGTTGCCTTCGACATTGGCGGCGAGACGATCTATCACCTGGCGCAAAAAATCGGCCTGGGGCAACCCACCGGCCTTGATTTCCCGGGTGAGCGCGTGGGCAACCTGCCGAACTACCGCGAGTGGAGGAAGGCCGAGACTGCCACGCTGTCCTACGGCTACGGCCTGTCGGTGACTGCGATTCAGTTGGCCCACGCTTTCTCGGTACTGGCCAATAACGGGCGCATGGTGCCGCTGAGCCTGATCCATGTGGACGAGCCGCCGAAAGCCAACCAGGTCATTCCGGAAAAAGTCGCCAAAACCATGCAAGGCATGCTGCAACAAGTGATCGAAGCACCCCGCGGCGTATTCCGCGCCCAGGTGCCGGCGTACCACGTTGCAGGCAAGTCCGGTACGGCGCGTAAGACCTCGGTGGGCACCAAGGGCTATGCCGAAAACTCCTACCGTTCGCTGTTCGCCGGCTTCGGCCCGATGAGCGATCCGCGCTACGCCATCGTCGTGGTGATCGACGAACCGAGTAAAGCCGGCTACTTCGGTGGCCTGGTCTCGGCGCCGGTGTTCAGCAAAGTGATGTCCGGCACCCTGCGCCTGATGAACATCACGCCGGACAACCTGCCGCCGACTCAACAAGCCAACGCAGGGCCGCCGGCCGCCGTTGTCAAAGCCAATGGAGGGCGCGGCTGATGTCTCTGAGCCTCAACAAGATTTTTGCCCATGCCGGCCGCGATCTGCTGATTCGCGAGCTGAGCCTGGACAGCCGCAACGTACGCGCCGGTGACCTGTTCCTGGCGGTGCCTGGCGGCAAGTTCGATGGGCGTGCCCATATCGCAGACGCCCTGCAGCGCGGCGCGGCGGCTGTGGCCTATGAAGTGGAAGGCGCCACTGTGCTGCCGATCACCGACGTGCCGTTGATTCCGGTCAAGGGCCTGGCTGCACAGCTTTCCGACATCGCCGGGCGCTTTTACGGCGACCCGAGCCGTCAGCTCAACCTGATCGGCGTGACCGGCACCAACGGCAAGACCAGCGTCACCCAATTGGTCGCCCAGGCCCTTGACCTGTTGGGCCAGCACTGCGGCATTGTCGGCACCCTCGGCACCGGCTTTTATGGCGCGCTGCAAAGCGGCCTGCATACCACGCCCAATCCAATTGCCGTGCAAGCGACCCTGGCCGACCTGAAAAAGGCCGGTGCCAAGGCAGTTGCCATGGAAGTCTCCTCACACGGCCTGGATCAAGGGCGAGTGGCTGCCCTGGCTTTTGACGTAGCGGTGATGACCAACCTGTCCCGCGATCATCTCGACTACCACGGCACCATGGAGGCGTACGCCGCCGCCAAGGCCAAGCTGTTTGCCTGGAATGATCTCAAGTGCCGGGTTATCAACCTCGATGACGCATTTGGCCGTCAACTGGCTGGCGAAGAAAGCGAAGCACGCTTGATCAGCTATAGCCTGAACGATTCCAGTGCCTACCTGTATTGCCGCGAAGCCCAGTTCAATGACGAAGGCGTACGCGCCACGCTGGTCACGCCCCAGGGTGAACACCACTTGCGCAGTACCTTGCTCGGTCGCTTCAACCTGAGCAACGTCCTCGCCGCCATCGGCGCATTGCTGGGTCTGGATTACGCCCTGGATGAAATTCTGCGCGTATTGCCCAAGCTGGAAGGTCCGGCTGGCCGTATGCAACGCCTGGGTGGCGGCAAGCAGCCGCTGGTGGTGGTCGATTACGCCCATACTCCGGACGCCCTGGAAAAAGTCCTCGAAGCGCTGCGCCCACATGCCAAGGGCAAATTGCTGTGCCTGTTCGGTTGCGGCGGTGATCGCGATCGCGGCAAGCGTCCATTGATGGCCGAGATCGTCGAGCGTTTGGCCGACGGCGTACTTGTCACCGACGACAACCCGCGCAGCGAAGACCCCAGCCAGATTTTCGATGACATTCGTGTCGGCTTCAAAGATGCCTCCAAGGCCACCTTCGTTGCCGGTCGCGGCGCCGCCATTGCCCAACTGATTGCCAGCGCCAGCGCTGACGACGTGGTGGTGCTGGCGGGCAAGGGCCACGAGGACTACCAGGAAATCAACGGCGAGCGTCATGCCTTCTCCGATCTGGTCGAGGCCGATCACGCCTTGACTGCCTGGGAGGTCGCCCATGCTTAAAGTCATGAAGTTCAGCGAACTCACCCTGGCCTTGTCGGCCCGTGTCGTGGCCAGCGATTGCACCTTCAACGGCGTCAGCATCGACAGTCGCAACATTCAGCCTGGGCAGTTGTTTGTCGCCTTGGCAGGACCGCGCTTCGATGGTCACGATTACCTGAACGAAGTCGCCGCCAAAGGTGCCGTCGGTGCCTTGGTGCAGCGTGAAGTGGCCGACTCCACCTTGCCGCAATTGCTGGTTGCCGATACCCGCCTGGCCCTGGGCCAACTGGGCGCGCTCAACCGCGCTGCTTTTGACAAACCGGTGGCGGCCATTACCGGCTCCAGCGGCAAGACCACGGTCAAGGAACTGCTTGCCGGAGTCCTGCGTACGCGCGGACCGGTGCTTGCGACCCGTGGCAACCTCAACAATGATTTCGGCGCACCGCTGACCCTGCTCGAACTGGCTCCGGAACACACGGCCGCCGTGATCGAACTGGGTGCTTCGCGCATTGGCGAAATCGCCTACACCGTGGCGCTGACCAAGCCTCACGTTGCCATTATCAATAATGCCGGTACCGCCCATGTCGGCGAGTTCGGCGGGCCGGACAAAATCGTCGAAGCCAAGGGCGAAATCCTTGAAGGCCTCGATGCCTCAGGCACCGCTGTGCTGAACCTGGACGACAAGGCTTTCGAGACCTGGCGTGTACGCGCTGCCGGGCGCAAGGTGCTGACGTTTGCGGTGCTCAATGCAGCGGCCGACTTCCATGCCTCAAACATTACCGTCGACGCCCGCGGTTGCCCGTCCTTCACCTTGCATACCCCGCAAGGCAGCGAACACGTGCAGTTGAACCTGCTGGGCAACCATAACGTCGCCAACGCCCTGGCCGCCGCCGCCGCTGCCCATGCCCTGGGTGTGTCGCTGTTCGGTATTGCCACCGGCCTGGGCGCGGTGCAGCCGGTCAAGGGTCGCACCGTGGCGCAATTGGCCGGCAACGGCATGCGTGTGATTGATGACACCTACAACGCCAACCCGTCCTCCATCAATGCCGCCGTGGACCTGCTCAAGGGCTTTGATGGGCGCAAGGTGCTGGTGCTGGGCGATATCGGCGAATTGGGCGATTGGGCTGAACAAGGCCACCGTGAAGTCGGTGCCTATGCCGCCGCTAAGGTGGATGCGCTCTACGCAGTCGGCATGAACATGATTCATGCGGTCAACGCCTTCGGCCCCGGTGCGCGGCATTTCGCGACGCAGGCTGAACTGATCCAGGCGCTGACGGCGTCTGAACACGACAAACACACAACCATTTTGATCAAGGGATCGCGCAGCGCGGTGATGGAAAACGTCGTCGCAGCCTTGTGTGGCTCAAGTACGGAGAAACATTAATGCTGCTGCTGCTGGCTGAGTATCTGCAACAGTTCCACAAAGGCTTCGCGGTCTTCCAGTACCTGACCCTGCGCGGGATCCTGGGTATTCTGACCGCGCTGTCTTTGTCACTGTTCCTGGGGCCGTGGATGATCCGCACCCTGCAGAACCTGCAAATTGGTCAATCGGTTCGTAACGACGGCCCGCAGTCGCACCTGTCCAAGTCCGGCACGCCGACCATGGGGGGTGCGCTGATCCTGTCGTCCATCGGCGTCAGCACCTTGCTCTGGGCCGACCTGCATAACCGCTACGTGTGGGTGGTGCTGCTGGTAACCCTGCTGTTCGGTGCCATCGGCTGGGTAGATGACTACCGCAAAGTCATCGAGAAAAATTCCAAGGGGCTGCCAAGCCGCTGGAAGTATTTCTGGCAGTCGGTGTTCGGCCTCGCTGCGGCGATTTTCCTCTATACCACTGCCCCGAGCGCAGTCGAGACCACCTTGATCATCCCGATGCTCAAGGACGTGAGCATTCCACTGGGTGTCGGCTTCGTGGTGCTGACCTATTTCGTGATCGTCGGCTCCAGCAACGCGGTGAACCTGACCGACGGCCTCGATGGCCTGGCGATCATGCCGACCGTGATGGTGGGCGGCGCACTCGGCATCTTCTGCTACCTGTCGGGTAACGTGAAATTTGCTGAGTACCTGCTGATTCCTTATGTACCGGGTGCCGGTGAGCTGATCGTGTTCTGCGGCGCGCTGATTGGTGCCGGCCTTGGGTTCCTGTGGTTCAACACCTACCCGGCACAAGTCTTCATGGGTGACGTCGGCGCGCTGGCGCTGGGCGCTGCCCTGGGCACCATCGCGGTGATCGTTCGCCAGGAAATCGTGCTGTTCATCATGGGCGGTGTGTTCGTGATGGAAACCCTGTCGGTGGTCATCCAGGTGGCTTCCTTCAAATTGACCGGGCGTCGTGTGTTCCGCATGGCGCCGATTCACCACCACTTTGAACTCAAGGGCTGGCCCGAGCCACGCGTGATTGTCCGTTTCTGGATCATCACCGTGATTCTGGTACTGGTCGGCCTTGCCACCCTGAAACTGAGGTAGAAACGAGTGTCCCTGATCGCTTCAGACCACTTCCGCATCGTTGTCGGCCTCGGCAAGAGCGGCATGTCCCTGGTTCGCTTCCTGGCGAACCGGGGCACGTCGTTTGCCGTGGCCGACACGCGGGAAAATCCACCGGAGCTGGTCACGCTGCGCCGTGACTACCCGCACGTGGAAGTGTGTTGTGGCGAGTTGGATGTCGAGTTTCTGTGCCGTGCCGATGAGCTCTACGTGAGCCCCGGCCTGGCCCTGGCGACGCCCGCCCTGCAAGCCGCTGCGGCCCGCGGCGTGAAGCTGTCCGGCGATATCGACCTGTTCGCACGCAACGCCAAGGCGCCGATCGTGGCTATCAGCGGTTCCAACGCTAAGAGCACCGTCACCACCCTGGTCGGCGAGATGGCGGCTTCGGCCGGTAAGCGCGTGGCCGTGGGCGGCAACCTGGGTGTGCCCGCACTGGACCTGCTCAGCGACGACGTCGAGTTGTACGTGATGGAGTTGTCGAGCTTCCAGCTGGAAACTACCCACGACCTCGGCGCTGAAGTGGCCACCGTGCTGAACGTCAGCGAAGACCACATGGACCGCTACAGCGGCCTGCCGGCTTATCACTTGGCCAAGCACCGGATCTTCCGTGGCGCCAGGCAATTTGTCGTCAACCGCCAGGATGCCCTGAGCCGTCCGCTGATGGGCGAGGGCATGCCTTGCTGGACGTTCGGCCTGGGCAAACCGGACTTCAAAGGTTTCGGGATTCGCGAAGAGAGCGGCGAGAAGTACCTGGCCTTCGAATTCCAGAATCTGATGCCGGTACGCGAGCTGAAAATCCGTGGCGCACACAACCAGTCCAATGCCCTGGCGGCGCTGGCGCTCGGTCATGCGGTTGGCCTGCCATTCGACGCCATGCTCGCCAGCCTGCGTACGTTCGCCGGCCTTGAGCATCGCTGCCAGTGGGTACGCGACCTCAATGGCGTCAGCTACTACAACGACTCCAAGGCCACCAATGTCGGTGCCGCCCTGGCTGCCATCGAGGGCCTGGGAGCCGATATCGACGGCAAGCTGGTGCTGATCGCCGGTGGTGATGGCAAGGGGGCCGACTTCAAGGACCTTAAAGCGCCAGTGGCCGCCCATTGCCGCGCCGTGGTGCTGATGGGCCGCGATTCGGACCTGATCGCCGCCGCCCTCGGTGACGCTGTACCGCAAGTACGTGCGACTTCGCTGGATGACGCCATTGCCCACTGCAAAGCCCTGGCCCAGCCGGGTGATGCGGTGCTGCTGTCGCCGGCCTGCGCCAGTTTCGACATGTTCAAGAATTACGAAGAGCGCGGTCAGCTGTTCGCCCGCGCCGTGGAGGCTTTGGCATGAGCCTCAACCTGAAAAACATCATCAAGCCGTACCCGTCGCCGATCATTACCGGGCGCGGCATCGACCTCGATTTCCCGATGCTCGCCGGTTGCCTGGCGCTGCTCGGCCTGGGCCTGGTGATGATCACTTCGGCGTCCTCCGAAGTGGCTGCCGTGCAGTCGGGCAACACGCTGTACATGATGATCCGCCACCTGGTGTACCTGGTGATCGGCCTCGGCGCCTGCATCGTCACCATGATGATTCCGATTGCTACCTGGCAGCGTCTGGGTTGGTTGATGCTGATCGGTGCGTTCGGCTTGCTGGTCATGGTGATCGTGCCCGGCATTGGCCGCGAGGTGAACGGTTCGATGCGCTGGATCGGTTTCGGCGCCTTCAACGTACAGCCCTCGGAAATCGCCAAAGTATTCGTGGTGATTTACCTGGCCGGTTACCTGGTGCGCCGTCAGAAAGAAGTGCGCGAAAGCTGGATGGGGTTCTTCAAACCTTTCATCGTGCTGCTGCCCATGGCCGGACTGTTGTTGATGGAGCCTGACTTCGGCGCCACCGTAGTTATGATGGGCGCTGCGGCGGCCATGCTGTTTCTCGGCGGCGTCGGGCTGTTCCGCTTCACCTTGATGGTGGTGCTGGCCGTCGCGGCGGTGACCATTCTGGTGCAGGCGCAACCCTACCGGATGGCCCGTCTGATTACCTTTACCGACCCCTGGTCCGACCAGTTCGGTTCCGGCTACCAGTTGACCCAGGCGCTGATTGCCTTCGGTCGCGGCGAGTGGCTGGGCGTGGGTCTGGGCAATAGCGTGCAGAAGCAGTTCTACCTGCCCGAAGCCCACACCGACTTCGTGTTCTCGGTGCTCGCCGAAGAGCTGGGTGTCGTGGGTTCGCTGTGCACTGTCGGCCTGTTCGTATTCGTCTGTGTACGCGCCATGTACATCGGGCTGTGGGCCGAGAAAGCCAAGCAGTTCTTCGCCGCCTATGTTGCTTACGGGCTGGCCTTCCTGTGGATCGGCCAGTTCCTGATCAACATCGGCGTGAACGTCGGTCTGTTGCCGACCAAGGGCCTGACCTTGCCATTCCTCAGTTACGGTGGCAGTTCGTTGGTGATCTGCTGCGCCTGTCTTGGCTTGTTGCTGCGTATCGAGTGGGAGAGTCGAACCCACTTGGGCAGCGAAGAGATGGAGTTCAGCGAAAGCGACTTCGCCGAGGAGCCGACTCATGGGCGCTAACGTGCTGATCATGGCGGGCGGCACCGGGGGCCATGTGTTCCCGGCCCTGGCCTGCGCCCGTGAATTCCAGAACCGTGGCTACACCGTGCACTGGCTGGGTACGCCCCGTGGCATCGAAAACGAATTGGTGCCCAATGCCGGTTTGCCCCTGCATTTGATCAACGTCACCGGCCTGCGTGGCAAGAGCAAGTTGTCGCTGCTCAAGGCGCCGTTCGTGTTGCTCAAGGCGGTCATGCAGGCGCGCAAGATCATTCGTGAGTTGAAGCCGGTGTGTGTGCTCGGCTTCGGCGGTTATGTGACCGGCCCCGGCGGCGTCGCGGCGAAACTCGCTGGCGTGCCGGTGATCGTTCACGAACAGAACGCCGTCGCCGGTACTGCCAACCGCCTGCTGGTGCCATTGGCTGCGCGGGTGTGTGAAGCCTTCCCGAAAACCTTCGCCGCCTCGGACAAGCTTCGCACCACCGGCAATCCGGTGCGTACCGAACTGTTCATGGCCATTGCGCGTGACGCGCTGGCCGGACGCAAGGCGCACCTGCTGATTCTGGGCGGAAGCCTGGGCGCCGAGCCACTGAATAAATTGCTGCCTGAAGCCGTTGCGCAACTTCCTGAGGATGTGCGCCCGGAGATCTTCCACCAGGCCGGCAAAAACCACGATGAAGTCACCGCCGCACGTTATCGCGAGGCCGGTGTAGAGGCGAACGTACAGCCTTTCATCAAAGACATGGCCCAAGCCTATGGCTGGGCCGACCTGGTGGTCTGCCGCGCTGGTGCGCTGACCGTCAGTGAACTGGCGGCCGCCGGTCTGCCGTCCTTGCTGGTGCCTTTGCCCCATGCCATCGACGATCACCAGACCCGCAACGCCGAATATTTGGCCGGGGAGGGCGCTGCCTTCCTGCTGCCGCAAAGAACGACTGGCGCCGCCGATTTGGCCGCACGCCTGACCGAGGTTTTGATGCAACCGGAACGACTCAACAGCATGGCGAGCACCGCAAGCCGCCTGGCCAAACCTGACGCAACCCGCACCGTGGTCGATATCTGCCTGGAGGTGGCCCATGGTTGAGAATCAGAAAGCCATGCCGCAACCCGAGATGCGCCGCATCCGTCGCATTCATTTCGTCGGTATCGGCGGCGTGGGCATGTGCGGCATCGCCGAAGTACTGCTGAACCTGGGCTACCAGGTGTCCGGCTCGGACTTGAAAGAGTCGCCGGTCACTGAGCGCTTGAAGTCCTTTGGCGCGCAGATCTTTATCGGTCACCGTGCCGAGAACGCCGCCGAGGCCGACGTGCTGGTGGTGTCCAGCGCCGTGAACACCTCCAACCCGGAAGTGGCCACTGCCCTTGAGCGCCGAATTCCGGTGGTGCCGCGTGCCGAGATGCTCGCCGAGCTGATGCGCTATCGCCACGGCATCGCCGTCGCCGGTACCCATGGCAAGACCACCACCACCAGCCTGATCGCCTCGGTGTTCGCCGCCGGTGGCCTGGACCCGACCTTCGTCATCGGTGGCCGCCTGAATGCAGCCGGCACCAATGCGCAGCTGGGCACCAGCCGCTACCTGATCGCCGAAGCCGATGAAAGCGATGCAAGCTTCCTGCACCTGCAGCCGCTGGTCGCCGTCGTCACCAACATCGACGAAGACCACATGGCGACCTACGACGGTGACTTCAACAAATTGAAGAAAACCTTCGTCGACTTCCTGCACAACCTGCCGTTCTACGGTCTGGCGGTGGTGTGCCTGGACGATCCGGTAGTGCGCGAAATCCTGCCGCAGGTCAAGCGTCCCACCGTGACCTACGGCTTCAGCGAAGACGCCGACGTGCGCGCAATCAATGTCCGCCAGGAAGGCATGCAAACCTTCTTCACTGTGCTGCGTCCCGACCGCGAGCCGCTGGATGTCTCGGTGAACATGCCGGGCAACCACAACGTGCTGAACTCCCTGGCGACCATCTGCATCGCCACCGATGAGGGCGTCAGCGATGAAGCCATCGTCGAGGGGCTGTCGCGCTTTGCCGGTGTAGGCCGTCGCTTTCAGGTCTACGGCCAACTGCCGGTTGATGGCGGTGACGTGATGCTGGTGGACGACTACGGTCACCACCCGACCGAAGTTGCGGCCGTGATCAAGGCTGTGCGCGGTGGCTGGCCGGAGCGTCGTCTGGTGATGGTTTACCAGCCGCACCGCTACAGCCGTACGCGTGATCTGTACGACGATTTCGTCAATGTACTGGCCGATGCCAACGTGCTGTTGCTGATGGAAGTCTACCCGGCCGGTGAAGAACCGATCCCGGGCGCTGACAGCCGCAAGCTGTGCAACAGCATTCGCCAGCGCGGCCAACTGGACCCGATCTACATCGAGCGTGGCGTGGACCTGGCGCCTATCGTCAAGCCGCTGCTGCGCGCTGGCGACATCCTGCTGTGCCAGGGGGCCGGTGATATCGGTGGCCTTGCGCCCAAGTTGCTGGCCAGCCCGCTGTTTGCAGCGGCTGCAAAGGGAGTGTCGAAATGATCACTGACTACGCCTCTCTGTTTTCCACGGTTGCGCCAGCCGACTTCGGTCGCGTCGCCGTACTGTTCGGCGGCAAGAGCGCTGAGCGCGAAGTGTCGCTCAAGTCCGGCAATGCCGTGCTCCAGGCGCTGCAAAGCGCCGGTGTGAACGCGTTCGGCATTGATGTCGGCGATGATTTCCTCGCCCGTCTGCAGGCCGAGAAAATCGACCGCGCCTTCATCATTCTCCATGGCCGTGGCGGTGAAGACGGCAGCATGCAAGGCCTGCTCGAATGCGCCGGCATCCCCTACACCGGTAGCGGTATCCTCGCTTCCGCACTGGCGATGGACAAATTGCGCACCAAGCAGGTGTGGCACAGCCTGGGTATTCCGACCCCGCGTCACGCCGTACTGTGCAGCGAAGACGATTGTATTTCTGCGGCCAAGGAACTGGGCCTGCCTTTGATCGTCAAACCAGCCCATGAAGGCTCCAGTATCGGCATGGCTAAAGTGAACTCGGCCGCCGAATTGATCGACGCATGGAAAGCGGCAAGTACCTACGATTCGCAAGTGTTGGTGGAACAGTGGATTTCCGGTCCCGAGTACACCATCGCCACCCTGCGTGGCCAGGTATTGCCGCCCATCGCTTTGGGCACGCCCCACACTTTTTATGACTACGACGCCAAGTACCTGGCTTCTGATACCCAGTACCGGATCCCATGCGGCCTCGAAGCAAGCAAGGAACAAGAATTGATGGACCTCACGGCGAAAGCCTGTGAGGCGCTGGGTATCGCCGGTTGGGCGCGGGCAGACGTGATGCAGGATGACCAAGGGAATTTCTGGTTCCTTGAAGTCAACACCGCACCGGGGATGACCGATCACAGCCTGGTGCCGATGGCCGCTCGCGCAGCCGGCCTGGATTTCCAGCAGTTGGTGCTGGCGATTCTGGCGGCAAGTATCGAGTCACGAGGCTAAGACATGAAAGGCGCATCGCTTCGTCATCAGCCCCCACAAGCACCGAGCCGCAAGCCGGTGCCACGGGGTGCCAGCCGCATGGTGGCCAAAGAGCCGATGTCGGCGCGCCTGCCCAAAGCCAACTTTGGTTTTCTAAAGGCGCTGTTCTGGCCGGTGTTGCTGGTGGTGCTGGGCTTTGGTACCTACGAAGGCGCACAACGCCTGTTGCCGTATGCCGACCGCCCGATCACCAAGATCAGCGTGCAGGGTGACTTGAGCTACATCAGCCAGCAGGCGGTACAGCAGCGTATTGGCCCGTACCTGGCCGCGAGCTTCTTTACCATCGACCTGGCCGGTATGCGCTCGGAGCTGGAACAGATGCCGTGGATCGCCCACGCCGAAGTGCGCCGCGTATGGCCCGACCAGGTCACGATCCGCCTGGAAGAACAACTGCCCGTGGCCCGTTGGGGCGATGAAGCGCTGTTGAACAACCAGGGCCAGGCGTTCACCCCGCGTGAACTGGCCAACTATGAGCACCTGCCGCAGCTGTTCGGGCCGCAGCGGGCGCAGCAGCAAGTGATGCAGCAGTACCAGGCCTTGAGCCAGATGCTGCGGCCACTGGGCTTCTCCATTGCACGCCTGGAACTGCGTGAACGGGGCAGCTGGTTTTTGACGACCGGGGCAGGCAGTTCCGGCCCGGGCATCGAGTTGTTGCTGGGACGCGACCGCTTGGTGGAAAAGATGCGCCGCTTTATTGCCATCTATGAAAAAACCCTGAAAGAACAGATTACGAACATTGCGAGCGTCGACCTGCGTTACGCCAACGGCCTGGCCGTCGGCTGGCGTACACCGGCCGCGCCCACGGCAGCACAACCCGCTGTCGCGAAGAATTAAGAAGAGGCAGGACCCATGGCAAACGTGCAAAGCGGCAAAATGATCGTCGGTCTCGATATCGGCACCTCCAAGGTGGTGGCGCTGGTGGGCGAGGTTGGGGAAGACGGCGCGATCGAAATCGTCGGTATTGGCACGCATCCGTCCCGGGGCCTGAAGAAGGGCGTGGTGGTGAACATCGAGTCCACCGTGCAATCGATCCAGCGCGCTATCGAAGAAGCGCAGCTGATGGCCGGTTGCCGGATTCACTCGGCGTTCGTCGGCGTGGCCGGCAACCATATCCGCAGCCTGAATTCCCATGGCATCGTGGCGATCCGCGACCGTGAAGTCAGCTCGGCCGACCTTGAGCGCGTCCTCGACGCCGCCCAGGCTGTGGCGATCCCGGCTGACCAGCGCGTGCTGCACACCCTGCCGCAGGACTACGTGATCGACAACCAGGAAGGCGTGCGCGAGCCCCTGGGCATGTCGGGCGTTCGCCTGGAAGCCAAGGTCCACGTGGTGACCTGTGCCGTCAACGCCGCACAGAACATTGAAAAATGCGTGCGCCGCTGCGGCCTGGAAATCGACGACATCATTCTTGAGCAGTTGGCTTCGGCCTACTCGGTACTCACCGACGACGAAAAAGAGCTGGGCGTGTGCCTGGTGGACATCGGCGGCGGCACCACCGACATTGCGATCTTCACCGAGGGTGCGATCCGTCACACCGCGGTAATCCCGATTGCCGGCGACCAGGTCACCAACGATATCGCCATGGCGCTGCGCACACCGACCCAGTACGCCGAAGAAATCAAGATCCGCTACGCCTGCGCCCTGGCCAAACTGGCCGGTGCCGGCGAGACCATCAAAGTGCCAAGTGTGGGCGACCGTCCACCGCGCGAACTGTCGCGCCAGGCCCTGGCTGAAGTGGTCGAGCCGCGCTACGACGAGCTGTTCACCCTGATCCAGGCTGAACTGCGCCGCAGCGGCTACGAAGATTTGATCCCGGCCGGCATCGTGCTGACCGGTGGCACCTCGAAGATGGAAGGCGCGGTCGAACTGGCCGAAGAGATCTTCCACATGCCTGTGCGCCTGGGCGTGCCTCATGGCGTCAAGGGTCTGGGCGACGTGGTGCGTAACCCGATTTATTCCACCGGTGTGGGCTTGCTGTTGTACGGGCTGCAAAAGCAGACCGACGGCATTTCCCTGTCGGGCCCGAGCATCCGTGACAGCTACCGCAGCGACGACGAAGCCAAAGCACCGTTGTTCGAGCGGCTGCAGGCTTGGGTAAAAGGCAATTTCTAAAGATTTACCGCGACACCGCAACACCCGCAACAAGCAGTAGGCGAAAAAACTAGAGAAAATGAAAGGAGAGGGAACATGTTTGAACTCGTAGACAACATCCCCGCTAGCCCGGTTATCAAAGTAATCGGTGTCGGCGGTGGCGGCGGCAACGCTGTCAACCATATGGTCAAGAGCAACATTGAAGGCGTTGAATTCATCTGCGCCAACACTGATGCCCAAGCGCTCAAAAGCATCGGCGCGCGGACCATCCTGCAATTGGGCACAGCCGTGACCAAGGGCCTCGGCGCGGGCGCCAATCCGGAAGTCGGCCGTCAAGCCGCCCTGGAAGACCGCGAGCGTATTGCCGAAGTGCTGCAAGGCACCAACATGGTGTTCATCACCACCGGCATGGGCGGCGGTACTGGTACCGGTGCTGCACCGATCATTGCCGAAGTGGCCAAGGAAATGGGGATTCTGACCGTTGCTGTCGTGACGCGTCCGTTCCCGTTCGAAGGCCGCAAGCGTATGCAGATCGCCGACGAAGGTATCCGTCTGCTGTCTGAAAGCGTCGACTCGTTGATCACCATCCCCAACGAGAAACTGCTGACCATCCTGGGCAAGGATGCCAGCCTGCTGTCCGCCTTCGCCAAGGCTGACGATGTACTGGCCGGTGCCGTTCGCGGTATCTCCGACATCATCAAGCGTCCGGGCATGATCAACGTCGACTTTGCCGACGTACGTACCGTCATGAGCGAAATGGGCATGGCGATGATGGGCACCGGCTGCGCCAGCGGTCCTAACCGTGCACGCGAAGCGACCGAAGCGGCCATCCGCAACCCGTTGCTCGAAGACGTGAACCTGCAAGGCGCACGCGGCATCCTGGTGAACATCACCGCCGGTCCCGACCTGTCCCTGGGTGAGTACTCCGACGTGGGTAGCATCATCGAAGCCTTCGCGTCCGAGCACGCCATGGTCAAGGTGGGTACCGTTATCGATCCGGACATGCGTGATGAACTGCATGTAACCGTGGTTGCGACCGGCCTGGGTGCGAAAATCGAGAAGCCTGTGAAGGTTATCGACAACACCCTGCACAACAGCCAGGTCAGCCAGGCTAATCAGGCAGCGGCCGCTGCAGCACCTGCTCGCCAGGAACTGCCGTCGGTGAACTACCGTGATCTGGACCGTCCGACCGTGATGCGCAACCAGGCTCAGGCCGGTGCTGCTGCGTCCCGTAGCCTGAATCCGCAAGATGATCTGGACTACCTGGACATCCCGGCATTCCTGCGTCGTCAGGCCGATTAATGGAATGTATCAGGGCTATGAAGGTGATTGGTGTTCAGCAAAGGTCTGGTCTGTTATTATCGCCAGCCTTTGTTGATACCAGTTCGCAATTTGCGCTGAAGCGGTCCAAGCCATGATTAAACAACGCACCCTGAAGAATATTATCCGTGCCACAGGTGTAGGTCTGCACTCCGGGGAGAAGGTATACCTGACCCTCAAGCCCGCACCTGTCGACACCGGCATCGTGTTTGTTCGTGCCGACCTGGACCCTGTGGTGCAGATTCCTGCTCGCGCGGAAAACGTTGGCGAAACCACAATGTCGACCACACTGGTCAACGGTGACGTCAAAGTGGACACGGTGGAGCACTTGCTCTCGGCCATGGCTGGCCTGGGCATCGATAACGCCTACGTCGAGCTCTCTGCGTCCGAAGTCCCGATCATGGATGGCAGCGCTGGACCCTTCGTATTCTTGATTCAATCTGCCGGCCTGGAAGAACAGGACGCAGCCAAGAAGTTCATTCGCATTCTGCGGGAAGTGACAGTAGAAGACGGCGACAAGCGCGCCACCTTCGTCCCGTTCGAAGGCTTTAAAGTGAGCTTTGAGATCGATTTCGATCACCCGGTATTCCGTGACCGCACCCAAAGTGCAAGCGTGGATTTTTCCAGCACTTCGTTTGTAAAAGAAGTCAGCCGCGCCCGTACCTTTGGTTTCATGAGTGACATCGAGTACCTGCGCAAGCACAACCTCGCACTCGGCGGCAGCGTTGAAAACGCCATTGTGGTCGACGCGGATGGTGTACTGAACGAAGACGGCCTTCGCTATGAAGACGAATTCGTGAAGCACAAGATCCTCGATGCAATCGGTGACCTTTACCTGCTGGGCAATAGCCTGATAGGCGAGTTCAAAGGCTTCAAGTCGGGCCACGCCCTTAACAACCAGCTGCTGCGCAAGTTGATTGAGCAGACAGACGCTTGGGAAGTCGTGACCTTCGAAGATGCCAGCACCGCACCGATCTCTTACATGCGTCCCGTTGCGGCGGTGTAAGTAACAACTCTCTTTCTTTAGTTTTTAAAGGCTGCCTTCGGGTGGCCTTTTTTTATGCCTGACGAATATCCAAATGTGGGAGTTGGCTTGTCGGGTCGCCGCATCGCTGCGAAGACGGCCTGCCAGCCGACGCCAATCTGCCTGCCCCCCCACGATCCAGCTGTGGGAGTTGGCTTGCCTGTGATGACGGCCTGCCAGCCCACGCCAATCTACCTGACACTCAGCGATCCAACTGTGGGAGCTGGCTTGCCTGCGATGGCGGCCTGCCAGCCGACGCCAATCTACCTGACACCCCGCAATCAAACTGTGGGAGCTGGCTTGCTCGCGAAGGCGGCCTCGCAGTCAACACAGTTGGATTGTGTACATATCCATTCCTGCGGTAACGGCCACCTAGGGTTCCGCTCTGACAGCGGCTCACTTTTGAAAAGCGCAAAAGTAAGCAAAACGCTCTTGCCCCACCACTCGGCACCTCGCCTAGGCTCGGTGTGCCCGAACGCAGGCTTGAATCCGTGGGCCGCCGCCACGCGCCATCCATGGCGCGGGGCGGCTAACCCGGCGTCCTGCCGGGTTACCCACGAATTCAAGCCTGCGTTCGGCCAGCGTGGTTTAACGGGGCGCCTGAGATCAAGATCAAAAGCAGATCAAGATCAACGGCGACTCGCTTCGCATCGTGGTTACCGTTGAGCGCTACAGAGTTGTGTAGATACCTATGCTGCGATAGCGGTAGTGAATCCAACACTGCCATCGCAGGCAAGCCCCCACAATTGACCTCATCAGTTTGAGGTCTTTGAAACATCCATTGTCCGGTTACGGCCGCTGTGCTTGGCCTGATACAACGCTTGGTCAGCCTTGAGCAGCAGGTCTTCAAGGGAAATACGGCTGTGCTTCTGCCAGTTACTCAGGCCGATGCTTACGGTGATCGGTTGCTCGTCCCCGGCCACTCTCGGCAAGTGCTGGACCCCCTCGCGGATATACTCGGCGATCACCCACGCCCCCTCGGCGTCGGTATTGGGCAGCACTACCGCGAATTCCTCACCGCCGTAACGCGCCGCCAGGTCGGCAGGGCGGCGGATATGGCTGGCGATCACCTGTGCGACTGTACGCAACGCCTCATCGCCGCCCTGGTGACCATGACGGTCGTTGAAGGCCTTGAAGTGGTCCACATCGATCATCAACACGCTCAACGACTCGGTCGAGCGTTGTGCCCGGTCCCATTCCAGCCGCAAGCGTTCGTCCAGCGTACGACGGTTGGCCAGCCCGGTGAGGGCGTCGGTGGCTGCCAGTTCTGACAGTACCTGTTCCACGTGCTGGCGACGGCGCAGCTCCATGCTCAACGCCCAGGTCAGCCACAGCAGGCCCACGCACAGCACCCCGGTCGCGAGGCTAACCAACCACGCCGCACGCCGCCAGGGTGCGAACACTTCATCGCTGGACAAGGCCACCGCCACGATCAGCGGCAAGTTGCCCACATTCGAAAAACTGTAAAGTCGTGCCTGATGATCGACACTGGAAATACTTCGGAAGCTGCCGTCCCGTTCGCGCAGCATACGTGCGACGTTGGGACGTTGGCTCAGGTCCTTGTTGATGATGTCCACTTCCAGCAAAGGCTCTTGTGCCAGCAGGATGCCTTGGTGGTTAAGCAGGTTGATAGTGCTGTTGCTGCCGATATTCAGGCTGTTGAACAGCTGGTGGAAGTACGACAGACGCATGGACGCGACGGCAACCCCCAGGAAACGCCCGTCCGGTGATGAAATGCGGCGGCTGAAAGCGATGCGCCATTGGTCATCGCACACGCAGCGGGCCATGAACGGACGGCTGATGTACAACCCCACGTCCGGATTCTTGCGGTGAACCTGAAAATAGTCCCGATCAGCGAAGTTGCCGGTCTTGGGCGTGAGCAGCGAGGAGTCGGCAAGCACCTCGCCGGTGGGGTCCAGCAACAAGACATCGCCCTTGTACGGCGCCGCAGCAGAGCGGTCGAACAGCATTAAATGGCGGATGCTCGCTGAAACATCCTGAAGGTCAGTACGCTCTGTAGCGCTAATCAAACCCTTGAGGCCCAGGTCGTAGAGCTCGACGTTACGCAGTACGTCAGCATCAATCATTTGAGTGATGGTGTTGGCGGTGCGCTTGGCCGTCTGCAGGGTATTGGCGTGTTCACGAATCAGCAGTGCCGTGACGACGCCCACGATCAGCAACACTGTCAGCGTGCTGCCCAGGATAAGCAGGCGCTCAGGGCGGCGGTTGGGGCGGGTAGGGCTTGAACTCATCGGGAATACTTCTGCGTTGAGAATGCCCTTAGCGTAGTAGCAACTCTTGAATATGGCTGTAGGAGCGAGCTTGCTCGCGAAAAACTCACAGACGCCGCGTTTATTCAGGAAGCACGCGTTATCGTTAACGTTTTTCGCGAGCAAGCTCGCTCCTACCTGTATTCAGAACACGTTGATCGGGTAATCCACAATCACACGGTACTCATCCACATCCCGATCCACTGCCGAGTAGCCGTTGCTGCCGCGGTTGGTCGCCCATTGCAGGCGCACCGCCAGGTCCTTGGCCTTGCCGCCCTGCACCACATATTTCACGTCGATATCCCGTTCCCAGTGCTTGGCGTCCTTGCCATCGGCGCTGTACCAACTGCTGTAGCCACGGCTGTTGGGGTCGACCTTGGTCAGGTCGGTCTTGCCGCTGATGTACGACACGGCAGACGTCAGCCCAGGCACGCCGAGGCCGGCGAAATCATAGGCGTACTTGAGTTTCCAGGAGCGCTCGTTGGGGCCGTTGAAGTCCGAGTACTGCTGGGAGTTGTCCAGGTACACGCTGTCGCCCTGGGTGATGTAATCGAACGGGGTGTTGCCGTTGACCCGCTGGTAGGTGGCCGTGACGCTGTGGTTGCCCACACCTACGGTGAAATGCAGGCTGTAGGTGTTGTTGTCGATATCGCCCAGCAGCGATTGGCCGGTGTCCTGGGTGTGGTAGTAATGCAGGCCGGGGGTCAGGCTGACCAGATCGTTGAGGGCGTAGGTATATTCGAGGTCGTAGTAGTACTGGTGCCATACGTCCTTGAGTTCGGAGGCGTACAGGTTGCTGGTCAGCCCGGCGATACCGCTGAACGACACGCCGGCCCAGTCCAGGTGCTGGCTGTCGGCATTGGCCGGCAGGGCACCGTAGCTGGTGCCGATGCGACGATGGCCACTCTGGTTGTAGAGCTTGGTGAAGCTGGCCTGGCCACCTTCGATCATCCAGCCGTCAAAGCTGTGGTTGGTCAGGCTTACACCCCGGAACGTCTGCGGCAACATGCGCGTCATGCCGCCGGCGATTACCGGGTTGTTGAGGAACAGGTCGCCGGCCTTGAGTTCAGTGTCGAAGGCACGCATTTTCAAGGTGCCGCCAGCGGTAGAAAACGACCCCGGCGCCTTGCCGTTGCCGCTGCCGTAGGGAAGTATGCTGGAGCCATCAGTGCCACCGCCGCCGTCAAGCTTCAGGCCGAGCATGGCATTGACGTCCAGGCCGAAACCGACGGTGCCCTGGGTGTAGCCGGATTCGAAGGTGCCGATAAAGCCCTGGCCCCATTCCTTGCTGTCATCGGTGTGGATGTCGCGCCGGTCGCGGTTCATGTAGTAGTTGCGGGTGTTGATCGTGAGGTGTGAACCCTCGACGAAACCTTCGGCGGGCGGGGCGTCTGCCGCGTGGGCAAACGGGATGATCGTTGCTGCGATTGCGAGGAATAACGGGGTGAACGTCAGCGAGTTCTTCACCGGTGGAGCTCCTTTGGTCGATCATGAACGGCCAGTGTCGTGGGGTGTGCCCGGCCTTTTTTCACGGCAAAAAAAAGCCGCTGAAGTCAGCGGCTTTAAGACAGATTCCCAGTGTAGAGCCCTGGAAATAAGTCGAGGGAAATTCGGGTGAGTGGTCAGCTGTCTTTGCCGTCGCGCTCATCGGTGCGTCAAAGTAACGCAGGCGAGCGGTGCGATACAGAGTGTAACAAGATAATAACTATTGCCCAAACCGCAACAGTTGACCTCTGGCGTGGACCTTCAAGCTATCGATTGATTTGCCTACAGTTGTACGGCTTTACTCTGAGTAGTACAGAAAGGTCTGACAGCTCTTTGTAGCTGCGTGGGTAAGAGACCTCTCGATTTCCTCCGCACCATTGAAGTGCTAGATCACAGCTTCCTAGGATTACGTCTTGTCTCAGGCGTATTACAAGGATGCCCTCATGCCCCGTCAAAGTGACCTGCGTTACACCTTCGAACCGCTGCGGGGCGATCCCTTCGAAGTGGTCTCGTTCACCCTTGAAGAAGGCTTGTCCCAGCCCTTCAAACTCGAACTGGAACTGGTCAGTCACCACCCGGCCATCGACTTCTACCGCATGCTCGACCTGGCCGCCGTGTTCACCATTTGGCGCGATGACACTCCGGTACGCTACGTCCATGGCCTGGTCAGCCTGTTCCAACAGGGCGATACCGGTTTTCGCCGAACCCGCTACACCGCCGTGGTCGAACCGACTCTGAAGCGTTTCGATCTGCGCTCCAACTGGCGCATCTTCCAGGCCCAGACTGTGCCAGACATCATCACCAGCATGCTGGCCGAGCACAAACTGACCGACATCCGCAGCGAAATCTGCTTCGAACACCAACCCCGCGAATACTGCGTGCAGGCCGGTGAAACCGACCTCGATTTCATCGCCCGCCTCGCCGCCGAAGAAGGCCTGCTCTACACCTTCGAACACCGCGCCGACGGCCATACCCTCGTGCTCACCGACCGCGTCGGCGGTCTCGGCACCATCGGCACCCACACCGACTGCCCGGTGATCTACCAGCCCATGGGAGGTGGCGACTCCAAGGAACCAGCGTTAAACCGCTTCCACTACACCGAGCAAGTACGCACCGCACGCCAGGTGCAGCGCGACTACACCTTCACCCACCCGCGCTACGACCAACAGCACACCGCCACCGGCGACCAGGACTTGAAAAACCAGCACAAGGACTACGAACGCTACGACTACCCCGGCCGCTACAAACGCGACATTGCCGGCAAGCCCTTCACCAAGACGCGCCTAACGGCGCTACGCAACGACGCCAAACTGGCCCATGTCGAAGGCGACGATGAACGCCTGCAACCGGGGTTGGCCTTCGACCTCAACGATCATCCCCGCGAAGACTTCAACGACCGCTGGCGCACCATCGCCATAAAACACGAAGGCAAGCAGCACACCAGCTTGCAGGAAGAATCGTTCGGCAGCGGCCTCGGTACCTCTTACTCGTTGAAAGCCAGCGCCATCCGCTGGACCTCGGACTGGAAAGCGCCGCTGCCCCCCAAACCCTGCATCGATGGCCCGCAGATCGCCACGGTAGTTGGCCCGCCGGGGGAAGAGATCTATTGCGATGAATGGGGCCGGGTCAAGGTGCAGTTTCCGTGGGATCGTGCGGACAAAAACAACGACCACAGCTCGTGCTGGATCCGCGTCACCCAAGGCTGGGCCGGGGCGACCTGGGGCTCCATCGCGATCCCGCGTGTAGGTCAGGAGTTAGTGATCAGCCACCTGGACGGAGATCCTGACCAGCCGATCGCCACTGGGACCGCCTACAGACAGACCAACCTGCCGCCCTACGAGCTGCCTAAATACAAGACGCGGATGACCATCAAGAGCCGCACCCATAAGGGCGAAGGTTTCAATGAGCTGCGCTTTGAGGATGAGCTGGGCCAGGAGGAAGTGTTTATCCATGCCCAGAAAGATCAGAACACCATCGTCAAGAACAACCAGACCCAATCCATTGGCGCCGACCGAAGCAGCCAGGTCGGCCAGGACGAAACCATCACTGTTGGCCGTACCCGCATGCGGGTGGTGAAGGCCAACGACACGTTGAAAGTAGGCGGCAGCAAAAGTGACTCGGTCGCCGACGAATACACCGTCGAAGTGGGCAACGCGTTACGCCTGAAATGCGGCAAGACGGTGATCGAATTGCACGCCAACGGCACCCTGAATATCACCTGCGAGAACTTCAATATCACCGGGTTGAAGTCCGGCCAAATCAACACCCCCGACGGCATGTTGGATCTCAATGTGGAAGGTGGTACCGCTGCCGTTGCGGCTGACGGGCGAGCTGCCAGTGCGCTCCAAGACCAAGCGAACAGCCACTTCCAGCAGGACTGAGACTCCGATCACTGACCTGCATTTCCCCAAACAAGGAACACCTGAATGGCCAGATACCTGACTCAGGATCTCAACGTCGATCTCGGCGATGAGATGCCCGAAGACACCACGCTGAACATGCTCCAGTTTCGCGAACGGCAAACGACCTTGGTCATCGCTCGCAGTGCGCTGCCCGAGCACCAGACCTTGGATGAGGCTTACGCGTTTCAACTGAACTTGCTGCACAAGCGGCTCGCTGCGTTGACCTGCACTGACCCAGTAACCGTTTTTATTGGGAAAGACAAGCCAGTCGAAGGTCGCGAAGCCGTGCTCCAGTTTACGCACGCAAACAAGCCGATGTACCAGCTTCAGTTGGCCTGCCAACTGCCTGGGCAACAACGCCTGCTGGTCCTGAATTACAGCAAACATAGCGCGCTTAGCGAAGCAGACATCGGCCATTGGCGCGCGATCAAAGACAGCCTGCACTTTGCCTGATCAGGTCACTCATTCCATTTGCCTGCACGCCCGTTAAGCAAGGAGCACACACCAATGGCGCAGAACGTACACGCCGCCAGGGAGGGAGACGCGATCCTTCACCCACCACTCGCTGCCGAGCTGATGAGCGCATTGGCAGAAGCGGTTGTCTACGCCGCAGCTACCGCTCTTGTTGCGGCGGCTATCGCCGGTACTGTTGTCGCGGTTGTGGGTATGGGCGGTGCGGCGGCAGTACTTGTCCCTGTGATTGCTGGAGCACTGGTAGGCGGTGCCAGCATGATTCCAATAGGCGACAAGAGCATTGGTGAAGCCATCACCGATGGGTGTGATTCACTCGCCAACAGCGTGTTCCCGGCAGAACCTTTCGGCAAGATTGAAAGCGGCTCGCAAAATACCCACGTCAACGGAAAACCCGCTGCTCGGGCCGCTGGACGCAGCTCAGAGGGTGGCAGCGAGGACGCTTCCGAAGAACAGGCAGAACCGTCATTTCTGGACAATATCGGCGCAATGGCGATGTCCGCCGCGCCCATGCTCATGCCGGTACTCGGGCTGGGCATGGCGATCTACGACATCTTCAACCCGCCGGTCACCACGCCAGCAGCCCCGGGAACACAACCGGCAGACCAAGATGAGATCACTTGCGAACGCCATCCGCCCATGCCGATTGGCTACATCGCGCAGGGGTCCAGCAAGGTCTTCATCAACGGGCAGCCTGCCGCCCGAGCCGGCGACAAGACCACGTGCGATGCAACCATCGACAGCGATGCCAATGTGTCTCCCAACGTGCGCATAGGTGGCGAGCCACTGACCGTGCGGGATATCCGCAATGGCAAAAGCAAGATTGCGCAATTCACCGGCATGGTGGCGGGGATGTTGATCTCGCGCAAAATCAAGCTTCGCCCGCGACCAAAGGGCAGCCCCAAACCGCTACCACGCATTCGTCCGTGCAAAGGCAGCCCGGTGATTGTTTCAACCGGAAGCAAAGTGCTGGGAGGACCGGAGGATCACGACTTCACCTTGCCGGGGTTGCTTCCCATTGAATGGGCCAGAGGTTATGACAGCAATGACCTGCGCAGCGAAGGCCTGTTCGGCATGGGCTGGAGCGTGCCCTACGAAGTGGAAATCCTGCGCGTGCCCCACACCGAGGGCGGCGAGTTGTGGATCTATGTCGATGACGAAGGCACCCGCCTGGAACTGGGTCGGCTAAAGGCGAACGATGCCTTTGTCAGCGTTCTCGATGGGTTAGCGTTCTTTCAACTTGAAGACGGGCAGACCGTGGTCGAGGACATCTACACCGGTCTCTACCAAGTCTTCCAGACTGACCCGCACAACCCGAAACGCTCACGCCTGATCAAGCTGGGTGATCGCAACCTGAATACCGTAGGGCTTCTCTACGATCAGACAGGTCGGCTGCACTACGTGTGCGACGGTTTGAGCCGAACCACCATCCGACTGAGCTATGACACGCAGCACCCGAAGCGGGTCAGCCAAGTAGAACGACTCTACATCAAGCTTGGCAATGATCCGCAGATCGAACACACCGAAGTCCTTGCCAGCTATCGCTATACCCAAAGCGGCCAACTGCAGGAGGTGCTCGATGCCACCGGCCAGGTCTTGCGTAGCTTCACCTACACGGCGCATGGCTACCTCGGTAGCCACACCCTGCCCAGTGGCGCGACTCGACAGTATCAATGGCAACGTTTCGAAGTTCCTGCGCAATGTCCTCAATCAGTGCGCGCAGATGGCAGCCTCTGCAACTTCCCTCCGCTGCTGGAGCCTCTGCCTGACCATGAGTGGCGCGTCATTCGCCATTGGGGCAGTGATGGCGAAGACTACCGCTTCGATTACGACCTGGAAAAAGGCGAAACCCGCGTTACCGACAGCCTCGGTCGCCAGGACCATTACTACTGGGGGCCGTTCTACGAGATTTACAAACACATCGACCCCATGGGCCATTGTTGGCAAGACGATGTACTGGCCGGCCAACTGCTCAAGAGCATTGACCCGCAGGGCGGCGAGTGGCAATACGGCTACGACGAACTCGGCCGCCTGATCGAAACCCGCGACCCACTTGGCCGCTACGAACGGGTCCGTTACACCCGCCACTGGGCGTTACCCCTGAGCATTACCGACGGCGCCGGGCGCACTCAACGTTTCGGTTATGACAGCCAGGGCAATCTGCTGTGGGAGCAAGATCCTCTCGGCCGAAAGACCCAGTACCGTTACGACAGCCAAGGCCAAGTCCAATGCATCCTCGACCCGCTGGACAAGCACAAATACCTGCGCTGGAACGCCCATGGACAGTTACTCAGCTACCGCGACTGCTCCAACGCCGAAACCCACTACCGCTATAATCGGCGCGGCCAACTCAGCGAAGCTATCAATGCCCGTGGCGAACACACCCACTATCGGTATGACACCCGCGGCTACCTGATCGAAAGCCAGCGCCCGGACGGCCGCATCGACCGCTACGATATTGACGCCGCCGGCCACCTCATTGCCTATACCGACCCGGCCCAGCGCATCACCCGCCTGCGTTACGACCACAGTGGCCGGCTAATCCGCCGGATTGACGCCCTCGGCCACAGTGTCGAGTTTGGCTACGACGCCTATGGCCGCCTGCTGC